>NZ_FULE01000031.1 GCF_900163965.1 Vibrio ruber DSM 16370
ATGCCAATCGCATTGCCCGGTAGCTAAGTTCGGAATCGATAACCGCTGAAAGCATCTAAGCGGGAAGCGAGCCTTGAGATGAGTTCTCCCTGGCGCTTAAAGCGTCCTGAAGGGTTGTTCGAGACTAGAACGTTGATAGGCAGGGTGTGTAAGCGCTGTGAGGCGTTGAGCTAACCTGTACTAATTGCCCGTGAGACTTAACCATACAACACCGAAGGGGTTTTGTGGCTCAGTTAGAGACTTGATTGTGTAGAGAACAAAAAAACAGCTTTCCGAATTTTAAGAATTTGCTTGGCGACCATAGCGTTTTGGACCCACCTGACTCCATGCCGAACTCAGTCGTGAAACGAAACAGCGCCGATGGTAGTGTGGGGTCTCCCCATGTGAGAGTAGGACATCGCCAGGCTTTAATTTGCAGTTTGTCTACTGAAGCTTGATGCTTTTGATAGCTGCGATGCTCATGTGCGTTTGCACACTGCGCGTCTCGCTTCAAAATCCTCATCGCACAGCGACAAACTTCTAAATAAAGCAGTTTTTGGTAAGACTTTATTTAGAGAGAAATTTAGCTAAAAATAGGATAATTAGATCTGTTTTTAGTCACAATTTGTGGAGAGATGGCTGAGTGGTTGAAAGCACCGGTCTTGAAAACCGGCGTACGTTAATAGCGTACCTAGGGTTCAAATCCCTATCTCTCCGCCACTTTTAAAAAGAGCTGTTGTTATCAACAGCTCTTTTTTTATGTCCAAAAATCACTAATTCATATCGGTTAAACTTACCCACTGATTCAACCCTATTCACATATCCGCTTACTCAAAGTTTTGTGCGGCTATTCATCTTAATAATAAACCGATTATGAGATCGATTTGGCGGTATTATGCTTCACGCTAAGCGTAACAGTGACATTGTGCGACCAATCGAGTATGTTGTTCAGCATATTTTCTTGTCGTACTTAGTTATGTTAAAAAGAATCATCATCAATACTGTTTTATATTCTATTGTTCTCTTTACTGTTGGTTGCTCGTCTGCACCAGACAGTGTGCCATTATCTGATCATGACTATTGTGCTGTACCGCTGAATCGTCCAACTCAAACCTTATCTCAGTTTACTGCACCTTTTGCATCAGAAATGCAGCATAAGACCGGAGTCTATGTTTTGGAACAAGGGACGGAAGCGATGATGTCCCGCGCATGGCTGTCTGAACGTGCGGAAAAATCTATTGATGTACAATATTTTATATTTTCAATCGATAATGTTGGCCTGATTGCTACCGATTATTTGGTGCGTGCTGCTGAGCGCGGTGTCAAAGTTCGAGTGTTGGTTGACGATATTATGCTGGAAGCTCGGGGAGATGAGCTTTTAATGCTGGCTGCCCACAAGAATATCGAGATTAAAATTTATAATCCGAATGCGAATGTCGGCAAGAATATTATCCAAAAGCTTACATCGCTTGTGACTGATTTCCATGGTCTTAATCAGAGAATGCATAACAAGGTATTTCTGGTTGATCAACAAATCGCAATTACCGGTGGACGCAATATTGCCGATGAATATTTTGGGTTTGATCATGACTATAATTTCAGGGACAGAGATGTTTTTCTCGCAGGTAAAGCCGTCCATTCAGTACAGGCATCTTTTGAACAGTATTGGCAAAGTAAGCTCAGTGTTTCCGTCGAAGATCTGATGGGGAGTCAACCATATCCGGAGAACCCAAATTTTTCTCGGTTACATTCTTATGCGTGTAATCCTGAGAATTTCAATCCAGAGATTAGAGAAGAGATCGAAGATGTACCGGAGACCTTTAATCACCTTGCAGATGAAGGTAAATTTTTATTTATCGACCATGTTGAATATATTGCTGACATTCCGGGAAAGAATGATCGCAAGCATTTTCTGGGTGGCGGGAGTATCACCAAAGATAAATTGATTGAACTTGCAGAACAAGCGACAGACAGTATTGTTATCCAGACACCATATTTGATTACAACTAAAAGAGACCGGGCATTTCTACGTCAATTGGTTAATCATGGTGTCAAAATAAAAATACTTACAAACAGTCTGGCATCCAATGATAATTTAGAAGCTTTTAGCGGCTATCAAAGAAATAGAAATGAATTACTCGACACTGGTGTCGAAGTTTACGAATTCAGGCCTGATGCCAGAATTAGGCAGAGGGTGATGTCGGAACATATGTATAAACGATTGCCATCGATACCTATATTTGGCCTGCATGCCAAAACAATGACAATTGATGACAATATTACTGTAATCGGTACTTATAATTTTGATCCCCGTAGTGCAAATCTGAATACGGAGAGCATGACAGTTATTTATTCTCCTGAGATTACACAAGATGTGAAATCTTCAATGTTAAAAGAGATGGATGCTGAGAATGCATGGCAGATTACCAAGGATTTTAATCCCGATGATAAAGTCCGGTTATTTAAACGGATTAGGGTTAAACTACGAAGAGTCGTGCCGAAAAATATACTCTAGTGTTTTGATAATCAACTCATAAGATAAGATTAAGTCCGACTTACTTTATGAAAAATCACCATATTGTATTAGGCCATGAGCAGCTATTCTTATCGGACAAATGCAATAAATTATTAACTCAAGTTCATATTTGTTCTTATTCTGTGAAATTACCTTCATTAAGGCAAAGGTGTTTTTACGGAATAAGAATGAGCTAGGAAAATACAGATTTATTATGAACAGGTTTATTATGAACAATGTCTCGTAAATGTAGCGATGTGAAAATATTGTATAGGTATATTTGTGGATGAAGGACTTCAATATTCATCGATTTTTCCGGTTATGCATATAAGATAATTTGTTCTATTTACGACGCTTTTGATTATTAAACGACGCTCTCTGGTGATTTTCCATTCTATTTATGTGATAACTTAATTAAAGTATGTGACGGACTCATTGGACAACTCCAGTGAATCTTGCAAAAACACGGCCACACACTATTTTAAAACTAGGCATGGTTTACATTGCCAAGACTTGGTGAGAGAGGGGTTGATGAAGATTAGAACAAAGCTGATTGCAACGTTTGTGGTTGCAGTCACTGTGCCCGTTGCTTTTTTAGCGATTTTCTCCATAAGAGAAGTCACTGATGCAGCGATCACACAATTTCAAAAAGCCACGATGAAAGAAATTTTGCAAGTTGATCGTGCGTTTAATATTTTCTTTGATAATGCGAAGAAGAGTATTGATTATCTTGCATCACTCCCCGAAGTTACTGAACATTTATCCGATGCACCAAGTTTTGTTGACCAACAGAAAGTCGATAACTTCAAAGGATGGTCTTCTCTTGAAGGGCAGTCAAAACATCTCTTCGACATTTTTGAACGATTTGGCAAAGCAAAACAAAACCTGGCTTATGTTTATACCGGGCGTGAAACAGGAAGTTATATCGAATGGCCGGGGAGCAACTTTTCTTCTCCTTTCGACCCCCGTGTTCGTCCATGGTATAAGGCGGCAATGGCAGCAAATGGTAAGGCCGTTATGACCCACGCTTATTACTGGAAGGGCGATGATGCGACTTATATCGCGATTGCAAAAGCGGTAAAAGATAAAAACAATAAAGTGCTTGGCGCCGTTAGTTTGGATATCTCCGTGAATGAGCTGACTGATATCGTTAAGAGTATTACTATCGGTGATAATGGCTATATCGTTTTGCTGGAAGACAATGACACGATTTTAGTTGATCCATTTAAACCGGAGAATAGCTTTAAATCTGTGAGCGATATTGATACGCCATTTTTTAAATTGATGAGTGAACACCCTAAAGCGTTGTTTGAGGTGACTCGTGGTGGCACAGACTACCTCGGACAAATAGTTATCTCTAAGTTGGGCTGGCGTTTTGTTGCTCTAGTTCCTAAATCTGAAGTCTATGCCGCTGCAGTGAAACAGACTTATGTGACATTTGCGATTGTGATTCCTTTAGTTATTATTTTCATTTTGATCGCATTTTATGTTTCAAAAGTCATTACCTCACAAATCAACAGTGTGACGCATGTTCTGCGACAAATTTCTCAGGGACACGGTGATTTGACAACGAAGCTTGACGAGACTGCCAAGGATGAAGTCGGAGAATTGTCGCGTGCCTTTAATGGGTTTGTCGATAAGTTGGGGAACCTGATTCGGGAAGTTGTCACCCTCAGTGCTGATCTGAAGAGTATGGCTGCCACGGCGACGGAAAAAGCACATCAATGGCAGGCTGATTCAGGAAATCAGTTAGAGAAAGTTACACTGGTGACAGATGCTATCTCTGAGATGTCGAAGGCGACTGCTGAAATTGCATCCAGCTCCGAGCAGGCCGCGGGGATTGCTGAAAGCAGTTCTGCTGACTGTAAGAATGGCAAATTAGTCGTTGAAAATACCAAAGAGTCGATAGAGACACTTGCCAGTGAAGTCCATACCACGAGCGATATCATCAGCAAACTGAATGATAATTCTCAACAGATTACCACGATTATTACCACGATTCAGGGCATCGCAGAGCAGACGAATTTATTGGCTTTAAACGCTGCCATTGAAGCCGCCAGAGCCGGAGAGCATGGCCGAGGGTTTGCTGTGGTTGCCGATGAAGTTCGTAATCTATCACAGAAAACAACAGCCTCGACGGAAGAAATTCAGCAAATGATTCAAGAGTTGCAGCAAACCACGCAACAAGCCGCAGACGTCATGAAAAATAGTAAGTCGATGACTGATAGTGCCGTAGAGCAAGCCAATACGGCCAGCGAAAGTTTGATTCAGTTAGCCCGTTCAATTGATCAGATCAAAGGTGCTTCAATTCAGATTGCGACCGCAACAGAAGAACAGTCGTGTGTCTGTGAGGATATTACGCAAAATACACAACAGATTAATGCTATCGCAAATCAACTGACAGAAGATGCTCAAGGACAGCTTGATAGTGCAGAAGCATTCCGTAAGGTTTCAGATAAGATGTACGATTTGGTGGGTAAATTTAAAGTATAACCAATGGATTGAAAATCTATCGTTGCCAATGCCTGAGTCGTCATACTCAGGCATTTTTCTATTGGAGCCCCAAGCTATTTTTCCGGCCTAACCACGGGTTCTGAATTAAGTCACAATACTTCTTTTGGCAGTGACAACCTGCCATAAGGCTTTTACCAACGGTTGCTCTAATTGGGACTGACGACAGCAAACCCCTAACTGGAATGGCGGTATCAACTGGCTCTCCGGTAAACGCTGCACTTTTTCTCGGGCTGGACTGTTATTGATAACAACATCGGGCGCAATGCCAATCCCATATCCAAGCGCAACCATACTCACAATGGCTTCGTGGCCGGCACTTTGAGCATAGATATTGGGTTTGATTTCCATTTCCTTAAACCAAGTATTGGCTCTTTCTCTTGCTGTACCTGATTCAGGCACGATAAATGGAATTGTTGACCAGTCAATCGGCTCGGCACGAAGTGCCTGCTCAAAACTGCTGACACCGACAGGTGCAATCACTGACAGCGGTATCTCACTGATCGACTCAAATACAATGCGGTTAGGCAGTTGTTCCGGTAAAGCTGAGATAGCCAGATCGGCTTCGTTGTTCAGAACCTTGTCGATTGCCTGAGCAGGATCACCCGTTAATAGCTTGAATTCAATAAATGGGTGTTGAGAGCGAAAGTCAGCCAGTAGTTCCGGAAGGTGGCTATAGCTGGCCGTTACCGAACAAAACAGGCGAATTTCACCTTTCAGCGTTTGGTTGCTCTCATGCAGCTCCGCCTGAAACTGCTGCCACTCACTGATGATTTTCAAGGCGACCGGCAGGAGACGAAGGCCTGTCGGTGTTACTTCTACCCGACGATTATCGCGGATAAAGAGATATTGCCCGATTTCATCTTCAAACTTTTGAATCTGACGGCTTAATGCTGACGGACTCATGTGCATTGCCGCAGCCGTTTTACTAAAGTTTTTACTGTCACAGAGATGGACAAAAAGTTCTAATATTTTAATATTCATATTGTTGTCTAATATGTTGCATTTTTTGCAATACTTGGTTGTGAATATATCACTTTCGGCAATAGAGTGTCTGATTTAATATGTGGATATTCGGTGTCTGCTACCGACATGATGGATCAATAACGAAGGAGCCCCTACATGGCTAACTATTTCAATACACTGAATTTACGTCAGCAACTGGATCAACTGGGTCGTTGCCGTTTTATGGATCGTGAAGAATTTGCCAATGAAGCAGATTACCTTAAAGGTAAGAAAGTTGTGATCGTTGGCTGTGGTGCTCAAGGTTTAAACCAAGGCCTGAACATGCGTGATTCTGGTCTGGATGTTGCCTATGCATTGCGTCAGGCTGCGATTGATGAGCAGCGTCAGTCCTATAAAAATGCGAAAGATAATGGTTTTGAAGTAGGTAGCTACGAGCAACTGATTCCTCAAGCGGATCTGGTGGTGAATCTGACACCGGATAAACAGCATACCAATGTTGTTGAAACTATTATGCCTCTCATGAAAGAAGGCGCAGCATTAGGCTACTCACACGGCTTTAATATCGTTGAAGAAGGGATGCAAATCCGTAAAGATTTGACGGTTGTCATGGTTGCACCGAAGTGTCCGGGAACTGAAGTTCGTGAAGAGTATAAGCGTGGTTTCGGTGTTCCGACACTGATTGCTGTGCACCCGGAAAACGATCCTAAAGGCGATGGTCTGGAGATCGCGAAAGCATGGGCTGCTGCAACCGGTGGACATCGTGCAGGTTGTCTGGAATCTTCTTTTGTTGCCGAAGTTAAATCAGACTTGATGGGTGAACAAACCATTCTGTGCGGTATGTTGCAAGCTGGCTCTATCGTATGCTACGAGAAAATGGTTGCTGAAGGTATCGATGCCGGTTATGCAGGAAAATTGCTGCAATATGGCTGGGAAACGATTACTGAAGCGCTCAAGTTCGGTGGTATCACACATATGATGGATCGCCTGTCGAACCCTGCGAAAGTTAAAGCATTTGAGTTATCGGAAGATCTGAAAGATTTACTGCGTCCGCTGTATAACAAACACATGGACGATATCATTGCCGGTGAATTTTCTAGTACGATGATGGCTGACTGGGCTAATGATGACGCTAATCTGTTGAACTGGCGTAAAGAAACCGGTGAAACGACATTTGAAAACTACCCTGAATCTGATGTAAAAATCACTGAGCAAGAATATTTTGATCACGGTATCCTGATGATCGCGATGGTTCGTGCCGGAGTTGAACTGGCATTTGAAGCGATGACAGATTCCGGAATCATTGATGAGTCGGCCTATTACGAATCTCTGCATGAGCTACCACTGATTGCCAATACCATCGCTCGTAAGCGCTTGTATGAAATGAACGTTGTTATCTCTGATACGGCAGAATACGGAAACTATCTGTTTGCTAATGTCGCGACACCATTATTACGCGAAAAATTCATGCCTTCAGTGAGCACCGATGTGATTGGTAAAGGTTTAGGTGAAACCTCTAATCATGTTGATAATGCTTATCTGATTGAAGTGAACAGCGTGATTCGCAATCATCCGGTCGAGTACATCGGTGAAGAATTACGTGGCTATATGAAAGATATGAAGCGAATTGCCGTGGGTGGTTAATCGAATTTGTCGTCACCCAAAAGGTGACGACAATGATCGCTGAACTCATGATAAAAAAGGCCTGAATTGTATAATTCAGGCCTTTTGCTTGCTGAATGAGATAATACTGTTACCCGCTATGAACATTCTTCTGCGTGACCAGTTGTTCTCAAGACGCTGTGGTTATTTATCTTGTTGAGACAGTTTATCTTCTAACTCAGTGAGTTTTGCTTCCAGTTGAGTCAACTTCTCACGGGTACGAAGTAATACCTGTGTCTGCACATCAAATTCTTCACGACTGACAACATCCAGCTTATTCAATTGTCCTTGAATGACCTGCCGAACTTTCTGTTCAACATCAGCACCGAGGTCTTTGACCGGTTGAGGCATGGCATCATGAATCTGTTTTGCAACTTGCTCTAGTTTCTTTGGATCAAACATATCGGGTAAAACTCCTCTTCTACTCCCTGTTATTCTATGTAATTCAAGCAGGAAAGTCGTTATGAAAGTAGACAAAAAAGGCCACATCGTGTGGCCTTTTTGCTTATCCGGGTATCAAACACACCTTACGGTATGTCTATCAAGCCGTATGGGTTGGTGCTTCATCTGATGATTGCTTTTCTTCATCGTCTTCCACAAAAACCGGTAGTGGTTTATGTTTTTCTGCCAGATAACTGTAAATGACGGGAAGAACAAACAACGTAAACAGAGTCCCGATTGCAAGACCGGCAACGATAACAATACCGATACTGAACCGCTGTTTGGCACCGGCACCGGTGGCATACATTAACGGAATCAGGCCGGCAATCATCGCGGCGGTTGTCATCAGGATTGGGCGCAAACGAATCTTCGCTGCTTCCATGACGGCTTCAATCCGGTTTTTATTGAATTTCAGTTGTACCTCTTTGGCAACTTCACAAATCAGGATGCCGTGCTTGGTTATCAAACCTATCAGCGTAATCAGCCCAACCTGTGAATAAATGTTGAGTGAGGTAAAACCAAAGAATCCGCCCCATGCCAATGCGACCAGAGCGCCACAGATTGCGAGTGGTACAGACACCATGATGACGATTGGATCTCTGACGGATTCAAACTGAATCGCCAGAACCAAGAAGATAATTGCCAAAGCGAGAGCAAAGGTCGTATAGAGTGCGCTCCCTTCGGTAATAAACTGACGAGATTCACCCATGTAGTCGCGGGTGTAACCGGTCGGCAGGGTTTTATCGACTTCACTGTTCAGCCACTCGAGCGCACTTCCCATGGTGACTCCGGGCGTTGGTACTGCACTGATGGTTGCTGAGTTCAACTGGTTAAAGTGGGGTAATGCCCGAGGTTCTGAAACCACATCAATCTTAATCAGACTACGTAAAGGAATCGCATCGCCATTGGCGGCCAGTACATAGTAATTGTTCATTGACTCAGGGTTTAGTCGGTATTTACGCTCGACTTGCGGAATAACTTCATAGGAACGTCCATAGAGATCAACGCGATTGACATAACCATCAGCCATCATCGTTGCCAGTGTCGTTCCGATATCCTGCATCGTTACCCCATAGGCTCCCGCTTTGTCTTTATCAATACTGATTTTCATGGTTGCTGAATCGAAGTTCAGATCCAGTGTTGAGTAGACAAACAAGGGGCTCTGCTGAACTTTACCTAAGATGTCCGAAGCCAGAGTAAACAGGTTTTCGAAGCTATTTGGTGTTTTCAGCACTAACTGAATCGGCAGACCTGAACCGGCACCCGGCAGTTCTGGCATCTCGAAAGCCGAAACAGACATGCTCGGAACTTCTTTAAGAAGTTCTTGTAGTCGTTTTTGTATTTCAGACTGACTCGCTTCCCGCTGACTCCAAGGTACCATGACCGAGAAACCCAGAGACTGGTTTGATTTCGGCACACCGGTAAACTCCAGATTTAAGTTAACTTCAGGTTGCTTCATCAAAATATCATTGACGTGCTCCATGGTTCTCTGCATGTAGTCAAGGTTAGCGTTTGACTGTCCATTGGCAATAAACATCACCACCCCGTTATCCTCTGAAGGGGCCAGTTCAGTCGGAATAAATTTAAACAGAACCGGGAGGCTGGCAAGGATAATCAAGGCAAAAGCAATCACAACGGGACGGTGCATCATGACCGCCGATAGCATTTTCTCATAGCGGTTAGTCATCCGATCCAATATTGAGTGAACCCGACTTTCAAATCTGTTAGGGGTGCCGTGAGCGATAAGCATCTTTGAACACATCATCGGTGAAAGCGTTAGTGCAATAATCCCTGAAACGATCACCGAACCTGCCAGAGATAATGCAAACTCTTTAAATAGTGAGCCTGTAATCCCTTGTGTCAGTGCGATTGGTGCGTATACCGCTGCCAGAGTCAGAGTCATGGCAATGACCGGTAACGCAATTTCTCTGGTTCCGATAATCGCTGCCCTGAATGGTGTCTCACCCAGCTTGATGTGACGGTCAACGTTTTCAAGAACAACGATCGCATCATCCACAACCAGACCGATTGCGAGCACCATGGCAAGCAGGGTCATTAAGTTCCAGGAAAACCCGAAAGTCTGCATCACCAGAGAAACCCCAATCAGAGACAGTGGTATAGTGATGATCGGAATCACGACAGCGCGGAAAGAACCGAGGAAAAGACTAATCACCACCAATACGATTAGAATGGCTTCTCCGATGGTTTTGATAACCTCGTTGATTGACTCGTTGATTGCTTCTGTTGAGTCGTAGAGCAGCGTCATCTTGATATTGCTTGGCATATTTTTTTCGATGCGCGGCATAATCGCTCTGACATCCCGGGCAATATCGATCGGGTTGGCGCTCGGTGCAGCATTAATTGCGGCAACAATTGCTTCTTTTCCGTTTGCCGTTGCCCGATAGGTATCATGGCTTTTTGCCAGTGAAACTTTGGCGATGTCTCCCAAACGGATAATTTGACCACCATCTGATTTGATGACCAGACGCTCTAACTCCGTGGTTGTGGAAACCTGCGTATCCGCATCCCCATTATAGAGAACCAACTCACCGGTTGACTGCCCCGTCGCTGATTGATAGTTATTGGCACTCAGAACGCTCATCACTTGTGACGCAGACAATTTCAGTGCGGCCATCTTATTCGGGTCTAACCAAATGCGCAGGCCGTATTTGATCCCACCATAGAGATCAACTTTCGAAACGCCACTAACCGAGAATAACTGTGGATTGACCACGCGTTCAAGATAGTCGTTGATTTGGCTGGAATTCAGTTCATCACTGGAGAAGCCAATATAGAGTACCGCCGTTGTCGAACCAGTTGACATCGTGACACTCGGATCTTCTGCTTCTTTTGGCAGTTGTGAGCGTACGGAGTTGGTTTTTGCCAGAATGTCAGCCAATGCCGCATTCGGGTCAGTATTGAGCTTCATTTTAACCGTAATGGTTGACCCGCCCATTGAGGACTCTGAGGTCATGTAGTCGATATTATCGGCCTGAGCAATTGCTTGCTCTAACGGTTGAGTGATAAACCCTTGAATCAGATCCGAACTGGCACCGTAGTAACCAGTCGTTACGGTAATCACGGTGTTCGTCATCTCCGGGTACTGTCTGACTTGCAGTTTGAATACGGCTTGTAAACCAAGCAGAGCAATCAGCAGACTCAGTGATATGGCGAGAACCGGACGCTTGATGAATGTATCAGTAAAACGCATGAAACCTCCGGTTACAGCATGGGAACTTCAGATGATGGTGTCAGTGTATCACTTTCCACCACATGAACTTTGGCCCCGTTACTTAAGCGAACCTGACCGGAAGTGACGATGACATCACCGTCTTTCACACCACTTAAGATATGAGCGACATCTTTTTTACGTTCACCAACTTTAATGACTTTTTGCTTAACACGTTTTTCACCATCTTTATCGGTCACAACGTAAACACTATCACCATAAAGGGTGTAGGCAATCGCCACCTGAGGAATAATGACCTGATCTTTTTGAACCGGTAAGAGAATATTTGCTTTGGCGAACATTCCGCTGCGCAACTTACCATCACTATTCGGGATATTGGCTTCTACCTGAACCAGTCCACTCTGTGCATTAACCGCCGGCTCGATGGCCTTAATCGTCCCCTTGAAGAAGTCATCCGGGTAAGCATCGACCGAGATATCAACCGTTTGACCCACTGAAATTTTAGACAGGTCGGTCTGTGGTATCGTGAAGTGCAGGCGCATCACCGAGGTATCTTCCAGACGGACAATATCGGAGCCGATATTGAGATATTGGCCGACGTAAATATTGCGGATACCCACTGAACCGGAGAAAGGTGCTTTGATTTCACGTCGGGCAATGGTTGCTTTCAAACTTTCGATATCGGCAGAGAGAGAGAAATAAGCGGCTTCGGCTTCATCGAAAGATTCTTGAGACAAAGACCCTTTTGTATAAAGCCCTCGGTAGCGTTCATATTTTGCTTTTGCCGCTGGTAAACGAGCCTGAGCACTTTTTAAGTTCGCTTTTTCAACCGCAGAATCGAGTGTCATCAGCATCTGTCCTTTTTCGACGAAAGCGCCTGACTCGAATGTGATATCTTTAATCACACCACTGGTTTCGCTGGTAAGTGTGACACCTTGTTTCGGCTCGATAAAACCGATCGCTTCAATAACCGGTGTCCAATCTTGTACTTTAATCTGAGAAACTGTAATCGGAAATGAGGGTTCGGGCATGTTAGCAAAATAGTCATTCATCGCTTTTTGCTTGAACAAATTTATTCCGATAACACTACCTAACAGCACAATAACAATCAGCAGCATCGAGAATGTCCATAGTAATGTCCGCTTTTTCATTCGATGTTAAACTCCAAGTTTAATGATGAACTAGCCTCAACGAGTTTGTTTCCCCAGTTTGTGCAACAAGATGCTTCTGATACAACTGAATCACTATCAGAAAATATTGATCTGCTTGATTGCTAACTTTTTGGTATTGAAGCGTGAATTAGGTTGCCATTATAGCTTACAGAGTAGCCATATATGCAACACACTTGTGCAGTAAATTATGTAAAAAATCGCATATTTACACGATTGGTAAATTCATTTACCGGGCATTATCATGAGAGCGTGTGAGTATCTGCATAAACCAGTCATCAAGTTCAGAGTAGATGAGATAACGGATGAAGTTAAATCCAAGACAAGATGAAGCTGTCAAATATATATCAGGTCCGTGTTTGGTGCTTGCCGGAGCCGGATCAGGTAAGACCAGAGTTATTACCAATAAAATTGCCTATTTAGTGCAACAGTGCGGCTATAAAGCACGCAATATTGCTGCGGTAACGTTTACCAATAAAGCAGCCAGAGAAATGAAAGAGCGGGTGGCACAGACATTAGGCAAAAAAGAATCTCGTGGCCTGATGGTTTCGACTTTTCATACGCTTGGCTTAAATATCATTCGCCGTGAATATAAAGCGCTCGGGCTGAAAGCCGGTTTTTCTTTGTTTGATGATCAGGATCAGTTGGCTCTCCTCAAGGCGTTGACGGAAAAACAGATCGATGGAGATAAGGATCTCTTGCGTCAATTGCTCAGCACCATCTCCAATTGGAAAAATGACATGATATCTCCGGCACAGGCTAAGGCGAGTGCCAGAGGTGAACAGGAGCAGCTATTTGCGTTTTGTTATGAGCTGTATCAGAACCAGATGAAAGCCTACAATGCACTGGATTTTGATGACTTGATTCTGATGCCGGTCGGATTACTCAAAAACAATGAGCAAGTCAGGCAGCACTGGCAGTCAAGAATCCGTTATCTGCTGGTGGATGAATATCAGGATACCAATACCAGTCAGTATGAGTTAGTGAAGCTGCTGGTGGGAGAGCGAGGCCGGTTTACGGTCGTAGGGGATGATGACCAATCGATTTATTCATGGCGAGGTGCCAAACCACAAAACCTAGTGTTGCTGGGAGAAGACTATCCGAATTTACGGCTGATTAAGCTGGAGCAGAATTATCGTTCGACCAACCGGATTTTGCATTCGGCCAATATTTTGATTGCCAATAATGCTCACGTATACGACAAGAAACTCTTTTCTGAGCTGCCTGACGGCGAAAAACTGAAAGTCATTATGGCCAATAATGATGAGCATGAAGCAGAACGTGTCACCGGTGAAATTATTGCCCACAAATTTATTAACCATACCGATTATCGCGACTATGCGATTTTGTATCGGGGCAATCATCAATCCCGTTTGATTGAAAAAAGTCTGATGCAGAACCGAATACCCTACAAAATTTCAGGAGGAACGTCGTTCTTTGCCCGGGCTGAAATCAAAGACATCATGGCGTATCTGCGAGTGTTGGTGAACCCAGATGATGACAATGCTTTTTTGCGCATTGTTAATACACCGCGTCGTGAGATCGGCCCGGTGACGTTAGAGAAACTGGGGAGTTATGCCAACATGCGTGGTAAAAGCCTGTTTGAAGCCAGTTTTGAAATTGGATTAGAGCAGCATCTGACCGGTAAAGGGCTGGAAAATTTAAGGCGTTTTACCCAATGGCTGGTGCGCTTATCGGATCAGGCAGAAAGAGGCGATACCGTTGACGTTGCACGCTCACTGGTACGCGATATTCATTATGAAGACTGGCTGTACGAAACCTCATCAAGCCCCAAAGCGGCTGAGATGAGAATGAAGAACGTTTCTGACCTCTATTCATGGATTGTCGCTGATTTAGAGGGTAACAACCCCGATCAGGAAGAAAAATCTCTGAAAGAGGTGGTTCAGCGCCTGACTTTGCGTGACATGATGGAACGCGGCGAAGAAAATGATGACAGTGATGCCGTTCAACTGATGACTTTACACGCATCCAAAGGATTGGAATTTCCGTATGTCTATTTGATCGGGACTGAAGAAGGTATTTTGCCTCATCAAACCAGCATTGATGAAGATAACATCGAAGAAGAGCGGCGCCTGATGTATGTCGGTATTACCCGGGCTCAGAAAGAGATGACCTTTATCGTGTGTAAAGAAAGGCGTCAATATGGGGAGCTCATCCGCCCAACGCACAGTCGTTTTTTGGATGAATTACCTTATGACGATGTGAGTTGGGAGCAGCAGAAAAAAGCGCTTTCACAGCAGGAGCGGATGGAAAAAGGGCAGGCTCATATTGCTAATTTGCGAGCCATGTTTAAAAAGGATTCTTGACGAATCAAGTTGGAAAAGCAACCATGGGACGTGGTATGGGTGATGTTTTTCTGACAACGTTCAACTGTCTGATTCTCGAAGAGATGCCTTTTTCCATGATGACTGACGAAAAAGGCGTCAAACGATAAAAAAAGTTGAAAAAAAGCTAGACGACAAACCATGATATCCGTATCATTCCCCTCCGCCGATAGGGCATGATGCGCCCGTAGCTCAGCTGGATAGAGCGTTGGCCTCCGGAGCCAAAGGTCGAAGGTTCGAATCCTTTCGGGCGCGCCATTTGCGGAGGAATGATCGGTAACAGACGTATGGTGGCTATAGCTCAGTTGGTAGAGCCCCGGATTGTGATTCCGGTTGTCGCGAGTTCGAGTCTCGTTAGCCACCCCATTTTCCTGAGAACACTTTCCCATTCGGACTGTTTTTCAGAAAGACAAACGGACTGTTTGCCTTTGAGCATATATCTTATGCTGTCGGCAGTGATAGAAAATATCAAACAATAAATGTATCGGTGAATAGCGCAGTTTGGTAGCGCATCTGGTTTGGGACCAGAGGGTCGGGGGTTCGAATCCCTCTTCACCGACCACTTTTTCAGTGGTGGCTATAGCTCAGTTGGTAGAGCCCCGGATTGTGATTCCGGTTGTCGCGAGTTCGAGTCTCGTTAGCCACCCCATTTATTCTCGGTGAATAGCGCAGTTTGGTAGCGCATCTGGTTTGGGACCAGAGGGTCGGGGGTTCGAATCCCTCTTCACCGACCACTTTCAGAGCCTCGGCATTGCCGGGGCTTTTTTGTGTCTGCGATATTTCTCGTGTGCCGACGGACTTTTTCTGCATCCTGTTCCTATCTGGTCATCGCGCAGTTTGGTAGCGCATCATTCTTTTAAGCATAAGCGGACCAGAGGATGGTTTTGGGGGTTCGAATCCCTCTTCACCGACCACTTTCAGAGCCTCGGCATTGCCGGGGCTTTTTTGTGTCTGTGATACTTCTCATGTGCCGACGGACTTTTTCTGCATCCTGTTCCTATCTGGTCATCGCGCAGTTTGGTAGCGCATCGATTCTTTTAAGCATAAGCGGACCAGAGGATGGTTTTGGGGTTCGAATCCCTCTTCACCGACCACTTTCAGAGCCTCGGCAGACGCCGGGGCTTTTTTGTGTCTGCGATATTTCTCATGTGCCGACGGACTTTTCCTCTCTCCTATTCCTATTCGGTTATCACCGGAGACCGGTTTTTACAGCATATACATAAAAATAGTGCAATTTTACTGCGTATCGATTTTTTGAATAGATTCTGTTTCATAGCGTTATTGCTACTGCCAATCGATAGTTCAGTATAATTGACTAGCTTGTCAGAGCTGAGAATGTAAATATTTAGTTAATATACTGCTAGTATTAATAACTAACATGAGTGGTTATTTTGGTCTAATATATTGCATGTATATTTATACTGAATACTCTCTGTGTTTATCCGGTATTTTCTCAGCATTTTTTGATGTTGTTTTCTTAAGGTATTGTCGGAAAGCCTTTTAGATACTAATTCTTATTTTTGATTATTAATTGTTATTTTAAACTGATTACGATTACATTCTGATGTGATGTTTCTTGTTGTCTGGTATAAGAAAAATGCACAAAAAAAGCATTTTTATTCGATTTTTATCGTGAGATTCCCCATTACACTGAATTTATATACTATGTTTATTGCTTTTTTTTGAAATTTTTGCACAATGATAGGATTTGTGAGGAATCAGCAGAATATGCTGATATGAAAGGATTCAACTCTTTAGGCTCGGCATTCGTTGCGAGTCAGAGGTCAAATTTGTCATGTCTCTTTTAGAAGTTAAAAATCTTCAAATCGAATATCCGTCACGGCATGGGGTTCATGCCGCAGTGAAATCCCTTTCTTTTCAGATCGAGCGCGGAGAAATCGTCGGTGTGGTTGGTGAATCCGGGGCGGGGAAATCAACAGTCGGTAATGCGGTGATTGATCTACTCAGCCCGCCGGGGGTTATTGCCGGTGGTGATGTTTATTTAAATGGTGAAAAGATTTCAGGCTTGTCACCGGAGCAGATGAGACGTGTGCGGGGATCGAAAATTGGATTTATTTTTCAGGATCCGATGACATCATTGAATCCGCTTTTTACGGTTGAGCAGCAACTGAAAGAAACGATTCATGCCAACATGAAAGTGACGGATGAAGAAGCCTATCAGCGTGCACTTTCACTCATGCAGCAAGTTGGTATCCCCCAACCTGAGAACCGCTTAAAACAATATCCGCATCAGTTTTCCGGTGGGATGCGTCAGCGAGTCGTGATTGCCATCGCGTTAGCCGGTGAACCTGATTTGATTATCGCGGATGAACCGACCACTGCGCTGGATGTTTCGATTCAGGACCAAATCTTGAATTTGATTCGCGAGTTATGTGTTCAGAAGCAAGTGGGTTGTATGCTGGTTACCCATGATATGGGCGTGGTCTCGAATGTGACCGATCAGGTTGCGGTGATGTACCGTGGTGATCTCGTTGAATTCGGGCCGACAGCACAAGTTTTGGGAGCTCCGCAGCATCCTTATACCAAGAGCCTGATTTCGGCAGTCCCCCGTTCGGATGTCAAGCTTGAGCGTTTTCCTTTGGTCAGTTATATCGAAGAGGCCAGCGAGATGAAACCGCTGGATATTAAGAACCACTGGCTCGGACAACGGCAGGATCAGCGTGACTATTCCGGTGCCTTATTACGGGTCGAAAATGTTAACTTGCGTTTTGTGACCAAAGATTCATTTTTTGAAAGTCGGCGTGAGTATGTTCAGGCTTCAAACCATGTGAGTTTTGAGGTGATGGAAGGGGAAACCTTTGGTTTGGTCGGGGAGTCTGGTTCCGGGAAATCCACTATTGCGCGTATTATTGCCGGTTTATATGTCCCGAATTCCGGGAAGATTATGTTTGAGGGAATCGACCTCACTGCACTCACTTCAGAAAAAGCGCGTCGCCCACTGCGTCGTCAGATGCAGATGGTGTTTCAAAACCCTTATACTTCAATGAATCCTCGAATGAAGGTCTTTGATATTATTGCCGAACCGATACGCTTTCACCATTTAACGAAGAACGAATCTGAAACGCGACAGATTGTCTATGATTTGTTGGATCACGTTGGTCTTGGGCGGATGGCCGGGGTGAAGTATCCACATGAGTTCTCCGGTGGACAGCGCCAGCGCATTTCGATCGCGCGTGCTTTGGCAACGCGACCCCGGTTATTGATTTGTGATGAACCGACATCCGCGCTGGATGTTTCAGTTCAGGCACAAATCCTGAATTTGTTGAAAGATTTACAAGCAGAATTGGATTTAACCATGCTCTTTATCAGCCATGATTTACCGGTGATCCGCCAAATGTGTGATCGGGTTGGTGTGATGAAGATGGGCACATTACTCGAAGTTGCACCGACAGAAACGCTGTTTTCTGCACCGCAACATGAATATAGCCGCCAGTTAATCTCTCTGATGCCCGAATTTACAGGGTTGAAAGAAGATGTTGCGGCGATGCGTTGATTTGATTTCAACCCCAAAAGACAAAAGCAAACACACGAAGGGATGAACTTCCCGCATAAGGAGTTATGCAATGAAAATGATAAAAACTAAACTGGCTGTCGCATTGATGGCTGTCGGACTGAGCTTCTCAGCCGCTGCTGCGGATATTACGATTGCTTATGCCGCTGACCCGGTATCAATGGATCCTCAGGAACAGCTGTCTGAAGCAACCCTGCAACTTTCTCATATGGTGTTCGATCCCCTTGTTCGCTATACCCAGTCTAAAGAGTTTGAACCTCGTCTGGCGACAAGTTGGGAACGTATCAATGACACTACGATGCGCTTCCATTTACGCCATGGAGTTAAATTCCACACTGGTAATCCTTTCTCTGCGGATGATGTGGTCTGGACGTTCAATCGTCTGAAATCTTCAGGTGACTACAAAGGGATTTTTGCTTCGATCGATAAAGCGGTCAAAGTCGATGACTATACCATTGATCTGGTGACTACAGGGCCTTATCCGCTCATTCTGCCAAATGCGACTTATATCTTTGCAATGGATAGCAAGTTTTATTCAGGTAAAACTGAAGATGGCAAAGATAAGTCAGAAATCATCAAGCATGGTAATTCTTTTGCATCAACGCATGAATCCGGTACCGGGCCATTTGTTGTCTCCTACCGTGAGCAGGGCGTGAAAGTCGAATTTGAGCGCTTCAAAGACTACTGGGATAAAGATTCAAAAGGTAACGTTGATCACCTCACATGGGTACCGATCAAAGAAGATGCAACACGTGTTGCAGCGCTGCTTTCCGGGGATGTTGACATGATTGCACCGGTTGCCCCGAATGATTTGGAACGGATTGATGAAGCCAAAGGCATTGATTTGGTGACCATTCCCGGCGAACGGATTATCACATTCCAGATGAATGAAAAAAGTCAGCCGGCCTTTAAAGATAAGCGTGTCCGTGAAGCGGTGACTTATGCGGTCAACAACTCCGGGATTGTGAAAAAAATCATGAAAGGTTTTGGGACAACCGCGGCGCAACAGAGCCCAATGGGCTATTTGGGGTATAACCCAGATCTGAAACCACGTTACGACCTGAAAAAAGCCAAAGCACTGATGAAAGAAGCCGGCTATGAAAAAGGCTTTAACATCACGATGATTGCACCGAATAACCGCTACGTGAATGATGCAAAAATTGCTCAGGCCGTGGCTTCAATGCTGTCTAAAATCGGTATCAAAGTCGATCTGAAAACCATGCCAAAAGCACAATACTGGCCTGAGTTTGATAAATGTGCTGCGGATATGCTGATGATCGGCTGGGCCTCAGATACACAAGATTCTGGTAACTTTACCGAATACCTGACCATGACGCGTAACTCAGAAACCGGTAAAGGTCAGTACAACTGCGGTTACTATTCTAACCCAGAAGTGGATCGTTTGGTCGAAGCCTCTAACGTTGAAACCGATTCAGCGAAACGCGCAACCATGCTGAAAGAGGTTGAGGCGAAGCTCTATCAAGATGCTGCTTTTGTACCGCTACACTGGGAAAACCTTGCCTGGGGTGCCAAATCAAATGTGGATATCAAACCGATTGTGAACCCAATGAATTTTCCTTACTTGGGTGATTTAGTCGTCAAAGAGTAACAATCTCTGCTGAGCCAGTGTGCCTGATAACAATGAGGCACACTGGCTTGTATTTATTTCCTGTTATTACGGTGCTTATTTCATTCAGTCGGATAAGCACCTTTTTCAGACTGAACTCTCGTTAAAGTCATTTGGCTTGTAACGAGGTCACAGATAGCCAAGGGGCAAGATATGTTCTCTTTCCTGATCAAACGTCTGATTCAGGCGTTTGTCGTTATGTTTGTCATCAGCTTAGTCGCTTTTGCCATTCAGGATAATTTAGGTGATCCATTGCGTGAGTTGGTGGGTCAGTCCGTGTCAGAGGCACAACGCCAGGAACTTCGTGATGAAATGGGGCTGAATGACCCGTTTATGGTCAAGTATGTCCGGTTTGTCAAAGCTGCATCGCACGGTGATCTCGGGACGTCGTATTTCTTTAAGCGTCCTGCTCTGGATGTCATTCTGGAAAAACTCGTCGCAACATTAGAGCTCGTGTTCGGCGCTGCAGCGATTATTATTTGCTTGTCTATTCCTCTTGGGGTTTATTCAGCGATCCATCCGAAAAGTTTTTTTTCCAAAGTCATTATGGCGGCCAGTAGCATCGGTATATCGATACCGGTCTTTCTGACTGCAATCATGCTGATGTATATTTTCTCGATTGAACTGGGGTGGTTGCCTTCTTACGGTCGGGGTGACACAGCCAATGTATTGGGATGGGAGTCAGGGTTCTTCACACTTGATGGTTTAGCACACCTTGTTTTACCGTGTATCTCGCTGGCATCGATTATGTTACCGCTGTTTATTCGTCTGGTTCGCTCGGAAATGCTGGAAGTTCTGAGTTCAGAGTACATTAAGTTTGCCCAGGCTAAAGGATTGGCATTGCGTAAAATCTACTATCGTCATGCTCTGAAAAACACCATGTTACCGGTATTGACGGTCGGCGGTGTACAGCTCGGCACCATGGTCGCTTATACCATCCTGACCGAGACCGTTTTCCAATGGCCGGGGACCGGTTTCCTGTTTCTCGAAGCGATCAACCGAGTCGATACACCATTGATTACCGCCTATGTTATTTTCGTCGGGCTCATTTTCGTGGTGACCAACACCATTGTTGACCTGCTATATGGATTAATTAACCCAACCGTAAACCTCACCGGAAAAGGAGCGTGATGATGAACCAGACCGTATCCGCCCCATCTATCTGGGAGCGTTTTAAAAAATCAGATTTTCTCTACTATTTCTTAAACGACAAAGTCGCGATGTTCAGCTTTGCTGTTTTTCTCACCTTTGTTGTGGTTTCGTTATTGGCACCGGTGATAGCCCCGACGAATCCTTATGATCTGACTTCACTGGATATTATGGATTCTGAAATTCCGCCGAGCTGGATGCCAGACGGTGATAGCCGCTTCTGGCTGGGAACTGATGATCAGGGGCGGGATATCTTCTCGACGATGTTATATGGTTCGAGACTTTCTTTAACCATCGGTTTTCTGGCTGTCGCACTACAGCTGTTTCTCGGCATTATCATCGGACTTTCATCGGGTTATTTCGGTGGCCGGATTGATAGTTTTCTGATGCGTTTTGCTGATGTGCAGTTGTCTTTTTCAACCATGATGGTGGCAATTATTGTTTCGGCGATTTTTAAGGCAAGTTTTGGCAGTGAGTTCTATAGTGAATATGCGGTTGTGATGCTGGTTGTGATTATCGGTATTGCTGAATGGCCACAATACGCCAGAACAATACGGGCTTCCGTACTTGCCGAGAAAAAGAAAGAGTATGTTGAAGCGGCTCGTGTGATGGGATTCAAATCACCGAGAATCATGTTTCGTCACATCCTGCCGAACTGCTTATCCCCTATTTTGGTGATTTCGACGGTTCAGGTTGCCAATGCCATCATGTCTGAAGCGGCACTTTCTTTCCTCGGTCTTGGATTGCCGGTTGATCAACCGTCGCTCGGCTCGCTGATTAGTATCGGTTTCAACTATATTTTCTCCGGCTCATGGTGGATTACCGCATTCCCCGGGGTTGTCTTAGTGCTGTTGGTATTAGTGATTAACCTGCTTGGTGACTGGCTCAGGGATGTTTTTAATCCTAAACTTTACAAAGGATGATGAAGTCGATTGATTTATCGATGAAAATTCTCCTAAACTGAGCCGTATAATCAATCGATACGGCTCTTTTTTTGCATGTATTCCCTGTATCGTATTGGAGCGGTGTTGTGATCAATTGATTATTCGACAATTTAAAGTGAAAGGATTTTGTTGTGAACGTGATGATAAAAGTCACCAAAAATATCCTAATGAGTTTCGCCTTATTTTCTTGCGTTTTTTGGGCTCATTGGGTGAACGCACAAGAAGAATTTCTTTGTGATGCGACACAGGCATCCACACAGGAGCTTCCCACATTAGACAAAAACTGCCCGATCGGTGAGGGGTTATGGGGGAAAAGCGGGCCGCGAAGCAAGAACTCAATGTTCTGGATTCAGTGTGGTATTTTTAGTCAACCAATGCCTTTAGCGGATGCGAAGATACTGTACCGACAAATTTCTACCGATGTCTGGATGAAGCCGGGTGCCAACCAGTATCGTTGTTTGATCGGTCCGTATAATGATATTCGTAAAGCAAAACAGGAGCTGAAGAAAATTCACCGGCTAAAAGCATATCATGAAGCATTTATCCGGGAGGTTCGTAAAGCACAAGAGGCTGCGGCAGCGAAAACAACACCGCCGCCTAAAGCATCAGTGGCGCAACGTCGAGTGAGTCAACCCCGGTCTACATCGCAGCCACCCGCACCATCCAAGTCATCTCAACCGCCAGCAGCACAGCCATCAAACCGGACAGTCGCGCCCCAGAAAGCTGCTACTCCGACAGCTGCGGCTGAAGGCATAGAAATACGAAAACAAACCGTTATTGCCGGGGTAAAATATGTTATTCCGTTTCTGGGGGTAAAAGCGTCTCAGTTTTACATGGAATACGAAATCCCCTGGAACCGCTTGAGTTATGAGCAGGCCTATGCAACCTGCCAAAAAATTGGCATGAAAATGGCGACCGAGAGTCAGTGGAAACAACTGCTGGCCTCTCAAATCATGAATCGCGAACAGTGGCCTCTTTACCTACCCTATTGGGGGATGGACAAGCGAGGTATGTTTACCAGCGGCAAAGTCAGTCAGTTGAAAGGCTCATCACTGCTGAATGTTGTCTGTGTTCAATAGTCTTCTTATTTCAGCAACCCATCATGACTTTTAAGCAGCAATGATGATAAACATCAAATAAGATGATATTTCCTATCAAATGATAATGAATATTATTTATTTTTTTTACTAATCGGGTAAAATCCAGCTTTTGCTATCCCCGTTTGTAAAGGAATTCACCATGCTTAAAAGGTTCATGACGCTTTTTTTGATTTTATTTGTGCCTCAGATTGTTGCTGCTAAGGTCACGACGGTTACTGATGTATTGGGTCGTCAGGTAACGCTTGATCTACCGGCTAAGCGCGTATTGCTCGGTTTTTATGGCGAAGACTATATGGCCATCGGTACGGAAAAGGCATTTGATCATGTTGTCGGGATGTCAAAGGGAATTTGGGAGCAGTGGCGTCCGGCGAACTGGGCAATGTATGTTGCGCATCGACCATCACTCGAAACTTTGCCTGATGTGGGTAAAGTGGATACTCAGACATTCTCTGTCGAAAAAGTGATTAGTTTGCACCCAGACTTGTTGGTATTGGCTGAATGGCAGTACAAAGGTTTGGGTAGTGATGTGGATCGTATGGAACAGGCCGGTATTCCGGTAATTGTGATTGATTACAACGCTCAGACAGTCAAACGACATGTGCAAAGCACCCTGATTATCGGACAAATTACCGGTCAGGAAGCACGCGCAAAGAAAATTGCGACCGAATACAAAAATATGATTCAGGTGGTGAAAGACCGTCTGGCAAAAGCTAATTTGCCGAAGCCGACGATCTATGCTGAGTTTGGTTTTCCGGGCACAAAAGAATATGGTTACACGTTCGG
This sequence comes from Vibrio ruber DSM 16370, assembly GCF_900163965.1. Taxonomy (GTDB): domain Bacteria; phylum Pseudomonadota; class Gammaproteobacteria; order Enterobacterales; family Vibrionaceae; genus Vibrio; species Vibrio ruber. The sequence goes on from NZ_FULE01000031.1 coordinate 23,911, forward strand.
CAAAAATATGTGGGGTGCGATGGCCGAAGTTGCCGGAGGGGATAACATCTCCAAACCGTTTGTCGAATGGTGGGGACATTTGAATCCTGAACAAGTATTAGCGGCTCAGCCAGATGTTGTCCTGATCACTGGTTATGAGTTTGGCGGTGCGGATGATGCGATGCTGATTGGTCAGAATATTGACCGTGCAACCGCAATTGCTCGCTTAAAAGGTTACAAGCATCGTTTAGGGTGGGAGAGTTTGCCCGCGGTGAAGAATAACCGGATGATTGGTATCTACCACGGTGCTTCGCGCAGCATTATGGATGCACCGATGACCCAGTTTATCGCTAAAGCGCTGTATCCGGATTTGTTTGCAGATTTGGATCCTGAAGCTGAATATCTCAACTTCTACAAAAAATACCTGCCAGTAACCCCGACAGGCACTTTTGCCGTCTCTCTCTAATTGATTGGTAAAGAGATTTCATTGACAAAGCCGCTGTTTTACAGCGGCTTTGTCTTTGATGCAGTACGGAAACCACAACTTGCTAAGTGCCTTCCGCAGTTGCGGCCTTCATGGTGTTCACCACTTTATTCCGTTCTGAAATCACTATCAGCAAGCGCTGCAATCCGATGAAAGCAAACAACAGAATACCGATGATGATTTTGGTCCACCATGAACTGAGTGTGCCGTCAAAGGTAATATAGGTCTGAATCAGCCCTTGAATCAGTACACCAAACAGCGAGCCGAACACTGTTCCGACGCCACCGGACAGTAACGTTCCCCCGATGACGACCGCAGCAATGGCATCCAGCTCAACACCGACCGCGGCCAGCGGATAACCGGCTGAGGTGTAGATCGCGAATACAATTCCGGCTGTCGTTGCCAACAACGTGGAGAGCATGTAAATACCGATGGTCGTCTGTTTTACCGCCACGCCCATTAATCCGGCGGAAACGGTATTTCCTCCAATGGCATAGACATTGTTACCAAAGCGTGTCCGGTGGGCGACCAAGATACCGATAATGACAACGGCCAGCATGATCACGGCCAGCAAGCTCAGGCGCCCGCCACCGGCAATTTTCCACATACTGCGGGAAAGCTCCCTGAAAAACGGGTGAGTAATCGGCAGCGACTGTTCTGAAATCAGAAAGCTGGTTCCCCGTAAGAAAAACATCCCGGCAAGTGTAATAATAAATGGTGGGATTTTTAAGGTGTGTATTAACCATCCCATTCCGGCACCAAATGCCCCGCCCATAATCAGAACTATCACCATGGCCAATTGTGGGGCAACCTGCCAGTCGCCAATCATTTTAGCGAGAAACACTCCGGTAAACGCAATCACGGCACCAACGGATAAATCAATTCCACCGGAAAGGATGACAAAGGTCATACCGACTGCAACGATTCCCAAAAAGGCATTGTCCGTCAGAATATTACAGATCACCCGGGTTGATGCAAAAGCCGGAAACTCAACCAGACAGATCAGGTAGCCAATAATAAATACCAGAATCGTAATCACGAGTGGCAAATTACGCTTTATCATGCTGGCGTCCTCCCTTCAGCAGTTGTACTACAGCCGGAGATTGCATCACCAGAACCAGTAATACCACAATCGCTTTAACGATTTGATTCCATTGAGGTTGATAGCCGGAAAGCAAAATCCCGGTGTTCACACCTTGAATGATCAGCGCGCCTATCAGTGCAATAAAGAGATTAAAACGTCCTCCGGCAAGAGACGTTCCTCCGATGACCACAGCGAGAATCGCATCCATTTCCAGCCATAAGCCGGCATTGTTGGCATCGGCACCGCGGATATCCGCAGCGACAATCATACCGGCGACGGCTGCGGTTATCCCACTAATCACGTAAGTTGAGATCACCACCGTTGGCGCATTGATCCCGGCATTTTTCGCTGCCCGGATATTAATCCCGACGGATTCAATAAACAGACCTAATGCCGTTTTCTGCGTCAGCAGCCAGATCGCGACCGCGACTACAATGGTGATCACTACCGGTGTCGGCAGATAGAGAAAAGAACCACTGCCGATCCAAGCTAACGTTTCATTATTAAAGGTCACGATTTGCCCTTCGGTAATGAGCTGGGCAATCCCTCGTCCGGCAACCATCAGGATGAGCGTGGCAACGATCGGCTGTATTTTGAATACCGCAACCAGAAAACCGTTCCATAAACCGCATAAAGCGCCAGCCATTAATGAGGCCAGAATAATCACCGCTATCGGATAGTCTTGAGTCGCTAAGCTGGCAAATGTAGCACCGCTGATCGCCATGACGGCACCGACGGATAAATCAATCCCCCCGGTGGCAATCACTAATGTCATACCAATGGTTAAGAGTGCTACTGGTGAGCAGCGATTGAGGATATCAATCACACTGCCGAACAGCCGGCCGTCCTGTATGTTGATGGAAAAGAAATTGTCTGCCGCGAAGTTATTGATCAACAGCACACAGATCAGTGCAGCGATTTGCGGCGTGCCTTTGGGTAACTTCTTTTTCCAGTCCGAGCTGAAATGTGCCCGTAAACTTGATGTATCCATAACGCGCCTCACATAGCAATTGCTTGCATGATGTTGGGGACAGACAGATTTTCCGCCGGAATTTCTGCCACCTGTTTGCGATCTCGCAGCACAATCACGCGATCCGCGTAACCGACCAGTTCTTCCAGCTCGGAAGAGATGACCAGTAAGCCCAATCCGTTGGCACACAAGGACTCAATCAGACGAATAATTTCTGCGTGCGCACCGACATCGATCCCCCGGGTGGGCTCATCGAGAATCAGAAACTTCGGCTTGGTTAATAGCCAGCGGGCAAGCAGCACCTTTTGTTGGTTACCGCCGGATAAGAATTCGATCGGTTGTTCCATGCTCGGCGTTTTGATCGACAACTGATTGATAAAACGTTGCGAAGCGGCTTCTTGCTCTGCCCGGGACAGCGGACGAAACCAGCCGCGCTGAGCCTGTAGTGCCAGGATGATATTTTCACGCACGGATGCCGATGCAATAATACCGTCGGTTTTTCGGTCTTCGGGGCAGAAGCCGAGCCCTAAAGATGAAGCTTGTCGGGCCGAACGAATTTTGATTGGCTTGCTTTTGATATAGCTTTCACCGCTATCGTTGGGCTCTATGCCGAAAATGACTTGCGCGGTTTCAGTCCTGCCTGAGCCAAGCAGGCCGGCTAAACCGACAATTTCACCGGGATAGACTTCAAGATCAAACGGCTCAATGGTGCCTTTTTTACCGAACTGAACAAATTTCGCGATAGGGTTATCACTGAGGCGGGTTTTGCCGACTCTTGCCAGTGCGTTGTCTTCGAGCTCGCGGCCGAGCATCATTTTGATTAACTCAATACGCGGTAGTTTGGTCGTTTCTTCGGAACCAACCAATTCTCCATTTCGGAGTATTGTGATGCGATCACTCACCGCGTAGACCTGATCTAAAAAGTGGGTAATAAAGACCAGACTGATCCCTTGGTCGCGCAAATCACGCATGATGCCATACAGCATTTCCACTTCATTACTGTCCAGACTGGCGGTCGGCTCGTCGAGGATCAGAATTTTTGCAGAAAGTGACACCGCTCTCGCGATAGCAATCACCTGCTGAATCGCGACAGAAAAATGATTGAGCGGTTGAGTAACATCGATATTGAGATTGTATTGTCTGACTATTTCTCGCGCTTTGGTCTGCATGGTTTTGCGATCAACGAAACCAAATTTTTTGGGTTCGTGGCCAATAAACAGGTTATCCATAATGGACATATTCGGCAGCAGATTGACCTCTTGATAAACCGTACCGATCCCCAATGCTTGGGCATCAGCGGTACTTTGCGGATTGATGGATTTTCCATCTAAAATAATTTCACCGCCGTCACGCTGATAAACCCCAGTCAGTGATTTAATTAATGTGGACTTTCCTGCACCGTTTTCGCCAAGCAATGCCATGATTTCACCCTTTCTCAGCATAAAATCAACATTATTCAGGGCGCGTACTCCGGGAAAATATTTGCAAATTCCTTTGGCATGTAAAACGATGTCATTATTATTTTCCAATGACATAATCACTCCAATTGTGGCTGACTTTCATCCCGCCTCACCTTGTGGTTTGGCGGGATAATTCAGGCTTAATGACCATCCGGTCTCATTGCCTTCAGGTTAATAACCCATGTCTTTTTTCAGCTCCAGTTGTGCTGGTGCATCGGCAGGTTCAAAGAATTTAGATTCAGTTGTAATATGTTTAGGAGGCATTGTGCCGTCTTTCTTATAGGCGATGAGCGCATCAAATGCAGGGCCAGCCATATTCGGTGTCAGTTCAACAGAGGCATTCGCTTCACCGGCTATCATCGCTTTGAAAATATCAGGTACACCGTCAATCGATACAATCAAGATATCGCTGCCCGGTTTCAGTCCTGCTTCCTTAATCGCTTGAATCGCACCGATTGCCATATCATCGTTATGGGCATAGACCGCACAGATGTTTTTGCCGTTGTCTTCCGCTTTGATAAAACTTTCCATGACTTCTTTGCCTTTACTGCGGGTGAAGTCACCTGATTGTGTCCGGATAATTTTCACGTTAGACACTTTGCCGATCGCGTTCGCGAATCCGGCTTTACGGTCTAAAGCCACACTGGCGCCGACAGTCCCTTGTAATTCGACCACATTACATTTTTTACCGTTGACTTTATCAATCAGCCAGTTACCGGCCACTTCACCTTCATGAACACTGTCGGCAGCGACGGATGTCATATACAAAGAGTCATCATCAACAGTTATGCCCCGGTCTAACAAAAATACCGGGATATCATAGTCACGCGCTTCTTCCAGTACCGGTTCCCAGCCAGTCTGAACGACAGGTGCAATAAAAATTGCATCAACACCTTGCGCAATAAAAGAACGGACGGCTTTGATTTGGTTTTCTTGCTTTTGCTGAGCATCAGAAATCTTAAGGTTAATTCCTCGTTTTTCTGCTTCCGTTTTTGCCACACTGGTCTCGGCTGCACGCCAGCCGGATTCAGAACCAATTTGTGAAAAGCCAACAGTGAGTGTTTTTGCCAATAAACTTCCAGATAGCAAAATGCTACCGATCGCTGTCGCGACTGCTATTTGTTTTAACATAGGATTCCCTTTTTCGTTTCACGTTACTTTTGTTGTTGTAATCAAAATAGTTATGGGACCAGTCAAGGTGCCACAATTATAGTAATGAGCAATAATTGAGCGATGCGAGAGCTTAATCACAAATAGATTTTGGTAGCATAATTGTCCATGTATACAGCATCTAATGGGCTATATTGGACGAATTGGACACGTCAAATGAGGTGTTCACCGACAAATCGAGCGAAATTGTGTATTAGCTTGGTTTTATATTATGTGCACTGTGTCGGGATATAATGACAGTGGATACCAAAGCTGAAGCGGTTGAATTCCGGGCGTGTGAGCGATGTGTAAACCCAATTGTTGTCAGCTTGGCATCGTACGCACAGCATTCCATATATTTTATTCTTCTATCGGGTTTCAACGGTTCAAACTATCTCATATTTATGTGAAGTCATCAGGGGATAAAACAGGACTCAGGCCAATTCAATTGCATATCAGTAGTAAGTAACCTATACGTTATTTATTGGTGGTATAGATACTTGGTTATTTAGATACTTGCGCCCGGTTTAATAGGTAAGGACAGCAGATGCAGACGACAAAACGGTTTGTGACTTGGATAGATAATGTCTCGTTAAAGCGAATCCTACAAATGCTAGCGTTATTCTTCGTGCTGGTGATTACAGGCCTAGTCTCTTATACCGTGATTGCTCTCAAACAACAAAAAAATGACACTTTAGTCATCAATATTGCCGGTCGGGAGCGAATGCTTTCACAAAAAATAACCAAGGAGTTTTTTTTAGCGTTGCAACACGCGACCCTGACCAACAAAAGCCCCGATTTATCCACAATCAATGCAACCCAAAAACTGTTTGAAGTGTCGTTAGAAGCACTGAATAAAGGCGGTCAAACCTACCTGGATTTGACCATGAAACAACCGGTGACACTCCCGCCGGCGTCAGAAAAAATATCTCAGCAACTCAATAAAGTGATGGATCTGTGGCGTGAGCAGCAACAGATGATGCGTAGCATCTCCGATACCAATACTGAACCTGAAATATTGAACAAAATTAATGCGCAGAGTTTAGCCATCCTGAAAAATATGAATGTTGCGGTCTCTCTGTTTGCTGAGGAATCAGAGCAGAAAATCTTTGTCATGGAGCGTAACCAAGTTATTGCTGCAATCGTGGCTATTCTGTTGTCAATCTTCGTGGTTACACTGGTTGCACGGAGTATTCTGAGAACGGTCAATCAAGCGCTGGAAACCACCGGTCGGATATCGTCGGGGAATCTAGTGGGTGATGGTAATCAAGTTTTTGGTAAAAATGAGCTCGGTTTACTGTTGAAGAATATCGAACAGATGAGGGCATCTTTGCATCATGTGATTAATTTGGTGAAACGTAACAGTCGTCAGATGGCTCATTCTGCTCAGCAAGTGGCGGATGTTTCTACGGAGATATCCAGTGGCAGCAAAGCGCAGCGCGAAAACTCATCTGAAGTAAACACAGCAATCAACTCGTTGCTGGAAACCTCTCAGGTTGTCAGTGATACCATTGAGCGCACCTCCCAAATCTCACAAGACACCTTGACGATCGCACAAGAAGGCATTGTTTATGTCAATGAAAGCATTGAGGAATTGAAAAAAGCGGTAGGGTCGGTCAATAACGCATCTGAGCAGATGGAAGCACTGAAAAACTTTACCGCTCAAATTAATGAAATCACAGAATCGATTCATAACATTGCAGAACAAACCAATTTGTTAGCTTTAAATGCGGCCATCGAAGCCGCCCGCGCCGGAGAGCAGGGACGAGGATTTGCCGTTGTTGCCGATGAAGTGAGAAACCTTGCGGGAAGGACATCCAGTTCCAGCAAGGATATTTCAGACTTGATCAGCCAGTTAACTGAAAAAGTTGAAAGCTCAGTGGTTTCTATGCAATCGGTGGTTTCCGCTGTGTACCAATCACAACAAACATCAGAAAAGACGGTAGAGGCATTCACCTCGATGTCTGATGGTATCGGTGATACCACGACAAGTACCGAAACCATCCAGCAGTATAATCAGCAGCAAACCAAAAACTTGAACTATCTGGATGATAAACTCAAAGACCTGTTTGTAGTATTAACGGAAAGCTCAGATAAAGCAGGGACGACCTCGATGGTGGCGGGTGACTTGTACGATATCTCTGAACAGTTAGATCAACAAATCAACGGCTTCAAAACCCATGTCAGTGAAGCTGTCGCTAAAGAACAAGGTGAGCAGCGCAACTCTCCGCGGGCGGGCAATAAACTGCGGGTGAAATTACTACAAAATCAACGGACTATCGAAGGGATTACCAGTGATATCAGTATGGATGGGATTAAGATTCGCACAACATCGGCATTAGATGGCAAAGAGATCGTGACACTTCAGTTCCATTTACCTGAGCAAATAAAACATTCCGGCTCGAACCCACTGATTGTCAAAGCCAACATTGTTCATACCAAGCAGCAACAGGAGAACTATGACTATGGCTTGAAATTCACGGGACTCTCAGAGGCGCAGCACTCGGCGCTCAAATTGATCTTTAAGCACTTCAATGAGTCTTATCGTTATCAGTAAGCGATGATGAATTGCAGGCCTTGCTTAAAAGGATGGCTTAAAAGGATGGTTACACGCGAGAAGATATGAGCCACCGATAAAAACCACTGACGGTTGATGCAGTACGGTCAGTGGTTGATTGTTTTTCAGAGGGGCACCGGATATTGCATGGCGCCCTCTCTTATGGTGACTGCATCAATTACATAGTAACGAACTCTTCCGAGCCGGTCGGGTGAATGGCCACAACTGCATCGAAGTCAGCTTTGGTCGCGCCCATCTTCATCGCCACAGCGAAGCCTTGAATCATTTCATCGACTGTAAAGCCAATCCCGTGCAGGCCGACCACTTTTTCATCCGGACCGACGCAGACCAGTTTCATCCGGCATGGCTGACGGTGTTGGGTGACAGCGGTATACATCGCAGTAAAACTCGATTGATAGACTTTGACGTTGTCTTCGCCAAACTTAGCAATTGCTTCGGGCTCAGTCAGGCCGATGATGCCGATTGGCGGGTGACTGAAGACCACGGTCGGAACCAGATTGTAGTCCATTTTTGCATCGGGCTTGTGGTTGAACAGCCGCTCAGACAATTGACGTCCGGCCTTCACTGCAACAGGCGTGAGCTCGATGCCGCCTGCCATGATATCACCGACACAATAGATACCCTCAACATTGGTTTGCTGGTACTCATCGACTTTGATGTAGCCTTTCTCATCTGTTGCGACGCCGGTGGCCGCCAAATTGATCGCATCGGTTGCCGGGTGACGACCAATCGCCCAGATGACTTGGTCAACATTTTGCTGTTTCCCGTTTTCCAGATGTAGCGTCAGGCTGCCGTCTGCTTCTTTGACAATGGATTGCGGCACGGAGTGCGTATGCAGTGTCGGACCTTCTGCGGCCATCACTTCCATCAGGGTTTCAATCACCATCGGGTCAAAGCTGCGCAGCGGTGATTCCTTACGGCAGAACAGATGAGTCTCTGTGCCTAAGGCATTCAGTACACCGGCAATCTCAACTGCAATGTAACCGGCTCCGATGACGGCCACACGCTTTGGCTGTGCCTGTAAATCAAAAAATCCATCAGAATCGATACCGTATTCTGCTCCCGGAATGGCAGGGATCGACGGACGACCACCGACGGCAATCAGGATATGATCTGCGGTGTAATGCTCACCATTGACTTCGACGGTCTTCGCATCGACAAATTTGGCGAACCCGCGAATGACTTCGACTTTGTTGTTGCCCAGAACACGGTCATAAGACTGGTGGATCCGACCGATATAAGCCTGACGGCTTTCCACCAGTTTTGACCAGTCAAAACCGTTGAGTTGAGCATCGAAACCGTAATCTTTAGCGTACAGATGAATGGCTTCCGCTATCTGAGCGCCATGCCACATGACTTTTTTCGGCACGCAGCCGACGTTGACACAAGTGCCGCCTAAATCTTTGGCTTCAATCAGCGCGACTTTCGCGCCATATCTTGCTGCACGGTTAGCTGATGCGATACCGCCACTGCCGCCGCCGATACAGATATAATCAAAATGTGTTGCCATTACTTTCTCCGTTATTCTAAGTCTGTCTATGTCTGGGGTCGTCACGAACTTATTCAGGGACAACCCACTGGAGTGTTGTGTGTCCGGTTTCCGGTGCGATAACCGATTGCAGATACGGTAAAATCTCTTGCATCTGAGTTTCCAGTGTCCAAGGGGGATTAATCACAATCATGCCGGATGCGGTCATGCCCCTTTCGTTGTTGTCTGGTGCAACCCCCAGCTCGATTTGTAGTATTTTACGAATTCCCAACGATTCTAATCCTGCCAGCATATCATCTATATTGGCTCGGTAAACCACCGGATACCAAATCGCATAGATGCCGGTGGCCCAACGTTTATAGCTCTGGGCAATGGCTTTGACGACATCCTGATATTCGTGCGCCAGTTCGTAGGGCGGATCAATCAGCACCAGTCCGCGACGTTCTTTGGGCGGCAGGCTGGCCTTGAGACAACGGAAACCATCATCTTTATAAATACTGACCTGTGAGTCACGCGCGAACTCTTGTTGGAGCAGCGGATAATCACTGGGATGAAGTTCGGTAAGCACCATGCGATCCTGTGCTCTTAAATGCGCCTTGGCGACCCGGGGTGATCCGGGATAGTAGCGTAGTGTCTCTGACGCGTTGAGCGTTTGAATCGCTGCCAGATAGTTTTCCAGAGCCTGAGGCAGGTGTGACTGCTGCCAGATTCGGCCAATACCTTGTTTGTATTCACCGGTTTTTTCTGACCATTCGTGCGTTAAATCATACCGCCCGGCGCCCGAATGGGTGTCGTGGTAGACGAAAGGTTTCTCTTTCTTTTGCAGCGCAGTCAGAATCAGACTCTGTACCGTATGTTTAAGGACATCGGCATGATTGCCTGCATGAAAACTGTGGCGGTAACTTAACAAAGTGTGCTCCCCGAACCGAATATGGATGAATACAGAATTACCGGGATTATACGTGAAGATAAGATCGTTGTGATGATCTGTTGCTATTGAAAATCGTAGAATCTACCTATATTTACTATTTGTAATGTCTATTGGCTTTCAGATGCCGTTTCAGCGAGAATCATTGGTATATGTATCTGATGCTTTCAAAATAAAAGGAATCGTTTATGTCGAACCCACTGCTCACCTTTACGGACTTGCCGCCGTTTTCTCAGATTCAGCCTGAACATATCAAACCGGCGATCGAACAGGCGATTGCCAACTGTCGGACTAAAATCGAGGCGGTGCTTGAAGGCAATACTCAGCCGAGCTGGGAAAACCTGATTGCCCCGATTGAAGAGGTTGATGATCACTTAAGCCGGATCTGGTCACCGATCAGCCATATGAATTCGGTGGTGAACAGTGAAGCATTGCGGGAAGCGTACGAAAGTTGTCTGCCACTATTGTCTGAATACGGCACATGGGTCGGACAGCATAAGGGGCTGTTTGAGGCGTATCAGAAAATTCGTGCCAGCGAAGCGTATCAGTCTTTATCTCAGGCTCAGCAAAAAACGATTCGTGATGCATTAAGAGATTTTGAACTGTCTGGTATCGGTCTGCCGCTGGCTGAGCAAAAACGCTATGGCGAAATCAGCAAACGGATGTCTGAATTAGGCTCCAAGTTCTCCAACAATGTGCTTGATGCCACTATGGGCTGGACCAAACATATCACCGATGAAAGCGAATTGTCCGGTCTGCCTGAGAGTGCTTTGGCAGCGGCAAAAGCGGCTGCTGAAGAAAAAGGGAAAGACGGATATCTGCTGACGCTGGAAATGCCATCTTACCTGCCGGTGATGACCTATTGTGACAATCAGGCTCTGCGTCAGGAAATGTATGAAGCCTACGTCACCCGCGCCTCGGATCGCGGCCCGAATGCTGGCAAGTGGGATAACAGCGATATCATTGCCGAGCAGCTTAAACTTCGCCATGAAATTGCCAAAATGCTTGGATTTAATTCTTTCAGTGAAAAGTCACTGGCAACCAAAATGGCTGAGTCTCCGGAACAGGTACTAACATTCTTGAATGATTTGGCCAAACGAGCTAAGCCGCAGGGTGAAAAAGAAGTACAGGAACTGCGTGACTTCGCGAAAGAAAACTTCGGTGTCGAGCAACTCGAACTGTGGGATATTGCTTATTTCAGCGAAAAGCAGAAACAGCATTTGTTCCAGATTTCGGATGAAGAGCTGCGCCCTTATTTTCCTGAGTCCAAAGTTGTCAGCGGATTGTTTGAAGTGCTCAACCGCGTGTTTGGTATGACTGTACAGGAGCGTGAAGGGGTCGATACATGGCATGAATCGGTTCGTTTCTTTGACATCTTCGATCAGAATCAGCAGTTGCGCGGCAGTTTCTATCTTGATCTGTATGCCCGTGAACACAAACGGGGTGGCGCATGGATGGATGATTGCCGTGGGCGTCGGGTAACATCATCCGGTGAGTTACAGTCTCCGGTGGCCTACCTGACTTGTAACTTCAACAGGCCGGTCGGTGACAAACCAGCGCTGTTTACCCATGACGAAGTGGTGACGCTGTTCCACGAATTTGGTCACGGTATCCATCATATGCTGACACAGGTTGATGTCGGTGCCGTTTCCGGGATCAACGGTGTGCCATGGGATGCGGTCGAACTGCCGAGCCAGTTTCTGGAAAACTGGTGCTGGGAAGAAGAAGCCCTTGCGTTCATTTCCGGTCATTATCAAACCGGTGAACCACTGCCGAAAGCAATGCTGGAGAAAATGCTGGCAGCGAAGAACTTCCAGTCAGCGATGTTTATCCTGCGTCAGCTTGAGTTCGGGCTGTTTGATTTCACCCTACATACCAACTACGACCCGGAAGTCGGGCCGCGCGTCTTGGAGACGTTAGCTGAAGTGAAAGCCAAAGTCGCGGTGTTGCCAAGCCTGGAGTGGAACCGTTTCTCGCACAGCTTCGGTCATATTTTTGCCGGGGGATACAGCGCCGGTTATTACAGCTATCTCTGGGCGGAATTGCTCTCGTCCGATGCGTTCTCCCGTTTTGAAGAAGAAGGGATTTTCAATCAGGAAACCGGGCAACGCTTCTTGAAGAACATTCTGGAAATGGGCGGTAGTGAAGAGCCGATGGAACTGTTCAAACGCTTCCGCGGCCGTGAACCACAGATTGATGCATTGCTGCGTCATTGTGGGATTGCCGCTTAAATTTTAATGTTTATACCTTGATGTAAAAAAGCCCTGTGATTTTCACAGGGCTTTTATGATCCGCGCTAAACCCATATGGGGGTTTGTCTCAACCAACAAGTGGTGACTCTCTCACTGCTTGTCGCAATTAAGCGCGTGGTGAAACGGTAACTGTTGCACCGGTGCTTGAATAATTAATGCTCACATCATAAGCCTTCCCATTATTATCAGTCGCGGTCACCGTTTCAAAGGTACCTTCCAGATGATTGGATGACAGGATGGTATAGGTTGTGGCTGTTGTGAGTGTCGGAATATCCAAGACCAGCTGGTTCGACGTTCCGGTCAGGTAAATACCATTGGATGCATTCAAGCGCGCGTTATTGTTCAAATTAAGCTCTAGCTTGCCGGTGGTTTGAACGAAGTCAGAGACAGTCAGCACTCCTTGAGTCTGATCTGAAGCCCCCGCTTTGATTGAAACTCCGACGGTACCGCCCTGTTGGTATAAGGTATTCGAACCAAATGCCGTGGCAGATGTACCGACCAGAAAACCAGCATTAACAATGGTGCCGCCGCGATAGGTATTGTTACCTTGCAGATAGAGAGAACCCGTTCCTGATTTAGTCAGCCGGCCTGCACCTGAAATATCGTTCCACCAGTGATCTTCAGCGTTAAATCCGCCTTTTGCCGCATCCATAAAAATGGTCGTATTGACATCGAAAGCGCCATAACCGTCAGCCGCATCAACCAGATTCAGACGTCCCCACCCACGTGATTTATTAATCACCGGATAGTTTGAATCGATTTCAGTGGTTGCCAGCACAGCACGGCGTTGATTGTCATCCAGATAAGGGAAGCGAGTTGCCAGTAATGCTTCTGCACCTTTTGGCACTTCAGGGTCGATTTTCGGCTCGTTGAGAGGGCTGAAACCGTAGGTCATATAAGCTTTGTAGCGCGCTTTCATTGCGGTGTGATCGGCATACCGATCCGTTTTACTACATGGATTTTCTGCGTCAGTTGTACAGTGGGCGTAGTCATAAATATTATCATAACCCGCTGCTGTTGCTTTGGCCGTAAAATAGCTATTGGCCTGATTGTAAGCGTTGCTGGCTACCGTGGCATTATTCGGGTCAGTCAGTGTCGCCGCTGTAATTGCCGTGGCCATAATGCGTCCACCGATCACATCTAACGGGGAATGCATTCCGGCAACAATCCGGTTTTGTCCAAGATCACCGGCACGGGCTACCATTTCAGCAAAACGCTCCGGAATGGCGTAAGCGTAGCCTAAGCCACGGTCAAAGGCTTCAGCCGTATGACCACTCGGGAAAGCCCCGTCTTTTGCCCGGCTGGAAAATGTCTCGCTTGCCAGCGGAGAAGCATTGAAATCATAACCTTCGCTGTAGCCGCCGCCACTTTTGGCACGGTAGGTGGTCCGGGCCGCACAAATCAGGCCGCTCATCGGCGTCACAATTGGATTGGCCGGACGTTCGTAGTATTTATCTGTATCCGTTGTTCCGTCAGGATTGAGGCAGGTAACGCGATCTAATTTAGTTAAATCATTAATTTGACTGTAAATCGATGCAGACGGATCGTTAAATGACGCCACATCATAGTCATCTTTGCTGATGCGCCACGGACGAGGAGAGGCAAAATGATATTTTGGCGCTTGGCTGGATGCTCCGTGGGAAGCGATTGCATTGAGTAAGTCCACCACATTACTGAGTTCTGTCGCATTACCGCCGTCAGTGGTGGTGCCGTATCCGGTTTGTATATGACTGGCAATTTTTTCATTCAGGCTTTTGTTATAAGTGGCTGAAGTCACATCGACAGTGGTCACATTGTTGCTGTTATCGGTGAGGGTTACATCGTTGTTGCTGTCTGTGCCATAAGAGGAGTGAGAATTCGCACCGGAGCGATAATCTTCCGTCAGTGGGCCTAAACCATCGTTGAGGCTGAAACCTTTGTCCCGCTGGTCATCCAGATAGGCGAAGACCATCGCCGCTTTGTTATTGCGGTCAACGTCTGGTTTTGACTGGCCGGGACGCGTCAGAGTGGTGACATAATCAAAGTTTTCTTTCCAGATGTTCATATCGCGGATGACATCATTTGAGAAATTGAATGGAATCGCCAGTGTCGTACTGGTTGAACCCCCTCCCGACACACCACTGTTGCCGTTGACGGCGTTCAGCGTATCAGAACCGTTACTGGCCCAGGTATCATCACCGGCATACCAGATATCATTAAATCCATTCAGGATTTGAATGATCGGGTTTGAATTCGGGTCAAGAGCGACCGTATTTTTTGTGTCGTTGGTGGTGGGGATATCACCATCAACCACCGCAATATTCGTTCCGGTCAATACCGGTTCTTTGATGAGCAGAGTGCCCGGTTTTCCGGTGGGGATGCCCGGATTGGTAAACGCTGTATTATCGTCGTGATTACAGGCGGCTAAAGCCATGGTGATGACGGATAAGGCCAGACATCGGGTATGTACTTTATGACTCGTCATAGGAAGTTTCCTTACTTTCAATTGAACAATTTATTCAGGCAGCACGAACCCCCACAACCGTAAAATATTGTGTCAGCAAAAAGGGGGGCCGCTTTTTCTCCAAATCAATAACACAGTAAATGTTTTCATTTTGGATTCAGCAAATTAGCACCGGTATATGAATCAATTGTGACGGTTATATGATGTATTGATTTAAGTATCAGTAATATGAAAAACCAGCGTGATCGTACAAAGATCACAAAGACAGGCGAGCATTTGATAGCCATTTATGGTTATAATCGTCACCCATGTATAAATAGCCAGTGATGTCACCATGATGGATCCCTCTCTCTTAATCGACGGTTTAAACGATAAACAGCGGGAAGCTGTTGCAGCCCCTTTGCAAAATCTGTTAGTGCTGGCCGGTGCCGGGAGTGGTAAAACCCGGGTCTTGGTCCATCGAATTGCCTGGCTGATGACCGTTGAAGAAGCTTCACCGTTTTCGATTATGTCGGTGACATTTACTAATAAGGCGGCTGCGGAGATGCGTGGCCGGATTGAAGCGCTGATGATGGGCAGTGCTTCGGGGATGTGGAACGGGACTTTCCACGGCATCTGCCACCGTATCTTGCGCGCTCATTACCTTGACGCCAAATTGCCGGAAGATTTTCAGATTATCGATTCTGAAGATCAGCTGCGTTTAATGCGCCGGCTAATCAAAGCGCAGAATCTGGATGAAAAACAGTGGCCGGCTCGTCAGGTTTGCTGGTGGATTAACGGCAAGAAAGATGAGGGGATTCGGCCGCAACATATCGATACCTATCATGATCCGGTGACCACGACGTATCTGCGGTTATATCAGGCCTATCAGGAAGCCTGTGACCGTGCCGGTCTGGTCGACTTTGCCGAAATTCTGCTCAGAACGCAGGAGTTACTGCGAGAGAATCAGTTCATCCGTGAACATTATCAGGCTCGGTTTAAACATATTCTGGTGGATGAGTTTCAGGATACCAACAATATTCAGTACGCCTGGCTACGGCTGATGGCTGGGCCCGATTGTCATGTGATGATTGTCGGTGACGATGATCAGTCTATTTATGGCTGGCGGGGTGCCAAGGTTGAAAATATTGAGAAGTTTGCGCAGGAGTTTCCTGCGGTAAACACGATCCGGCTCGAGCAGAACTACCGTTCCACCCAGACCATTCTGGAAGCGGCGAATACGCTGATCGCCAATAACACCGAACGAATGGGGAAAAACCTGTGGACGGAAGGACAGAAGGGCGAATCCATTTCGGTGTACTCTGCTTATAACGAGCTGGATGAAGCGCGTTTTGTGGTGAATAAAATTAAGATTTGGCAGGACGAAGGCGGTGCATTGCAGGATACGGCTTTGCTCTACCGGAACAATGCTCAGTCACGGGTGCTGGAAGAGGCCTTGATTCAGGCCGGTCTGCCCTATCGAATTTATGGCGGGATGCGATTCTTCGAACGACAAGAAATTAAAGATGCGTTGTGCTATTTACGGCTGATTTCAAACCGCAATGATGACGCTGCATTTGAGCGGGTGGTGAATACTCCGACGCGCGGACTGGGCGATAAAACACTGGAAACAGTGCGTTTCGCTGCCCGTGAACGCGGTTGTACCATGTGGCAGGCATGTGTTCAGCTACTGGAAGAAAAAGTGTTAGTGGGGCGTGCCGGTGGGGCTATGAGCCGCTTTGTCGAACTCATCAATGCGCTGGAAGACGACACATTTGAAATGCCATTGCATCGTCAGACTGACCATGTGATTAAAGCCTCTGGTTTGTATGCAATGTATGAGCAAGAGAAAGGGGAAAAATCAAAAGCCCGCCTGGAAAACTTGGAAGAGTTGGTGACTGCGACGCGTCAGTTTGAAAAGCCGGAAGAAGCCGAAGAAATGACTATGCTGACGGCATTTTTGACCCATGCGGCACTGGAATCCGGAGAAGGTCAGGCTGATGAATTTGATGACGCCGTGCAGTTGATGACGTTGCACAGTGCCAAAGGTCTGGAGTTTCCGCTGGTGTTTATGGTCGGTGTTGAAGAGGGGATGTTCCCGAGTCTGATGTCGGCAGAAGAAGCCGGCAGGCTCGAAGAAGAGCGTCGTCTGTGCTACGTCGGGATGACCCGGGCGATGAAAAAACTCTACATTACCTATGCGGAAATGCGGCGTCTGTACGGGCAGGATAAATATCACAAACCGTCTCGTTTCATTCGCGAGTTGCCGGAAGGATGCCTTGATGAAGTGCGAATGAAAGCGCAAGTCAGCCGTCCGACCAGTACCGGACGGTTCAGCCAGAAAGTGGTCAAAGAAAGCTTCAACGAAACTGGCTTTAGTTTGGGCAGTCGGGTCAAACACCCGAAATTCGGCGAAGGCACCATTATTAATTTTGAAGGTGCGGGGCCGCAGGGGCGTGTTCAGGTGGCGTTTAATGGTGAAGGGATCAAATGGCTGGTGACGGCCTACGCGAAGCTGGAAGCTTTATAGCTTTTTGCATGAGGGATAACAGTGATGCAACGTCTGCGTGATCTGCCAGGTTTAGGGCCTAAATCCGAACAGATGCTAATGGATGCAGGGATTGAATCCGTCGCTCGTTTGCGCGAGTTGGGAGCGGTCATCGCATATATTCACATTCGTCGGCATGGGCAGGTCAAACCAAGTCTTAATCTGCTTTATGCGTTGGTCGGTGCGCTGGAAGGCGAACACTGGCTGACGATTGCGAAACAACAAAAGGCAGATTTGATCATGCAGTTGGAAGGTTTTGACCAGCTGGAAAAATTATTTGCCGCTGAAGGTGAGCCGCTTAATTTATAAGGCGTTATTTATAAGACGTTATTTATAAGACATTGCCTTCTGAAATTTGCATGAGATGACGGCTTAGTATTTTTTAATAATGATTGTATATGAATCCAATTCCAACCCAAATAACGTTTTTTGAGTTTCTGACCCCTTTTGTGGCAGAAGGGCTGAAAACGATCACCATTAGAGATCGAGCCGAAAGTCATTATGTGGTCGGCTCCCAAGTCGAGGTGTTCACTCTGGAGACTCATCAAAAGGTGTGTGATATTGAAATTATTGCTGTTGAGCCGCTTCGGTTTGATGAGATCAACCAATTCCACGCCCGGCAGGAACATCTGCCATTACCGCAACTGAAAACCTTGATTCGAGACGTCTACCCCGAGACAGATGAACTGTTTGTGATTACATTTAAGCGGTTGTAATTTTAGGGAATATTTAATTTTATTCTCGGTATTTGCCGCACAGCGTGCCTAAGTCGATTATTTTTTACCCTTATTCTCTCTTGGAAGTGATTTGTTTTGACCCCATATTTACAAACGGAGGGTGTCGAAGCGGTTTGCCACGCCCGGAGAACCGATACCGGCGCAAAGCAGAAATAAGCTTTGATACCAGAAAATGATTCAGTGCTCTTCGTGAGCTTATTGTTGGTCATCGTGAGGTAAATGCTATGCATCGTTGCTCATCAATCAAGTTTTCAATCGCTGAGTCCGGATATCTACAAGGAATGCACACGACGCATCACTGGCCGGCAGCAATGACTTTCCCTCATTTCCCGGGAGGAAAAGTATTCTCTATTGACAATCAGTTACCCAAGCCACCACCGCGGGTAATATTCACTATCGATCTGTCGCAACTTTTGAGAGAGCGGGTTTTACATTAGCGTGATTAGATTGACTGTCAGAGACGCATAAGAAAAACCCCGGGAGCAATTGCCCACCGGGGTTCTGTTCTTTACTTGCAGCCATCCTGCTACGATCAGTGCTTCCTGCATCTAATCCTTGATCAGTCTGCTGAATCCTTCAGCCGATCCTTCCATCGCCTTCCTAGCGGTGTCCTCGACGTCCTCGTCTGCTAACCATCCTGTTAGCACGGTCATCCTTGAACGGTTCCCACATCATCCTGATGTATCTTACTCTTCCTGAGTGTGTCCATCGTTCCCTGTTCGTGACCATCCTGTCAACGAATCAATTCCTTTCGATGTTCCCTTCGTCAACTCCCTGCTGACAAGTTATATATTACGTTTCTGTCCGTATTCGGCAATCTTATGGGGTCACAGAATTCGAATGAGCAGTTGATTGATAACTGTACATTTTATTATTATTCAATGAATTATAATTGTTTATGTGAAAATGTCGTCAGTCTGAATCTCTATTGGCTCACTCATTTGTAAGAGATCTCTTACAATCGAGCGAGCCAATTAGCTATGCTACTGGTTACATTTTATTCTCCGATCGCGATGCCTTCTCGCCGTGGATCGGCAGCGCCTTCCAGACCGTCTTTCGTGAGGCGAATTGCATGAAGTCCGGAGTTCAGATCGCGAACATTCACATCATAGCCCATCTTTTCCAGTGCTGGTTTGAGTTGTTCTGCTCGGGTGCCCTGTTCAAGATCGACGGGGCCGAAACGATCAACAATATGGGGCATATTTAAAGCTTGCTGGATATCCTGTCCCCAAGTCAGATGTGCGATCAGTGCCTGAGCGACGTAGCCGATAATGCGGCTACCACCGGGAGAACCAATCGCCAGATAAGGCTGACCATCTTTTAGCACAATCGTTGGTGCCATTGATGAACGAGGGCGCTTACCCGGTTCGACGCGGTTCGCGACGGGGGCATCCCCGTCATGGGATTTGAACGAGAAATCGGTGAGCTCATTGTTGAGCAGAAATCCCCGCACCATCAGGCGAGAGCCGAACCCATTTTCAATGGTGGTTGTTATCGATACAACATTCCCTTCCCGGTCAACGATATTGAAATGGCTGGTACAAGGGAGTTCGATGGCCTGATCCGTACCGAGTCGCATGGCGTGTTGCCACGGTGGGCTGCCGGCTGAAACATCATTCAGTGGTTTACCGGGCTGAATGAGTTTTGCTCGCCGGGCAAGATAGTCCTGATCGACTAATCCCTGAGTCGGTATTGGCACAAAGTCTTCATCTGCCATGAACTTTCCTCGATCAGCAAAGGCTAAGCGTGAAGCATCAGCAAGCACCTGCCATGATTTTTCGCTATCGGGGCCCCACTTTTTCAGATCAAAATGTTGCGTCATGGAAAGAATTTGCCCGACAGTTAGAGCCCCTGAACTGGGTGGCCCCATGCCGCAGATATCATACCCCTGATAGTCGGCACAAACGGGTTGGCGCTCTTTAATGGTATAATTATTAAAGTCTGTTTGTGACAAAACGCCGGGATTACCGGGTGCATGGCGAACGGTTTTCACGATATCTGTGGCGATGTCTCCGCGATAGAACGCATCAGCACCGCCGTTGGCGATCAGCGTTAATGTTTGGGCGTATTGCGGATTTTTGAGCAGCGTACCGGCGGGTTTTGGATTGCCTTGAGGGTCAAAAAAGTAATCGCGCGTTCCTGAATACCGGCTCAGACGCTGAGTATCATCGGCAATTTGTTTGGCGAGACGCGGACTAATACGAAACCCCTGTTTCGCCTGTTCAATGGCTGGGGCAAAGAGTTGTTTCCAAGGCAGTTTGCCATATTTCTGATGGGTCTCCCAGAGCAGCTTGACCGTGCCGGGGGTGCCGACAGAACGGCCACCGACAACGGCATCATAAAATTGGAGTGGCTGGCCTTGCTCATCCAGAAAAAGTTCAGGAGTTGCCTGAACGGGGGCAGTTTCTCTGGCATCAAACGTGGTCAGATGCTGCTTTTTCTGATCCCAGTACACCATGAATGCGCCCCCGCCGAGACCTGACGATTGAGGTTCGACTAAACCGAGCATCAGTTGTACCGCGACCATCGCATCAATCGCATTACCGCCCTGACGCAAAATATCTGCACCTGCTTTGGCTGCGAGTGGATTCGCTGCCGTGACCATCCACTGTTTCGCATGGGTCAGTGTCTTGTCATCATGACCCGTGTTGATTTCTGGTGCGACAGAATCAGCAACCTGCGCTGCGTGAATGTTTAGGGTGGTGAACAACCCTGAGAGTATGAGTAATGTTTTTATTTTCACCGGTAAACCTCCATGTTGCATTAACATTTATGCAACACTTAGAATGACATCTCATACCTTATAAATCCAGAAGTTGAATGTGATTTGTATCAGGTGACTCGCTTTTGAATCACCCGACTCAAAATATCATGACAGGGGCGTCAGAGATGAGAGGGCGTGATAGCCGATTATCAGGCCGAGGACGGAGAAAATAACACCGCATAATCCATCAATATAGACAGCGACAGACTGTAATTTATTTTGTAACCGTTGACTGGACAGCAGCCACGCGAGGATCGCGAACCAGAAAAAAGATAGCCCCCACAGGATCATTAGAGCGATTAGCTTTCCTGAAGCGGAAAAACCGGCCGGGATCAGACTCGACATCAGGCTGATAAAAAAGACCAGCGCTTTCGGATTGAGAAGGTTGGTCAGAAAGCCTTTGGAGAAAGCTTGCTTACGATTGGCCAGAAACAAAGATGCGGATGATAGCGTCTGCGGCTGATGACGATGTTTCCAGCGTTGATAGAGACTTTTGAGTGTGGATAAACCCAGCCAAGCCAGATAGCTGCCGCCTGCGACTTGAATGATGGCAAACCACACTGGATGGGTATGGACGATCAGACTGATCCCCGTCAGACTGAGAATCGAATGCGTCAGAATACCGAACGACAGGCCGAGGGCAATATAAATACCGGTTGTTCTGCCATAACGGGTGGCGTTTTGAATCACCAGAGCGAAGTCAGGCCCCGGGCTCATTAAGGCAATCCAGTGAATAGTCGCAAGCGTCAGGAGAATTTGGTATTCATTGATCATGTTGGGTGACGTTCCTCTCTATTGCTGAATAACCGGAATTACTGAATAACAAGATTACAATCAGCTCCGAATCATTATTTTTCTATTACAACCACGGGGCGTTTACGGTGATTACGAATCCCATCATAGCTGAAGAGGATTAAGGCTCCCCAAATGAATAAAAATGTTGTCGCTTTATCGGGACTAAACGGTTCACCATAAAAGACTGTTGCCAGAATAAACATCATGCTTGGGCCGATATACTGAAAGAAACCCAGAGTCGAAAGTTTCATTCGGGTTGCGGCACCGGCAAAACAGAGCAGTGGTAGTGTTGTGACGACGCCTGCCATTGCGAGCAACACATTGAGATAGAGTGAGTTATCAGCCAGATTACTGGTCGCAGAGTCGGCAAAACCAAACAAATATATCAGGGCGACCGGAACTAAAATCAATGTTTCAATGAACAAACCATTTAACGCACTGACCATCACTTTTTTGCGTAGTAGCCCGTAAATGCCGAAGGTACCGGCAAGCGCAATAGCAATGACAGGGATCGAACCGAATAGCATGAGCTGAATCACCACACCAATCGTTGCCAGCGTAACCGCTACCCATTGTAGAGCGCGCAGGCGTTCACTGAGAAACACCATGCCCAAAATCACATTGAGTAATGGATTGATGTAATAGCCGAGACTGGCATCGAGCAGGTGATGATTATTAATCGCCCAGATAAAAATCAGCCAGTTACCGCCAATCAACACGGATGTGGCAATCAGATAATAAATTTTACGCCGGTCTGACAGCAGAGTGCGGATCATTGGCCATTGCTTGCCAACATGCAGTAAAACCGCCAACAGCAAAAAAGACCAGAGGATCCGGTGACAGATAATTTCTACCGGATTGATATTGCCGAGCATTTTGAAATAGACAGGCGCAATGCCCCACATCAGGTAAGCGGCAAGGGCAAAGAACACCCCTTGTCGTGCTTGTTGTTCTTCGTTCATGGCTATTCCGTTGAAACGACATCATGCCTCACAAAGCATGATAAAATGGTGATAGGAAAGTCAGTATACACCAACCGAATGTATATCATGAATTGATTTGTTCCGCTCATTTTCGCGAGAAGGGTCGTATAATTTATGGTTTTATTCCACATCTAACCCCACTACAATAGCCGCTGTGTATGACCATTCATCTCTAACCCCATCATATTGAGTATTTCATGACCGCTGCATTGATTGCCGAACAAGACGACCACGCTTCAACCAGCCCCGAATCGGTGCTGCATACCGTTTTCGGTTACCAGACGTTTCGTGTGGGTCAAAAGGATGTAATTGATGCGGTGCTTGCCGGTCAGGATAGTTTGGTGATTATGCCCACCGGTGGGGGGAAGTCATTGTGTTATCAAATTCCGGCAATTATGCAAGATGGCGTGACGCTGGTGATTTCCCCGTTGATCTCGCTGATGAAGGATCAGGTTGACCAGCTGGTTGCCAACGGGGTCGCTGCGGCTTGTATTAATTCAAGTATGAGTAGAGAGGCGCTGACCGAAACTTATCAGCGGATGAATGCCGGAACTCTGAAATTAGTATATGTCTCACCGGAACGGGTACTGATGGCCGACTTTATTGAGCGGTTGCATCAGATGCAGATTGCGATGATTGCCGTGGATGAAGCGCACTGTATCTCTCAATGGGGGCACGATTTTCGTCCGGAATATGCCGCATTGGGGCAATTGAAACAGGCTTTTGCACATGTGCCGGTTATTGCTTTGACCGCAACTGCGGATGAATCGACGCGGCAGGATATTCAAAACCGCCTGCATTTAAATGAGCCTCATATCTATCTCGGTAGTTTTGACCGGCCGAATATACGCTACGCGCTGCTGGAAAAACATAAGCCGGTCTCTCAGGTCATTCGCTTTTTAGGCACCCAGCAAGGGCAATGCGGTATTATTTATTGTGGCAGCCGGAAAAAGGTTGAAATGCTGACTGAAAAGTTATGCCAGAATCATTTTCGCGCCGCAGGATATCATGCCGGCATGGATGTCGATGAACGAAATTATGTTCAGGAAGCGTTTCAGCGTGATGATGTCCAGATCGTTGTCGCAACGGTGGCGTTCGGTATGGGGATTAATAAATCAAATGTCCGTTTTGTGATGCATTTTGATATCCCGCGCAATATTGAATCCTATTATCAGGAAACGGGGCGAGCAGGTCGGGATGGCTTACCGGCAGAAGCGGTCATGCTCTATGATCCGGCCGATATGGGCTGGTTGCGCCGTATTCTGGATGAAAAAGTCGATGGCCCGCAAAAACAAGTTGAAAGTCATAAACTCAATGCGATGAGTGCGTTTGCTGAAGCGCAAACTTGTCGCCGTCAGGTTTTGCTCAATTATTTTGGTGAATATCGTCAGCAGCCTTGTGGCAACTGTGATATATGTTTGGACCCACCCCAAATGTTCGATGCGACTAAAGAAGCGCAAAAGGCTTTGTCTTGCGTATACCGGGTCAATCAAAACTTCGGGATCGGCTATGTGGTTGAAGTGCTGCGTGGTATGCAGAATATCCGGATTCGTGAAAATGGTCATGATCAGCTCACTACCTACGGTATCGGCCGGGAACACAGTCATGACTATTGGGTCAGTATTTTCCGTCAGTTGATTCATAAGGGGTTGCTACAACAGAATATTACCCGGAATTCGACATTGCAGCTGACTGAAGAGGCGCGGCCATTACTGCGGGGAGAGATCTCGCTGGAATTGGCGGTTCCGCGTTTGGATACCGCCGTAAAAGCATCTAAAGCGGAGAAGCTGACCAGTAAGACCTATGATCGGCAGTTGTTCGCTAAACTGCGCAAACTCAGAAAATCCATCGCTGATGAAGAAGAGATCCCACCTTATGTTGTGTTCAGTGATGCCACATTAATCGATATGGCTGATATTTTGCCAACCTCGTATGGTGAGATGCTGGCGGTCAGTGGGGTCGGACAAAGAAAACTGGAAAAATATGCCGATCCGTTTTTGGATTTGATTCAGGAGCATTTGACCTATCATGGCTGAGTTTTTACTGCGTGAGTATTTGGCGGATTCCGGTGTGATGATACTGGAGACGCAAGATTTTGATTTTGACTCATTTCCGCGTTTAGGTGCGCGGCTGGTTGAATTGCTTCCGGCTGCGGTTATCGAGAAACAGTGCGACGCAGATATTCACACTTGGCTGATTGATTTTGAAGGGACACGACTCTTTCTTAAAGCAGAACACTATGCCAGTGTTTTATGGCTCGAAGCACTGAATCCGGCAGAGGATCGGGAAACCACTGATTTTCTTGCCCGGATACTGACCCAAGGGCTGTGAGCGTTATCAACCCCGCGATCCTCTATCCATTCATATTCGGATTCTGGTTATTTTGATTGAAGCGATTTCATTTCTGTTTCAATCATTCCCTTTATTCACAGCGCCCCATCGGTTTCGTAAATGTTATCCTGAGGATCTTTGGTATCACCGCCAAAAACTTGTTGCAAATGATCGGTGGTCGCCATCCAGCGTCTGACTTGAGCGTTGCTCGCTGAGGCGGAAAGACCTGGTAGATGGTTATCTATCACGATAGGTATCGGATAAATAATCGACCAGAGATACAGCCAGATAGCAGCATTATGCTTTTCAGACTGTTGGGTTTGACTGAAGAACTGAGTCTGCTGTTCGACAAAAGCAACCGCGTTATGTAGCGCGCGATTCTCATCACCGATAAATGGTGTCGATGCTACCACTGAAGTCCGATAGGAGTCGATCGCGATCCCCTTGGATTTCAGACGACTGACCACATCACGAGCCGCTTCACCGACCCAGCGCCCATTCAAATAATCTTTACTGTGATTGGAGTAGAACGCATCCAGCAGTGAGACGCGTTGCGGCACCAGATTGTTGGCGATTTGACCCCGGTCAGCCAGTGTTGCCAGTTGGTCAGCAAGCCGGAGCGCAACCTGATTGCCTAAACTGTGTCCGGCAAGGCGAATATCATTGCCCCGATATCCCTGCATAGCATTAAGATATTGTTGTAGCAATAATTCGGTGACATTCTGTGCCGGGCCCATATGGTAGTCGCCGCGATGATCACGCCAGCGCATTTTTTTCGGTCCGTTCGCTGACCAGATTTTCGCTTCAGCATCTTTTAACTCAGACTCATCCGCAAATTGATCCCAATACAACATGGCGACATTGTAGCCTTCAGCACGCCAGAGGTTGGCAAAATCGATATCAGGCGTCCCCCCACTATTTTCCCAGTAGACAGTCCTGTTTTGTTCGATGGTGTGATTTGATTGCCAACCGTGAATCAGAATCAGGGTCGGTTTTGATGGGTCATAATAGGTGCCGCCATCTTGTGTATTCTGACCGCCTTGGTGATATTGATCGTTGGCGCCAAACCAGTACAACCCATAACTCAGTTGTTCAAAATCCTGTTGCGGAAAAACGCCTGTTTTTGCGATCACATTGAAAGATAGACATACCGTAGCCAAACAGATGAAGTATTTTTTAAGCATAATTTATCCATAGTTTTTAAAAGTAATCGATTTGAGTCGTGCTCAAAATGGATAAAAGCGTTAATTCTGTTTAGATGTCCATACCGATCTGTTCAGTTTATATATCAGCACACAGTTATCATCATTTATATATATATTTATAACGATAGTCGTCCCCGCTTGCCGGCTTGATATAGCTGTTGATCCTCCTGATCCCACGATGTCATTCTTTCCTCATCCGTTTCTCGGCGAAAAAAGTGATATCCATAACAATATTGGAAACCGGTTTCCAATATTTCCCTTGAATCTGAAAAATCGTGCTGAGCACCACAATCTATTGTTGTTTATGGAATTAGACTGGCTTTGAACAATAACTGAGCTCTCGAAAAAATGCTGTGATTCTCTACATAAGGCCGTTGATGATGGTTGTTTCCGGATTTTGAAACGTTGCCGAATTCATTGCCGGTTGTGAGTTCTGAGCGTGATGAACCTTTGGTTTCAAGGGGACGTTATTTTAATTTCGGGAGGATGGTCTGAAACGATAGATAAAATAAAGACGAGAAAACTATGGACAGGAAAAAACAGATGGGACTGAAAATACTCCCAGTGATGCTGGCAGCCTGCTGGTCAGCCAGTTCAGTTGCTGCCGCAGTGGATAAAGCAGCGCTGGACACTCAAATCCAACAACTCGAACAATTGCATCAGCAATATCAGAGTGAGTTAGAAAAGCTGAAACAAGAAAGAATGGATTATGAAGAGTCTGTGGACAGTGATTCAATTGCCTCTCTGAAAGCAATGATGGATCGGGTGCATATTTTCGGTTTCTTCAGAGCCAAATACGATCACGATGATCGTGAACCGATTGGCTCCGGGGCTAATAACAAGCATTTCTATATGGATTTAGAAGGCAAGATGAAAGTCTCGGAAGATTGGAGTGCTAACTTCCAGATCGAAACACGGAAAGGCTATACCGTCACACAATCATGGCGTAACGGGGATAACGGCAGTAGTGACCAGGACGGGACATTGCAGCGGATTTGGGTCGAAGGACGCCCGGGTGGTGTTGGTGTGACATTAGGGACGAAATGGTGGGGCTACGGATTTCAGGCAGTGCCGTTTGGTCATGCGGCCGACGGGGTTCAGCTTGATTATGATGTCTTGCCGGGATGGAATGCTAAAGCATTTTGGCTGAGACCGAGACAGGGTGATTTGGTGACGATGCCGAATAGTTCTGATATTTCGATTGCCGGGGCAAACCTGACGGGGAGCCTGACCGATGATTTGCAGACCAGCCTGACTTTTGCGACCAATGACAACAAAAATGATGCTCAGAAAATGGATCGGATGGGGGCATTTGAACTGCAATACCGCCTGACGGATGACATTCTACTCCGTGGTGCATTTGCCATGACGAATGCTGAACACCATAACACCAGCCAAGAGTATCGGATTGATTATAAAGATACTGACTTAGCGCAAATCGGGTCATACGGGATTTATTTCCGTTATATCGACTTTAGAAGATATGGGGATTACTCCCATGATGATGAATGGGGTTCATTACCCAGCGATGCCAAAGGTGGCATTCTTGGGGTGAAATATGTGTTGTTTAAAAATGTTGTCTGGGAAACATTCTACTCAGTTCAAGAGCGGTTCCGTTCTGGCGGTAGTGATGCCGGTGCCTATCGACACCTGTTCCGGACTCAAATTGATTTCCATTTCTAAGGAGGGCACAAAATCGGTTGTTTTGTTTTTGTTCAATACATAAAGCTGTTGCACCACAACAGCGCCATAAATAGACGTTAATAAGAAAAAAGCATGTCATCAGAAAGCCGGCGGTTCAGGGGGAGAACCGTCGGTCTTTCTTCAGGTCGCTGCCGACGGTTCTCCCAACCCGTGATGATAACAAGTTAGTTACTGGATGAACTAATGCTGTTTGGCTGCCATTTGTTCTTGCTGCGCGAGGATGATTTTTTCGTGGGCACGAAAGAAAGGGAGGTACAGACAATAGGCATTAAAAATTGCGAACAGTACCATTAATACGTTGACGATACTGCCATTGGCAGCCCAAGTGGCGCCGAGTGGGGCGGGTACCGTCCAGGGAAGCATCATCACGATTCGATCCATAACACCGATCGAAGTCAGATACCAAGCGATGGTGGCATTAAAGATCGGCACAAAAATAAAAGGAAGAATAAATACCGGATTCATAATAATCGGAAAGCCGAACAGAATTGGTTCGTTGATATTAAAAATAGCAGGTAGTAAGGCTACTTTTCCGACCGATTTCATATGGTTGGAGCGGCTCTTCAATGCGAGATACACCAGTGGTAGGGTTGAACCGACCCCACCGATCAGGAGAAAAAAATCCCAGAATGACGCGGTATAGATATGTGGCGGGATTTGGGCTCCGGTTTCGATAGCAGCCTGATTGGCGAGTAAATTGGTCATCCAGAAAGGGTTCATAATACTGGTGATAATTATTGAGCCGTGAATGCCGACAAACCATAAAAGCTGACAAACCAGAATTGAAATAATCACCGCAGCCAGACTGTCGGAGGCGAGGATGAGCGGCTTGAACAGTGTTTCAATCAGATGAGGGAAATAAACACCAGCGTAATGTTTCAGAATGATATTAAATAGCGATAACGTCAGAAAGACCACAAAGATCGGGATCAGTAGCTTAAATCCTTGTGCGGTAATCAGCGGGACATCATCAGGCATATGAATATACCAACCTTTCTTAATAAACAGGTTGATAATTTCAACGGCATAGATACCGGCAACGAGTGCGGTAAAAATTCCCCCGCCCCCCAAATAGTAGAGTTCTTGGCTGCTGAGTGTGGAGAACCCTGACAGCATCAGAAAAGAAAGGCACCCCGTTAACCCGGATAAACGTTCCGGCAGACGGTACTGCTTAGCCAGACTGGCGGAAACGCCAAATGAGACGATCAAAGCAACCAGTCCCAGTGTGATTTGGTACATCGGGAGAATAAAAGGTTGTAGGCTGCGACTGAACGATTCCCACCCCTGTGCAAATGATGAGGCCTCACTCATGGATAGGGAGGAAGTGAGCGGAAAGATCAGCGGGACTAAAATGCAGCCGATAAAAACAAAAGGCATTGAGATCTGAAAACCGTCACGTAACGCAATCAGGTGAGGGCTTTGGCTTAACTTCCTTGCGTAGGGCGAAAAATAATGATCGAGTGTATCCGCGAACAGTCGGGTAACGGAGTGATTCATGGCGATCCTTGTCCTTGATGAATGGTTTTGGAAACCGATTATCCAACCTGCTATTTTTCCATAAACTGCTATTGATAAATAAAGATTAGATCACACCTTCATATGGTGATGTTACTTGTTATTTCTTCGGCAAAATGAGTGCCTTTCTCTTCATCAATATTCCTGCGAATCCATTAATTTGTCTGATGGATCATAGAATCATACTTGCCTGTGACCGTTTTAATGATCCGATTCACATTCCCGTGGATTACGTATGGAAACCGGTTTCCAACTGTAATCCGCGGGCGCATACTCTTAATGTCGAAACAGGTAATAGTCAAAACGAATCAAGGTTTAAGCGAAAGCATCGTTTAAACAAATATATTGAAACGAAGTAAGGAGTATCGGTTATGAAGAAAATTATGCTGTGTTGCTCAGCCGGAATGTCAACCTCGTTGCTGGTGAAAAAAATGGAAGCCGCAGCAAAAGAGCGAGGCATTGATGTAGAGATAAAGGCATATGGTACCTCAGAGTTCAGTGATCAGGTTGGTAACTATCAAGTAGTTCTGCTGGGCCCTCAGGTGAAGTACATGCAACAAGATCTACAAAAGAAAGCAGACAAATACGGTATCAGAGTTGAGCCTATCAATATGATGGATTATGGGATGCAAAATGGAGATAAAGTGCTTGATTTTGCAATAGAGCTGATAGGCGAGTGCGTTTGAGAAAAACCAAGAACAGGACATCAAAATGAGTACTCTATACGACCATGTGGTCAATACAATCGAACAAAAACTAACGCCACTAGCAGTCAAAGTTGGTCAACAGAAATATCTCACTTCAATCAGGGATGGTTTTATTGCGGCACTGCCGTTCATGATTGTCGGATCATTTATGCTAGTGTTTATCTTTCCACCTTTCCCCGCGGATACGACATGGGGATTTGCCCGGGCATGGCTGGATTTTTCCACTGAATATCGTGAACAACTCATGCTCCCCTTCAACTTGAGTATGGGGATCATGACCGTGTTTATATCGGTTGGGATTGGTTCGAGTCTGGCCAAGCATCATGAGCTTGATCCAATGACGACCGGCCTGCTGGCACTCATGGCATTTATGCTGGTCGCTGCACCGCTCAAAGATGGCTCAATATCGATGCAGTATCTGTCAGGACAAGGGATCTTCACCGCTATCCTGACCGCGATTTATGCGACCGAAGCTTACGCCTTCCTGAAACGTCACCATGTGACGATTAAACTTCCGCCCGAAGTTCCAACCGGGGTTTCGCGCTCGTTTGAAATCCTCATTCCAGTTTTATTCATTATTTTGACATTGTATCCACTCAATTTATTGATTGAGGCCCAAACCGGGATGATTCTACCGCAAGCGATTATGACATTACTCCAGCCATTAGTGTCTGCTTCTGACTCATTAGCAGCGGTATTGCTTGCGGTGTTTATTTGTCAGCTCCTTTGGTTTGCCGGGATTCATGGGGCGTTAATCGTCACAGGGATCATGAACCCGTTCTGGATGACCAACTTGTCTGAAAACCAGGTAGCGATGGCCGCAGGTGAAGCACTGCCTCATATTTTCCTACAAGGTTTCTGGGATCACTACTTGCTGATCGGTGGCGTTGGATCAACCTTACCGCTGGCATTTTTGCTATTGAGATCAAAAGCCGTTCACCTGAGAACAATCGGGAAAATGGGCATTGTTCCCGGCTTCTTTAATATCAATGAACCGATTCTGTTCGGGGCACCAATCATCATGAATCCGGTATTTTTCCTGCCATTCATCCTGGTTCCGATGATTAATGCTGTGTTGGCGTGGTTTGCTGTTGACTTCGGTCTCGTTGCAAAAGTGGTCTCGCTGACGCCATGGACAACACCGGGCCCTATCGGGGCGTCATGGGCCGCCAACTGGGCAGTTAGTCCGGTGATTCTTTCTCTGTTGTGTATGTGTTCTGCTGCATTGATGTATCTGCCATTCCTGAAAGCTTATGAGAAACAGCTGTTAGACAAAGAAGCGGCAGATGCGAAGCAAAAAGAAGCTGAGCATCCACAAGGTGTCACCGTTTAATACTCAGTGAAATATCAATCAACAAGATTAGAGAGATAAAGCGCGGGCAGGGAGACTGCCCGCTGATGGAGAACGAATATGAAGTATCAATTTCCGCAGCATTTCTATTGGGGAAGTGCCGCCTCAGCAACACAGACTGAAGGGGCAGCCTTTTCTGGCGGAAAAGGGGAGAATATCTGGGATCACTGGTTCAAATCTGAACCGAATCGCTTTCATCAGGGCGTTTCTGCGACAGATGCGTCAACGTTTTATGAGCATTTCCGCTCAGATATTCAATTGATGAAAGATATCAACCATAACAGTTTCCGCACCTCAATTTCATGGGCGCGTCTGATCCCTGATGGGACTGGCGACGTCAATCCTGAAGCGGTTGATTTTTACAATCAAGTGATCGACACACTGATCGAGCAAGGGATCGAGCCGTTTATTTGTCTGTTTCATTTCGATATGCCGATGAAGATGCAGGCTTTGGGGGGCTTTGAGAATCGTTACGTGTTACAGGCATATGCCGATTATGCCGAAACCTGTTTTCGTCTGTTCGGTGATCGGGTCAAGCACTGGTTTACGTTTAATGAGCCGATTGTACCGGTTGAAGGCGGCTACTTGTACGATTTCCATTACCCGAATGTGTTGGATTTTCGTCGTGCAGCGACCGTGGCATACCATACTGTATTGGCTCATGCGATGGCTGTGAGCAAGTATCGTGAACTGAAACTGAACGGGAAGATCGGGATTGTGCTCAATCTGACACCGTCCTATCCGCGTTCACAGCATCAGGCGGATCTGGAAGCATCCAATATTTGTGATTTGATGTTTAACCGGAGCTTCCTCGACCCGGCGATCCGGGGAGAATATCCGCAGCAACTCGTTGCCTTACTCAAACAGTATGGACAATTGCCTGATATCCATGATGGTGATCGGGAACTGATTGCTCAAGGCAAAATCGACTTGTTAGGGATCAATTACTATCAGCCAAGAAGAGTCAAAGCGCGTTTGAGTGCTGTGAACCCTAATGCGCCTTTTGTGCCTGAATGGTTCTTTGAACCTTATGAAATGCCCGGCAGAAAAATGAACCCGCATCGGGGTTGGGAGATTTATGAAAAAGGCATTTATGACATTTTGACAAATCTACGGGAGCACTACGGCAATATTCCTTGCTATATCTCAGAAAACGGCATGGGCGTCGAAGGGGAGGAAAAATTCCTCAAAGATGGACAGATTCAGGACGACTATCGCATTGACTTCATTCGTGAACATTTGAAATGGATACATCGGGCCATCGAAGAAGGCTCAGCATGTTTCGGATATCACCTCTGGACTTTTATTGATAATTGGTCTTGGTGCAACGCTTATAAGAATCGGTATGGCTTCTACCGGCTGGATCTGGCTACTCAGCAACGCAGCCTGAAAAAAAGCGGTGAATGGTTTGCCCAGATTTCGGAAGCAAATGGATTCGATGATTGAAGTGCCGTATGCAGGTGCACGGTAAATAGGAGTTGAAAATGGATCTAGAAGAACAAGTCATGGGCATTATTGTCAATGCCGGACAGTCGCGGAGCCTCTGTTATGAAGCACTGCGTAGTGCAAAAAGCGGAGATTTTGATCAGGCAGATACGCTATTACATCAGGCGAGTGAGTTTGCCAGTCTTGCTCATCGTGTTCAGACGCAATTGATTGAAGCTGATGAAGGTGAAGGGAAAACACCGATGACGCTGATTATGGTTCATGCGCAGGATCATTTGATGACATCGATGCTCGCCAAGGAGCTGGTGGTTGAATTGATCGATGTCTATCGGCGGATTGCACAGTGAATAATGAGTCTTGATTCGGGTCGTCTGTTCAATCCGGTGGTTTTACCACCGGATTGGTGACGTTAATCTTGTGCAGTCCTCTTGTTAAATATGTCTTCAAAGGTAAAATGAAAACAGATGGGAACCGTTTTCCACGTTGTATGTTCCCTTTGATTGACCTTGGTTAAATAGGATTGTCATGGTTACTATCACTGATGTTTCTCGGTTAGCGAATGTCTCAAAAGCGACGGTTTCTCGCGTGATGAGCGGCAGCCGTGGAGTGAAACAGGAAAGCCGGGAAGCCGTACTCAGAGCTGCGGAAGAGCTTAATTATCGTCCCAATATTATGGCGCAGAGTCTGGCGACCCAGAAATCTGACTATATTGGTGTGGTTTTGACCAGCTCGGATACAGGGCAGGTGTCAACATTTCTGCCATTGCTATGCAGTGCCCTCAAGCAAAGAGATAAACGGATGCTGGTCAGTTTTGCTGACACACCAGGGGAATACCAACGAGTGATGGAATCGTGGGGACACGGTCAGTGTGATGCCATTATCACATTCGGTGGCAATATTCCCGCATCTGCACTCGACAAAACGATCGCGGTTGATAGTGATATGCATGACAACTGCCGCTCCATCAGCTACGACTACCGTTTTGCCTGTGAGAGTGCCTGTCGCTATCTTTCCAGTCAAGGGCACGCATCGATCGCGATTTTGCTTGATGGCCAGAATTACGCCTCTCAACAAGTGCTTGAAGGCTACAAAATTGCGATGCAGAACATGTCGATTCCAATCAACCGACAACTGATTGTCAGCGCTGATGAAAGTGCGGAGTTGGCAATGATGAATCTCTTGAACAGCTATTCATCATTTACGTCTCTGATCGTGATGAAAGACAGCCATGCCGCAGTTGCGATGAAACTGCTTCAGGATTTTAATCTGTCTACCCCACAAGATGTATCGATTCTGTCACTGGAAGATTCGTCACTGGCCAAGCAGTTAACCCCAGCGCTGACGTGTATTAGTTATCCGTCTGAGCGATTGGTTGCTGCACTGATGAAAGAACTCGATAACTTTCTTGAGCGCCACCCATCAGAGAATAAATCAAGTATTCAGGGGAATCTGGTTGTGCGAGATTCGGTGGTGAATCGTAATTGATATCCAGTGATGCATAATTTCCCCTGTCGCTGAAGCTGATGACAGGCTGTGGTTCAGGGGGGAAATAACAAAATATCGAAAAAATAAATATTTATATTAAAACAATTCATATTATCAATCACATAATTCCAGCGTTTAATTTTTTAAACGGTAGGTTCTATCTATTACTGTATTTATTGATTTTTGTATTATTAATAATCGTTGTTTTTTTGATTTATATATATAAAGGTAAAGTATCTTATTGACTTTACAAGATAAAGTTAATATCTATAAACATCACTCTTCATCGTGTGATGTCTTTTCACTCTGATTCCCTTTGACATTACTCATGAATTAATCTCATCGCTGGAGTTAGAGTGATGAATCTGATGGGCAGACTGAATATAAAAGCTGATGAATGTAACGTTGATAGAGAGTAGGGTGAAATCTTACCAAGCAGTAACTCCCACAACCGTTCGTATCGAGCTGGAGAGCTCACAGACGGTGATTCTGAGACTGTCAGAATCATGGGTGTTGAATCAAGGCGACTCGGTCGCGATTGCTGGATTTCAGGATCCGAAAAGCAATATGTTGATTGGTTATGGTTATATCAATCTGTCGCAACATGTAAAGTCTATCACCCGCAGTAACGGACTGCCTTTTCTTCTCTTTGGCTCACTATTGAGCGTTATCACCCTAGGTATCATTGCTTTTATATTTTCGGGGAGTGGTGTTATTCCTTTTTATGATCTCCTACTGACTCTTCCTCTCTTGATTGTATTCCTGTTTTCAGGCTTCTTTGTTTGGATTGGCGTCAAAGCCAAGAAAAAAGAGCGGGCTGTGAAAAAAGTGCTGGATCAAGTGAAAATGGACGTTTTGGTCGATGCGGCTACGCTTGGTTAGTATAGAGATTTGAAAACTTTGGAGGATGCACCTTCCCCACTAAATACGTAAACCCAACATAGATAGCCTATTCAGTAGGTGCTACTTTTATGGGTAGGGATGAGTCCAATTAGCCAATTAATCAACAGCCAGATATTGTTATTGTCCCATAAGAAATATCATCAGATAGATGAATAATGTTCAATCCAATTTCTATTTTGAGGTCATATTTTATCTTCATTATGATTCGTATTTTATCCATCACTTTTCCCTCAAAATCAGAACCATTGTCCGTTTTCAGAATTTTAGGCATACCACAGTTTTATCGTCTTAGATAGAAAATGTCCTTGCGAGATTATCAGCAGTTGATAAGATAAGCGACTTATGTATAAGCGTACAGTCTTTTGACTGACCAAACGCGAATGAGTGTAGAAAGTGAATGAGTGTGAATACGAGCAAACGATGAAAAACGCTAAACAACCACGCTGCGTGATAGGTATTAAAGGGCAAACGCCCGATCCCGATTACCCAGTCGATATTTGGTTCGATTCGCTAAAATCAGTCGCCAATGTACTGTCAAAAGAAAACCAGCAGTTGTTAAAAGTGATTGTTGAAAAAGAGCCTCAGTCAGTCACTGAGTTGGCCTCTCTTACAGGGCGAGCGGTCAGTAATGTGTCGAGAACACTGAAAACGTTGGGCAAATACAACTTAGTTGAAATGGAAAAATCACCAAATGGATTAGCGGTAAAGCTGCAATATCAATCCATGTTACTGTTAATTCAGCCATTGGAGTAAAAGGGACAGTATGCAACAAGTTGGAATTTATGAGCAGCTTATAACGCAGCTTATCGAGAGTCGAATTGACCGAGAGCGATTCTATGTCGGCGAGCGTGAGCTCAATAGTAGTGAAGCATCAACGTGGTTATCTCGTTTCCTATCACACATACTTGAATATGCGATTGAGTCTGTCCCCTCAAGTGATGATCGTCTGCAACAGCAAATTGCTTTATCCAATCAATTGTTACTGTGGCTAAAAACACAAATTCAAGATAACGATTTTATCGAAGACAATTTGCTTGCCAGTCAAGGTAAAATTCTGACTGCGCTCTATGAGCTCGAAAATCCTGTCTCTGCCGATTTAAAAAATTATATTAACGACATTTTTCCGTTAACAGGCTTAAGCCAAAGCGAGCTGTTTTGTGGCAGTAATGCGGGATTGTCGCTTGAATCTGAATTGAAGCGAGAGATTCTGTCTGCGGATAAAATTTACTGGTTAGTGTCATTTATTAAGTGGGCAGGGATACGAATTTTTCGCAAAGAGTTAGAAGAGTTTACTGCTAGCGGCCGCGAGCTAAAAATTATTACTACATCATATATGGGGGCGACTGACGCGAAAGCGGTTGAGTATTTGGCGAGTTTACCCAATACCGAAGTGAAGCTGAGTTACAACACTGAGCGGGAACGTTTACATGCAAAGAGCTATCTATTTTTACGCAACACTGGCTATCACACTGGTTATATCGGCTCTTCCAATCTTTCCCATTCAGCGTTAACCAATGGCTTAGAGTGGAATTTAAAAATTACTTCGCAAGAAATCCCACACATTATCAATAAATCATTGAGCACCTTTGAAACCTATTGGGCTTCTAATGATTTTGAACATTTCAATGGTGATGCGAAAAGTAGTGAAAAACTCAAAAAAGCCTTGAGCCAACAGCGCAGAGATTTTGAGGCTAGTCCAACCCATTTTTTTGATATTTCGCCTTTTCCGTACCAAAGTGAAATCTTAGAACAACTTGCCGTTGAGCGAAGTATTCACAAGCGCTATCGTAATTTAGTCGTTGCGGCAACCGGCACCGGAAAAACCTTGATTTCAGCCTTTGATTTTGCGCGCTTTGTTAAAGAGAAACCGCAAGCCAATTTCTTATTTGTAGCTCACCGAGAAGAAATCTTAAAGCAAGCCAGATCTGCGTATCGTGGGGTATTGCGTAATGTTGCTTTTGGTGAACTTTGGGTTGGCGGACATACACCAGATCACTATCGACAATTGTTTGTTTCTATCCAAACCCTGAACAATCAACTGGATCAGCTTAACCTAACCGCTGACTATTATGACTACATTGTGATTGATGAGGTTCATCATATTGCAGCGACTAGTTATCGCGCACTGCTGGAGCACTTTTCCCCAACTATATTACTTGGCCTGACTGCAACACCAGAGCGGCATGATGGTGGTGATATTTTAGCGGATTTTGGTGGTGTGATTGCGGCAGAGATCCGTTTGCCGGAAGCGATTAACCGTCGTCACCTTTGCCCATTTCAGTATTTTGGTATTGATGATGATACCGACCTTCGCAACATTGCATGGAGTCGTGGACGTTACGATATAGCTCAGCTGACCAATCTTTATACCCACAACCAAGTCCGCTTTGACAAGATTTTGCTGAGTATGCAGGAGATCATCACTGATATAGGCAAAATGAAAGCATTGGCCTTTTGTGTGAGCAAAGAACATGCGAGTTACATGACACAGCAACTCTTATTAAAAGGCATTAAAGCGGATGTGTTGACCAGTGATAACAGCCACGAGCGGCAACAAAAGCAGCAAGCAATTCGTTCTGGCAGCATTAACGTGCTTTGTGTGGTCGATATCTTCAACGAAGGTGTCGATATTCCCGAAGTTGATACGTTATTGTTTTTACGGCCGACAGAAAGCTTAACTATTTTCTTGCAACAACTTGGCCGCGGTTTGCGTTTAGCTGACGGTAAGGAGTGCTGTACCGTGTTGGATTTTGTTGGCAACTCACGCCCTGAATATGATTTTGCCAATAAATTTAGAGCCTTAGTGGGTAAAAGTCAGCGAGCGATTAGCGAAGAAATAAAGCAAGGGTTCCCCCACGCGCCACTCGGTTGTCGCATTGAGTTGAGTAAGCGCACGCAAGAAATGGTGCTCAGCAATATTCGTCAAGCCTCATTAACGTTGAAGCGTCTAGTCGCGATGATCCGCCAATATCCTCAGCATTCCACACTGCCGTTAACGTTGTCGAATTTCTTAACCTTAAATTCTCACATCGACTTGAATGAGCTTTATAAGCGAGGGAGTTGGTCGCAGCTAGTTCAGCAAGCTAAAGATGAAATCAACGAAAATTCAGCTGATGAAGCTCTGCTGAAAATGCTTAGAAAGTCCATTCATAACCGAATTTTAACCTGCGATGATCATGCATATTTGAGCTTCTTAAAACAGCTTTGCCAAAATAACTTTATTGTTGAAAATTCTAGTCAACGTCATGCCTTGATGTGTCATTACGATTTCTGGCAAAAAACGGGACCTGAATGTGGATTCGATTCCATTGAGCAGAGCTTAGCAAAACTAAATTCTGGCGAGTTAAAAGCAGAATTATTCGATGTTTTAAACTGGCAACTCGCTCAAACCAAGCATGAACAACCCAAAATGCAGGCTTTGCCTGAGGTTTCACTGAGGCTGCATGCACGTTATGCGCGTGAGCAAATATTGGTGGCATTTGGTGCGACCACGTTTGAGCGCCAACCGCCAGCACGCGAAGGTGTGTTTGTGCTGAAAGATCAAAATATTGAACTGATGTTTGTCACCTTGGACAAAAACGAAAAGCAATTTTCGCCAACCACCATGTATCACGATTACGCGATAAACGAACACCTCTTTCATTGGCAGTCGCAAAATAGTGCACGACCCGACAAGGGGCGTGGTTTGGAATACATCCAGCATCAAAAAATGGGCAAGCGACTGTTTTTATTTGTGCGTGAACAAAGCAAAGATGAATATGGCCGCACTATGAGTTTTGTGAATTATGGTGAAGTTGACTATGTGTCGCATGCAGGGTCACAACCAATGAGCATTACTTGGCAGTTAAAAGAGCCTATGCCCCACTTCATGTGGCAACAAGCCGCGAAGTTGGCAGTGGGTTAACTATCATGATGACTTCAGCATCGACAAGGTTTACCCGCTTTGGCGCTTTAGCTTAGTAGAAAAAACCGAGCAAGATGCTGCGACCAGTCAACAACGTGGTCATTTCCCTCTCATGTGGTTAGCAAATTTTGCCGCATTAAGAAAACGCTTCGAGCAAGGTTTACAAGTCATTTGTGCTGCACCACATAGTCGCTTGCAATCGACAGTTGCCAATATCAAAGCTGCCAAATTAAAAGGTCGATTACCACATAAATTAGCCGAACGGGTCAAACAAGACTTTGCCAACGGTCAATACGATAAACGCTACTCTGTCGAAAAAAAACAACTGAGTGTGGATACACCTGAAAATCGTTTTATAAAAATGGCAGTGAGTAAAATCAAACGGCAATTAGCGGAGTTTGAACAAAAGCTCAAGCAAAATAACCAAGTGCCAGAGAACCAACGGTTATCTGATTCATTTTTAAATGAGCTACATAGCTGGCAACAGCCGCTGCAAGAAGTATTGAACCACAGTATTTTAAAAGACGTTGGGACTCACACGGGTTTAAGCCGCGAATCGTTAGTGCTACAGCAAAAAACCGGCTACAGTGCGGTGTATCGTGTTTGGCAGGAGCTGAAATTTTATTTAGATGTATTTGGCAACCAGTCGAGCATTTCGATGAAGTCAGTAGCCGAAATTTATGAAGTGTGGTGTTTTTTGTGTTTGAAACAGATTTTAGAGCACGATCTCGGCTTTGAGTTGGTGGAAAACGGTGCGACGAAGCTCGCTCAAAATGACTTTTTTGAGTACCAACTAAAAGATGAGTTTGCCGGTGCCTTTCGTTTTAAACGCAGCGATGGTGTGACA
The DNA here is from genome assembly GCF_900163965.1 of Vibrio ruber DSM 16370. Taxonomy (GTDB): domain Bacteria; phylum Pseudomonadota; class Gammaproteobacteria; order Enterobacterales; family Vibrionaceae; genus Vibrio; species Vibrio ruber. The sequence continues at coordinate 63,931 of NZ_FULE01000031.1, forward strand.
GCTAGGCTGGCACACGAGCCGAAATTTACCAGAAAAGGAAAATCAATCCGCTCGTACTTGGTTAGCCAAGTGCCGGATATTGTGTTGGAAGTGACACTGCCTAAAAGCCCAAGTTCAGACTCATCAGAAGATAAGCAATTTATTTGGCTGTTTGATGCCAAGTATCGCATTAAAACTGATAAAAACCGCTTTGATGACAGCAATGAAGATATTGAAAGTACGGATTATGTGCCAGACGATGCCATTAACCAAATGCACCGTTATCGGGATGCTCTCATCCGTTTATCAGAGCCGCGCTTGTCTGAGTCTTCATCCAGTTCAATCGCAGGGCAACCCGCCAAAAAAAGCCGCCCTGTTTTTGGTGCGTTTGCTTTATACCCTGGCTTTTTTGACCAATCCACAAAACCAAATCCCTACGCAACCCCGATAGAGGAAGTGGGGATTGGTGCGTTTGCCCTCTTGCCTAGCCAAAACGAACCCAGTGAAACTGATCCTAGTCAGACTGTGATTGGTTATTCCGGTCACCAGTGGTTGCTAGAGTTCTTGCAAGCCCAAATTGGCACAGCACCGAATACACAAACAGGGCAAAACAATGAAGCTATGTATCCTGTGGCTGGCATGGCGGAGCGGCTCTACGTACAAGAGGCGGCACGTATACCGTATTACGGTATGCGCCAAGTGTTGTATCCTGATTTGACGATGACAGTGGCATTAGGTGGGCAACGTGGCCGTGATAATGGCTACTTTGAAAAATTTGAGCAAGGCACTGCGCAGTGGTATCACCTACCGCAAAGCACGTTTTTGAAGAAATTTAATCAGCATATTGCCGAGGAAATTCGCTATTTAGCGTTGGCGTCTACCTCAGACACTCAAAGTTCAACCAAGCAAATTGACAAACTTTGGCCGGTTAAACGAGTCACAGTGTTACCACGCTACGCTATTACTGAAGAGCAAACGGGTAAGAAATCAGGTTCTGCTGATTTGTATTATTTATTTGAGCTCGGCAAACCACTGTCACTGCAAACGCCAGTGACCAACGTGCCGCATCGCCCAATGAAAAACTCGATGAAACTCACAACCTTAACTCGTCTAGAGAGCGTCACTAAGTTTACCGAGGTTGAAAAAGTGTACGAAGCGGCAATGGTGTGAGCGAGTGTTATTAATTATGCAGAAGGTGAAATGAATGAACAGGGTACTTACCCAGAGTCATTTGTTTTCGTTTGCCATTTCCACTATATCGAAGGGCCCAATAGGGTGCTCCTGAATCTGGAACGACAAAGTAGAGTCCTTTTCCGTCGGACTTTCTAATTGGTTCACCTGATTTTGCAAGTGCGACCACCTGCTTTGCTGTCATAGATGCCACATGACCTCCAAATATTCACCATTTGATGCAAGTATAGCGAGGCATTACTCACCAGTTAACTCACCGCTTGGATGAAACAGATTGAAACGTACAAGAACAGGTTGGAAATAAAAAGCCCTGATAAATCAGGGCTTTGATGAATATTGGAAAGCTTTGGAAAACAAGAGAAAATTATTCAATGTTCTGGATCTGCTCTCTCATCTGTTCAATCAAGACTTTCAGTTCGACGCCGGAGGCGGTGACTTCGGTATTGATAGATTTTGAGGCCAACGTGTTTGATTCACGGTTGAACTCTTGCATCATGAAATCCAGACGCCGGCCACAGGATCCGCCTTTTTTGAGGATGTTTTTGGTCTCTTTGACGTGAGAATCGAGGCGGTCGAGTTCTTCGGCAACATCGGATTTCTGAGCCATGATGACCAGTTCCTGCTCGATGCGGCCGGGGTCGAGTTCGACGTTGGCTTCTTCAAACTTATTCAGCAGGCGCTCGCGTTGCCATTCGATGATTTCAGGCATGTGCGCCCGGACTTTGTTGACTTCTTGGGTGATGGCATCCAGACGCTGCTCGATCAGCGCTTTCATATTTTCACCTTCCCGTCCGCGCGATTCGATGAACTCGGTTAAAGCATCATCAAACTCATCCAGCAAAGATGTGTTGATGGTGTCCATATCGTGTTCAGGTGTCTCCATAACGCCCGGCCACTGCATCACCTGAAATGGATTGATACGGCTGAGTTCTCCGGTCATATGCATCACTTGATTGGCGGCATCGATGACCTGTTTGGCGAGTGTTTCGTTAATAGTCAGTTCACCGGCAGCGGAAGGATTGGCTTCAAAGCGCAGATGGCATTCTACTTTGCCCCGAGCCAGTCGCTTGCGAAAGCGTTCACGCAGAATGGGTTCCAGACTGCGGAATTGCTCAGGAAGCCGGAAATAGGTTTCGAGATAGCGTTGATTGACGGAGCGGATTTCCCATACGGCGGTACCCCAGTCGGCTTTGACCTCTTTGCGTGCGTATGCGGTCATACTATAAATCATCAAATTTTCCTTAAGTCTTGAAGATTTGGACTTGATATTGGTTTTATCTTAACACAATTCTATCGTGTGAGATGTGCGTTGATAGTGAATCCGACGGATTGTTTTATGGTCATTGTAGGTGATGAAGCTTGTGTATTGCGGTGTGGTCTTGATGGTGGTTTGCTGAGGGGATTTCCGCTATAATCTGCGGCCAATTTCATCACTCATCCAAGACAACAACAGGTAGATACCTTATGCGTCCAAACAACCGTGCCGCGGATCAAGTTCGTCCGATTCAAATTACTCGCCATTATACTGCTTATGCCGAAGGCTCGGTGTTGGTTGAGTTCGGCAATACCAAAGTGCTGTGCAATGCCAGTGTGGAAGAGAATGTACCGCGTTGGTTGAAAGGTCAGGGTAAAGGATGGGTGACGGCTGAATACGGCATGTTACCACGTGCAACGCATTCACGGACGCGCCGGGAAGCTGCCAGTGGCAAGCAAGGTGGCCGTACCATGGAAATTCAGCGACTGATTGCCCGTAGTTTGCGTGCTGTGGTTGATCTGGAAGCGATGGGTGAAATCATGATCACCGTTGATTGCGATGTGATTCAGGCGGATGGCGGTACCCGGACGGCGTCGATTACCGGTGCCAGTGTCGCGATGGCGGATGCATTTGAGTCTTTGGTTGCATCGGGCAAACTGAAGAAGAACCCGATGAAAGGCCACGTTGCTGCTGTTTCGGTCGGGATTCTTGGTGATGATGTGTTGTGTGATCTGGAATATGTCGAAGATTCGGCAGCCGACACCGATATGAATGTAGTGATGACTGAAGCCGGTAAAATGATTGAGATTCAGGGGACGGCTGAAGGCGAACCGTTCAGCCATGAACAATTACTGGATCTGCTGGCGGTGGCCAAAAAAGGTATTACAGATATTGTTGCGGTGCAAAAAGCAGCCTTAGCAGATTAATCGCAGAGAATAGCGCCGTGTCGGCGCTATTTTTTTGTGGTCAGTTTTTAGTGGTCGTGGTGGATCGACACACACCGACATTGATAAGAAAAGAGAAATAGAAAGAGAGACAGTCATGAAAGCGTATCAGCGTGAATTTATTGAATTTGCCCTTGAAAAAGAAGTTCTGAAATTTGGTGAGTTTACTTTGAAGTCCGGCCGGAAAAGCCCTTATTTTTTTAATGCCGGTCTGTTTAACACCGGGCGGGATCTGGCGCGTCTGGGGCGTTTTTATGCAGCGGCATTGGTTGATTCAGGCATTGATTACGATGTGTTGTTTGGCCCGGCCTATAAAGGGATCCCGATTGCAACGACAACCGCGGTGGCGTTGGCGGATCATCATGATGTCGATACGCCTTACTGTTTTAACCGTAAAGAAGCCAAAGATCATGGTGAGGGCGGTCATCTGGTCGGCAGTGCGCTGCAAGGGAAAATTATGCTGGTGGATGATGTGATTACCGCGGGCACTGCGATTCGTGAGTCGATGGCAATTATTCAAGCCAACGGTGCTGCACTGGCTGGTGTTTTGGTCGCCATTGATCGTCAGGAAAAAGGTACCGGAGCATTGTCCGCGATTCAGGAAGTGGAAAGAGACTTCGGTTGCGCGGTGATTTCGATTGTCGGCCTGACCGACTTAATTACTTATCTTGAAGAGCAGGGCAATAGTGCTGAACATTTGGCTGCGGTCAAAGCTTACCGTGACCAGTACGGTGTGGTTTAAACCCGCGACTGATTGAGTCAAGTGACTGACAGATGAAAAAAGACTCAGCCATTGGCTGAGTCTTTTTGATTATCCCTAAACAATCACTGTGGGTGATAGTGATTGTTTGTTACTGGTATATTTTTTTACCATCGCGCTGCGTTTGGAGCAGAAATAAGTTCCACATGTATTGTTCCGGATGTGGGGTAACTAAATCTTCAATCGCTTGGTTCATTGCCCGGGCATCTTGCAGTTCATCACCGGTCGGGAAATTATCGATTGCCGGCAAAATGTACACTTCATATTTTGACGTCTTATCGTTATAAGCCGGTAGCACTGGTACGACTTTGGCTTTGGATAAACGGGCCATTTTACCGAAGCCTTTCAGCGTGGCTTTTTCGGTGGCAAAGAAAGGGACAAACACAGAATTCTGAGGGCCGTGATCTTCATCGGGGAGCCAGTAACCGATATAACCATCTTTGATGGAACGGACAAAGGGTTTCACACCGGCATCCCGTGCAAAAATACGGCCGCCATACTGCATACGCTGAACATGCATCAGCCAGTCACCTATCGGATTACGTTGTGGTTTCATGATCGTTGTGACTTTATAACCGCGTGCTGCCAGCATGACCGCAGGATAGTCCACAGCCCATGCATGGGGGGCGAGAATGATGACTTTCTCTCCGGCGTCGAGTAATGGCAGCAGGTTTTCCTCGCCAATCAGTTCTCCGCGTTGTTGATTATGCCGGGTCGAGCGCACTAAAAACTCAGAGTACCCCAGCATGTATTGTGCGGCTTTGACAAATGTCTCGTGCAGTATTTGCTCGCGCTCTGCTTCGCTCTTTTCCGGGAAACAGTAGGCGAGGTTGATGCGGGCTCGGCGAACGACGCGGCCATTTTTACGGACGATTGGTTTGGCGATTTTACGTGCAAGGCCATCCCGCCATTTGGGCGGGATAAAGGCAAATAGCGCGGCAACTAAGATACCCAGCCAAGTTCCCCAGTGGCGAGGATGCAAAAAAGACCACTGAAACGTCGGGTTATAGAGGGAATCGTCAATACTGTTTTGACGCGGGCTATTTTGACGAGAATTGTCTGGCGTTGAACTCATGAACGGATGATCCTGATGTTTATTGATATCGGGTGTGGCTGGTTCCGTCAGGCAGCGACTTGAATCGTTTGTGGAGCCACATCCATTGTGCCGGTGCGCGCATAATCACCATTTCAAGATAGTTATTGAGATAGGCAGCCGCGGCCGTCATATCCTTTTGCGGATATTGTTCTTCAATTGAAATATCAGCCATGATTTCATAGGTTCCCTGAGCGGTTCGGAATCCCGAAACGGGAACAATGGCGCACTTACTTGGGTAGGCTATCAGGCTGGTTCCGGTTGTGGTACACGCCTCATCAACGCCGAAAAAGGGAACAAAGACGGATTTATTATGACCATAGTCCTGATCCGGCAGATAAAACAGCCGTTCGCCTTTGCGTAACACGCGAATCATCTGCTTCAGATCACGCCGGTATACCAGTTTGTTGCCGTTTCGGGTCCGGCCGCGATATTGAATAAATTCATAAGCAGGGTTGCTATGCGGGCGATATACCCCATAGCCGGGTAAACCGAGCACCGCAAAGCCACGGGCACAGATTTCCAGATTCAGGGCATGAACTGCACATAACAACACCCCTTGATTGTTTTCCGCATGTTTGCGCAGCGCGCTGATATCTTTTTCAATCAGAATTCGGCGGAAACGCCAAGTCGGCCAAAACCAGGTGATTCCGGATTCGACTAAAGCTGCACCGGTGTTTTTGAAGTTTTCGACCACCATTGCTTCGACATCATCGGGCGACATATCGGGGAAAGCGAGCCGTAGGTTTGTTCTGGCAATATGCACGCGTTTTTTGCCGAACTTCATACCTATTTTTCCCAGAGAGCGCCCGAGTGAAAGCGATACGGAATAAGGCAATAAATTGACGAGTGCAGCGAGAAGGCCGAATCCAAACCAGACTCCCCAGTATTTGGGGTGTAATAATGCGACGGAAAAGGCAGGTTTGCCGATTTTGTAATCATTCATAAAGTGTTATTTCAATTGTGCGCTGAGCAGTGACCAGTATTGTTCAAAATTTGCTGTTGGCTGATATTTGAAGTCTGAACGGACAAAACGATTCAGACTCCCTTCAACCTGTCCTAACAGTTGAGCCGCCAGAATGTTTTCTCCGACCGGGAATGATTTTCCTTCGCGAAGCTGGCGCTCTCGTAAAATTTGGCGTAAAGAGGTTTCAATGCGTTCAAAAAGCTGGTTAATTCTTTCACGCAGCCGCTCATTTTCAAACATCAGGGCATGGCCGGATAATATCCGAGTCAGGCCGGGGTTGCGTTCAGAAAATGTTAAAATCAGCTGCATCACCATATTGAGACGGTTGAGTGTATCTTTTTCTTCATTAAGGATCATATTGATTCGTGACATCAGTGTTTCTTCGATAAACTCGATCAGCCCTTCAAACATACGGGCTTTACTAGGAAAATGACGATAGAGCGCTGCTTCTGAAACACCGACCTGTTTGGCGAGCTTGGCGGTAGTAATGCGAGAGGCGCCATCATGAGACTCTAACATCTCAGCCAGCGCCTGAAGAATTTCGTCACGACGGTTACTTTTTTTTGTTCCGGTCATTTCCATACCCTTTCCGTTACCACATGCTATCAGTAACCGGGTGAATGAATTCAGTCGGTTACGATTGTTATTTTATCCTATTTTTTCACTGATAAGTGTCATTAGTGCCAGCGCCAGTTGCGATTTAGCTGCTAATGGTAATTTCTGCTCTCCTGTCTGCCAGAACAGATGAAGTGCATTGTGATCGCTATTGAATCCCTGCCCGTTGACGGATACATCGTTGGCGCAAATCATGTCCAGATTCTTACGTACCATCTTTGCACGGGCATACTGTTCAACGTTCTGGGTTTCTGCGGCAAATCCTACCGTAAAGGGACGGTGAGTGGTCATGGCCGCGACAGAGGCGACAATATCCGGATTTTTGACCAGCGTGATGGTCATTGTATCGGCATCATCGGTTTTCTTGATTTTCTGATCGGCAATATCCGCTGGCCGGTAGTCGGCGACCGCAGCACAACTGATAAATACATCATGGTGTGGGGCTTGTTTCATCACTGCGTCATACATATCGGCAGCGCTGCTGACATCGATTCGCTGTACGCCAATCGGTGTCGGTAAATGCGTCGGACCGGCGACCAGTGTGACATCCGCTCCGAGCTGAAGCGCTGCCTTGGCTATCTCAAATCCCATTTTGCCGGAACTGTGATTGGTTATATAACGAACGGGGTCGAGTGACTCTTGGGTTGGCCCGGCAGTAATGAGAACCGTCTTTCCTGCAAGTAACTTTGGTTGGGAATACTGTGGTTGGGAATACTGCGTTTGGAAAAACTGTGCGCACAGCTCAACCAGTTGCATCGGTTCCAGCATTCGTCCCGGTCCGATATCGCCACAAGCTTGTTCACCGGCATCTGGCCCCCAAATCTGCATACCAAACGATGCGAGGGTATCCAGGTTTCTCTGGGTGGCAATATGGCGATACATTTGTTGATTCATGGCCGGCGCAACGGCAACCGATGCCTGCGTTGCTAATATGAGTGTGGAGAGCAAATCGTTCCCCATGCCAGCAGCGAGACGGGCGATCAAGTCTGCACTTGCCGGTGCCAGCAGAACGAGATCGGCCCACTTGGCCAGCTCGATATGACCCATTGAGCGTTCCGCTGCAGGATCCAGTAAGCTGTCTGAGACGGGGTGGCCGGAAACAGCCTGCATGGTGAGCGGTGTAATGAAAGCTTTTGCTGCATCGGTCATGACGACTCTGATTTCTGCGCCGTGATCAATCAGGCGGCGTGTCAGTTCCGCACACTTATATGCGGCGATACCACCACTGATCCCCAGCAGTATTTTCTTTCCTGCCAATGTTTGCATGTTTTGATTCCTTAATCACTCTGCGCGCTATGCTAGCACAACTCCTGAAAAGATGTCAGAACTGTGTCAGAGGAACTCATCCGCTCAGATCACCATATTCACAGACTTGAGTATGACTCACAGATATTTATGCCGATATATGCAATAAGAGGGCTATTGATTAGTTGTCAATTGAGATAAGTAGATAAGGAATTTTATGTTGAGTTCTCTTCGGAGCCGGACCAAGCTCCTTTTTATAACGGTAATTCCTCTGGTGGTCATTACAGCCGTGATTACAATGGTGTATTACTGGAGTGGGATGACTTCGTTACAGCAGGAGTCTGTCCAATACCGACAAGAGTTGGTAACCAGCCATAAAAATAAGCTGAAGTCTTATATAATGATGGGCACGACCGCTATCAAGTCTCTTTATGATAGTGATCAAAATGGTGAAAATCAGGCTCGGGCAAAAGAGATATTAAAAGCCATGCGTTTTGATGATGATGGCTATTTCTTTGCTTATAACTCCCAGGGGGTAAATACACTCCATGCGATTAAGCCGCAACTGGAAGGGAAGAACCTCTATAACCTGAAAGATAATAATGGTGTCCCGGTCATTGCAGGTTTGATTGAGGCGTCAAAATCCGGAGACGGATTCCTCCATTTCTCATGGCATAAGCCCTCTTTAAATGCTCAAGCACCCAAGTTAGGTTATGCCGAATACCTGCCAAAATGGGATTGGGTTTTAGGCACCGGCGTGTACATTGATGATATTGATCGTCAGGTGGCAGCTTTCCAAAATAATCGGGAAAAATTGTTACATCAACAGATGTGGTCCGCAGTCGGATTATCGGTAGCAGGGCTGATATTAACGATTATTATTGTTAGCTGGCTTGTTTCTAAAGGTGTCGAGCCACTCCAGCATATTCTTAAATCGTTGCAGGATGTCGCTGCCGGTGGGGGGGATTTGACGGCGCGTTTGCATGTTGAAAGCCGGGATGAAGTGGGTATGGTGGCTGAAGCATTCAACTCTTTCATGGATAAGTTACACCCGTTGATTTCTGATATTAGCCGCACGGAGCATGATGTAATTTTGGCGGTGAACGATCTGGATCAGCAAACCTCCCATTCTAATCAGAAGATGAATAATCACTGTCAGGAAACGGATAAAGTCGTTGCTGCGGTGACAGAAATGAGTGCGACAGCCCGTGAAGTGGCATTGAACACCAATGCAACCGCGCAGGCGATAGAATCAGCAAATCAGCAGATTATCGAGGCTCAGGGGGAAGTGAATCTCGCGATTGATGGTATCACCAGTTTGGTCAAAGAAGTGAATCTGACTTCTGATGCGATCTCTGAGTTGAGCCAACAAGCCGGAGAGATCACGCTGGTTCTGGATGTGATTGGTGAAATTGCAGAGCAGACTAATTTACTGGCATTGAATGCAGCCATAGAGGCCGCTCGAGCCGGAGAACAAGGTCGGGGTTTTGCTGTGGTGGCTGATGAAGTTCGCTCGCTTGCAAGCCGAACACAAAATAGTACCCAAGAAATTAGCAATATGCTGAATTCGCTGAATCAAGGTGTCAGTAAAGCGGTCAGCCGAATGCGAACCAGTCGTGAACGGGGAGAAAGCACCGAACAAGAATCAGTTCGCATCAGAGAAAGTCTATCCGGTATTTCCCAAGCGATTCGAACCATTCAGGATATGGGGATTCAGACCGCTTCGGCAGCTGAAGAGCAAAGTGTAGTTTCTGAAGAGATTAACCAAAATTTGGTTGCAATTCAGCAAATTGTGAATGAATTGAGCCATAACCTGCAACAATCGGAATCAATCAGTAGCCGTTTAGCACAATCCGGAAAGAAAATGGGAGATTTGGTCGGAAACTTTAAGATTTAGCTAACATAATAATTACAACTGATGTTGATACCTCTCGGATTTCTGATCAACGAAGTTGAATTCGATGCTATCTTCAGTATTTGTATGGCAAACCGAGAGGAGCCATACGATGAGCCTGAAATTCCTTCCTAAAGAGTCAATGCCACGGGAAAAGCTACTTTCCCGTGGTCCCCAAGCCCTGTCTGATGCCGAGTTGTTGGCTATTTTTTTACGTACCGGTGTTGCCGGTATGAATGTCCTCGAGTTGGCTGATTTTCTGTTACAGGAATTTGGTTCTCTCCGCGCGTTATTTTCTGCCCGAAAGGAGGTATTTTGCCGACACAAAGGTTTGGGGGAGGCGAAGTTTGTGCAAATGCAGGCCGTGTTGGAAATGGCACAGCGTTATTTCTCTGAAACGATACAAAGAGGGGATGCACTGACGAACCCGCAATATACCCGTCATTATCTGTCAGGGATATTGCGGGACAGGCGTCGGGAAGCATTCTATGTCCTGTTTTTGGATAATCAGAATCGGGTCATTTGTGGTGAAATTATGTTTGAAGGCACGATTAATGCCGCAAGTGTCTATCCGCGAGAGATTGTGACGCGAGCCCTTCAGTATCATGCTGCATCAGTGATTCTGGCACATAATCATCCATCAGGGGTTGCCGAACCCAGCCAGGCGGATCGACATATTACCCGGCGAATTATTGAGGCCTTGGCGCTGGTGGAGCTTCGGGTACTGGATCACTTTGTTATTGGTGATGGTGAGATCGTATCTTTTGCTGAACGAGGCTGGATTTAGAGTCGATGTATCCCGGATGTGTTGGTGACTATTGGCCTGTTTCCGATGATTTTGCGAGGAAGTGATGGCTTTCGGCTGATTTGAGTGTATTCGCGAAAGTTTTTAGTTGTGAGAACAGGAGATTCTGTTATCATTCGCCCACTAAATTTTCAACCTATTATCAGCTCGGCGATGAAAAAGATCACAGGATCTGCAAAAAAGGATCTGTTCGGGTCTTGAGCAATGCACATCAAGTTAGTATAATGCGCGACCTTTGATAGCCTTGTATGGATTTTCCATAATGGTTTTAAACCTCACCCTTCAACATGGAGAGAGGTTCGGCCACCAAGGTTGATATCGAGCTGAAACGATTTGGAGAAGACATTCATGTCCCGAGTATGCCAAGTAACTGGTAAGCGTCCTGTAACGGGGAACAACCGTTCGCACGCACGTAATGCTACTAAGCGTCGTTTTCTGCCGAACCTACAAACTCATCGTTTCTGGGTAGAGAGCGAAAAACGTTTTGTTAAACTGCGCCTGACTGCGAAAGGCATGCGTATCATTGACAAGAAAGGCATCGATGCTGTTCTTGCTGATATTCGTGCTCGCGGCGAAAACGTTTAAGAGGAATTGAGCAATGGCTAAAGGCATTCGTGAGAAAATCCGTCTGGTATCATCTGCTGGTACTGGTCACTTCTACACTACTGACAAGAACAAGCGCAACATGCCAGGCAAATTTGAGATCAAAAAATTTGATCCAGTAGTTCGCCAGCACGTTGTTTACAAAGAAGCAAAAATCAAGTAATTGAACTGCTTTTTGTAAGTGTTATAAAACCCAGCTTCTGCTGGGTTTTTTATTGCCTGTTATCTACCTTTTTTCAGCGAAAGAGCATAGGATGAACGGATATAATGATGAGCGACAATATCTGTTGAGAGTGACCTGATGAAGGATCGAAAGCGGCGTTGGAATAATTATCTGATTCTGGCGGTGATTTTATTTATTGCCATTCTGAATCTACCATCCATGATTAAAGATTATCTGCTACCTCATGAAACGCAGAGCAATCCATCACTTTTCAATCCCCAACTGACCATAACTGCGATAAATACACAACCTTGGTCGCTGGTACGAGCCTCCAATGGCGACTGGACATCAACGGTGCCGTTTGATATTTCGGCATTAGAATTAGTGCAGCGGTGGCGGAGTCTGGTTGGCACACCGATTGATGATAAAACCTACCACTCATTATCCGGCAAGCTCAATGATCCGGGAACCGTTGAAGTCTGGTATCAAGAACAAGAAGAACCTCAGCGGATTACCTATTATCGTTTTCCGCAATTCTGGTTATTCAAAAACTGGCAGGAACAGTGGGTTGCTATCTCGGTGGAAGCGCATTACCTTTTTCCACCGGTTGTGGCTGAATCATCGAAGAAGGAGAATTGATATGCCGGAGTTACCGGAAGTTGAGGTAAGCCGACTGGGGATTAGCCCTTTTTTGGTGGGTGAACAGGTGAAATCGGTGAGTGTGCGGACACCGAAGCTCCGCTGGGAGATTCCCTTTGAGCTTCAGCAGATTACAGGACAAGTCATTCGGCGGATTCATCGCAGAGCAAAGTATCTTTTACTGGAAACCGATGTCGGAACTGCGATTATTCATTTGGGAATGTCCGGCTCTTTGCGGGTGTTGGATGTAGCGCTTCCGCCCGGTAAACACGATCATGTGGATCTGTTTATGATGAACGGCAAAGTGCTGCGCTATAACGATCCGAGACGGTTTGGTGCGTGGTTATGGGCAGAGAAAGGCAGTATTCATTCGGTGTTCGACAATCTCGGACCGGAACCACTTTCGGATCAACTGACTGCCGAGTATATGGCTGCGAGAGCGAAAGGAAAGCGTGTCACCGTCAAGCAGTTCATTATGGATAATAAAGTGGTGGTTGGTGTCGGGAATATTTATGCCAATGAGTCTTTGTTTACCGCAGGGATCCGACCAACCCGAGAGGCTGGTTCACTAACATTGAGCGAATGGGAGCAACTGGTAACAGAGATTAAATTAGTCTTGGCTCACTCGATTCAACAAGGCGGGACAACCTTGAAAGATTTTGCCCAGACCGATGGTAAACCCGGTTATTTTGCGCAGGAACTACGCGTTTACGGGAAAGAGGGAGAGCCATGCCCTGAATGTGGTGCTGCGGTTTTGGCGCAGAAGATTGGACAACGGAATACCTTCTATTGCCCACTCTGCCAAAAATAGATGTACTGCGGTCAGATATTACGTTTTTTACGCAGGGATTCTGCAACGACTTGTGGCACAAATGTATCGACGTCTCCCCCGTGGATGGCAACTTCCCGGACAATGGTCGATGAGAGAAATGCGAATTCGTCTGCCGGAGTGAGGAATACACTTTCAAGTTCTGGCATGAGTCTGCGGTACATGTTAGTCAAACCAAACTCATACTCGAAATCCATCGTGGTTCGTAGCCCGCGGATCAAAACGTTGGCACTGACTTGTTTGGCAAAATCGACTAATAGCCCGGAAAATCCCTGCACACTGACATTGGTCAGGTGCTGGGTTGCCTGTTCGGCAAAAAAGACTCTTTCCGCCAGCGTAAACATGGTATTTTTACTGGGGCTGGCGGCAACCGCAATAATGACTTCGTCAAACATACCGGCAGCGCGGTTGACAATATCAAGGTGTCCGTTGGTGAGCGGATCGAATGTTCCCGGGTAGATGACGCGCGATAATTTTTGTTTACTCACAGTCCGTTATCTCAACAGTTAAACAGAGTCCTCAGGGATATACCCGCAGAGGTCTCAAGATACAAAGTTCGTCAGAACTATCTGACACTGGCACTATAGTAACAAAAAGACTCAAAATAGCCTATTGATGTCCGTATGATCGATGGGGTGTGACGGAATAAGAGTTGGAAATGAAAAAAATACTTGTCATTCGTAATGATAAAATTGGTGATTTCATGTTGGCATGGCCGAGTTTTGCCATGCTCAAAGCATCAATGCCTGACTGCCACATTACCGCGTTGGTGCCTCGTTACACCATGGCGCTTGCCGAATTATGCCCGTGGATTGATGACGTGCTTGAAGACCCGACTAAAAAGGGGTCAACATCATCTCAACAAGCCCTGATTGAAGAAATCCGCCAGCGTCACTTTGATGCGTCGATTAACCTGTTTTCGACAACTTACAATGCGTTGTTGGTCTGGAAGGCGAAGATTCCGTACCGGATGGCTCCGGCGACGAAACTGGCACAGGTGTTTTACAATCATCGGGTGAAGCAGAAACGCTCTCAGTCAGCAAAACCTGAGTTTGAGTATAACTTGGATTTGATTCGAACCTTTTTGCAGGATCATCAGATACCAGTTGTCGAACCACAGCCGCCATATCTGAATTTTTCGGTCTCAGAACTTGCCAAACAAAAAGACAAACTCGCTGCACAACTGGGTATTTGTTCCGACAAGCCGTGGCTGTTTGTTCATGCAGGCAGTGGCGGTTCAGCCAATAACTTGTCTCTTGAACAGTACAGTCAGTTGATTGACGGGATAAATGGTGATTTTGAGGTGGTACTGACCGCCGGACCGGGAGAAGAAGAAAAAGCTTATCAGCTGCAGTTACGTATCAATCAACAGGGTGAAAAAGCAGTCGTCTATCATAAGAATGACGGTTTGGTGGACTTCGCCCGAACAATTGCCTGTGCGAACCTTTTCATTGCCGGTTCAACAGGCCCCTTGCATATTGCTGCGGCCATTGATGTTCCGACGATTGGTTTCTTCCCGGCTAAACGTTCAGCAACGCCATTACGTTGGTATCCGCTCAATTCTCAAGGGCGCCACTTATCCTTTGCACCGCCTGCCCACGGTGGTAAATCACAACAGGAAGATATGAGTCAAATTCAGGTTGAGTCGCTCTTGAGCCGGATTAATGCTTGGGCGGCACCGTATTTGTTTTTATCCAAAGGTCCGCGTATTTTACAAATGTAGAATGTGCCGAAAGCACGGAAAGCAACAAGCCCTGCTTTCCGTCTAAAAAGCCCGCTTTAATGATATACATTTTCACAAAGCATCCGAGTGCATGAACGATGCCTTGGCCGATACTGCTTTTTTTTCCGCGTTGTTGGCGTTGCTCTGCCCACGCTTTTGCATATCCGGCTGATTTGACTAAATAGTGATGCATATCATCATAGGTGTAGTGAATTGCGTCGCCAGTCAGCGTTTTGACCTGCATGGATGGGGTTACTTCTACTTTTTCATGGACTAAAGCGTCGTTGTATTGGGTCAGTTTGGTCGGATAGAGACGTAAGACTTTATCCGGATACCAGCCACAGTGACGAATAAACCGACCGAAAACCCAGCTTAACCGTGATATTTGATAGATAGTATTGGGTTGGTTTGCTTTGACCGCACCTTGAATGCTTTGACGCAGCTCCGGGGTGACACGTTCGTCAGCATCTAACCATAAGACATAATCGGATTCGACATATGATTGTGCGAGGCGACGTTGCGGACCGAATCCCGGCCAGTCAATATTGGTGAAAAACTTATCGGTAAATTGTCGGGCGACCTGCTCAGTTTCGTCGCTACTGCCTGAATCAAGAATGACGATCTCATCGACCCAACCCTGAACCGTTTTGAGACAGGCTTCGAGATGCTTGGCTTCATTTTTCACAATCAGGGCCACGGCTAAGGTTGGTTGTGTCACGATTATATTTCTCCGCTGAATGACGTTGTGATTCGGTTTTATCGCTGTCTGATGATAACAGGATACAGGTATTTGTCTTTATCTGGTTTGAAAGTCTATCGAGTGGCGTTCTCTCACAGCCCAAAATCCTTCACGGCTTTCTCAAACATGTGAATCACTTGTGGTGCCTGAATCCGGCGCATGGCCGATTTGTCTTTGACACGGGCACGCCAGTTTAATGCTGAGATTGCTTTCCCGGTTTCCGCTTGAATCGCTTCTGCATAGACAGATACAACATAATCCTGATAGCAATAAGGGCCGGTGCGTTGTGGATTATGATGGGCATATAATCCGATCACCGGTGTCCCCATTGCATTGGCCATGTGGGTTGGGCCGGTATCAGGTGCTATCACGAGATCGCTGTGGTCGAGTAAAGCCAGCATCTGTTTCAATGTGCTGGTACCGACGAGGTTTGTCACCGGGAAATCAACTAAACCGAGGATTTGGTCGGCTAAATCAAGCTCAACTTGCGCGGGTGAACCGGCAAGGATGATATGCCAGCCTTGTGCATGAATATGTTGCATCACTTCAGCATACCCTGCTGCCGTCCAGTTTTTATAGGCTTTACTGGCTCCGGGAACAATCACCAGATTCCGCTTATCTTGACAGAGTTGTTGCGTTGCCCATTGCTGATCATGATGAGAGTAAGTAAGTGTCCACTTTGGTGTGATGTCTTTAATCCCAATATATTGTGCAAAGGCAAGTAGGCCATCCAGCACATGTGGTTTATCCGGAGAAGGCACGTGCTGATTGGTAAACCAAGTCTGACAATCCTGACTGCGTGTTGCATCGAAGCCTAACTTATAAGTGGCTTTTATGCCGAGTGTGGCAAGGCTGGCTCTGAATGCATACTGCATATGCAAAAGCGCATCAAACTGCTCTCCTTTCAGCGTGGTCCAGAGCTGTCGATAGGCTTTGAACCCCTGTTTTTTATCAAACACAATGAGGCGGATATTGTCGAGCCCATCCAGTAACTGGGCTTCTAATCGACCGGTAATCCAGGTGATTCGGGTTTCAGGCCATTGACGTTGAATGGCTTGCACCGCAGCAATAGCATTGCAAACATCACCAATCGCAGACAGACGTAGAATACAAATTGATCGCGGAGCGGAATCAAATAACGCCATAATGATCACTATAAAGCAATGAGAGTTGTTCGGAATTATGCAGAGACCGGAAGAAAATGTAAAATGCTGATTGAGTGAAGTTTTAATCATTGGGTAAGCCGTGAAAACGTTCGAAAAAGGTAAGTTACGAGTGTGGTATGACGAGGCGCTGTTATCCGCGTCTCCGGAGCAATGTTTTGATGTCGGGTTCTGGCAGCAGCAGGAGCGGATCGTTGGTCAGGCTTCTGGCCGGGGGACGACATGGTTTATCCAACTTGATAACGTACAGGGAGCATTACGGCATTACCGGCGAGGCGGGTTATTTGGTAAGTTGGTTCGGGACCATTACCTTTTTTGTCAATGGGATAAGACCCGAAGTTATCAAGAGTTCCAGATTCTAAATCATCTGAGACAAGCCGGTGTGAATGTGCCGCGTCCGATTGCCGCCAGAGCGGTAAAAAAGCATGTGTGCTATCTGGCTGATTTAATCACGGAAAAAGTACCGAATGCTCGTGATTTGGTGACCATTCTTCAGGAAAATACACTGCGCGATGAAATGTATGTGAAAATCGGGCGAGAGATTCGTAAAATGCATGATGCCCAAGTCAATCATACAGACTTGAATATTCATAACATCTTGATTGATGAGCGGGAACGGGTTTGGATTATTGATTTTGATAAGTGTTCTATTCAACAAGGGAATGATTGGAAAGAGAAAAACCTTAAGAGATTAAAACGATCTTTTAAAAAAGAAGCTAAATCGAACCAATTGTTTTGGGATATAACTGGATGGGAACATTTAATCAATGAAGCAAAAAATTGGTAAAAGAATACTAATACTAGCAGATAACAGAACTGGTCTAATTACGCCTATTTTAGATCAACTAGAAAAAATGGGGTATGATGTTCAGTATAT
Organism: Vibrio ruber DSM 16370; assembly: GCF_900163965.1. GTDB lineage: Bacteria > Pseudomonadota > Gammaproteobacteria > Enterobacterales > Vibrionaceae > Vibrio > Vibrio ruber. The sequence continues at coordinate 81,415 of NZ_FULE01000031.1, forward strand.
TGATGCTCAAACATTAGATGAACAAAAAAAATATCCAACATTTTTTCATAAGCTAGTGGCTAAATTATTAAATTTAGGTATTAAAGGTAAAAGACACTGGGGAAGAGAAAACCATATATGTAAAAATTGTAATGGTTTGTATGATCATATAATTGTGCTTATTCCCGCAATGTTAAATAGTTTAATTGGGCAATATCTGAAAGGGTTGACTGATGATTTTATTTGTATCCTTTGGGATTCTCTTGAAAAATCACCGTCTGGTGATGTGTTATTACATATTGCCAACCGTGTTTTTAGTTTTGATAAAAACGACTGTGTAGGAAATATTAGGTACTTGCCTTCTTTCCATTTGGAAGGAAATTCTAATGTCTATCAAGTCAGATATGATATATTTGGCATCTTTTCAATAGATAAAAAAGAGGATGATAGACTAAGTAGGATTAAAAGTTTCATACATTCTAATCCTAGTATGACGGGAACTATTTTTTTAGTCAATGAATCCTTTCATGAGTATAGTGAAAAATTAAATAATATTACTTTATGCTATAAAAATGAAAAAATTATTGGAGATGAATTAGATAAATTAATTGGTAGTGCAAAAGCTATTTTAGATGTTGTTGATTCTAGACAGACTGGCCTATCATTTAGGCTGTCTGACGCATATAAATATAAAAAAATACTCATTACTGATAATTCCGAGGTAAATAATGAATCTTGGTTTGTTGAAAACTCAATAGACATATCAAAATCAAATAGCATTCAACATATTTTAAATACTAAAAAATATAATGATGTCATTTCTCCTAACTCGTTGACAATGTGGCTGAAAAAAGTGTTAGATGATAAGTTGTGAAATTTAAATAATTAATTTAGTGGGGGAGTATGGACTTATTTTTCCACATTCGATTGAGTTAGATAATAAAGATATAAATCGTTCTATATCAATATCAGCTTTCAACGATGGAAATTCTTGGTAGTTATATTCCCACCATTTTAAATTGGTTAATTGTTCTATAATATTTTTATCAAAACGATAGCGAATAACCTTGGCAGGTAACCCTGCTACTATTGCATATGGAGGTACATCTTTTGTAACCAGAGCATTAGATGCGATTACTGCACCATTTCCAATCGTAATTCCTGGCTTTAAAACCACATCACGACCAATCCATACATCGTTACCAATAATTATTGGCTGATTGCTTTCTTTTTCTGTTACTGTAAAAGACGAAGTATTAGGAAGCTTCCATCTGTTTTCGTAAGTTATTACTGATGTCGTAAAACGAGTTAAAGGATGTTGATCTCCCATGGGTCTAACATTTTCAGCAATAGAACAATATCGCCCAATAGTTGTGCCGACAGGAAATGAAGAGTGAGTGTATGAGAATGATCCAATATTAAATAACGTATTATTTTTTTTATGGAATGAAACATATGGCTCAATCAACACTGGTGAATCACTTAAATAAAAACTGTGATTCCATCCTCGTCCAATAAAAATATTCTCTTTTTTTAAACTATAGCGTGTTGAGAATCCTATTTTCATTTTTCTCATGATGACACCTCATGTGAATCTAGTCCAATATCAGCAATATAGTTATTATTTTTCTTTCTTTGCTCCATCAATATTAACATTTCCTGATAATTGGGGATTATTTTAGTTCTCTTCTCATGATATAAATGAAACACATTTGCTATATTTTTTACAGATTTAATTTTGACTCCATAAGCTTTAAAGCGCCACTCTATATCGGTATCATCACCAATAGCCGTTTCACCATATCCTTCATCAAAGCCATTGATAGCTAAAATATCATGTTTGTAACAAGAAAAATTACATCCTAAAATACTAGTGCTTCGTTTAAGTTTTGAAATTATTTTTTTATAAATAAAACCATTTGGATTGAAGTAAAATCCACTTTCGATATGTCCTTCATTTCCGTCAATTAATAACGGGAAAAAGAATAATAGGAAATATTTGGCAATATAATTTGATTTTAGTTTTTTCTGTCGAATAAATTGACTGAATGATGGGCCTAAATTCACTCTTCGCCCAGATAAAAGACATCCCGGTTTCGCGCAGTCAGCATGGGATGATATGAAGTTTGGATAGGGGATACAGTCACCATCAATGAATATAAGATATTCTCCGCTTGAAGCTATGATGGCATTATTTTGTGAGCGCATTTTTTGGATGCCATTATCTTCCTGATTACAGTGGACAATATTAAGGTCACTGTATTTTTTTACTAACAATGGAACCTCTTTGCTTCGAGCATCCTCAGCAATGATTACTTCAAAATTAGAATGATCTTGAAGCATTAATTGTTCTAGAATTAAATCTAATGCTTGGTGATCCTTATATACAGCGATGATAATACTAACTTTCATGAATAATATCTCGACCTTTATTCCATTCAGAAATAGCTAAAGCAAGTGCAAAAATAATTGTATATATGCTATAGTCCTGTAAAAGGCTATAAAAAGGCATTATGCTTATAAGACCAATAGAATACAAGCAAATTGAATCTTTCATATGATTTCTATTTTTAACGCTCCAGCAGGTTTTTAAAATATAAATTATAATAGATATGATGACTATAGAATAGATCGCACCAGACTTGATGAAAATATCTATAAGAGAGTTGTGAAAATCTGTACTGCCATATAAATTCCCGTTCATCAGATATGATTGTTTTACATTTTCAGGTAAACTATTAATGTAATTAATATAATTTTTGCTTGAGCTTAACATTCCCGAGCCAAATAAAAAATCTAACGGTTTGCTATCTGCTGTGTGAATCAAAAACTCAATTCCATTCCGCCAAATAGTTAGCCGAATAGAATTTGATGTTTCATCTATATCACTAATGGAATATATTCTGTCGATAATATAATTAGAAAAAGATAGATTAGCATTGAAACTTATTAATTCTAGTACAACGCTAATTATTAATGCGTGAATAATATACTTCTTATAATGAAATAAGAAAAATATAATACTTGTAGTGAAAAATGCAATCCAGCCCCCTCTTGTTCCTGATATTATAACACTTGCAATGGTAATTAGAGTTACTATAGATGCAGGTATAATATACATCTTATATTTAATGGATGTAATCATTAGACAAAACAGCAAAATAAGTACATTCACATGTCTAGAATATTCAATAAGACCAAGAGCTCTAGCACTTAATGCATAGTCATATACAAAAACAAAATTATAAATACTATATAATGCAGATATTGTAACACCAGAGATAAAAAATATTATAGCATGTTTTCTGATTCTTATATCATGAAATAAAATGGCTAATATTGGTAGTATGAGTAGAAATGCATTTTTTTCCAAGAATCTAAAAAAATCATTGAATGTGTGTAAATAGAGTGATATTGCGGCCTCTGTTATATAGGCTCCATAGCATATATAGATGAGAGTTTTTTCTTTATTACTTATCGATGATAGCGTGCTTACTATTTTTGTTAGGAAAGTTATAAATAATAATACTATGCTAATATTGATTCCGGCTTTCGAGGTTCCTATTGAAAATGAAAATAAGAACAATGAAAACAGCATAATATAGTTATATTTGTTGTCGTCTAAAACTCTCATGATAATATGGACTTCCATTTTTCAATAAATACACTTTCTGAAAAGTATTTATTATAATTTAAATAATGGGGGTTAGAGTTGTCTTTTATTTTATCTGAATCTATAATTGCAAGTTCAATAGCCTTTGCAAGACTATCGATATTTTTGTTTTCAGCAGTATAGAAATAACGGAATTCCAAATTATTAGTGAATTCATTAAAGACAGTATTATTATATGTTATACAAATTAACCCATACTTAAGTGCTTCTAAAATCACATTTCCTAATCCTTCGCCATAACTTGGGAAAAGGAAAAAAATGTGTTTCATATAAAATGGCTTAACATCTTTTACAAAACCTTCAAAAAAAATATCGACAGAATAATTATGACTTAATGTGATTAGTTCTTTTTGTATGCTATCTGTATATGTACCCACGAATGTTATTTTTTTATATTGACGGGGTATGTTTGCTTTCCCTAAGGATTTTACTGCATCAAAAACACCTTTCCCTTCTTCTACTCTACCAACATGTAAAAAAGCCATTTCTTTAGGTGACTTTCTTTCTACATGATCATCCTGAGAAATGTTGTAAATGGTTTTAACTTGATTTTTTGTGCATGGAATGATCTCTAAAACATTTCTATGTAAGTGCTCACTAATAGCAACGTGATACTTGACACATGAATAAAATAATCTATGCAACAAGTCCTTTTTAGGACTAGATTTAGTTGTTCCATGACGGATAATTACATTACAATCTAAATTTCTCACTGAGAAATAAATAGACTTTATTTCAGATGCCCCAAAGAAAATTAATGATGTTACTTGTTCTGATTTCAGAATACTCCGTAATTGGACTATTAACTTTATACTGAGTTTTCTCGAAAAGTCAATAGAATGAAAAGGTATATTCAATTCTATTGCTTTTTTTTCAATAAAAGAATTTTTTTTACATATCAGTATTGAATTAATATTGTTTCGTAAAAAAATCTGAGTATTTCTAATGGAGTCGAGCTCCATTCCCCCTTGATAGTGAGAAAGGCATACAATAGCAACTTTTAAGTTATTTGAAGATATATTGTTCATTTTTAGATCAAGCCTTCTCATTAAGTATATATTCAAGTGTTAGCTCAATAGCACCTGAATGTTTCTTCATAAATTCTTTTGCTTTTTTTCTAGTGCAACTCAATGTTATTGATTGAGATAATAAGTTGATAACTGTATCACTTAGTTGTTGTTCATGAATAACTTTTTGGGCTATGCCTTCTCGAAAAAGTTGTTCATATATTTCGTTAAAATTATAATAGCTAGGGCCTGTTAAGACTGGTAGTCCAAGAGCTGTTGGCTCTAGTGGATTGTGGCCACCTACTTTAGAGCCTATCAGACTTCCTCCCATGAAACAGACATTTGATGCTTGCATCAACATTAGCATTTCACCCATTGTATCAGCAAGATACACCTGTGTACTTTCAGTTATTGGCTGATTGGTTGTTCGACGTTCTGTCTTTAATTCAATATCTTCACACATCTTAGCAACATCATTAAATCGTTCGGGGTGACGAGGTACTAAAATAAGCAAAGCTGAAGGGCACTTTTCTAAAATTTTTTTATGAGCGTTTAAAACGAATTTTTCTTCGCCATCATGAGTACTTGCTGCGATCCAAATAGAACGATGAGTCCCTATTTTTTGATGTAATAGATCACCATTTTTTATATCTGTTCTTGAAACGTGGATATCATACTTTAATGAGCCCGATACAAGAGTTTTGTCTTTATAAACACCTAGCTGTATAAAGCGTTCAGCTTCGAGTTTGGTCTGACATATGATTTTATGAACATTTTTTGATAAATCTCTGAATAAGAAAGATATTTTTTTATATCGTTGGAAGGATTTATCTGAAAGTCTTGCATTGATTATGGTTATCGGAATATTGTTTTTTGATACCTTATTCAGTAAGTTTGGCCAAAGTTCCATTTCCATGATAATCAACTGACATGGATTTATTGAATTAAGAAAATGTTGAATGGTAAATGGTAGGTCAAACGGCATAAAGCGATGTTCTGCTGAACTTAGATGCTTTTCAACCTGTAAGGCACCAGTTGTTGTCGTTGTTGTGATAACGATCGGTGTATCTGGTTTTTCTATTTGTAGTCGTTTAACTAATGGCGTGATACCAATGACTTCACCAACGGAGACTGCATGAATCCATATAGGTTTGACTGGAGATTCTAATTTAGGTGTAATACCAACATACTCTTTCCAACGTTTACCTATATGTGGTTTACCCTGTTTTTTCTTCATTAGTTTAATAAGAAAAAATGGGGTTATTACCATCAAAAGAAAAGTGTAAATTGTTCTTATGATCACAGGGTCTCTCTATTTTTTTAGTAAATCTTCAGGATTTTTGTAGGTCCACTTAGTACGTGGTTTGTCCATATACTGAAAATGCTCATTGGTAAATGCCCCCTGAATACAAACAAACTTTCTTTCTTCAGATATTATTTCTTGATCATCAGTGAGTCCGATAAAGACACCTGGTCCCGTGAGAAAATACACTCCGTGCTCGATTTTTTTCTCTTCAATATTGGACACTATTTTTTTGATTGAGCGTTGGTAAACAATATTATTAGGTTCCGATGCCAGAAAAAAATTTGTGAGTTCATCGTTGTTTTTCTTCAATTTTACATAGAATGAATGATATGTTGGTTTTAAGAGACAATGTAGTGGTTTGACTAAGGTTGCATCAATATCCATATAAAGACCACCAAGTTTGTTTATGACAATCAGTCTCCATAAATCCGCTTGAGCTGCTCCATCATTTAATTGTAAATATGCATTGTAGGTTCTATTATCTGTATTTTCTTTGATAAATTCTTTCCTTGATTCTGTGCTGACATACCTGTAATCATAGTCCAATGACATTAAACGATTGAATAAATAGTTTAAATACATAGGTAAAGTGACTTTATTTGAGTAATTGGTTTGCCATATCGTTCTTGAGATATGCTGGTTATTTTTTCGCTTGATTTTAGCTTTTGAAAACTCAGGAATTGTGAAGCGATATTTAGGAAAAATATAGTGAAATACAAATGAAAGTAATTTGATTAAATTACCAAAGATTCTGATACAGCGATTTGAAACTATAGTAAGTAGTATATTCATACTTTATATGGTCTTTCTAGTCGTTCGTTGTAAATTTTGATATGCACTCATAACCATCTCGGGGGAAAGTTTATGGAGACAGTCCATATGCCCTAATGGACATTCTCTCTTGAAGCAAGGTCTACAGTTAATGTCTGTACTTACAATGGCGATACTACTAGATAGTGGTGGTGTATATTTAGGTGATGTTGATCCATAGATGGCCACTATTTGACTTCCTACTGCTGCAGCGATATGCATTAGACCTGAATCATTACTGACGACAGTATGGCAACAGGCGAGTAAATCGACCACCTCTACCAGTGTCGTTTTCCCAGCCAAATCAAAACAGTGTGACTGGCATTCCAGAGGGAGCAAGTTGCGGATATGTTGGGTGACTTCCTGATCTTTTTGTGATCCAAATAACCAGATCTGTTTCCCTGCTTTTATGAGGGATGATGCCAACTCTGCATAGTAATCAGCAGGCCATCTTTTGGACGGGCCAAACTCTGCGCCGGGGCATAAACCGACGACTTCTCGATCAGAAGTTAACGAAAAACGTTGTCGTAATTGTGCTTGTTGGTTTGAATCAATGTTTAACCTCGGTTTGAGGCTCTTCTCCAGTGACACTTCTTCTAGCATCGTGTCTTTGGGCACAGCTAAGGCAACATAGCGTTCCACCATATATTGAAAGACTTTTCTGTCCGCTCTCAGATCGTTCAACAGGCCATAGCGCATTTCACCTTTCCAACCTGTGCGAACAGGAATGCCGGCGAATAGTGGAATCAAAGCTGATTTGGCAGAATTAGGAAGAATAAAAGCATGTGTATAGCGATGACTGGCCAACTGACGAGCTATTTTCCATCGTTTTACTAAACTGAAATCACCATGACCGATCGGCATTTCAATGGCGTGATCAACTTCTGGCATGCGTTCCAGAATCGGACCGCACCATGCTGGTGCTAATACATCAATTGTTGCGCTTGGGTGACGACTTTTGAGTTCACAATACAGACTCTGTGACATCACCATATCTCCAACCCATGAGGGGCCGATGATCAGGATTTTCATTTGCATGATTTTAGAACGGCTCATCTAAGTTAGAGGGCATAATATCATCAGCATAAGGTGATAGTAAGCTGCTCTCGATTATTCCTGATAATAATGTAGCAGATTTTGAGTATGCGTCTGTATTGAAAACTCTTTACAGGCTCTCATTCTGGCTGAGATTGCGTTATTTTTTGCTGTTTCATAGTGTTCATGGCTGTCCAAAATAGCTTGGGCGATGGATGTATCACTGGTCGGTGTACAATACTGGGCGTAGTTTTCCAGCAATTCCGGAAGCGCGCCTGTATTCGCAGCCACAATGGGACGCTGTGCCGCCATGGTCTCGATTGCAGTTAAACCGAATGCTTCATTGGCATACGGCAGACAAACGATATCCATGATGGATAGCAGTTGTTGAGTATCGCTGTGAAATCCGGTAAAGATAACATGGTCGCTTAAATCTAAAGCCTGAATGCTTTGTCTGACCTGAGCAAGATAAGCTAAATCGCATCCTTGTGAAGCTTCCAACCCGCCAACAATCACTAATTTACTATGAGGAAGACTTTTCTGAACGCGCGCAAAAGCTTTCACCAGTTCAATCTGTCCTTTTCCCGGGCTAATACGGCCAATCGTGCCGATCACAAAATCTTTTTCCGGGAGTGAGAGGGATTGCTTGATAGCTACGATTTCTTCAGGAGGTAATTCTGTTTTGTCAGGAATATCTGTTCCTAACCACAGGCGTGCTATTTTCTCAGGTGCGACGGGAAGCGCATTGAGATTTCTTCGGTATGTTTCATCACTGATAGATAATACCTGATCAACCTGTTGGTAGACCCAACTGTGGAAGATATCTTTTTTACTTCTTGTTACGCCCATATGTTCGGTAAATATGATTTTCACGGGGACAAACTGTTTAATCAGGGCTGCAATCAATAGATCACCGGATTTATGGCAGTGAATAACATTAATCTGATGTTGTTTTACCCATTGAATGAGAGCATATAATTTGACGGTAGTGAGCTGAGATTTACTTCTTGCCGTATACAGAGAGAATTGTGTTTCTTGCATCCCTGATTCTACTTGGGTACCAGTCAGACACAAACCGAATACTTGATAGCCCGCAGAGAGGAATTGTTTGCCCATTCTGATTGGGTACATTTCCAGACCTCCCCATCCTTTTGACAGGCATATATGTAATATTACGGGATGTCTCACTATCCTCTCCTATTGATAAAAGTGATACATACATTCTACAACATTCGGAGAAAACAGGTTAATTGATTGAGAAAAAAAGAGTTCTGAATGTTTTATCAGAACTCTTTTTGTAAGGTTTGATTAGTCGGAACCGAAGAGATCCCGGGTATAAACTTTGTCTGCGACTTCTGATAGCTCATCTGACATACGATTTGAAATAATGATATCAGCTATTTGCTTAAACTCATCCAGATCGCGCATCACTCGGGAGTTAAAAAACTGATCTTCTTTCATCGCGGGTTCATAAATGACGATTTCTAGCCCTTTTGCTTTCAGACGTTTCATTATTCCCTGAACGGATGATGCCCGAAAGTTGTCTGAACCGGACTTCATAATCAGCCGATAGATGCCGATAGTTTGGGGATTCTTCTTCAGAATACTTTCTGCAATGAAATCTTTCCGGGTTCGGTTGGCATCAACAATCGCGGCAATAATATTATTAGGAACCGTGTCGTAGTTTGCCAGAAGCTGTTTGGTATCTTTTGGCAGACAGTAACCACCATAACCGAAAGACGGATTGTTATAGTGATTGCCAATACGGGGATCGAGACAAACCCCTTCAATAATCTGACGAGTGTTCAGACCATGCGCCTCAGCATAAGAGTCCAATTCATTAAAGTAAGCAACCCGCATGGCCAGATAAGTATTGGAGAAGAGCTTGACGGCTTCAGCCTCTGTCGCATTGGTAAAGAGCACTTGAATGTCCTCTTTTTGCGCACCTTCCACAAGCAAGTTCGCGAAAGTCGTTGCTCGATCGCTTTGTTCTCCGACAATGATCCGGGATGGGTATAGGTTATCGTGAAGTGCTTTTCCTTCACGGAGAAATTCGGGGGAAAAAATAATGTTTTGGCAATTGAACATCTGCTTCACCCGTTCGGTGTAACCAACCGGGACGGTAGATTTAATGATCATGGTTGCTTCAGGATTGATTGCAATCACATCCTGAATGACCGCTTCAACGGTCGTGGTATTAAAATAGTTGGTCTGTGGATCGTAATCTGTAGGCGTAGCGATGATGACAAAATTAGCATCACGATAGGCTTCTTCTTTATTCAATGTCGCTTTAAAATTCAATTCCCGTGACGATAAGAATGTTTCGATTTCTTTGTCAATAATGGGTGACTTTCGATCATTGAGAAGCGCGACTTTCTCCTCAATCACATCTAATGCCACAACGGTATGATTCTGGGCAAGTAGGATTGCATTCGACAACCCGACATACCCAGTTCCAGCAACAGCAATTTTCATAACGACTCCCAACCTAACGTATTAAAAATGAGACACTTGATTATCATACAAGTCTCTCTCCGATTGGGAATGGCTAAACGTTACTGATTAATGATATGTAAATATTCTGAGACACCTTCAGCAACGGTTTTGAACACAATGTCACATCCTGCTGCTCTTAGCTTGGTCAGATCGGCTTGCGTAAACTCCTGATAAGCACCTTTCAGATGATCAGGAAACGGAATTGTCTCAACCGAACCACGACCATGATGCTTAATCACGGCTTTTGCCACTTCTTCAAATGACTCGGCTTTTCCTGTTCCACAGTTGAAAATTCCGGAAATGCCCTGTTCCCAGAACCATAAGTTCACCTGACATACATCACCGACATACACAAAATCGCGGATAAAGTGATGGCTCCCCTCAAACAGCTTCGGATTTTCGCCCGCTTTCATTTGATTGTTGAGGTGGAAAGCGACAGATGCCATTGAACCTTTATGATCCTCGCGAGGGCCGTAAACATTGAAGTAGCGAAATCCGGTAATTTGTGACAGCTTTTCACCGTTTGCTTCAGCATCTTGCCAGAGGCGTCGAACGTAGTTATCGAATTGCTGCTTGGAGTAACCATAGACATTCAACGCGCCTTCATATTCAGGTGATTCGATGAACGTCTTTGTTTCTCCATAAGTGGCAGCAGATGAAGCATAGAGAAAGGGGATTTCTCTATCTAAACAGTAATGGAGCAGCTCTTTTGAATACTCATAGTTATTGAGCATCATGTACTTACCATCCCACTCGGTTGTCGCGGAACAAGCGCCTTCGTGGAAGACCGCTTCAATCGGACCGAAATCATCGCCAGCCATGATCTGCGCTAAAAAGTCATCACGATCCATGTAGTCTGCTATGCTCAGGTCAACGAGGTTTTTGAATTTTTTGCCGTTCTCGAGATGGTCAACGACAAGGATATCGTCAAATCCTTTGTCATTCAGGGCTTTTACGATATTGCTGCCAATCATGCCAGCACCGCCGGTTACGATGATCATAGGTTTTCCTGTGAAAATATGTATATGTATAATTGTCACTCATTATAGCGAGTTGACATGCTGATGTAATCACAAAATCAGGGTTAAGCATGGGTTAACCTCGCCTCAAGTTAAAGATTCATGTATCATCTCCCGAGTTTTATTCCTCGGTCGATAAGCATTTGGGAGCTTTACCCAAGGGCGGTAGCGTACCTAAAATACTGTGAAATAAATGCTAATTGTAGAAAGTGAATTAGGAAATTGTTAAATGAAAATTTTGGTCACTGGTGGTGCAGGATTCATTGGCTCCGCGGTTGTTCGTCATATTATTCGAAATACAACAGATGAAGTCGTTAATGTTGATAAATTAACTTATGCAGGAAACTTAGAATCGTTACCTGATGAAGTATCAACTAACTCACGTTACGCATTCGAGCAGGTTGATATTTGTGATCGCTTGGCGCTTGATCGCGTCTTTGATAGCCATCGGCCAGATGCGGTGATGCACTTAGCAGCAGAGAGCCACGTAGATCGTTCAATCGATGGGCCGGCTGCATTCATTGAGACGAATATCGTTGGTACATATACACTGCTTGAAGCTGCCCGTAATTATTGGAATCAGCTTAGCGAAGAAAGAAAAGAGTCATTCCGTTTTCATCATATATCAACGGATGAAGTCTATGGTGATTTAGAAGGAACTGATGATTTATTCACGGAGGCAACCCCTTATGCACCGTCCAGTCCTTATTCAGCATCTAAAGCATCAAGTGATCATTTAGTTCGATCATGGTTGAGAACTTATGGCCTTCCTACCATTGTAACCAACTGCTCTAACAATTATGGTCCTTATCACTTCCCGGAAAAACTTATTCCACTCATGATCTTAAATGCTATGGAAGGCAAATCGCTTCCAGTTTACGGTGATGGTATGCAAATCCGTGACTGGTTGTTTGTAGAAGATCACGCAAGAGCTCTTTATAAAGTTGTGACGGAAGGTACAGTAGGTGAAACCTATAATATTGGCGGACATAATGAAAAAGCCAATATTGAGGTTGTGAAAACAATATGTGGTCTGTTGGAAGAGCTTGTTCCAAATAAGCCTGAAGGTGTCACTAAATACGAAGATTTAATTGCTTACGTAAAAGATCGCCCTGGGCATGATGTTCGATACGCGATTGATGCGGCTAAAATAGAACGTGAATTGGGCTGGAAACCGGAAGAGACATTCGAATCAGGCATCCGCAAAACTGTTGAATGGTATTTATCGAACCAGAAGTGGTGGAATCGGGTGCTTGACGGCTCTTATTCATTGGAACGTTTAGGGACTCAGGGGTAAAAATGAAAGGAATTGTATTAGCTGGTGGTTCAGGTACGCGTCTATATCCTTTGACCCGAGGGATTTCTAAGCAGTTGGTGCCTATTTATGACAAGCCGATGGTGTTCTATCCAATATCAACACTTATGTTGGCAGGAATCCGAGACATCTTGATCATTACAACGCCTGAAGATAATGAAGGCTTTTGTCGTCTCTTAGGTGATGGTTCTGCATTTGGAATTCGCATTGAGTATGCTATTCAGAAAAGTCCAGATGGACTGGCTCAGGCGTTTCTTATTGGGGAAGAATTCATTGGAGATGATTCTGTATGCTTAGTTCTAGGGGATAATATCTTTTATGGCCAGCATTTTACTGGGATGCTAAAACGTGCAGCCGAAAGAAGCTCTGGAGCTACAGTCTTTGGTTATCAGGTTAAAGATCCTGAACGTTTTGGTGTTGTAGAATTTGACCATAATATGAGGGCGTTATCGATTGAAGAGAAACCTCTGCATCCTAAGTCAGATTATGCGGTTACAGGGCTTTATTTTTATGATAATCGCGTCGTAGATTTTGCGAAGCAGGTCGTGCCATCTGAAAGAGGTGAACTAGAAATTACAAGTATTAACCAAATGTATCTTGAGGATGGTTCTCTTAATGTTGAGTTATTAGGGCGAGGATTTGCTTGGTTGGATACTGGTACACATGAAAGCCTCCATGAAGCATCATCTTTTGTCCAAACGATTGAACATGTTCAAGGGTTAAAAGTTGCCTGTTTAGAAGAAATTGCGTGGCGTAGCGGTTGGCTAACCAATGATGAGGTTCTATCTCTTGCCCAGCCCATGTTGAAAAATGAATATGGACGTTATCTGGTTAAATTAATCAATGAATCTAATAAGTAAGTAGGCTCATAAGATGAAAATATTGGTTACTGGTTGTAATGGGCAGGTTGGGCATTGTATCGTTCAGCAGCTATCAGATTCGACAGTTGAATTCTTAGCCGTTGATCGAGATCACCTTGATATTACTGATCAAGGTACTGTTTTCAATATAGTAAGAAAATTTCAACCTCATATCATTATTAATGCAGCTGCTTATACTGCAGTTGACAAAGCAGAAGAAGAAGTCGAGTTATCTTATCGAATTAATCGTGATGGACCGAAATATTTAGCGCAAGCCGCGAATGAGATTGGGGCTGCTATCCTGCATATTTCTACTGACTATGTTTTCTCTGGAGAGTTTGATGGTGAATATAAAGAAACCGATGTCACCTCTCCACAAGGGATTTATGGTGAGAGTAAGTTAGCTGGAGAAATTGCTGTTTCTGAAGCATGTGAACGAAATATTATTTTAAGAACAGCATGGGTCTTTGGTGAGCACGGCAATAATTTTGTGAAGACAATGCTAAGACTGGGAAAAGAAAGAGACAAACTTGGAATTGTTTCCGACCAGTATGGTGGTCCAACATATGCGGGAGATATTGCCGCAGCATTGATAAAAATTGCAGAATCAATTTATGACAGACAATCGATTCAGTATGGTATTTACCATTTCTCTGGTTTACCTCATATAACTTGGTTTGATTTTGCTAAAACAATTTTTGATGTAGCTTTAGATAAGCAACTATTATCGAAAAAGCCTCAGTTAAGTCCCCTTTCTACCGAGCAATATCCGACTCCAGCAAAACGTCCGGCTAACTCAAGATTGTCAACAGAGAAGATTAAACAAGAATTTGGTATTTCTGCTAGTGATTGGCAGAAAGCATTAATTAATTTAGAAAATTACAAGTTGTAAAGAGCGATGAAAGTAATAGAAACTGAAATTCCTGAAGTAAAAATTATTGAGCCCGCAGTTTTTGGTGACGAACGTGGCTTCTTTATGGAAACGTGGCAACAGAAAAAATTTGAAGAGTTAGTGACAGGTAAACCGACAACTTTTGTCCAGGATAACCACTCAAAATCAAAGAAGGGTGTCCTTAGAGGATTGCATTATCAAGCCCATCGTATGCAGGGAAAGCTTGTTCGAGTTATTTCTGGTGCAATGTTAGATGTTGCTGTGGATATTAGACTTGACTCTTTAACTTTCGGGAAATGGGTAGGTGTTGAGTTATCATGTGAAAACAAGAGACAACTATGGATACCAGAAGGTTTTGCTCATGGTTTTTTGACATTAACCGATGATGTCGAATGTTTATATAAAACTACTGATTATTATTTCCCTGAATATGAAAAAACCATTTTATGGAATGATAAAGCATTATCCATAAATTGGGGAATCTCTGATCCAGTTTTATCAGAGAAAGATAGTAAAGGGATATTGTTTAATAAGTTGTTCAGTTTGAGAGAAATAAAATGAAACGAAGCAATAAAGGCTATGAGGTTTTAAATTTTTTGCCAATGGGGGATGATCGGGGGTACCTTATAGCTATTGAAGGAATGAATCATATACCGTTCAATATAGAAAGGGTGTTTTATGTTTATGGTACTATGAGTGATAAATCTCGAGGTTGTCATGCCAATAAGAACACACGATTTGTTCTGGTTTCGATCTCTGGGAGCTGCTCAGTAACTGTTCATAATGGGGCGAGTAGCGAAGATATTATTTTGGATAGTAAGACAAAAGGTTTGTATCTTGATAGAATGATATGGAAGGAAATGCATAGTTTCTCTTCAGACTCTATTCTTATGGTCATGTGTAGTGAAAAATATGATAAGGATGAGTATATTAATAATTTTGATGAATACATGAGGGTGGTTAATAGAGATGATAGATAAGCTTCAATTACTCGATTTTATTTTTGAAGGGAATGCATCACGTCAGGAATTAAAGGAATACAATCCTGTTTTTGTCAAAAAAAATTATAAAGTGTCAGTTTATCGTAATCATTCCTTTGAATTAGTCAGTAATGTTATATCTCCATTTTTAGATTTATCTGAAATAGGAATTACTTTTGAGTATAGTGATTATGATGATTCTCTAACATTTTTCAATCTAGACTTAGAATCAGATCTTATGATTCTATGGTTAGATTTAAGCAGATATACTAATAATGAGTATGAAAGCTTTATAAAAGAGAGACTCGAAGCTCTAAAAAAAATGTATGCAAAGAATATATTATTCGTTAATTTTGGTAGAACAATTAATTTGGATGATAATAGAATTTGTTTATATAATATTGATAGGTGGGAAATTTTTTTAAATAGTTCCTATATAGATGAACGTCTAGAGCGTTTTTCTGGAACAAAAATGAGTATGAAAACTTGTGAATTAGTTGCTCGTGATTTGGGGCTCAACTATATCCCAGCATTACTTCAGCCTAACTTAAAGTGTATTGTAGTCGATCTAGATAATACTCTCTATAATGGTGTTTTAGGTGAGGATGGTATATATGGCATATCTATTAGTGAAAGTCATGTATGCCTACAGAGTAAATTAAAACAATTAGCAAAAGATGGGGTTTTTCTTTGCATCGCATCTAAGAATGATGAGAGAGATGTAATCGAATTATTTGAAAAAAGAAAGGATTTTCCATTGGAAAAATCTGACTTCACATATATTGAGGCCAATTGGAATAGTAAGTCTATTTCGATCAGAAAAATTGAAGAATATCTTAATATAAATTCAAGTAGTTTCTTATTTATAGATGACAATATTGGGGAGCTTTTATCTGTTTTTAATGAACATCCTCAAATTAAATTTATTCATGCAAAGGATGATGCATCAATCACTTTACGTGCTTTAGAAAACTATCCTGGATTGCTAAAACTAAACATAAATAAAGAAGATACTATTCGGAAAGCAGATGTTGAGGCTAACTCAAAAAGACAAGAATTATTGAATACAGTATCAAAGGATGAGTATATAAAAAGTCTAGGGATGGAGTTAGATTATGCAATTGATGATCATGATAGAGTGGATCGTATTTCAGAATTAGCGAATAAAACAAATCAATTTATCTTTTCTTATCAACGATATAGTAAAGCAGAAGTTAATAATTTAATGTCTTCTCATGATTCAACAGTTGTATCGGTATCTCTTAGAGATAAATTATCGGATTCAGGTATTATTGGTGTCATTATTTTAAAATTAATTGATACTGACTCTGCTTTGTTAGAAGAATGCTTTGTAAGCTGTCGTGCTCTTGGACGAGGTATTGATAGAGATATTGTTCTAGGAGCTATTGATAGTGGATTAAAAAAATTAAATGTAGAGAAGTTGAAAGTTCAATATAAAAATGGTGAGCGCAATAGTCCAGCTGTTAAATTTATAAATGATTATTTATATAAACATATAGATATTGAAAATAAATTAGAATTTTCTTTTGATAATGTTTTTTTGAAATTGAATGTAAAATTATAAGGAGAAAATAATGGAAAACAAAATTATAGAAATAATTTCACGTGTGTCCAAGAAAAAATCAGAAGATATTTTAAATAATATGTCAGAGAAAGAACTTTGGGATTCGTTTGCACATTTAGAGCTGATTCTTTCTCTTGAAGAAGAATTTGACCTAATGTTAGATCCTGAAGAAATTGCAGAAATGAGAACGCCATTAAAGGTAATTGAAGTAATTAAAGACAAGATTTAATAATATGAAAAAAAATATTTCAATTGATGGTGTTTCATATAGACTTCGTCCAGTAAGATTAGATGATGCGAACTATATAGTAAAACTACGTTTAGAAGATTTAGAACGTTCTAAATATATTAATCCCATTTCTAATGATATTAAAAAGCAAGAGGAATGGATTTCACAGTATTTGAATAAAGAAGATGATTATTATTTTGTTATTGAAAATATATTTACTAATAAATCAGAGGGTTTAATAAGTATTTATAATATCAATAATGAAAAAGCTGAATGGGGACGATGGGTTATATCAAAATCCTCTATATCAGCTATCGAAAGTGTAGATTTAATTTACCAAGTTGCATTTAACTATCTTGGTTTGAAAAGATTATACTGTCGTACAATTGTTGATAATATTGCTGTTGTCGCTTTTCATGATAATATTCCTCAAAAACGTGGTTCCATTATAGAAAATCATGTATCTATCAATGGTATTCAATATGATGTTATTGAACACTATGTTGATGATGATTATTATCAACATAATCTTAAGTTCCAACTAGAGGAAAAGTGTGACCTTGCCTTAATAAGAAATATGAGGCTCACGTTAGGGAAATTTGATTTTCATCATATTGGTGTCGCAACTAGAAATATTGAACAAGAGTTTGCTACATATAGAATTCTTGGCTACAAAAGAGAGGGGGGAGTATTTCATGATGAAAATCAGGGTGTTAAGGGACAGTTTATTACAGCTAAAAATCAACCAAGGCTAGAATTATTAGAGAATCTAGAAGGAAGTAATACACTGAATAAGTGGTTGGACAATGGTATAAAAAATTATCATTTTGCATATTTAGTTGACAACATTGAATCTGCTATCACAAGCTTGGGATTCAAAAGATTCAGAATTATATCGCCTCTAAAAAAATCCACTTATTTTGGAAAACGAATTTGTTTTTTAGTTATGTCTAATCGATTCATGATTGAGCTTATTGAGAGGTAATATGGATAATGTTAGAAAGGTAGTTATATACTTTCCATGGAAGGAAGTTTCTGGTGGTCCGATCTACCTAGCTAGATTAGCTGATGCATTAGCTATAAATCCTAATTACAAGGTTTATTATGTTGATTATGAAGATGGATTTTCTAGACAACTAATATCTGAGCCTACAGTGGAAAAAATTACTGTTAGTCAAAGTGACTTTTCTATTCCGATTACTGAACCTATAACAGTCATAACCCCAATATATTTTGCCTGTTGGCTACCACCATTACACCCCGAAAGTAAAGTGCTCTTTATAAATTGGCATGTTTGTTGTATTCCAACTTTACAGCATAATTGGAATGCATCAGATTTTATAATAAATAAATTCCTTAAAATGGTTTCTATAACTAATTCTGTATTTTTTTGTGATGAGTCACATAGAATTGGACAAAATACCGAAAATGTTAAATTTGAAAAAAATATTGTTCCTATAACATTACCTGTTATAGAGCGTCAAGGTCAAGTGAATTTAATAAATCAAGATGAAGTAAATGTTGTTATCCTTGGGCGACTATGTAGAGACAAAATATTTGGTGTTATAAATGTTTTAGATAATTTAGATTTAGTTAATGTTGATAAAAAGAAAGTTGTTCATATTGTGGGTAATGGTCCTGATAAAGATTTAATCAATGTGGATAAATATAAAAGCTTAGAGATAAAATTTGTTGGCGAGATAACTCATGCAGAGCTAACTAATTATTTAATATCATACTGTGATTGTTTATTTGCAATGGGAACTTCCGTACTTGAAGGTGCTGCTCTATCTATTCCTTCTGTTATTATTCCTCATAATATGAAACCTATAACATGTGATAAGTATGTATATATTCAGGATACAAAAGGTTTTTGTTTAGGATGGTATGATGATCAATTTGAAGAGCTAGAACTTGAACCTATTAAAATGTCTCAAGTGATACAGAGCATTGTGAAGGGGGATGGGAAAAAGAATATTGGTTCATCTGCATATAATTACTATAGTGACAATCATACAATTAATAAAGTTATTGAGTTATTTGTAAATGCAATAGAGGGGACAAATTTAACATATGAATGCTTAAAAAATATTTTAGGTGAAAGTAATGTGTTGAAATCTTTATCTATAGGTAATGTTAATATATTTACATTAAATAAAAATCTGAATGGTGTTGATGCGAAATTATTAGGTAAATGGAATATTTTTAGTTTGAGAAATAGTTCTAACCCTATATGGAAAATTATTTCCATTAAAAATTTGGATTTTTTTGAAATAAGAAAATGTGAAAAATTTTATAAGTTCAAATTTAGAGGAGTAAGAGATAAAAAAAATAGTTTAAATCCAGAATCTTCTCTCTTCAATATCAATGATAAGTATGAAAGAGAAGATATTATAGAAAATTATCAAAAAAAATTATTTGAAAAACTTGATAGAAATAAATATAAAATAGAAGATATTATAGAAAATCATCAAAAAAAATTATTTGAAAAACTTGATAGAATTGACTATTCCAATGTTATCATGATGGATACTTGTGATAAAATTTTGTCACAAGAATCATTACAATTTTTTTGTGGAGATATAAAAGATAGTTATATTGATCTTATTAAAAATTTGGATGCTCAAAGCATTGATATTGTTACTAGGATTATAAGCCGAATCCAGAAGTATATGTTAGAAAGTACATGTTATTTTTGGATGACGGAGGACGAAGAATCTGAATTTAGAAAAATGATGGACTCACACACATCTAAAATTTGTCAGTTGAGTAATAATTCTTATTCTTACGGAAGTTACATTCTTCCTTGTAATATAATTACATCGACAGTCTTTTATTATAAATGCTTTATGCCGGAATTACTTCACCTAAATAAATATAAGAACAAACATATTATAGATGCTGGAGGAAGTTTTGGTGACTCTGCTTTAATTTTATCAGAATATACTAAAGAGCGAGTTCATGTTTTTGAACCAACGGAATTGATGTTTGAAATGGCGCAAAGAACTATTTCGGATAATGCATTAAAAAATAAGGTTGTTCTAAATAAGTTAGCGTTAGGAGAACAAGAACAAAAGTTAAAGATTAGAGTTCAAGATGATTATTCAACATTATGTTTTAATGATAAATATGAGAGTGGAAATACACTTGAAATGATAGATGTTATAAAGCTAGATGATTATGTTAAAAGCAAAAAATTAAGTGTTGGTGTTATAAAGGTCGATGTTGAGGGCTTTGAAGAAAAGTTATTACAGGGTGCTCTAGAGACAATTAAATCTCAAAAACCGGCTTTACTCTTTAGTATATACCATAACTCTGAGCAGTTTTTTGGTATAAAGCCTTTTATAGAACAATTAAATTTAGGATATAGCTTTAAAATAAGAAAACCGTTAGATAGAAGCGTAATTGTTGATACAATTTTAATCGCTGAAGTATGTTGATATTGATTGGGTAATGTTATGATTAAATTTTTAGATTTGCATAAAATTAATAATTTTTATCGTTCGGAGATAGAAAATCAAATTTTTTCAGTGTTGGATAGTGGTTGGTATATATTAGGCAATAAAAACAAAGAGTTCTGTAAAAATTTTGCTGAATACTGTGGTACAGATTATGCCTTGGGTGTAGCAAATGGTCTTGATGCATTAAATTTAATTATTGCTGGTTATGGTTTTGGGGATGGTGATGAAATTATAGTACCGGCTAATACTTATATCGCTAGTATTCTTGCGGTGTCTCAAAATGGGTGTACTCCTATTCTTGTAGAACCAAATATCGAAACATATAACATTGATGTTGACAAAATAGAAGAAAAGATTACAGATAGAACAAAAGCAATAATGGTTGTACATTTATATGGACAGCCTGTGGAGATGGAAAAAATATGGTTGTTATCTAAAAAATATAATATCAAAATAATTGAAGATTGTGCTCAAGCTCATGGCGCTTCTTATGCTGGAAGTCGAGTTGGTAGTTTAGGTGATGCTGCAGCATTTTCTTTTTATCCCGGAAAAAATTTAGGTGCTTTAGGCGACGGTGGAGCTATCACTACTAATGACGAAGAACTATACAAGAAGATAAAATGTTACGCAAATTATGGTTCAAATATTAAGTATCATAATGAATATAAAGGAGTTAATTCACGCTTAGATGAGATTCATGCAGCGGTTCTAGATGTGAAGTTGAAACACCTTGATAATGATAATAATAAACGTTCAATTATTGCTAATTTCTATATCAATAATATAAAGAATGAAAATATAATTCTTCCCCAAGTGGCTGATAAGTGTGTTTCTGTATGGCATGTTTTTCCTATTCGTGTTCAAAATAGGCAGCGGTTTATTGATTTTCTAAACGATAAAGAAGTAGAAACTTTAATCCATTATCCAATTCCCCCACATAAACAGAAAGCATATAAAGAATGGAATGACATCACACTTCTGGTGACTGAATGTATACATGAGCAGATTGTTTCAATACCTATAAGTCCTGTTATGACACTGGATGAGGCAAGAATAGTTGTGGATGCAATAAATGAATTCTCTTGATGAAATAAATAAAGTATTAGAGCATAATAGAAATTACTTTTTATTCTTAGAGAAGTGTATAGTTAGAACAAGCAGTTTATTCATTAAGTATATTTTAGCTAAGAGAGCAATAAAATTAGCTGTCTGGTCAAGCACTGGACAATATTGTTCTCCAGTTATTGAAAATGTCTATCTAGAGATAGCTAAAAAAATACGTTCTCCAATAGGGGATAAGTTTGAGAAGAATTCAACTCTTCATATAATGACTGAATGTTATGGTGTTGGAGGTCATAGTAAAGTAGTTGAGCGCTGGATATCTTTATGCGAGAATACCGAGAAGCATTCTATAATATTTACTAATCAGAAAGTAAAATCTATTCCTCGAGTTTTTTTAGAGTTAGTCAAACAAAAAAAAGATGGAGAGGTTATTTCTCTTTCAAACTATAATTTTATACTGTCCAAGGCAAAGATTTTAAGGAAGTTGGCTTCTGGCTATGAACGCATTGTTTTACATACCCACATGTATGATGTTGTGCCTTTAGTCGCTTTTGGAACAGAGGATTTTACGAGACCCATCATTTTGTATAATCATGCGGATCATCTTTTTTGGCTAGGGGCTACAATTGCTGATACTGTTGCTGAAACAAGAGAATGGGGGAAACTTTTTTCACAATCTTATAGAAATATAGAATATTCTAGTGTGCTAAGTATTCCACCTGAGAACTTACAGCTAGTAGGTGTGAATAATATATCAGTACCTATTGACGGTATTCGCTCTGATTACTTTACTATTCTTTCTGTTGGTTCTGGGCATAAATTCATCGAATTAAATAATGATAATTATACAAATTATATGAAATGGGTACTGAAAAAATATAGTAATGTTATATTTATACTTGTTGGTCCAATAAAAGGGCTCTTCTCAGAATGGGATAAATTGTCAGAATTATACCCTAATAGAATTCATATCATAGGCCCCAAACCTAATGATGAACTCCATCGATTGATTCGTTCTAGCCATTTAGTTGTTGATTCATTTCCTATGAGTGGAGGAACTGTATTAGGAGATGCAGTATCCTTGGGAGTCCCTGTACTTGCATTGAGAAGTATAACTGGGCATTTGGATTATACATATAAATCTGAAAGTTATTGCAATTCTTTTGAAGAACTTTTATATAAAACGGAGAGATTTTTTTCTGAACCAATTTATAGAACTATTCTTTCTAAAGATATTATCCAATACTTTAATGAATCTGAAAATATTCAAGAATGGAAATTGCGTTTAGATACAATTCAGAAAAATTTACCTCAAAAACATAAGCTGAAAAAAATAGATCAGCCGAAAACTCATGAATTTAGTGATCTGGATAGGTTTATATTAAAAGTTCATGAGTCTAAAAGAACTATATTTAATTTTTTCGGGATTATAAGTATTTCTGTATATAGACGATTTGGTATTTTAAGAATGTCGATTGAGAGAACAAAGTTATAGGTTATAATAATTTATTATGATTAATTTAAATAAAAAAATTCAATACTTTTTTGATTTAGTATTGATTTTAACTAGAAAAGAAATAAAAGTAAGATATAAAAATAGTTTTTTAGGATATCTTTGGTCTCTAGCTAACCCTCTTTGTTTCGCAATGATTTATTATATTGCATTTAAAGTTTTTATGAGAGTTAATATTGAAAACTATACATTATTTCTTATTTGCGGCTTATTTTCATGGCAATGGATGGCTAATTCTATAACCCACAATCTTTTTTCCTATGTAAATAATGCCCAGATAATAAAGAAAATAAATTTTCCTCGTTCAGTTTTGCCACTTAGCTCAATATTAATGGAAGGATTCAATTTTATAATATCCATTCCTGTTATATTATCATTTTTATATTTCTATAATATAGAATTTCATTCTTTTAGTTATATTGTGTGGATTCCTATTTTATCATTAATACAAATATTTATAACCTATGGATTATCTTTGGCATTAGCTACATTGAATCTATTTTTTAGAGATGTAGAAAGATTTGTCCAGCTCGGTCTAATGATGTTATTTTATGCAACCCCAATTTTATATAATGAAGCGATGATTCCTGTTAAATATCAATGGATTATAGATATTAATCCATTAGCAAAAATTGCAGTATCATGGAGGAATTTATTTCTACATGGAACTATTGATTTTAGCTATATAATTTCATCCCTAATAACTGGTTTTGTTTGTATGTGTATTGGCTGTTTAATATTTAATAAATTGAAATATAGATTTGCAGAAGTATTATGACTGATTATGCTATTATTGTTGAAAATGTAACTAAAAAATACCCTTTATATCATCATATTGGATCAGGATTGAAAAATATATTTATAAATCCAAGAGAATTTTTTTCTTTTCTCAAAAGTTCTAATTATACTGCAATAGATGATATTAGCTTTACTGTAAGAAAAGGAGAATCGATAGCTCTGATTGGTAGAAATGGTGCAGGCAAAAGTACAACTTTAGCATTACTGGCTGGTGTATTGAAGCCAAATCAAGGGGTTGTAAAAATCAATGGAAGAGTTGCTTCAATGTTGGAATTAGGTGGTGGATTTCATCCTGATTTAACAGGAAGAGAAAATATTTTACTCAATGCTGTTCTCTTAGGTCTAACACTTAAAGAAGTAAGATCTTCTTTGAATTCAATTATAGAGTTTTCTGAGTTAGGGGAGTTTATTGATCAACCCATCAGGACTTACTCTAGCGGGATGTTGGCTAAGTTAGGTTTCTCTGTTATCACTTCTATTCAACCCGATATTTTATTAATCGATGAAGTACTGGCTGTAGGTGACTTTGCTTTTCAACGTAAATGTCTTGAAGTCATTAATTCTTTTAAAAGTAAAGGAGTGACGATTTTTCTAGTTTCTCATAATATGGATGATGTTAGGAAATTTTGTGATAAAGCGATATGGATAGAAAATCATAAACTCAAGAGTTTTTTACCTGTTAATGAAGTTATAGATGAATATATATCTAGCTATTAATTTATATAATTTTTATGAGAAAATTTATATTTATGAAACTATTTAAAAAATACCATTTGTGACTAAATATTTGTTTTCGAGAAAATGCTCTTATTATTTTTTGAAATTCTTATAGATGAAAATTTATTATTTAGTTAAAGGTTGATATTTGTATATGTATACTTATGATGTTATTGTTTGCTCTCATGAAGGTGTTGATTTTATTGAAGAGCAGTTAAGAAGTATATTATCTCAGACAATTAAACCTCATAAAATCATTGTTTCAGATGATAGTGTCTCACCAGAGACAATTATAAAGGCAAAAGACGTTTTAAATAATGACTTAGATATTGATTACTTAATTATTAAAGGGCCTCAGGAAGGTGTTACTTCTAATTTTTTATCGGCCTTTAAATATAGCTGTAGCGATTTTTTATTTTTTAGTGATCAGGATGACATATGGGAATGTAATAAAGTTGAATTTTTCTTTCAACTTGTCAAGGGCGAACAAATAAATGAGAAATTGTTAATTTTTTCTGATGCTTCTCTTATTGATGAATGTGGAAATAAAATCGCTGGTAGCTTTATTAAAAAACAAGGTTTAAGGGTTGAAATTCTTAGTGATGACTCTATACAGTTAGAAAATTGTATTCAAGGGGCTGCTTGTTGTATTAATAGTCATTTGCGTGAACTGATAAATCAAGCGATTGAGAGCCTTGATTCTCAAACGATTATTATGCATGATTGGTTGATTGCAATGATCGCTCGTTATTCATCTTACATTATATATACGGATGAAAAGCTTTTAAATTATAGAATTCATAGAAATAATCAAATAGGGTATATCGGTATATATAGAAAGATAATAAATTTTATATGTTCCCCCCAGCGATTTTGTTTAAAAATCAATGATTATTTAATTCAGAGAAATGCAATCCTTAATTTTCTTCTTACGAATGAATATATAACTAAAGATACACTCACTAATCCTAATCTTAGCAAATTGCAAAGATATAAAAGAGTAATATTTAGACTACTTATGTATATAAATAAAACCTGATGATTATTGTTGTAAATAAATACACATATTTTTATTTAAAAATTTTATGGTATTTTAACATACTCAACAGATACCATTTGAAATGTTTAGAAAATAATTTTCTATTATCGTGAGCAGCTAAGTGTATAGCTTCTATTTGAGGGAAATATATAATTCTGAATCCCTTATCATTTGCTCTCTTACAGATATCTGCATCTTCAAAATACATAAAATATTCTTCATCAAATCCTTTCAACTCGTAATAGCAATCAAATTTAAATAGTAAAAAAGAGCCTGCTGCCCACTCTATTGGTATCGGTTTTTTGATATGTTTTTTATCATAGAAGTCATTTCTTTTAAATCCTAGCAGTGATTTTAATGTGCTAAATAATGAGTGATAATGTCGTATAGAGTAGTCATATTCCTTTTTAGTTATATCTTTATATAAATTAATAGCTGAAATATCAGCATTAAAATGGTCTGCTAAGATCAATAGTTTACTAATAGCGACCTCATCAATGATAAGATCGGGGTTTAGGACTAAAAAGTAATCATCACTGTTCATTTTTAGTTGGGAGGAGGCATATATAAATATATCGTTATTATTGGTACCAAACCCTTTATATTGATGGTTAGTAATTAAATGTATGTTATTTTCTTGGCAGTGTTTAATTAGTTTTTTACTTGGTATAGTATTTGATTTTAGTATGACATTATATTTTTTGGCTAGGTTTTTTAGTGTACCATGTTCACAAATTAATGTGTCGTGATTATGATTAACTACTGAAATGAATAGAGCCATCAATTGCATCTCTCTTTTGAAAGATAACCAGTAGGCGCATCAAGTAAAATTCTTCTGATACAACCGACATCAAAATTATGGCAGCATACATCGAGTTGAGATAACAGATCTTCCATTTCTGTCCATGAAAGTTTGTCTTCAGACGCGGTCATAATTTTTTGATGACTGGTGCCTTCGACATTTTCCCCAATCAATAGCTCTTCATATAATTTCTCACCGGGACGTAATCCCGTGAAACGGATTTCAATGTCCCCTTCATCTACTTTTCCGTCGTAATATTCTTTCATTCCCATTAAGTGAATCATCCGTTTTGCGAGATCTAATATTTTTACCGGATCTCCCATATCTAATACGAAGACTTGCCCATTATATCCCATGGCACTTGCCTGAATAACCAGTTGTGCAGCTTCAGGAATGAGCATGAAATAGCGAATGATGTCTGGGTGTGTCACCGTCACAGGTCCGCCTTGACGAATTTGTTTTTTAAACAGAGGGACGACAGAGCCTGAAGAGCCCAATACATTACCAAACCGGACCATGGTAAATGTTGTGTCTGTCTCTTTATCGGCAAGTGCTTGTAACACAAGCTCTGCCATCCGTTTACTTGCTCCCATAATATTGGTCGGTCGAACAGCTTTGTCGGTCGATATCAGCGTGAAGTTTTTTGCACCAGCCTCAATTGCTGCATTGGCACAGGATAACGTGCCAAAGACATTGTTACGAATACCCTCGACAATATTATCTTCAACAATAGGAACATGCTTATAAGCTGCTGCATGGTAAACGGTTTCTACATCGTGAGCCTGCATAAGCTTCAGTACACGATTTTCTCTCTGTACTGAACCAAGCGCAGCAATAATCGTCGTCTGTAAGTTCTTTCTTGTTTTGACAGATTGGAGTTCTTGATCGATCTTGTACAGATTGTATTCATTGAGTTCAAATAAGATCAATGTTGTTGGGTTTTGTGACAAAATCTGACGGCATAGTTCAGATCCAATCGAACCCCCTGCACCGGTCACCATTACACTTTTACCTGTGATATTTTTTGACAATAAAGTGGGGTCAGGGTCAACGGGGGCGCGACCAAGCAGATCGAATAGATCCAGATCTCTGACGTCAGTTGCCCTTGCTTTACCGGTTGCAATATCTTCTACGCTGGGGACCGATTGTACTTCTATTGGCCAATGAGAGAGTTTTTCAAGCAACCGCAGTCGCTCTCCTTTGCTGATGTTATTGATAGCAAGTAACAGTTTTACCGGTTGGTAGAGCGATTTCAACCGTTCGAATTCATCACTATGATGGACTCGGATACCAAACATAATTTGTCCGGCTTTGAGCGGGTCATCATCCAGCAAGATAACCGGATGGTATTCATCCCCCTGTATAAGAGCATAAGCTAAATCTCTCCCTGTTGCGCCTGCTCCGTATATAAAGACATTTGGTTTATGCCGTTTATAAGCGTAATAATAGATTGTCCGAATCAGAATCCGTGGGCCTCCCAACGTCAATATGGCCAAACCAGCATAGATAAATGGGACGCTTCTGGGGATAAATGCCTGAAAGAAGAAACCACTGAGTGCCAGCGCCAGAGATGAGAGGAAAACAGCTAAGAATATATGTCCGATCGCCGGGAGCATCATATAACGAAGCACTGCACGATACATGCCAAACCGAACAAACGTCATAAGGGTGACGACAAGGGTTACTAACACACAGAAGCCTTCCCTGACCCCCAAAATGAAGTGAAAACCATCAAGGCGAAGAACCATTGCAAACAATAGTGAAGAGAGGACAGCAAAGATATCATAACAGATGCTAATCAGGCGCTTATTGCGACGTCTGGTTCGGAGAAGTGATTGAATCGGAGTAAACATTGCTTTATGCCCAATTGATCTCACAGAGATATGAAAGGTTGATGTCTTATTTATCGGTTATATATTTTTGTTCTTGAGCACCGACGGCTTAGTTTAAGGCTTACACTTCATCAGGATCAATTGTAAACTTCGGATTATTGAAAGTAATTGATGCTTCGGTTGTTTTTTGAGCATTCGAATTTTGTGGGAAAAGAGTGAAAATTTTAGTTACGGGGAGTTCCGGCTTTGTCGGAGGACGAGTCACACAGATGGCCCGCGATCAAGGTTGGGATGTTTTGACGCATGGCAGAAGTGCAGCAGATCATGCCCGGCAACCATCGATTGTTTGTGCATTAGAACCGGATACCGATTGGACTCCGGTTCTTGATGGTGTTGATTGTGTCGTGCACTGTGCTGCCAGAGTGCATCAAATGAATGAATCTTTGGCTGAAGCGCAACATGCTTATCAAGATGTGAATGTGCTTGGTACGCTAAATTTAGCGCGCCAAGCTGCAAAAGCAGGTGTGAAGCGATTTATTTTTGTCAGTTCAATTAAGGTCAACGGTGAATGGTCAAAAGCAGGGCAACCTTTTTTGCCGGCATTGGATACACAACCAGAAGACCCTTACGGAGTGAGTAAATATCAGGCAGAAGTCGGGCTATGGCAGCTTGCTGGTGAAACCGGACTGGAAGTGGTGGTAATCCGCCCGCCATTGGTTTACGGGCCGGGAGTTAAAGCGAATTTTTTGTCGATGATGAACTGGGTTTATCGGGCTCTCCCGCTACCATTCGGGGCGATTCCGGCAAAAAGAAGTCTGGTTTATCTCGATAATCTGGCTGATCTCATCATCACGTGTTGTACCCATCCGGTTGCATCGGGGAGCACGTTTCTTGTTTCCGATGATCATGATATCTCAATTTCCCAGCTCTTACGCCTTTTAGCGACGGTCATGAATGTACCGTCTCGTCTGATACCAATCCCTCCCCGGCTACTATTATGGGGACTATCATTGCTGGGGAAGCGAGCGGTTGGTCAACGGTTATGTTATCCTCTGCAGCTTGATATTCGTGCAACAAAAGAGAAGTTGGGGTGGACTCCGCCAGTCTCTCTGGAGGCGGGGCTCAGACAAACGGTTCGGGCATATCAACAGCAGAAAGAGCAACAATGATTAGATTACTGGATTTTGTTTTTGCATTACTGGGGCTTATGATTTTGTGGCCGGTGATGTTATGCGTTTGTATTTTGGGATATTTTGATACAAAGAGCCCTATTTTTACCCAGACTCGGGTTGGCCGTTATCAAAAGCCATTTACCTTGATTAAGTTCAGGACGATGCCACCCAATACTCAGTCTGTTGCGACACATCTGGTTGGTGCGACTTCTGTGACAAAATTGGGCGCATTTTTAAGAAAAACCAAAATTGACGAGTTACCGCAACTTATCAATGTACTGAAAGGGGAGATGAGTTTAGTCGGTCCGAGACCGTGTTTGTTTAATCAGACACAGTTGATAGAAGCAAGAGAACAACGCGATGTTTTTAGCGTCCTCCCCGGCATTACCGGATTAGCTCAGGTAAATGAAGTTGACATGTCTACGCCTGAGCTGCTTGCTGAATTGGACCAGAAAATGATTCAGACCATGAATATTCGGAACTATTTCCTATACATCATCCAGACGGCTTTGGGTAAAGGAAGCGGGGATAGGGTCTGAGGATCTATCCGTTGGAGTGGGGGAGCCGCTTCCCGTGATAACACGCTTCAACGACAATGTCCTGCCATTACAATGACTGATAATACTGGGTCAGTACATCGATAAAGTGAGCTTTCTGCTCACAAGGCAGGGCATTGATGCCGGCAGCTGCTTTTCGCCCGCCACCTGTCGAAAATCGACTACACACCTCATCGGCCCCGGTACGATTGTTTAAAGGTGCCCGGACACTGACAGTATAATCCTGCTGATTTTCATTGAGTGTTAACACCGCGTGAGCCTGCCGGGGGGATTGGTTGGCGAGTTCATTACCGAACACGCCACTGATTCGTCTCGCCCAAGCTGTACTGGGGAGTTCAAATATTCGACATGATGGATTTTCAGTCAACGGCTTGATTCGCATTACTTGCGCGTAGTCATTCGCGTAGCCTTGCTGCAAGAGATAATAGGGGGATTCTGAATCTTCCCGCAGCATAAATGGATCGGGATAACGGAGCAGCTGATGAAACAGTTCTGCTGGTGGAATATGAAGATCATCAAGGGTTGCACCATAGCCATTGTAGTTGATCAAGGTGCCGAGTTCACAAAGAAATTCGCTATCTTCCTGCGATAATCCTGCATGGTTTGCGAGCGATTGAGCCCGTTGATGAAGATTGTCGCCAAAAGCCCCTGTAATTGCCCAGTGAATAAATTCGCCTTTGAGTTTTTGATTAATCAGCAGGCTGGTACAAGTTTCTGCATCTAAATTGATTAGCGTTTCCAGATGTTCCGAATTTGGAATCTCTCCGCTCTGGTGATGGTCACAGTAGAAAACAGGAATGCGTTGCGTGAGGAGGCGTTGTAATGGCTCAATGTTTTTCATCATTGAGATATCAAGCACGGTGACCGATGTTGCATCACCCAGTTTGACGACTTGATCCAATAGTTTGATGTCTCTCTTCACCCCAGTGATCAGCCGGTTCGCTTTTGGTGTACTCAGACGCAATTGCAGTAACGCAATAATACCATCAGCATCACCATTGAATACGTCATAGTGCATCCCGTTTTCCCCCTCTGCTACAGTATATTAACTACATGATACTTATCCCGTTTATAACGAGATAAGTATCATAATGCATTGTGTTTATTCTGTAATTGATTTTGTGAACCAAGGTGAGCGAGCATCGGTCATGTTGTAAAGCTCGTACTGCCGATTGAGTTTTTGTCCCCCGTCCCGCATCAGTGGTAACCAAGAAATATTAGCACGATTGATACTTGGCTTAATTGTCATCAGGTCGAGCGGAATCGAAATATAAACGCCTTTGGTAAAGCTCCCTTCTCCATATTCTGACGCTGATAGGTTGGTTTTCGCGGCAAATACGCCAGCAATGACACCACTATCAAACTGTTTTGAGAAATCAACCGTGACCCCTTTATCTTCGGTGAGGTACTGACCCGCGCTGATCTTGAGTAAGGTATTATTGAAGAGCGACCAAAATTTCGGTTGCCAGTAAAGTGTCGCGTGGCCGGTAAACGTCCCCGTTTGAACACGATAGTAACGAGCGGTTTGTGGATCAAAGTGTCTTTCGTCTTTATAAAGACCCAGCACACTATCCGGATCGCGCTGTTTGACATAATTTCCGTCGATACCGAAAGCCCAGTTCTGATTAAGCGGGCGATAGATGATTTCACCACCGGCGCCGGCAAACATCGATTCCAGATAACCGCCATAGGCTTGTCCGTAGATGTTGTCTCCGTAATGATCAAGGTACGTGAGTTGAAGACTGTCCATACGGAAAGTGTGATCATAATATTGGCGTGCCAGCGTTCTGACCCTTTTTAAATCAGTTCCATCAGGCGGTACGGTGTACTTATATTGATCATAGTTATCCGTGATATTGCCGTATAAACTGCTGGAGAGAATGAAATGCTGTCCCATCCGATAGCTACTATTGGCTTTTACCCCAATGGCATAGAGGTAGAAATTCTCAGACCCGCCGAAAGATTGTTGCAAAGACGGGGTAAGACCAAACTGCCAGTTTTTGGTACTTTGTGCCTTCAATTCCCCGGAGATAACAGAGGGTTCACCCGTTGTTTTGGCATCATCAAAATCAGCCCCGGGATAATCATTCTTGGCGACGCGCTCAAATGCATAAGTGTTGATTTGTGTTTCTGTGAGAGGCTGCCCATTCGCCGTCTCAACTATTTTATAGGTATCGGCATCGAGACCAGTGTTGGCGAGCAGTAATGCAGCACGTTCTTCAGCCTCTTTTTTATGGCGATATTTTTGCTGAGTTCCGGTGAGTGTCACGGTCTTGCTCTTTTGATCTTGCCGGAATGATACTTGTTGGTAGCCTGCAATTTTTTGCACATCAGCGACGAGTTGTTGCCATTGTTCTTCTGACAGCGTGCTTTTCTTCGGTTGCGGATGGTAATCCGGACGGGGTTCATCAATCCAGACTGGTCTCAGGGTGGCAAGGTTGGTATTGAGTGAGATACCGGCGGTGAACGTGTTACCCCGTTCATAGCTCAGCCTTAAATGCGCCCAATCCGTGAGTGAATACACCAGACCGACGTTCCACGGTGTCGACACATGCATGGGTTTCTTGCCCTGAGTGACGGGGAAATCACTCTGATAGTCATTCCCGTCATATTCCAGTTTTAAGACCAGTGGTTTGAACGGGGTCTGATACTCGACCCCACCATAGACTGAAGTACATCCGGTAAACATATTTCCAAGAGAAATACTGCCAGTGGAGCCCTGATAGCCGGTGCTTCTGCCGCAGTCGGAAGAGGTCTGGTGATCACCGGAGAGGTTTCCCCGGTTACCGATATAACCCCAACCAATACCAAGGGTAAAATCGAGTGGGCCAAACTGTTTGTTGGCTGCGATAAACTCGCCGTCAAATAGTCCTGTACCGCCAACATCTCGAAATCCAACAGCAATCTGAGGAAGCCAAAAATCTTCCTCGACAAGGCTCAGTTTTACATCGGCTGATTTGTCGGTATATTTTGTATCACCACTAAAGGATGCATCGTTGCTATAAAGCAAATCATGGATCTGGGTGTAGCGGATAGTCGTTTCCAGCCAAGGGAATAACTGTAGAGACAAAGAGTAGTATATATAGTCATCATTGTTGGTGGCATTCAGTTCAAGCGCTCCTTCGGGCATCATTCTGCCACTCGGCATCTGAATTAATCCCACACCGCCGAAATCGGATTGGGAGTGGGTTAGTGATGGTGGGCTAAACTCGTCTGAATAGGCGTTTAGCGAATTCAGGCCAAAGACAATCGTCGCTATCGTCATGGATGCATAGGTTGGCCAGTTTAAAGAACCGGATAAATGTTTCATCATGGCAATCTGTTTCTTAGTAGCTCGACAACAAGGTCGTTAGGATTTTGAAGGCGATCATTTGGATAAATGACAGGGAGTTCTTCTACCGGAAGAGGGACATAAATAATCGCCCCCGGGGAGATTTCTGAAAAAGAGTAGTTCCAGTATCCCGTCTGGTGTTGTTCGACCTTACCATCGGGTTGGATCACCGTGACTTTCGAAATGGTGTTATCAAATAGCCCGGCTGTTTGCGCATAGCTTCCCGCATCCAGACGAGGCTGCCACATTTGTTTTCCCGGTTTTGTAACGCCACCTAAAACCAGCACATCTTTAGGCGTGTATTTTAGCGTCATGAGCCAGTTACCGGTCAGTTTAGGATTCAGTGGCAGACTGAGGCGGGTTGCATCTGGATCAATCGTTTGAAAAATGCGCTTCGCATAGTGTAGTGATTCGAGTGAGTTTCTGAGCTGTGACCAATAGAACCAAGAACCATGATATCGTTTACTGGCAATAGCTTGCTGCTTTGCGATAACGCCGAAGACTTGTTGTTTTAACTTTAATTCGACATTGATATCATATATGCCGGATGTGAACCAGTCGATCTTACGCCAGTCTGCGTCCGTTTTATTCAGCGCCTGTAATACAACCTCATCGAGCCGAGGGCGATGATTGTAGGTGAGATGGCGTTGTGGTGATGATTCAAAATGAATCTCTACATCAGTCGATGATGCAGCAAATGAAACGGATCCCACGCCAGTGCTGATGCATAAGGTTAAATAAACGATGACTTTCCATGACTTCATCCGCGATTGTCTCCCACATAACGCTTGCCGAGAGAAAGGGTTAGTCTTTCTGACCCCGGAAAAATGTACTGCTCACTTGCAATCACTTCACCCGATTGGGGACGGAGCCAATAGTGATTTTGATATTGTTGTTTTATCTGTGGAATCTCGACCTGTTCAATAACATGAAGCAGGGCTTGAGTTCCATTGGGCAAGTGCTTGTTTTCTATCTCTTGTAGCGTAAATGTAGATAGCGCCTGATAACGGGTGTGATATCCAGGAGACCAAGTTATTTTGTATTTCCAAGAATGAGGTGTTGTGTCTTTCTGGAGCCCCAGTACCAGTGGATCAATATTTGCTGACTCAAGGTGAATGAGGTTGCCCTCTTTTAAATTGACGGTTTTAATCACCCGACCTGCTTGTGTCACCAACATTTCTCGGTTCGCTGACAGCCACTTTAAATTGGCCGGATGCTCTGGTGAATTGGTTGGTTCGGCCCATGTGAGTATCATCAGGGCTAATGGGTTTTCTCCCATCCTGACATATAAGCTTGCGTAAGGCAGTTCCTCAACTTTGTCTGGTGAAATGGCATGATTATCCGATCCCCAGAAAGCTGACTGAATCGTCTCAGACAAGTCCCGAGCATTTTGGGAGCATCCGCCAATTAAGATCAATGGTATGAAAAATAAGTAACAGTAATGGGAAAAACGAAAAAATTTTGTCATAGAGGCATAATTAAACGAAATAAACAACAACCGCCCAAGACGGCTGTTGTTTTTATTACATTAACAAACAATCAATAACTACTGTTACTGAGCTGAAGTCACTGTTGTTGTTGTGTCATTAGACGCACTAACCGCAACAGCTGTCGCTGCAACGATCGCTGCAGTTGCTGCTGCAACAGTTGCGCTTATTCCACCAACGGCTGCACCAGTCGCTGCTGCAACACTACCAGCGGCACCTGCACCAGCGCCAGCACCAGCGGCACCTGCGCCTGCAGCACCGGCTCCGCCAGTTCCCCCTGCGCTACCGGAAACAACTCCGGCAGCCGGGCCAGCATATGCAATACCACTGAAAGCAAACATTGCCAGTAAAGTAATTGCAGTTTTTTTCATATTTATCTCCTAGGAAATAACGTTAACATCGATGTTGCTCACAAAATAAACAAGAGCTTATTAAACATAATACATTTTTGAAGGTTATGTAAACATGCTGTGTGAAATTATCGACTTATATGAAGTTGTTATAAAAAATTCATAATTTGTTCTTGAGAGATTTAACAATGCATCTGGTTGTATTATACCGTATTTAAATAAACTTGATTGCAAGTCTCGTTATCCACTTATCTGATTGTTTTATAATATTTTCCAGTAAGTGCATATATTTATGCGCATTGATGGCGTTGGGATTTCAAATTGAATTTTATTTTCGAATCAAAATAAATTCAGGCGAATTTTTAGGTGTTTTTATTTTTTATTTATATTATTGTAATTATAACTACATAAAAAACATACATTTTATGTGGTTTATGTGGTGTGAAAGGAAGGTGGATTTTATATACAAATCGTATCATTCATCATTTGCCAAATTGAACTTTCTCTACTAATACTATGAAATACAGGTAAAAAATATCTGGTCTTTTCCAGATGGTTCATGGTTTTTTATTTATATGATTACCTATTTTTATTGTGCCTAATCGATGGAGATCTCAGATATGTATGGTGGCATATCGAGATTTTTAAACTATTATTTTCCTGAAAATTTTTTAATGTTTATTTCGTTAAAATAAATTACAGAACTAGCGTACAGCATATTTTTACGGACTTGATACAGACAACGTGTTTTGATCACAAGGATGAGCTCTTAGCATGCTTTCTGGGAAGCTGACCCAAGGGCGGTAGCGTGCTTGAATGAACTCTTTTTCTTCTAATTAGCGTCAGTTTATTGTGGTGTGAGTACAATCTTGGCTAATAGTATAATTCTAAGATGCTTTTCATTTTATCTTATTGGTTTTCCGTTGCTTTTTTCTTTGAAAATTGAAGCAGCGCCTTGGTTATCCATGGATGATGCCTATCTTAAATCTGATCTACAGATGCTGGCGGATGCTGGTCTTATTTCTGTACCTATCAATTCCTATCCTATACGTTGGTCTCGCCTTGATACCGATCTGCAACTGATGCAGATGGTTCAACTCCCCCCGTCGCTTGAGCAAGCCTATCAACATCTCAGTTACGCCTTAAGCCAAGATTCTATAGGAAATGGCCACAAGCATGTCTCTTTGGGGTATGCTCACGCACCTCGGGATGACAGGAGTTTTGCTGCACCGCTAACGACACACTGGCAGGTTAAATCGAGTTATGAGCTCGTGGAGAGTAAATATGCTTTTCGTGTCGCGGCTAACTATCAACGTTCACCAGATAAATTCGGTCGAGAAGATACCGACTATGGGTTGGATGATAGTTATATTGCTACTAACTGGGGAAATCTGAGTGCAACTTTTGGCAGCCTGCAACATTGGTGGGGACCCACTTCGATTTACAATCTGGCTTGGGGATATACACGTCGTTCTGTGCCCGGTTTTAATTTCTCTTATGATGCCTATGGCTGGCCGATACTTGGTAGCTGGCATGCTGAAACTTTCTGGGGATTTAATGAAACGCCAAACCGGAATGAGAAACAGTGGTCGAATCGATTTGAATTCAGCCCTTTCAACCGACTAAACATTGGTTTGGTTTATCAGAAGTGGTTTGATAAACCCGACTGGGATGGATATTTGACGGGCTCAGTTCAGCCTCAGGACGGTGAACAGGAGCAATATAGTATCGATATCCGTCTGAGTTTACCTGTCTTGAATGTGGGAACCGTCTTGACTCAGAGTCTTTATGCGCAAGGAGCCAGTTTAGTCAATGACCGCTCACTGGGGTCTCTGATCATTGGCTGGCAAAGCCAGTTTGATCTTGGCGGGCAGTCGCTGCGTTGGGTTGCAGAGGTGAAACAGTTAACCGGTGAGGCAAAGCAACAGTGGCGAAGCATGCTGTCTGATCGTATGACAATGGTTGGGCAACATAACTATCAGTCAATCAATGGTATGGATAGTGGTGAAGCAAAATCATTAAAACTACTTTGGATCACGCCTGATAGCTGGGAATGGACATTGCAAGGGCAGAGTTATCAACGGACTGATGATGAAACCCTGAAAAAATTAACGGCCTATGTACGTCTGCCATTGGCAAATAGCCGTCTGACATTGGGCTCTGATTTCATGCCTGATACAAAAAATAATCAAACCGATAAATGGAATTACTGGGTTAACTGGGATTTTCGTTTTTAATCGATTCACTATCAATTGTTTGGACATTGGATGAACTTGATGAGATATATTCTATTCAGATTAGTCATAGTTTTTTTGGTTTTCTTTAGTAGTTTTTCTTCTTGGTCTGCCAATTTTACCACATCACAACTCGCCCAGTTTAAGCAGTTATCACCAGCGCAACAGCAGGCATTGGCTCGGCAATATGGTGTTGACCTGTCAACTTTAATGAGCTCGGGTAAGGCTGAAGACACATCTCAGCCAGTTCAGACGATCCAGCCGAGAAGTGTTGATAAAAAACAAAAAACAGAGGATGACACTCAAAGAGTTACGACAGAGCGGGGCAATGAATCTGAACAATTAGTTGATTTTGGTTATGATTTATTCTCAGGCCAGCCTTCAAGTTATACCCCTGTTGATGACTTACCTGTCCCGAATAATTATCTGATTGCCGCTGGTGACGAAATTAATGTGCAACTGTTCGGTAGCCAGAATAGTAGTTATAGCCTGAGTGTTTCACGGGATGGTTCTATTCAATTTCCCGAATTGGGACCGATTCATGTGGCTGGTCAGACTTTTAGTGAGTTGAAAGCCAATCTGACTGAACGGATCAAAAAACAAATACTGGGCGTTGATGTTGCTATTTCACTCGGCTCATTACGAACCATGCAAGTTTATGTTTCGGGAGATGTTTATCAGCCTGGCGCCTATAACATTCCGAGTTTGGCGACTGTGACTCAGGCGCTGATTGCTGCGGGAGGATTCAGTAAAAGTGGTTCGTTACGAAATATCACCGTTCGTCGAGAGAATAAAGTAATAGCCCGGTTGGACCTATATAATTTGCTTTTGGAAGGCAATAATCTGAATGATATTCGTCTACAGTCGGGGGATACGGTATTTGTTGCCGCCAAAGGGCCTTCCGTCAGTATTCAGGGAGAAATTCGTCGCCCTGCTGTTTATGAAATTAAATCGGGAACCACGATCGAGCAGCTTGTGAAGCTTGCCGGAGGGAGTAGAGCCAGCGCTTATTTACCCCAAATTCAGGTTAAGCGCTACCAGAATAATGGAATTCATATTCATACACTTGATCTAACTAAAGATAAGTTATTCACCCTGCAAGATGGTGACGATATTACGGTTAATCCAGTTAGTGATGCATTAAAAAATGCAGTGATTGTCAGAGGTGCAGCGATTCGGCAGGGGGCGTATGCCTATTCTCAGGGAATGAGAGTTTCGGATTTATTCTCCTCAGCGGATGATTTGGCACCGAATGCGGATCTTGATTATGCGATCATTGTGCGTGAAACGGGATATAAACATAACATCAAAGTCTTACAATTTAGTTTGAATCATGCCATCAATATTATGAATTCAGCGGATGATCTTGTATTGCAACCTAATGATCAACTATTTGTTTTTGCTAGCGATATTTCCATGAATGAATGGAAGAGGGAGTCCGTACAACGACAGTCGGCAACATCCGGTGATTTATTTACTCATGCTGAAAAACAGGAGACGCTGAAGCACCCTAAAAAGCGGGATGAAGTAACCGGAATTGAGCTGGTTGATAGTGAAAAGCCTAAGTTAGCTATCCAGGATAACGACAAGAGCCAGCAGGAAATGCAACACAGTGATCCTGCGTCGCGTGCGAGATTATTAGAGCCCCTGATTACCCGGCTACAATTACAAGCAGTCAATGGCGAGAGAGCGAAAGTCTATGAAATCAGTGGCGCTGTTCGTTATCCGGGCGTATATCCGTTGGTTCAAGGTGGAAGCCTAAAAGATGCAATTGCTGCAGCTGGTGGACTGCTGGAGTCGGCAGCGAAAGATGAGGCTGAGTTGTCCCGGGTTGTCCCGATGCCCGGCACGATTACGATTCATCACCAGCAGTTTGATTTACTGAAATCGCTGACCAATCCCAATGATAACTTTTTGCTTGAATCAAAAGATAGGATTGTGATTCAACGTAAAACGAACTGGAAGACAAACAATATTGTGGAGATTCAGGGAGAAGTGATGCATCCCGGAAGTTACACGATTAGCCAGGGCGAAACAATTCAAGATTTAGTGAAGCGTGCAGGGGGACTTTCTCAGTTTGCCTATCCACAGGGTGCTGTCTTTAGCCGCGAGGTTCTCCGTTTACAAGAAGAGCAGCGGATGAAAATGGTCACCAATAATCTCCGCCAGGAGATCGCTTCACTGACACTCCGACGTCAAAGTAGTGCTGCAACATATACCTCATCTCCGACAGAAGCGATGAAAGTTGTCGATGATCTGTTAGATATTCCAGCTGTTGGCCGTTTAGTAATTGACTTGCCTAATATTCTTTTAGGTAACGCCCAAGATGATGTCATGCTTGAAGATGGCGACAAGCTTTATATTCCGCCACGAAGAAATACTATTTCGGTTCTTGGTCAGGTACAAATCGCCAGTAATTTCACG
Organism: Vibrio ruber DSM 16370; assembly: GCF_900163965.1. Taxonomy (GTDB): domain Bacteria; phylum Pseudomonadota; class Gammaproteobacteria; order Enterobacterales; family Vibrionaceae; genus Vibrio; species Vibrio ruber. Next base: position 121,380 of record NZ_FULE01000031.1, read on the forward strand.
TTTAAACCCGGTCTGTCAGTTGAGAAATACATTAACTTAGCCGGTGGGGAGAAAAAACAGGCGGATACCGACCGTGTTTATGTGATTCGGGCTAATGGTGCAGTAATGTTACCGAATCAATCACACTGGTTTGTTCGTTCTGAAAAATCTTTAGAGCCTGGAGATACGATTGTTGTTCCGATTGATACTGATTATCTGGACGGCCTGAGTACGTTTAGCACTGCAACACAAATGATGTATCAGATTGGTGTTGCATGGAATGCCATTAAGTAATTGATTTTTCTGGTAATAAATATGAATTTTGAGTCAAAGGAAAAAGACATTTGATAATCATAAGGGCAATGAAGATTTATGACCGAACATAATAAAAGTCAACAAACTATAGATGTGCCAGAGCAAACTATAGATGTGCCAGAGGAAGTTAGGTCTGCGAGAGCACATTATAAAAAAATAGATGACGAAGAGATCGATTTGAGCGTTTTGTTTGCTGTGTTGTGGCATGCCAAATGGTTCATTATTGCCTGTACCTTATTTTTCGCAATCGTTGGAGGCATTTACGCTTTCCTGAAGCCGGATATTTATCGAGCTGATGTTCTGCTCACGCCAACGACAGCTGATACACAGTCTCAGCTCGAGTCTGTTGCGAGTCGATTGGGAGGTTTGGCATCGCTAGCCGGTATTAATGTTAGTAATGGTTATTCAGGAGTACAAAAAGCGTTGTATGCTATACAGGTGCTTCAATCTCGAAAATTTATCGGAAACTTTATTCTGAAACATGATTTATTAGTTCCTTTAATGGCTGCAGAAGGATGGGATAAAGAAAATGAAGAGCTAATATATAACTCCGATATATACGATGTAGATAGTAGTCAATGGGTGAGTAAAGAAGGAAGACTCATCAAGCCGAAATTACTTGTCGCCATCCATTATTTTAAGCGAGAAATATTACAGATTGATATTGATACTGAGGCGAAAATGATCACAATTAGTGTTGATTTTTATTCTCCGTATATATCTCAGAAGTGGGTAAATTGGTTAGTAGAAGATTTGAATCATGAGATTCGCCTTCAGGATATGACCGATGCTCAGAATAGTATCAATTACTTAAATCAGCAGGTTCTTCAGACAAGTTTGGCTGATACTCGTTCAATGTTATATCAGCTGATTGAGCAACAAACAAAGAAATTAATGTTAACCAAAGTCCACCAAGAATATGTTCTTAAAACTGTAGATCCGGCAGTAGTTGCTACTGGTCCAGTTAAACCAAGACGATTACTAATTATAGCAATTGCATGTGTACTGGGTGGATTTATTGCCGTATTAATTGTTTTCGTTAGACAGTTAATTATTAACAATAAAATAAATGAGAATTCACAGCAGTAATATGGGTTATACCACGGTTAGTTAATATGATTATGTAAGATATTTGTTTTTCAGAATGATATATTATTGGAGTGATTTATGAAGGCTGTGATTTTAGCCGGTGGATTAGGTACTCGGCTAAGTGAAGAAACAGTAATCAAACCGAAACCAATGGTTGAAATTGGTGGTAAACCTATTCTTTGGCATATCATGAAAATATATTCTTTTTATGGTGTAAATGAATTTATTATTTGCTGCGGTTATAAAGGATATGTGATTAAAGAATATTTTGCGAATTACTTTATGCATATGTCGGATATCACATTCGATATGGCAAAAAATCATATGCATGTCCATCATAAACGGGCTGATCCTTGGAAAGTTACATTAGTGGACACCGGTGAGGAGTCGATGACTGGAGGAAGATTAAAACGTGTCCAAGAGTATATTAAGGACGAGTCTGAATTTTTCTTTACCTATGGTGATGGTGTTGCCGATGTCAATATTGCCAAGACATTAGATTTTCATCGTTCTCACGGTAAGCTTGCGACACTGACAGCCACTTATCCTCCTGGTCGTTTTGGTGTTCTCACAATAGAGCAAAATGCAGTACGTTCTTTTCAGGAAAAACCGAAAGGGGACGGGGCCATGATTAATGGCGGTTTTTTTGTCCTCTCCCCTAAAGTCATTGACTTGATTGATGACGATCAGACCACTTGGGAACAAAACCCATTGAATCAGCTGGCTGCGGATGGGGAATTAATGGCCTATCGCCATGACGGTTTCTGGCAACCTATGGATACGCTGCGTGACAAAATGAAACTTGAGGAATTATGGGAGACTCGCCAAGCTCCATGGAAGCTGTGGGAGTAGTGATATGGCAAATCCATTATTCTGGAAAGGAAAGAAAGTATTTATAACGGGTCATACCGGTTTCAAAGGGAGCTGGTTGACATCATGGCTGGCTTTGATGGGAGCGCAAATCAAAGGCTTTTCTCTTGAAGCACCGACGACACCCAGTCTATTCCATGTTGCAAAGCTTGACGCGTTGTGTTCAGAACACCAGATTGGTGATATCCGTAATTACCAGCAACTCTGTCAGGCCATCAAAACCTTTCGTCCTGATATTGTGATTCATATGGCTGCTCAGCCGTTGGTACGATATTCCTATGAAAATCCCATTGAAACATATCAAAGTAATGTGATGGGGACGGTTCATCTACTGGATGCGATTCGACAAATTGATTCTGTCCGTGCGGTTGTATGTGTAACTAGTGATAAATGTTATGAGAACCGTGAATGGGTGTGGGGGTATCGTGAAGTTGACCCCATGGGCGGATATGACCCATATTCTAATAGTAAGGGATGCTCCGAGTTAGTTATCAACGCATACCGTAATTCTTATTTTAATCCTGATAATTATGCCAGACATGGTGTTGCAATTGCCTCAGCCAGAGCTGGTAATGTCATCGGTGGCGGAGACTGGGCATCAGATCGGTTAATCCCTGATGTGTTAAAGGCATTTGAACAACAACAAGAAGTTGAGATTCGTAACCCAAATGCGATCCGGCCTTGGCAGCATGTCCTTGAACCTTTATCCGGATATTTGGTATTAGCGAAAAAATTATATGAGCAAGGAGCTGACTATAGCGGCGGCTGGAATTTTGGCCCTTATAGTGCCGATGTCCGTACCGTTCAATATATTGTTGATAAACTCGCTCAGTTCTGGGGGAATGGCGCATCATGGAGAGTTACAAAAGGCGAGCATCCTCATGAAGCTCATTACTTAAAATTAGATTGTTCTAAAGCAGCTCAACTGCTTGATTGGCATCCCCGTTGGAATTTATCAAAAAGTTTAAAAGGTATTGTGAATTGGCACCATGCATGGCTAGGTGGTGAAAATATGCAAGATTATGGTTTGAATGAAATTAAAAATTATATCGAGAGCAGAGATTAAGCATGACTGAGCAAGAACTACGAACTCAAATCGCAGAATTAGTGAGCCAATATGCTGAACAAAAATATCAACATAAGGCTTTTAATCCGGGTGCAGATGTTATCCCACCTTCTGGTAAAGTTCTTGGTAAAGAAGAGCTTCAATATATGGTTGAAGCATCCTTAGATGGCTGGTTGACAACGGGGCGGTTTAATCGAGCTTTTGAGAAAAAATTAGGCGAATCCTTTGGTGGGGGGCATGTATTGACAACGACGTCAGGCTCTTCTGCGAATTTATTGGCAATGACAGCCCTGACATCACCAAAGCTAAAGGATCGTGCTCTCAAACCAGGGGATGAAGTGATTACTGTGGCTGCAGGATTCCCAACAACTGTAAATCCCATTATTCAGAATGGATTAATTCCTGTCTTTGTTGACGTAGATATACCAACTTATAATGTGGATGCGCGGTTAATTGAAGCTGCTGTGACAGAAAAAACTAAAGCAATTATGATTGCTCACACCTTAGGGAATCCATTTAATCTAGCCGAAATTAAGCAAATTACTGACAAGTATAATTTGTGGCTTGTCGAAGATTGTTGTGATGCATTGGGAACCCTTTATGATGGTAAGCATGTCGGCACTTTTGGTGATATAGCAACGGTCAGTTTTTACCCAGCTCATCATATTACTATGGGAGAAGGTGGAGCAATTTTCACTCAGTCAGGTAAGTTGAGACGAATAATCGAATCATTTAGAGATTGGGGCAGAGATTGTTACTGTGATCCTGGATGCGATAATACATGTGGACAACGCTTTTGCCAGCAATTGGGGGCACTACCCTACGGTTATGATCATAAGTACACATATTCGCACTTAGGTTACAATCTTAAAATTACAGATATGCAAGCTGCTTGTGGATTAGCCCAACTTGATAAACTGCCGGAATTTGTTCGAAAACGAAAAGAAAATTTTATTTATTTAAAGGAAAAATTACAGAGTTGTGCTGATTTTATTGAATTGCCAGAGTCCACCAATAATTCAGAGCCATCTTGGTTTGGATTCCCAATTACATTGAAAGAAAGCTCGAAGGTAAGTCGTGTTGAATTGATCCAATTCTTAGATGAAGCGAAGATTGGTACGCGACTATTATTTGCTGGAAACTTAACTCGGCAGCCTTATTTTTCTAATGTCAAATACCGAGTTGTTGGAGAACTAACCAACACTGACCGAATTATGAATCAAACATTCTGGATTGGTTTGTATCCTGGACTAGATATAATTCATTTTGACTATATTGTGCATAAATTTGAAGAGTTTTTCGGGCTGAGCTATTCATAATCATATGAGAATTATAATCCTAGGGGTAAATGGCTACTTGGGGAGAAATCTATCCAAGTATTTATCACGAAAAAACAATTCTATAGTTGGGTTGGTTAGACATCCGTTTTCTAGTGAATATTGCCAAGTTGTCGATATAAACCATCCTGAGTGGAAACAATCTATTTTAAATTTTAATCCAGAGTTAATTATTAATACAGTGACATGCTATGGAAGAAATGGAGAGTCAATCAATGAAATTTTAGAGGCAAATGTTACGTTCCCTATAAAAATTATTGATAGCATACTTGAAGAAAATAAAAATTTTAGAATTATTAATTGTGGGAGTAGTTTGCCCAAAAATATTAACTTATATTCTCTAACAAAACATCATCTTGACGAAATTTTTATTCATTATTCACACCTGCATAATATTGATTATATTAATCTGAATCTGGAAGGGTTTTATGGGGTTCAGTGTCATAATTCGTTTGTTAATAATATTTTTCAACTCTGTGTTCGTGGTGATGAAATTAAATTAACACCCGGAGAGCAATATAGAGATTACATTCATATAGAAGATGTGTTAACAGCTATTGAAACGGTGATAAAAAACATTTATCCACTTAGTGGGTATAATAAAGTAGATATAGGTACAGGAAGTTCTATACAAATAAAAGAACTAGTAGATAAAATATGTAATTTAACAGGTTATAATAAAAAACCATTATATGGTGTTTTGAAATATAGAGATAACGAGTTAATGAAGAGTTGTGCTGATATTAGTGTATTGTCTAGTCTAGGGTGGAAAGCATCACACAATATAGATAGTGGGTTATCTGATCTATACTTGAATGAGTTTAGTGATTGTTTTGAAGGATAAGATATTTTTATCTATATTTAATTCTGGTTGGCTTATTCTGGATAAAATAATCAGATTAATGATTGGTATTCTTGTTAATATATATTTAGCAAGAACAATGGGTGCTGAATATTATGGTGAAGTTAGCTATGCTATTGCTTTTGTTGCTTTCTTTGATGCAGTCAACCTTCTTGGACTAAATCAAATTGTCGTCAGAGAACTCAGTCAGTCCCAAAACAATAAAAAATTTATATTAGATGTAACAATATCCCTGAGACTCATTTCTGCATTTTTAAGTTTTTTTCTGAGTGTTTTTTTTGCATTTGCTCTTGGAAAAAATCTCTTAGCAATTGTTATAGTATCTTGTGGTTTAATATTTTCATTAGGTAATGTTTGTGATTTATTTTTTCAAAGTGAGATTAAAAGCAAATATACAGTAATTGCTAAAATAATTGCTTATGTTTTTTCTGCTTTTTTCAAGGTTTTTATTATATGGTATGGTGGTTCAGTATCTTTTTACTTAATTGCTGTCCCTCTAGAAATGATGACGATAAGCTTTATTTTAATCTATCTTCTCTATCGTAAATATAAATTAGTATTTACAATAAATTTTCCCAAATTTAAAAATGATAGTTATTATCTAGAAATATTAAGAGAATCTCTTCCTTTAATGATGTCCAATCTTGCTGTTGTAACATTTATGCGTTCAGGGGTCATGGCTGTTGAATATTTTTTGGGTAGTCGAGCTGTTGGATTATACTCTGTAGGTGCCAATCTTGCTGAGATGATATTTTTTGTACCAGGTATTATCGTTACAAGTTTCTCACCTATTTTGGCTAATTTATCTAAGAATAATAAAGAACGGTATTTTTTATTGTATCAACGACTGATGTTTGTTTTCTGGTGGGGGAGTTTTATTAGTATATTATTCTATGGTAGTTTATTGTATTATTTGATTCCTTTTTTATATGGTGCTGATTTTTCTTTAAGTAAGTATATATTTATTGTCCATCTATTATCCTTTTTACCCGTGTGTATGGGATGCTGCCAGACTATTTGGGTTATCAATGAGAAGAAACCTAATATTATATTAATTCAAACTATAGTCGGTGCATTGTTGGCTTTGATTTTAAATATCTACTTTGTTCAATCTATGGGAGTTATAGGAGCTCCGATTGCAATATTAATTGCCCAGATTGTTCAATCCTTTATTGTTAACTATTTTTTCTGTAAAGATTTATTTGTATTTACTTTCCGTTCTCTTCTGTGGAGATGATATGTTAAGCATTTGTATTCCTACTTTGAACAGACCCTATTATTTATTTAAAGCACTTTATTCTATCTATCACCAAGAAAAAAATATAATACCTTTTGAAATATGTATATCTAACAACTCTTCAGATTCTGATTACACCGAAGTAGAACTATATATACAACAAATTAATGAAATACATAAGAATATAAATTACATTAAACAAGAAGAGCGACTATCTTTAGATGAACATATGCACTTTGTACTCAATATGTCAGAAGGGGAGTATGTCTATCTATTAGGCGATGATGATTACTTCAAAAAAAATGCTTTTACTATTTTAGATAAACTTATTCATGATGATATTGATTTGGCAGTTGTTAATGCAAACTGGATTGATGGTGAAGGTAAATTGATTTCACCAGTACATTCAGAACCTGTAAATATTGAAGGGTTATCTAAATACGAAAAATACTTGCATCTTTATAATAAATGCACGTATGGCGCTCTTCTGGTAAAAAGAACATTATTTTCTGATGAAAATTTTAAAGAATTATATAGTACTTCACATGCGTATAGCTGTTTTTGGATTGAGTTGCTGAATAATGACATACCAAGAAAAATTACATGTCAAAGTGGTAATGTCTGCGTTAATTTGAGAGCAGCCGAAAAAAGTTACAATTTAGTAAATGTTATTTTTAATGATGTCAACCTGTTTTTTATTAAATTAATAAATTGTATTCGATCTGAAGAAGGGAAAAATTCTGTATTAGAAGCATATAGAAAGTATAAGAAAAGGAATGCTAGTATCCAATTTTTATGTTGGTTACAAAAAAGTGGTGTAGATATATCACAGATAAAATATATCAATAATAGTGATAACTCACTTGTTTTTAAAATGAAGAAGTTATTTTCTTATGCTATATTTAAATTACTTGTTCTTACTAAAGTTGTTAATATATAAACGATTATGAAAATTGACTTTATTGTTGTTGGTGCTGCTAAGTCCGGAACGACTTCTTTATTTTATTATTTGAACAATCATCCAGATATTTTTATTCCAGATGTAAAAGAGTGCCGTTTTTTTTCTAAGCTAGATAAAAATTTCAAAGGTCTCGGTGCAGAATATTATAGTAATGAAGGTATTACTGATGATAACGACTACAGGAATCTTTTTGCTGGAAATGAGGATAAAGTCTGTGGTGATATCTCAAATGATTACTTATATTACTCTACTCGTAGTATCGAAAATATAAAGAAATATGTGGGGACACAAGTTAAAATAATTATTATTTTAAGAAACCCTGTCGAAAGAGCATTTTCTAGTTATATGCATCACATTCGTGAAGGGTGGGAAACGCTATCTTTTCGTGAGGCTCTTGATCATGAAGAGCAACGTTTGGCTGATAACTGGGGGTGGACGTATCATTTCAAAAGAGCGGGATTATATAGTCAATCTGTAAAAGAGTATATTGATAACTTTGATAATGTGAAAATATACACTTATGAGGATCTTCGTAATTTAGATTGGTTACTGAATGATATCTGTTCATTTTTGAATGTCGATGAAAATGTTATTAATGTCAGTAGTGTGGAGAAGTTTAACGAATCAGGTAGGCCTCGATCTAAGTTTATTCATGATTTTTCAAATGGTAGAGGAATCTTTGCTAATATAATTAAGCCTATTGTTAAATACTTAATACCTAAATCATTGATAAATAAAGCTAAGAGAAAAATAAGTAATGTTAATTTAATTCGAGAGTCTATAAAATCTGAAGATAAAAATTATCTAATTTATTATTATAAGAATGATATTCATAAGCTCGAGACAATCATTAGAAAGGATTTATCTAACTGGTTAGATAAGTGATTTTTAAGGGAATATATGTGTAAATGTCCAATCGATTCCGACAAAATGAGTTTTATTTTCCAAGAGAAAGTTTTGGAGAAGTACGATGTGAATTATTATAAATGTAGTCATTGCGGAATTATAAAAACAGAGACACCTTATTGGCTTGATGAAGCATACAGTGATGCAATTGCTAACTCTGATATCGGTCTGTTAGACAGAAATAATTATAATTCCAAAATGGTTTTGACAATTTTAAGTATTTTGAATCGTGTTCATGATAGAGTCGTTGATAGTGCTGGGGGATATGGTATTTTAACAAGATTGTTGAGAGATCGAGGTATTCATTGTTACTCTTCAGATAAGTATTGTGAAAATCTGTTCTCAAGTGAATTTTGTGGTGATAATGTCAAGAATATAAAAGTATTATTAGCTTTTGAAGTTATGGAACATTTGTCAAACCCCATAGAATTTTTGAGTGAGAATATAGATAAATACAATCCGGATCTGTTGATATTTTCGACTCAGACTTTTATTGATAACCCTCCTTTAAATTGGTGGTATTACTCATTTCATACAGGACAGCATATCACCTTCTATCAACAGAAATCACTTGCTATACTCGCAAATAAATTTAACTTAAAATACTATATGATTAATGATTCTTACCATATCTTTTCTAGAAATAAAATAAATTCAGTGAAACTATTTTTTATGAAAAATAAAATCTCTAGAAAAATTATTCATGTTTTTTGTGAAAGAATATCTAAGTCAAGAAGCCTCTTACAGAGTGATTATAATAAAATAATATCAAAATAGTGGATGCATGATTAGATTTAAAAGGTGTAGTTTAAAAATATATTACTCTTTAGCTTTTTATATATCAAAGCTGTATATTATAATCAGTACTTTTTTTTTAAAAAAGAGCATGCCCAAGGAAAATATCCTGGTTGTTCTTAAGCCGGATGCTATGGGGGATTATGTATTATTAAGGAATTTTTTATATCATCTTGAAAAAAACAATTATAAAATATTTTTAATTGGTAATGATTCCTGGATAGAAATTGTACAATATTGTGATTCTGTTTGTATTGATCAATTTCTTCCATTAAATCGTAAGAAGTTTATAAGAAATTTTTTATATAGAACCAAAATATTATCTCAGTTAGGCATGCTGAATAATGTAGAGATGGTTTTGTACCCTTGCTATAGTAGAGAAGGATATTCCTTTGAAGATATCGTTAAAGCTATTCCAGCTCCCAGTAAGATAGCATGGTTTGGTGATCTCTCAAATCAGAATAAGAAACATCGTGAAAAAACTCAGTCCTTGTATACTGAACTGTATGATGATGATGATGGTGATATTGTTTTTGAATTTGACAGAAACCGTCAGTTTTTTACTCGGTTTTTAGAAAAGGAACTCACTCATGTACGACCTTATTTAGATATTCCAGTTGATTCTTCTTTGACTTTACCTAAACTGTATGCATTTATTTTTGTTGGTGCTAGTGCGATATTTCGTCAATGGTCGGTTGAAAAGTATGCGGAAGTGGCAACATATATTTATCATGAATACGGATTTGAGATTGTTTTGGGGGGAGCTCCTAACGATATTATTTTAGGGAAGCATTTAGAAAAACTATTATATAAAACGTGCCCGTGTATCAACTATGTAGGAAAAACAACGCAGGTGGAATTGATTGAACTCATTGCTCGTTCAACACTGCTTTTATCAAATGAAACGGCCATTCCGCATATTGCTGTATCTTTACAACATCCTAATATTTTCGTCGTTTCCAACGGAAATCATTATGGTCGCTTCACACCATACCCAAATTACTTATGTGATCGATATTTTGCAATTTATCCCCCAGAGCTGGAGGAGATTAGCAATGAAAAGGAGAAGATTGCAAGATTTAGCCGTGGAAGCTCACTTGATATACAAAGAATTACGTCGCAGAGTGTCATTAAGAAAATCTCCGAATATATTAAACTATAAGATATTTTATGATGAAAAAAGCATTAATTACCGGTATTACAGGTCAGGATGGTTCCTATCTTGCAGAATTATTACTGAAAAAAGGATATGAGGTTCATGGTATTAAGAGACGTGCTTCATCATTTAATACCCAACGAATCGATCATTTATATCAGGATCCGCATGATGAGAATCCAAAGTTAAAGCTCCACTATGGTGATTTGACTGATAGCTCGAATTTAACCCGAATTCTTGAGCAGGTTCGTCCGGATGAAGTTTATAATTTAGGGGCTCAGTCTCATGTTGCAGTATCTTTTGAGTCTCCAGAATATACTGCAGATGTTGATGCTATGGGGACGCTACGCTTATTAGAAGCCATTCGCTTTCTTGGGCTGGAAAAAACAACACGTTTCTATCAGGCCTCTACTTCAGAGCTCTATGGATTAGTTCAAGAAATCCCACAACGTGAGAAGACTCCTTTTTATCCTCGTTCTCCCTATGCTGTGGCTAAACTTTATGCTTATTGGATCACCGTCAACTATCGGGAAAGTTACGGCATGTATGCCTGTAATGGCATTTTATTTAATCACGAGTCTCCTCGGCGGGGGGAAACATTTGTGACCCGAAAAATCACTCGAGGACTTGCAAATATTGCACAAGGATTAGAAGCGTGTCTGTATATGGGCAATATGGATGCTTTGCGCGACTGGGGCCATGCAAAAGATTATGTTGAAATGCAATGGTTGATGCTTCAACAAGAGCAGGCAGAAGATTTCGTTATTGCTACAGGCGTTCAATATTCTGTACGCCAGTTTATTTCCTGGAGTGCAGCTGAGCTTGGTATTGAACTTGAATTTCATGGTAATGGCGTGGAAGAAGTTGGAATCATTAAATCAATTCAAGGAGATAAAGCACCATCTGTGAAAATTGGTGATGTTATTGTTCGTGTTGATCCTCGTTACTTCCGTCCGGCAGAGGTTGAAACGTTGCTGGGTGATCCGAGTTATGCAAAACAGAAATTAGGCTGGGAGCCAACAACAACGGTTCAGGAAATGTGCTCAGAGATGGTCGCTGAAGACCTAAAAATAGCTCAGCAACATGCATTTATGAAAGCAAACGGCTTTGATGTCCCTGTTTCTCTGGAGAACTGAAATGACAAACTTAAATGCCCGGATCTTTGTAGCCGGCCATAATGGTATGGTTGGGAGTGCTATTGTTCGCCAATTACAGCGTCGAGGATATCAACACATTGTGACTCGTTCTTCTAAAGAATTGGATCTAAGAAATCAGGCCCAAGTTGCTGCTTTTTTTGCTGAGCAGCAGATCGATGAAGTCTACCTTGCCGCGGCTAAAGTCGGGGGGATACATGCGAATAACACATATCCTGCTGATTTTATTTACGATAATTTGATGATTGAAACGAATGTGATTCATCAGGCGTATACAAATGGGGTCAAGAAGTTGCTGTTTCTTGGCTCATCTTGTATTTATCCTAAATTAGCAGCACAGCCGATGCTGGAGTCGGAGCTTATGAATGGCTATCTTGAACCGACGAATGAACCCTATGCGATTGCTAAAATTACCGGGATCAAGTTGTGTGAGTCATATAATCGTCAATATGGTGTGGATTACCGTAGTGTGATGCCAACTAATCTTTATGGTCCGGGAGATAATTTTCACCCAGAGAACAGTCATGTTGTGCCTGCACTGATGCGTCGTATTCATGAAGCAAAACTATCTGGATTAGAAGAAGTCATGATTTGGGGAACCGGATCGCCGAAGAGAGAGTTTCTGCATGTCGATGATATGGCTGAGGCCTGTGTCTTTGTCATGAATTTGGATGATACTATTTATCAAGAAAACACCCAGCCTATGCTGAGTCATATTAATGTGGGAACCGGGCAAGATTGTACGATTCTGGAACTTGCTCAAACGATTGCAAAAGTCGTTGGGTTTCAGGGCAGAATTACAACTGATCCGATTAAACCGGATGGAACGCCTCGTAAACTTATGAGTGTTGAACGCTTGAAAGCGCTGGGGTGGCAGGCTCAAATCGATCTTGAAAGTGGTTTAAGCAATGCTTATCAATGGTTTGTTGAGCATCAGCAAGAGTTAAGAGGTATCTAGGTGTTACAGACTCGTATTGAAGGTGGGCGGGAGTTGACTGATGGCGTCAAGCAAGGGACTCCTGAGCAACCGCTGATTACCATTATTACCTCGACTTTCAATGCAGCAAAGGACTTGCATTGGACTATCGAATCTATTCGGGCTCAGACCTATCCACATATTCAGTGGATTATTGCCGATGGTGCCTCAACGGATGGGACTGTTGAAATTCTTAAGCAAAATGAAGATATTATTGATTATTGGTTTAGTGAGCCGGATAAAGGTATATATCATGCGTGGAATAAAGCTCTTCCGTACATAAAAGGTGAGTGGGTTCAGTTTCTTGGGGCTGGGGATGAGTTGACAGATAGCTCTGTCTATCAAAATATTTCTGTTGAACTAAGGAACTATATTAATCAATATGATCTTATCTATGGTTCTATTGAGATCATTAGCTATGAAAGTAGGAGACATATCGAAAGGATTGGAGAGTCTTGGAGTTCGTTGAAGTTTCAATGGCAGGGTTTTAGACCTGCACTCCCCGTGCACCCTGAAGTATTTCATAAAGCATCCATCTTTATAAATGGTCATAAATTTGACGAAAAATATAAAATAGCAGCTGACTCAAAGCTATTATTGGAAGTTATTAATAACGATAATATTTTATTTATTGATAGAGATGTTGTTCGAATGCCTTTTGGCGGGGTATCTACAGATATTTCCCATTCTTTATTGGTGAGAAAAGAACTGCTTTCTATCTGTCAAGATTTAAATATTAGTCAGGATAAGTTTTCTTATATATGGTGTTCTATTAAAGAATCATCTAAATATATAATATTCAAGGTGTTAGGACAACGATTTTTTTGTAATGTGATGGATATTGCAAGATTTCTTTGTGGAAGGCGTCGCAAGTGGACAGTAAAATAGATGATAATTAATACATTAAATTCAATATCGATGACTCTTATTTTACAAATTTTTTCTTGTCTCGTTTTGTGCGGTTTTTTTCTTTTTATTGTAAAAAAAAGTGCAGTTAACATATATGATCCATTATTTTATTTTTTCGTTGTTTTTCTGATTCCAGCAATTTTTGGGTTATTTGTTAGTGGTATTTTTGGGGGGACATTTACATACTTTTTAATATGTGCACTTATATTTGTATATGTATTTCTTATTTTATTATTTAGACCAGTGCGGAATATTAACCTAGAAGATAATTTACCAAAAGATTTTCAGTTTATTCTTCTGTTTTTTTTTCTTATGATAACTATTTCTAATTTTTATATTAATGTTTATCTTTCAGGAAATATACCTCTGTTTTCTACACAAGGAGTTGAGAATAGATTTTTAGCTACTCAAAATAGTCGAATGTTGTATTGGATGAATTTAGCTATTAACTCTATCCCACTAGTTTTATTTGCAATTAGCAGTTATCGGAGAGTTCGTCTTTTTGCTTTTTTCTCTTTTATTGTGGCGTTTATTATATCTTTGATGATGGCCTCGAAAGGTGCTATTCTCTCGTTTGTGATTATGGAAATACTGGTTCTTTTTGTAGCTAAAGCTAGAAATGATGTGAAAAGATTTAGATATCATAAGAAAATATTTTATCTGATCATAATTTTAACGATGTTAGTTATTCCTATATATCTTGTTAAAATTGGTGTTGGTCATGGTAGTGATGGGGTAATAAGAACTATTATAGTTAAATTGTTAATAAGATTTTTTTATGCATTTGATCAATTGATACCAGCCTCGCAACTTGATTTATTGAATAATCAATATATGCCTGATTCTCAGATTGGACTGAATTTAATACAATATCAATTCCTGTCTTATTATAAGTCTATTTCTGGTGTGTCAGTCGAATATAATTCTATTGGTGAATTCATTATATATAAATTATATGGACAAACATATTCTAGCCCTCATGCTTATCCAAATTCTAATCTAATCTTAGAATGTCTGCTTACTAGTGGGATTATTCTTGGTAGTATTTTCTTTATTATTGAAGTGTCTACTTTCCTTTTTATGAGAAAGCTTGTTTTGAGTAAAAGTATTAACACATTTTCAATAATATTTGTAGTCGCTATTGTTTTTACTCCATACGGTATTTTCTTGTCTGGATATGAGTGGATAAATAAATTTATATTTTTAACTGTTTATATATTTATCTCATGGGCGATTTATTATCTTCTAGCAAATGTTTCTCAAAAAATAAAATCATGAATATTTATGTTAACAGTCGAGTATTGAGTGGGCCATTTAGTGGTGTGTCACGATATTTGAAAAATATTTTAAGTGAACTAGATGAAAATCATCCATATATAACTTGTGACTCCGATTGTAGAGGAGTTAAAGGCCATTTATGGGAGCAACTACTCCTACCTAAGTCATTAGATACCGGTTCATTATTATGGAGTCCGAGTAATACAGGACCGTTATATATAAAAAGTAGACATGTGGTTACAATACATGATCTTGCTCCATTAGATAATCCTGAATGGACATCATTTAAATTTAGAACTTATTACTTATATTTATTACCCCGATTGTTAAAAAAAGTTAACCATATTATTACCATATCTGAATTTACTAAATCTAGAATTATAGAATATGTGGATATTGATGAAAGTAAAATTAGTGTAATACCTAATGGTGTGGATAAAAATAATCATTTTTCATATGACTCTAATTGTTGTGAAAGTATAAAGTTAAACATGGGGATAAGTGATAAAAGGTATGTGCTGTCCGTTTCATCAATAGAACCAAGAAAAAATATTAAAGGTATTTTACATGCATGGTCAAAAATAGTTGATCTAATTGATGATGATATCTGGCTAGTGCTTGTCGGAAAGACTAATCCCCATATTTTTTCTGATGTCGGCGTAAAGAATATACCTAAAAGAGTCAAGTTTGTTGGTTTCGTAGAAGATCAATGGTTACCTTTCATGTATAAATTTTCCGAAGCTTTTATTTATGTCCCCTTTTATGAAGGTTTTGGCCTGCCTCCTTTAGAAGCTATGTCTCATGGTTCGCCAGTTATAACAAGTAATTGCACGTCATTACCAGAGGTTGTAGGTAACTCAGCACTGTTAGTCAATCCGTATTGTGTTGATGAGATAGCTCAAGGGTTAAAATCTATATTAAGTGATAGCCGTTTAAGAAATGAATATGTTAGAAAAGGATATGAGCAATCTGAGAAATTTTCATGGAAGAGCACAGCAGAAAAAACTTATTCAGTATTAATGAATCACACATGAGGTAGTTTTTGAAAGTAGCAATCATCCACTACTGGTTGGTTAATCTTCGGGGTGGTGAGAAGGTATTGGAAGCTTTGTGCGAATTGTATCCGCAGGCTGATATCTACACTCATATTTATCACGCTGAGGGATTTCAAGACAGTATTATTTCCAGGCATCACGTCTATCAAAGCTTTATCGGTAAATTACCCAGAGCCAGACAGTGGTATCAGAGTTATCTGCCATTCATGCCACTAGCATTGGAGCAATTCGATCTTTCTGGTTATGATTTGATTATCTCTAGCGAGTCTGGACCAGCAAAAGGGATTATACCGGCACCGGGTAAACCGCATATCTGCTATTGTCATTCCCCGATGCGTTATGCTTGGGATATGTACCACGAATATAGAAATCGATGTGGTTGGTTAAAACGACAATTGATGGTGCCATTGCTGCATTATATTCGTCGTTGGGATCAGTTGAGTTCGATGTCGGTCAGTCATTTTGTTGCCAACAGTCATTTTGTTGCCGGGCGCATCCACAGTTTTTATCATCGGCATGCCGATGTGATCCACCCTCCGGTCAGTTTTGATGAATTTTCTCCAACGGGTAATCCTCCGGAAGATTATTATTTAATACTCGGACAACTGGTTCCCTATAAAAAAACTGATTTAGCAGTGAAAGCTTTTAATCAGACTGGCCGAAAATTGAAGATTGTAGGAGAAGGAGAGCAACTTGAGTTGTTGCGCCGGATTGCTCAGCCAAATATTGATATCATGGGGCGTCAGCCGTTTAGTAAAATTAAGACTTTGTTGGCGAATTGCAAGGCATTGATATTTCCCGGCGTTGAAGATTTTGGCATTGTTCCCTTAGAAGCAATGGCTTCGGGACGCCCTGTGATTGCTTATAAAGCTGGCGGAGCGTTGGAGACGGTTCAGGAAAATTTGTCCGGAATGTTTTTTGAACAACAGACGGAGCAATCACTGAATAAGACTTTGGACCGATTTGAAGAAAATCAATCCTCGTTTGATAGTGAGATGATCAGAAATTACTCAGAGCGCTTTAGTAAGGAAAATTTCAAAAAGCAATTTTCTGATTATGTAAATAAAATTATATTATGAATCATTGATTAAGGTTACAAATAGATGATCCTTCCTGTCATTATGTGCGGTGGGTCGGGGAGTAGACTCTGGCCGCTCTCTCGGACGGCTTACCCAAAACAATTCCTGTCACTCGTATCTGAACAGACCATGTTGCAAGATACCGTGCATCGTCTGGATACTCTCGCTAAGCAAGACCCATTATTTATCTGCAATGAAGAGCACCGTTTTATCGTTGCCGAGCAATTGCGCCGTTGTGACATGCCACATAGTGGGATCATATTGGAACCCGTGGGGCGAAACACAGCGCCTGCGATTGCACTTGCTGCACTGAAAGCATTGCAAGATGGCGATGACCCGTTACTTTTGGTTCTTGCTGCGGATCATGTAATTCAGGATGCGCAGCGTTTTGTCGATGCCGTTGAGCTGGCAGTACCGCTGGCAGAACAGGGAAAACTGGTGACTTTCGGTATTGTGCCGACAGAACCTCATACTGGGTATGGTTATATCCTACAAGGGGAACCTTTGCCAAACGCTGGCTTTGAAGTGGCAAAGTTTATCGAAAAACCCGATTTATCAACCGCTGAACACTATCTGCAAGTCGGTGGCTATTTGTGGAACAGTGGTATGTTCTTGTTTCAGTCATCCCGCTACCTTGAAGAATTACGCCGCTTCCGGCCTGATATTTTAACGGCTTGTGAAACGGCTTTAACGCAAAGTCGTCTTGATTTGGATTTCATCAGAGTCGATGCCGGTGCATTTACCCATTGTCCAGAGGAATCGATTGATTACGCGGTGATGGAAAAGACACAAAGTGCCGCCGTGATCCCTATGGATGCCGGTTGGAGTGATGTGGGGAGCTGGTCATCGCTCTGGGAAGTGAATCACAAGGATCAGGATGGCAATGCGTTGCGTGGTGATGTCCTGACTGAACAGACAAGCAATAGCTATATCTACTCTGAAGATCGATTAGTCGCTGCTGTCGGGATAGAAAATGCTGTCATTGTTGAAACGAAAGATGCAGTGCTCGTCGCGAGTAAAGATAAGGTCCAGCAAGTTAAACAGATTGTTGAACAGTTGAAAACAACCAATCGTTGTGAACACTTGCATCATCGTGAAGTGTTTCGTCCATGGGGTTCTCATGATGAAATTGCAGAAGGTGAACGTTATCTGGTCAAAAAAGTGATGGTAAAGCCGGGTCAACGCACAGCAACTCAGATGCATTATCACCGGGCGGAGCATTGGATTGTCGTTTCCGGAACAGCAAAAGTATACAACGGTGATGAAAGCTATCTCGTTAGTGAAAATGAATCGACCTATATTCCGATTGGCGCGCCACATGCGTTTGAAAATCCGGGTAAAGTTCCTTTAGAAATCATCGAGGTTCGCAGTGGTAGTTATTTAGCAGAAGACGATATTATTCGTTTAGATTCACATGGAGTTGGATATTAATGCAGTCACTCACTTGTTTTAAAGCTTATGATATTCGGGGACGGTTAGGGGATGAGCTCAATGAAGAGATTGCTTATCGGATAGGCCGAGCTTATGCCAAACATCTTCGTCCTCAATGTATTGTTGTTGGTGGCGATGTCCGCTTAAGTTCTGAGTCACTGAAGATGGCCTTGGCAAATGGCCTCCAAGATGAAGGTGTGGATGTGATCGATATCGGTATGACCGGAACCGAGGAAATCTACTTCGCGGCTCAGTCACTGCCGGTTGACGGTGGTATTGAAGTGACGGCCAGTCATAATCCGATGGATTACAACGGGATGAAACTTGTTCGTGAAGGTGCCAGACCGATTAGCGGTGATAGCGGATTAAGAGAAATCCAGCAGTTGGCGGAACGAAATGAGTTTTCTCCGGTAGAAAACCGAGGCACTTATCGCAAACAAGATCACTTGTCTGTTTATGTTGATCATCTGATGAGTTATGTCACACCTGAAAACTTTCGGCCGCTCAAGCTGGTCGTCAATTCTGGTAACGGTGCTGCCGGGCATGTGATTGACGAAATTGAGCAGCGATTTCAGGCATTAAATATTCCGGTGACTTTTGTCAAAGTACATCATGAAGCCGATGGTAACTTTCCGAATGGGATCCCGAACCCTCTCTTGCCTGAATGCCGGGAGGATACATCAAGAGCGGTGATTGAGCATCAGGCTGATTTTGGGATTGCATGGGATGGGGATTTTGACCGCTGTTTCCTGTTTGATGAAACGGGGGCATTCATCGAAGGATATTATATTGTCGGTTTGCTGGCTGAAGCATTTTTGCAGAAGCAGCCCGGTAGTAAAATTATTCATGACCCTCGTTTGTCCTGGAACACCATTGATGTCGTGCAGCGTGCTGGGGGAATTCCGGTACTGTCTAAAACTGGTCATGCTTTCATTAAAGAGCGGATGCGGTGTGAAGATGCTATCTATGGCGGGGAAATGAGTGCTCACCATTATTTTAAAACCTTTGCTTATTGTGATAGCGGCATGATTCCTTGGTTACTTGTGGCTGAGTTACTTTGTGTAAAAGGCGTCAGACTTTCTCAAACAGTACGGGAAAGAATTCAGGCTTATCCTTCTTCCGGTGAAATTAATGCCAAGCTGAGTGATCCCGTATTGTCAATAGCCCATGTCAGAGCCGCATTTGAAAACGACGCTCTTTCAATCGATGAGACGGACGGTATTAGTCTGGAGTTCTCTGACTGGCGATTTAATTTGAGATCCTCGAATACGGAGCCTGTGGTTCGGTTGAATGTTGAAGCACGATTGAATTCTGAACTTATGAAAATGAAAACAGAAGAAATATTGATGTTGTTAAATTGTTCATAATACTATTGCTACAGGGTTATACTGGAATTTTTGATTTTATCATTTGGTAAAAGTGAGATTGAATTTTATGGATGAAATGATAAGCAAAAATAGCCTAAATTAGTATTATTTTTACTATATTATAATAAATGTAAATTTATAGATTAGCCTATCTCATAGCTAGATAGGCTTCTTGAACATATATCATAAATCATGAGGTTAACCCTGAGAACTATATGGGGTTTAATTAATCATGGAAGTAATATCAATACATTGGGGATGATTGAAGAATAATCCTATATAAATAAAAAATTAAAAGTAATAAATTATCTAAGCATCATTTTGAAGTCTTTAGTCGATTTACTATTCTTTTGGAGATAATTATTCGAATAAAGACTTGATATCAAGAAATATCTTCATTTGCCAATAGATTTTTATGTATATGAGAAACGCTAGTTAATCTTAGTGATGATTCAATTTTATTGTTGTCCTATCTAACATGTTAGATATGTTAAGGGATAGGATGAACTTATCAGTCTGATGTCGCGTTGTCTCTACTTAGTCAAATCGCAGTTATATTCTAGAGCTTCAAGTATCGTCGATAGAAATTTTGTGGAAAGTAGAGCACCAATAGTCTAGAAATAATATATATTCGTTATGAATAGAGAAACGAGTGGGAGCGTCCTTACTCGTGATTTCAAATAATAAAGGCCATTCTTGGTGGATTCATCTCCTTGATTATATTTGATTGTTATTACATACAAAATGGATGTTTTTGAATAGTCGATAACAAATTGAAAATCAAACAGAATCGGCAATTTTTTATTTTTTGTACATCTCGTTGTGCACACATTTAAAGGTTTACCAAATACAAATTATGGAACAATTCACACTTTCCCATGAAAAACTGTTAGAAATGAGAGCTCACTTCTCGCAGAGAATCAATAAAGTGACTTTAATTTTATTTGACTTTCTTGCCTTTGGGGTTTCTATCTTGCTGACTCATGCCTTTATTTTAGAGGGGAAAAATCTAAATTTGGCATATTCATTACTGAGCTTGCAAGCGATCACATTTTTGTTTTCCGGGGGGATCTCTGTTTTGTGGTTTTGGGGCAATAAACGTCACTATAGCTACCGGAAACCATTTTGGGATGAACTCAGAGATATGCTGTCTACGTTATCGTTCATGGCGTTAGTTTCCATTGCGGTCAATGCAATTTTTAGCCGTGAATATTCCGTGACGATTTGGGGAACGGAATGGGCTTTGGTACTTGTATTTATCCCGTTATTTCGTAACTTTGCTAAGATTCTGCTCAATAAAGTTGATGTGTGGAAAATGCCCTGTGTCATTATCGGTGATGCTGAAAATGCGAAGGATGTGTTTTTAGCTATAGAAAGTGAACCTTCAACTGGGTTTGAAGTTCTCGCTGTTGTTCAGCCATCAGGGGAAGCTCGTGTAGATAAAGTTTTTGGCATTTCTTATATTAGTAAAACAGAATTTCTCCATAATTCGGGGGCATTTCACAAAGTATTTATTGCACTTGAAAAGGATCAAAGCGGACTAAGAGAGATTTGGATCCGTGAGCTCTATAAGCGAGGTATTCGTGATATATCCATTGTGCCAGCCCTGAGAGGAATCCCTCTTTATGGTACTGATATATCTCATTTTTTTAGTCATGAAGTGATGATGTTGCGATTGAAAAATAATCTGCCCCGTAAGTCCTCACGATTTATTAAACGCTTATTCGATATTGTTGGTTCTGCAACATTACTGGTATTACTTGCACCATTTTTCTTATTTATCGCTTGGCGAATCTCGCGTGACGGTGGTTCCGTGACTTATGGGCATGAGCGTATCGGGCTCGACGGTAAAAAATTCAACTGCCTGAAGTTCCGCTCGATGGTGATGAACTCTCAAGAGTTGTTGGATGAGCTTCTGGCAACGGATCCGGAGGCTAAAGCTGAATGGGAGCAATGGTTTAAATTGAAAAACGATCCGCGGATTACTTCGATTGGCCGCTTCTTGCGTGAAACTAGTCTGGATGAATTACCACAGCTGTGGAATGTGCTAAAAGGTGAAATGAGTCTGGTCGGCCCAAGACCGGTTATCGATGAAGAATTGGAACGTTATGGAGATGATGTCGACTATTACTTATGCGCGAAGCCGGGTATTTCAGGGCTTTGGCAAGTCAGCGGCCGTAGCGACATCGATTATAACACCCGCGTTTATCTGGATTGTTGGTATGTTAAAAACTGGTCGCTTTGGAATGATATCGTGATCTTATTTAAAACCGTGAATGTAGTCCTCCGGCGCGATGGTGCCTACTAACGAGACGATACAACCTCTCAGCTAGTCAAATATGGGGGGGGGGCTACAGACCTACCCCGATATTTGATATCCGTTCTTCTCTCAGCTCATCTCTGAGGGATTTTATCAGTTCTATATCCCGCTCTTCGGCTTCTTTCAGTGCTCTGAAAATGGCCCACTGCACATCCCACTCAGTACAAACCGCTTCGTTTTCCTTTTGATTGTCATTCGTGATGACCGAATCTGTTTGCGCTTCTTCGAGTTGCACCACCGTATTGACCGAAATGGTACTGACCTCTTGCTGTGCTTCTGTGAGCTGGTCTTTATCTAACAGGCTATGTAAGAGCGTTGACAGTGCTTCGCAGGCATCGATTGCCGGATAAACGGCATAAACGTCAAATGCTTCCTGAGATGGGATCAGTTCTTCCAGTTTTTCGAGTTGACGCTCGAAGTCTATCTTGGCACTTTTGACTGTGAGCGATTCCCATACTGTATCCAATATCTGACGATACGTCGCATGAGAAGTAAACGCAGTATGCTCGCAGAACATGGCATAGTTAGGATACATGCGTTCACACAGGCAAGCCATAAAGGTAATTTGTTGCCAGGGAATAAGTTTCTGAAGACGTAGCTGAACAGGGTTTTGTAGCATGTTGACCGGGCTCCGAAATAAGACTTCGGCAGTGTACTTGATAATCTATGTTCAAGCTAGCCTGACATCCGGCCACGTTCCTTGCCGATGCCTGTCTCAATGGGGATATCTGCATATTACGACGGTTGTGATACATCTTTTTTGAGAATATTTCTGAGAGTCGGGGCTGGATCAATCATGTATGATGAATCACTCTGAAATCATCACAAGGCAGAGGTGGAGCGTATGACGCATTATCTTTATCTGCTCACCGGGCAGGATGATACATACCGGACTTTGATTGAAAAGCGACAGCTACCTGATTTACGACTAACACAACAGAAACAAGACGCAACCATTGTACTGGCTGCGCCACCGCTGGCCGCCAAAGTGATCAATGACTTTCCCGCGTTGCGCTGGTTACAGTCAACATTCGCAGGTGTTGATGCGCTCGTTCAGTCTGGCGGACGGCAAGACTACCTGCTGACGAATGTAAAGGGGATTTTTGGTCAGGCCATCGCTGAATATGTACTGGGCTATATGATTGCGCATTACCGACATTTTAACTGCTACCGACAGCAGCAACAGCAGCAATCTTGGCAGCCACATCCGTATGAATCGTTGACCGGAAAGACGATGGTGATTCTCGGTACCGGTAATATTGCCTCCTTTCTTGCGCAGGCTGCCCGTCAGATGGGGTTGCGTGTCATCGGGGTCAATCGAACGGGCAAGCAACCAGAACCGAATCTGTTTGATGATGTCTATGCAGTACATGATATTGAAAAAGCATTGACTGTGGCTGATGTCGTGGTCAGCACTTTACCGAATACCCCTGCGACTGAGTCATTGTTGGATCTTAAGCGGCTGAAAAACTGTCATCAGGCATTATTGTTCAATGTCGGGCGTGGTAATACGCTGAAAGAAAATGATTTGATTACCGCAATCGAGGCCGGTGCAATACAACATGCATTTCTGGATGTTTTTGTCACAGAGCCACTTTGCTCCTCCCATCCTTTTTGGTTTCATCCACAGATTACTCTGACACCGCATATTGCGGCAATCAGTTTCCCTGAGCAGATCACCGATATTTTTGTCGAAAATTTGCGGTTATGGGAGCAAGGGAAAGATTTAAATTATCTCATTGATTTTAATAAAGGTTACTGATGAGTGAAGGTGACGGATTAGATATCATATTACAGCAAATCAGGCAGTGTCGGCTTTGTGAACCGGATTTACCGCTGGGAGCCAACCCTGTGATTCGTGCGCATCGGGAGGCGCGAATTCTGATTGTCGGACAAGCACCGGGTATCCGGGTTCATCAAACATCGATCCCGTGGAATGATCCAAGTGGTGATCGGCTCAGAAGCTGGCTGAATATTGATCGGGATACTTTTTATAATGAACGACAAATCGCCATTATGCCGATGGGATTGTGCTATCCGGGAAAAGGGCGTTCCGGTGATTTACCACCACGGAAGGAATGTGCCCCACAGTGGCATCAGCGGGTTTTAGATGAGTTGCCCAATATTGCGCTGACATTATTGATTGGTCAGTACGCTCAGAACTACTATTTGCCGAATAAACCCAAAACGCTGACTGATACGGTTCGCAACTGGTCTCAATGGAGTCCTGATGCGATCCCGTTACCACATCCTTCACCCAGGAACACCTTATGGTTGAAAAAGCACCCGTGGTTTGAAAGTGAGGTGGTTCCTTTTATAAGAAACCGGGTTCATCAATTGTTAGCAATATGAGCAAATTTTACGACTGAAATATGAGAACAAACAGTTGTCAGACCTGATTTTTCGGGCTTGTTTAGCTGATTTCAGCAGGGAAATATCATCACCAAACGCTGAAAATTGTGAGTTGTTGCTCAGTTTATAGCTAAATTTTCATCAAATAAGCAAAAGAACATCGACAAACCTTTGCCAGACGGGGGCTTTATGCTTTAGAGTTGATGAGGTTTGATAACATATTAGAAGGGAAACCGAATGAACAAGACCCAATTAATCGACTTTATTGCAGAAAAAGCAGATCTCTCTAAGGCGCAAGCAAAGTCTGCTCTAGAAGCGACTCTAGGTGCAGTTGAAGAGGCACTCAAATCAGGTGACCAAGTTCAACTAATTGGTTTTGGTACATTTAAAGTCAATCATCGTGCTGCACGCACTGGACGTAATCCAAAAACTGGTGCTGAAATCCAAATCGCTGCAGCTAACGTTCCTGCATTCGTTGCCGGAAAAGCACTGAAAGAATCAGTAAATTAATTTATACTCTACGCCAAGGCAGTTTTGTGTTCTTGGCGTAGTTTTTTTATGAAAAAGTTTTTTATTTCCTGTCTCCTTTCCGGGCTGATGCTCGGCTGTTCCTCTTCCCAACAATCGACGTCTGTCTCGCTAGAAAACTATTCCGGTGGTGAGCGCATGGGAGATGCGACGAGCTTGTACTGGTATACCGAAGAATCTAATCACCCTTATGCTGCCGATGACTACATTCAGTCTCGTCATGATGGTTGGTATCAAACCAGCTACCGTTGGGAAAATAGTGTTTTAAAAGAACTGATTCGTGAAGGTGAACAAATCTCTGGTACCGCAGGGAAACAAGAATTGGTGCCGTTTCGGGTGCATGTCCGTTTTGATAAAAATGGTGACGCGGTTTATCAGCAGTATCGGGTCAATCATAAAGTCTTCCCGTTAACCGCTGAAGCATTGGAGCATTATAAATCTCAAGCTGAGGCGATTGTCGATACGGTCAAAAAACAGGACAAACAAGATCAGACGCTGATTCAGGGCGTTTGGGACGGTGAGACGTTTGAAACCTGTCGTGGACAGGAATATGAGAAAGTCGAGTTTAATAAGACGCTGCCTGGTTTCGTGATTCAGCGGCTTTCCAGTCTGGATAACTATATGGCCTTTCTGGGGAATATCAGAAATGGTCGGGTTTACATTCAAGAGTTACTCATGCTTGCTGATGATGGACATGAGTGTATCACTCGTCCGAACCTGCTTGAAAAATCTTAGATTTTTGCTGATTTCTTGCACATGGTTATGGCACAGGTTAAGGCAAATATCTCCTTTTTTGAGCCCCTCATACACTCAAACAGGCGGATGACTCCGCCTGTTGAAGTTGAGCCCTATCACTTAGTTGAGATTACCACTTAGTTGATATTACCCTGTGGGCCAAAGTTGAAGCTACGAACGGTTGCTGTACTGACTGGTTTTGTTGCCCGGAGACCTGAGCGCCAGCTACCATTCGAGTTAACGGCATTCATGACATTGCCGCTGAGGGCAAAGTTGCGTTGTCCGTTTTCATCGTAGTTTTCAACACAAGCACGACCGAGCACATTGAAGCAGCTTGAATTCGCCTGTCCGAGCGTTGAACTGAGCGGGGCGAAGAGTGTGCCTGATTTGACTGAACTAATCGGAGCAAAATTATTGCCGCGAGTGTAGTAGTTTCCTTCCATCACCATATAGGCATCAACGCCTTGTAGTCCGCCACCATAGTTGCCATCAAAATAATTATTCACCATATGTACAATCCCGCTGTCTATTTTTGGGGCTCTTCCTGATGAATTACGGATGCGGTTGTTTGCCAGAGTAATACTCTGGTTTTCACCGATAAGTAGCATCGTCCAGTAATGTTTGGCATTACAGTAGTGTCCGTAATCGGTTGTACCGTCGAAGTAATTATTTGAAACCGTCATCTGTTTGGCGGTACCCCATCCGGTCACCAACATCTGACGCCCGATACGGGCAATATAGTTATGGTCGATCCAGATACGACTGGCGTTATCGACCGTGATTGCATCACCCCCCCAGACGAGCCCATCATTAATATCCGTGATCGACAGGTTACGGATGATAATGTTCGAGACACCATCCCGGAGATAAAACCCTTTCCCCTTAATCCCGGAGCGGGCACCGATCCCGATAATGGTTTTATTCGATCCGACACGCATGGGTTCTGGCCCTGCGGCATCGTAGGTAATGTTATAGGTCTGGCGACCGTCACAGTAACCTAAACGGTCAAGAATTTTTTCTTGCTTACCGTTATAACGACAGTTGTTATCAGAATAGGTACAGCCGGCTGATGTCGTTCTGTTTCCCCGAAAATCAATGATGCCATTGACTCGGATAATTCTGGGCGTGTTGCCTCGAATCGCGTTTTCAAGCTGGTCTGGTGTCGAGACCGTCACGACCTGACCACCGGCACCGCCCGTTGTACCAGCAGCGAACCCAAACGGCGTATTAGTGGTATTCGTATTGGTGGAACCGGAAGATGATGAAGGGAATGTCCAGCGCTGGTTATCCGCCCCGGTCCACGTGTATTGAACGACTCGTGAGCCATTCTCTTTCCGTGCGCCATAGACGTCGACGGCCAGCCCGCTATATTTCGAAATAATTGCATATTGACCGTTGCCTTGGGCGCTGATATTCCAAGTTTGATTTTCACCGCCACTGCAACCCCACTGTTGCAAGTTAGTTCCGGGCTCGGCTGACTGATTGGTGACATCAATACATTGACCACTGCCCATGTTTTTGATGGTGGCCCAGTTTGAGGCATCAAGGCTGACTTGCCATTTTTGGTAGTCAGATCCGCTACAATTCTGAATCTGTAACTGAGCGCCGGAGCTGCTCGATGAACCTTTAACACCTAAACATAAGCCCGAGTTCACATCAATGATTGGTGAAATGGTGCCGTTCGGGAGCGTTGCTGCGGTTGCTGACGAAGGTAATCCGAGGGGGAATAAGGCCGTAAAAAGCAGCCCTGCAAGGTGAGAACTGATGGTTTTGCTATGTCGCATCATTCTGAAGTCCTTCTCTGTGTTTATATCGGTTAAACCACTCCATCAAACAACATATTGAGATGAATACTTCTGGTTGAGAGCCCGCAGGAGACTCACCATTGGCGCAATGATAAGTGTCTGGGGCATGAATGAATCGTGCCTAAAAAGTAATCGATACGGTGATTAAAAAGTAGCCGAAAATGCAGAGAAATCAGTCGAATGATTCAAGGTGTGAATTAACGTAGGAAATAGCGACTTTATGTTTTATAGAATTATTTTTATAACATGATGTTTTATTTTTTTTAAAACAAATTGAGATGCTGGAGGACAGCCAGATCGATGATCAGTCATCAACTATTGCAACGCTTCACAGCTCTCAAACCTGAAAAGGGAGTGTGCTGGTCGTATATGTATCCATCAAGGCTTTTAACTGGGTTAGCCCCTCGCGAAAACGGGCTTCGGAGTTGATTGACATCAGCGACAGGCGGATATGGTCAGTGGGTTGCCGGACTGCAAAATAGCTGCCGCTACTGACTAAAAGGTGCTGCTTAGCGGCTTCCTGAACAAACCGTTCGGGCTGCCAGTGCTGCGGCAGTTTCAGCCAGATATGGTAGCCATATTGATGGGGGGGGGCTGGGTGGAGGATCTCCTGAACGATCTGTTGTCGCTGCTGTGCGAGACGCTGTTGGCGTTGAGCCAGCTCAAAAGCGGTACCCGATGAGACTAACTCGGCAGCAACTTGATAATTCAATGGTGAAGAAAGCCAAATATTCGCTCGGATATGGGCATTGATTGTATCGACTTGTGCATCCGGTGCTTTGATAAACCCGCACCGCAGTGCAGGACTGATGGCTTTTGATAAACTCGTGACATGAAAACCCTGTTCCGGAAGCCAGTTACAAATGGCTGGAATCGGTTCTGGGTTGAGAAATCCATAAATATCATCTTCAATGAGCCAGACGTTCGAATCGCGAATCAGTTGGGCAATGATTTCTCGCCGCGCCGCAGGCATCGTAACCCCGGTGGGATTCTGGTGTGAGGGCACGACAATTACCACTTTGGGCCTGGCGGTCTGCAGCACCTGTTGCAGACTATCGGGGGTCATACCGTTTTCATCCATTTCGACCCCGATCACTTCACGTCTCATCAGACTGGCGATAGCAAGAATTCCCGGATAAGTCAGTGACTCAACTGCAATAGTATCTCCCGGTTTAGTCAGAGCTTCGAGCAACAGAGCGAGGGCATTCTGGGCACCGTCGGTTAACAGTGTATTCTCGACAGTTCCGCCGGCGAGACCGTAGCGTGCCGCCCATTCGACCCCCACTTGTCGATGCTGCTGGTGGCCTGAATGTTCGGCATAGCCGATTAATTGTGGGGTAATTCGGGGAGCCGTTTTTTGAAAGGCATCTTGCAGTGCAGCAATGTTATGGCTTAAGCAGGGTTGGAGAATCGAAAAATTGAATTCCGTGGCATCATCTTCCGAAGCATGAATGACTTGAGAGAGCTTTGATTCACCGCAGACAAAGGTGCCCCGGCCGACAAAAGATTCGACCCGGTTTTGTTCCGCCAGTCGCTGATAGGCTTTTGCCACGGTCACCGGTGTGGTATTGAGCTCGTCAGCCAAGACCCGGTGAGGGGGGAGTTTCGAATTCGGTGGATAATAACCTGACGTGATGCGGGAGATAATCGTCTCGGCTATCTGTTTAAACTTGGCCTCACTCACAATGTACCTATTTCTTATGCTTGGTTTCTGCCGCTTAGTGTACTGAACTCTGTAAGGGATGGAAATAATCATGAGTGTGGGTTGTGTGGGTTGTGTGGGTTGTGTGGGTTGTGTGGCTTGGTGGGGTGATAAGACATAATCATTAACAATTCTTTTCGCTCTTCGTTAAGAAATGGTGATACATTAAATTCAGAGAATTCGTATCAGATGATTGAGGTGATGCGTGCAGGAAAATGAAAAGATTTTAGTGGTCGATGATGATGCCCGGCTCCGGTCATTGCTGGAACGTTATCTTTCAGATCAGGGTTATCATGTTCGGAGTGTTGCCAATAGTGAGCAAATGAATCGTTTGTTGGCTCGTGAGAATTTTCATCTGATGGTGTTGGATCTGATGCTGCCCGGAGAAGATGGGCTATCCATTTGTCACCGTTTACGTCAGTCGAATAATCAGTTACCGATTCTGATGTTGACAGCTAAAGGCGATGAAGAGGATCGGATTACCGGGCTTGAACAGGGTGCTGACGATTATCTGCCTAAGCCTTTTAATCCTCGGGAATTGCTGGCTCGGATCAAAGCTGTTTTACGTCGTCAGGTGAATGAATTACCCGGTGCACCGAGTGCTGAAGAAACGCTAATTGAATTCGGTGAGTTCCGGCTCAACCTCGGGACTCGGGAGATGTTTCGCGGAGATGAGGTGATGCCACTGACTTCGGGCGAATTTGCGGTTCTGAAAGTTTTGGTATCCAACCCGCGTGAGCCAATGTCACGAGACAAACTGATGAATATGGCAAGAGGACGAGAGTATTCCGCCATGGAACGCTCAATCGATGTGCAAATTTCTCGCTTGCGTCGCATGTTGGAAGTGGATCCGGCCAAACCCCGTTATATTCAGACCGTTTGGGGGTTAGGGTATGTGTTTGTGCCTGATGGTCAACTCAATTAACCCGCCAATCACTATCTTTTACATTGGGTAGTTACTGATACTCGGACTACCCAATGATGCAGGAGTCCCATGATGCGTGCCCGCAGCGCTTTTAGCCAAACCATTTTACTTTTCCTCGTCTTACTGGTTGCCAATCAGCTCTACTCTTATTACGCCGTCTTTCACTATGCGTTGCTGCCGAGCCTGCAACAGTTTAATAAGATTTTAAGTCATGAAATTCATTTGATGCTGGATGACACGATGGATGAGTATCATGACATTCCGTTGAATGCTCTGATGCGTCGGCAAGTACTGGAGAAGCTTGGGGTGACGATTCATCCGTTACAAAGTCAGGCCGGCACCGTTTATCAGCAAGCGACGTCGATTGATCTGATGAGCGAACAGATGAGTAAGGAGCTTGATTCACCGACCGATGTGCGGATGAGTCTCGGGGAAAAGAGTTATGTATTGTGGATGAAAATCGATGCATTACCCGATGTCTTGCTGCGGATTCCGCTATCGGAATTACAGGAAGACGACTTCTTACCACTGTTTTGGAACAGCCTCATGATGGCTTGTCTGATTCTATTTGGTGGCTGGTTATTCATTCGTTGGCAAAACCGCCCCTTGATCACATTGGAAAAAGCAGCGAAAGCCGTCGGGGAAGGCGATATTCCGCCACCGCTTGAAATCAAAGGTTCCTCCGAAATTCGTTCGGTGACACATGCATTTAATCAGATGGCGAAAGGGATTCAGGCGCTGGGGGAAGACCGGGCACTGTTGATGGCCGGGATCAGTCATGATTTACGTACCCCACTGACGCGTATTCGTTTGGCGACAGAGATGATGTCTGCCGAAGATCGCTATCTGGCTGAAGGGATTATCAGTGATACCGAAGAGTGTAACGAAATTATTAGTCAGTTCATGGACTACCTCAAGCCAGTTAATGCCCAGACTTTCCAGCCCGTCAATATTAACGATTTAATTCTGGAAGTTGCCCGCTCCGGAGAGCGAACGGTTGCCGTTGAAACGGAATTAGCCAAGACATTGAAACCCGCATTCGGTCATGCGATTGCGATTAAGCGAGCACTGACTAACTTGATTGTCAACGCCAGCCGATACGGTCATGGCTGGATCAAAGTCAGCTCAGGAATGACGGCAGA
This sequence comes from Vibrio ruber DSM 16370, assembly GCF_900163965.1. Classification (GTDB taxonomy): domain Bacteria; phylum Pseudomonadota; class Gammaproteobacteria; order Enterobacterales; family Vibrionaceae; genus Vibrio; species Vibrio ruber. The sequence continues at coordinate 152,711 of NZ_FULE01000031.1, forward strand.
TAATCGGCTGGTCTGGATCTGTGTTGAAGATAACGGGCCCGGAATCATGAATGAGCAAATGGGAAAAGTTTTTGAACCCTTTACTCGCGGTGATTCAGCCCGGGGGAGTGAAGGCTCCGGACTGGGACTTGCAATCGTGAAACGAATTGTCAGTCAACATCAGGGGTCTGTTTCCATGAATAACCGCTCGGATGGCGGTCTCAAAGTTCAGATCAGCTTCCCGGTGAGCGGGAAGCTGAAGCAGGCCTGATGATTGGGCTACTGAGATGAGCAGTTATGGCGTCTTTACTGCTTTACGGGTCAAGAATATCAGTGGCACTAATACCGCAAACAGAATCGTCAGGATGGAAAAGAGATCGATAGTAGACATCATAAATGACTGAGACGTGATGATACCGTTCCACTGCGCAAGCAAGCTCAACGTATCCCCATGATGCAAAGCCGGTGCAACTTGTGGGTTATAAGGCGAGATTTGTTCGGCTAAGATTGAATGATGCACACCGGCATTTCTCGACCAAATCCAACTGGTGAGCGATGAGGCAAAACTGGCACCAATCGTCCGGATAAATGTGGAGAGTGACGTTGCGTCCGCAATTTCCGGACCATGGAGATCGGAGAGCAAAATCGTGGTCATTGGCATAAAAAACAGTGCAATACCGATGCCCATGAATAGCTGGACCGATGCAATGGTGGCAAAGTCCACATCACTATTAAATCGGGCACGTGCATAGCAACTCAGGCCAATAACGACAAATGATAACGACGCAAGTTTGCGCATATCGAGGTGACTGCCGAAGCGACCTAAAATGGGTGTCATAAAGAGTGGAATAATCCCCATCGGTGCCGCAGCCAGCCCGGCCCAGAGCGCAGTGTAGTCCATTTGACTTTGTAACCATTGCGGCAAGATCAGGTTGATACTGAAAAAGCCGGCGAAGCCCAAGGTCAGGATGATGGTACCGATACAGAAATTGCGATTGGCAAATAGACGCAAGTTAATGATCGGATTTTCATCGGTCAGCTCCCAAATCACCATAAAGCTCAGCATGATGACTGAAAAAATAACCCCGCCGACAATCCAGTTATTGGCAAACCAGTCCAACTCATTCCCTTTATCAAGCACAATTTGTAAGGCACCAACGCCTAAAGCCATGGTGACTAAACCGACGATGTCCAGTTTGGTTTTCATCGGTTGATGAGGGCGGTCTTTCAATTGACTGAGGATGACAATGACCGAGAATATTCCAACGGGAATATTAATGAAGAAAATCCAAGGCCAGCTATAGTCGTAGGTGAGCCAGCCACCAAGAATCGGCCCGACAATCGGACCAACCACAGCAACCATGCCGATGAGTGCCAGAGCCATACTGCGCTTTTCTTTCGGGAACACCGACATCAGTAAGACCTGACTCATCGGAAACAGTGGAGCAGCGGCAAGTCCTTGCAGGGTGCGGAATACAACCAGCTCTCCCATCGTCTGGGAGATACCACAAAGAAATGATGTCGTACTGAAAGCGATGAGAGCACCGACATAAAGATGAACTTCACCGATACGACGGCTCAACCAGGCAGTAATCGGCAAACCGATCGCATTACTGACCGTGAATGATGTGATGACCCAGGTTCCCTGATTGAGACTGACACCCATATTCCCGGCAATCGTCGGCAGTGATACGTTGGCAATCGTGGTATCGAGCACTTGCATGAAGACACCCAGCGCGATTGCGAATACACACAGTGCCATATTGGCGGGCTGAAATTCCTGCGATTGACTCATCTCGTCACCTGCTTACTGATTCGCTGTGTATTGTTTGGTCGCAATATCATTTTCGGTAATGATTTGGTCGATTAGTCGATCGACACCGTCAAGTGCTTGGTTATAGACGTTGGTCTGATAACGTGGTGTTTCAGGCGTATTCTGTGATAGTAACTGCCCACTTGTATCTGAGATATCCACATCAACTTTCATCGATAAACCAATTCTGAGCGGGTGTTTTTGCACATCTTCTTTATCTAACTGGATGCGGACGGGAAGGCGTTGTACGACTTTGATCCAGTTTCCGGTTGCATTCTGAGCCGGCAGAATCGAGAAGGCACTGCCTGTCCCGATCCCCAGACTTTCGACGGTACCGTGAAATACCACATCTTCACCGTACAAATCGGATGTGAGGATAACCGGTTGTCCGATACGCATATCGGTCAACTGAGTTTCTTTGAAATTGGCATCAACCCAGACACTCTTTAAAGGAACGACAGCCATCAGTATGGAGCTTTGATTGATCCGTTGTCCGACCTGTACATTGCGCCGGGCAATATAGCCCGAAACGGGAGCAACCAACTGAGTCCGTTGTTTCTCCAGATAGGTTTGTTTGACTTTCGCAATTGCGGTCTTGACCAAAGGATGTGTCTCTACAGTGGTATTATGAATCATCGCTTGTTGAGATTTGAGTTGTTGCTCTGCGACGGCCAAGGCTTTTTCCGCGGAGTTCATCATATCTTGCGCATGACTGAGTTCTTCCTGAGACAGTCCGCCGGCAGCGACCATATTTTTACGTCGTTCAAAGTCTGTTTTAGCCTTATTCAAGGCGATTTTTCTTTCTTCTACAACAGCGTTAGCTTGTTGGACATTATTGAATAAGCCCCGAACTTTGCGCACGGTCTGAGCGAGATTTGCCGTTGCATTCTCAAATGCTAACTGAGCATCGGCATCATCAAGGCTAACTAAAACCTGCCCCTGTTTGACATAGTCACCATCTTCAGCGGCTATCTGAGTGACTGTACCGCTAATCTCCGGTGTGATTTGTACCAGATTACCTTTCACATAAGCATCTTCGGTTTCCTGATGACCAACCACGTAATGCGTGTAATAAAATCCCGTCCCAACGGCTGCAATCAAAATGATAACCAGCAAAATCGTTAAGCTTTTTTTGCGCTGCCCTTTGCGAGGTGAATCAACCGTTTCATTTGTATGATCTTGCATATTCATAAACCTTCATCATGATTAATTTGCTGTGGTCGTGAGATGATCGCTTGGAGACGTATTGTGAAAGCCGCCTCCCAATGAACGAATTAAGTAAACTTGCTGTTCTTGTTGCTGATTCTTTAGCTGAGTAAATGATGATTCAGCCTGAATCAGTTGTTGCTCCGCCAGAAGCACCTCAAGATGGCTCCCCATGCCTGCTTCATAGCGTTTTTCTGTAATATGGTAGCTTTTGTCAGCCAATCGCATACTTTGCTGAGCATCTTTAAGCTGTAACTCGAGTGATTTGATGATCAGTATGTTATCGCTCACTTCGCCCAGCGCCTTGATCAATGTGTCATTGTATTGGGCGACCGCGCGATCGTAGCCAGCCGTTTTCTCAATCAGATTCGCTTTTAAATCTCTGGTAAATAGGGGCAGGGAAATTGCCGGCCCCACCCGCCATGAACGGCTGACATCCTCAAATACGGCGTCCCCGAGCATGGCTTTGAATCCAGCCCAGAAGCTTAAATTTACATTCGGATAGAAACGTGTTTTGGCCGCATCGATTTCTTTGCTCATCGCTTCAACGCGCCACTTGGCAGCGACAATATCGGGACGATGAGACAGCAGGCTGGCCGGGAGGTTCTGTGGCAGTGATAGTGCAGTTTTCATTTGTATCGAAGGGCGTTGAATCGTTGTCGCCAGATCCGGCCCTTGTCCCACCAATGTTGCCAGTGCATTTTTCAGTTGGCGAATCACCAAAGCCCGTTGCTTCACAATTTGTCTTGCTGCTGCCGCACTGCTTTGAGCGGTGTATAAGCGATCTTCTGAGGTTAAACCATTTTTCAGCAGGCGCTGGGTAATCTCGACAATACGCTGGGTTCGCTCAAGATCTTGTCGCGCTAAATCTTGTAGTGCATAAGCATTGGACAGTTGTATATAGGTTTGGGCAATTGCGCTGGAAAGTGTAATTTTCGCTGCCTGATGATCGATTTCGGCTGCGCGTTGGTTATTGACGGAGGCTTCCCAGATATCACGGTTGCCGCCCCACAAATCGAATGTATAGTTTCCCGTTAGCCCGAGGGTGTACAGTGTGCCGTAACGATTGCCTTGCAGCGTGGAATCTTCAGAACGGGAAAGTCTGGAGCGTGTTGCCCCTGCGGTCGCAGACAAGGTCGGATCAAAATGCGCGTTGGCAGCCATGACCATGGCTGATGCATTGACCAGATTCGCATCTGCTAACTGCATCGTCGGACTGTGATTTAAAGCCGTTTGGATCAGGTGATCCAATTGTGTATCACCCAATCGTTGCCACCATGTTTGAGTCGGCCATTTGGCTGGCGATAGTTGAGGATGATTTAACTGATGACTGTGGGCTAAAACCGCTTGATTTGTAAGATGATTTTTCGGCTGAATGCTATTCGGCGCAGCACAGCCACACAAGCTCAAGGTGATGGCAATAGAAAAGCGCTTCACTAAATGTTTCATTCTGCTCCCTCGATAAACTTATCTTTACAATTGGCTGGTGTATTTGACAGGACAATTTTCTTCAGACAGTGACGCAGTTGGTCGAATTCTGCTTTGTTCAGGGCTTGGGTCAGTTCATCCAGAGAGTTCATGGCTAGTGGTGTGGCACGTTTTACGACTTCAACACCTTTGGGGGTTAAAGCCAGTCGTATTGAACGGCGATCATTGGGATCGGGTAAACGTTGAATGAGTTGTTTTTTCTCCAACCTATCAAGTGTCCGGGTAATCGCACTGTTATCTACATTTAAAGATTTACCGATGAGTGACGGACGGTCACAGTCAAAGTGGTAGATTTTAAACAGCACTTTGCATTGGGTTGAGGTGATGTCTTCGGGCATCAAGTGAGCATCAAGGATACGATCTTTGATTTGCACCGCTTTCGTTAACAGAAAGCCGAGGTTTTCAAAGATATGATCTGGTGTTTTTTCTGTCATGATGCTGATGTCCTCCGTATCCATGTTATGTCTATCAATGTCGCTACTTTGATAGGGTGCAATCATTTCAATGACAGATATTATTTACTTGCCTTATCATTTATTGTCATATCATTAATTGACTATGCAACTATTATTGAATGCGTTTTGAGCGAAGTCAACCGAAAATATAATGGCATTCACTCAATCTTTGACAGCATCAATCACAACAAGAAATAACCGATGAAAATAAAGAGGATGGCACAAATGACTGACTGGTGAGTCGGGGGAGATGTGGTGTTATTTGAGTATTATCGTTAACTGACCGATATCGATATTAAGAGAGTTAGGGGGTGTTGACCTTTTGTGGTTAAATTTTGTTCAATCTGAACGGGTATTGATCGCAGCGCGGGGCATGCCGCTTAGCTATCCTAAGCAAATCCCCTAGGCTTTTACATAAACATCCCGTTCGCCAAGCCAGCGATCAATAATGGCTGTCGCGTTGTCCGGGTAACGTTCATGAATGTGTCGTGCAATGCGTTGTACTTCCGGAATGAGTTGTTGATCCCGCACCAGATCCGCAATCTTAAAGTCAGCCAGTCCGGTCTGTTTGGTGCCGAGTAGTTCACCGGGGCCGCGGATTTCCAGATCTCGCTGAGCGATAATAAAACCATCGTTGCTCTCGCGCATAACGCCCAAGCGTTTCTGTGCGGTTTTCGACAGTGGGGGATGATAAAGCAACACGCAGTGACTTGCGACAGAGCCTCGGCCGACACGCCCTCTCAGCTGGTGGAGCTGAGCCAACCCGAGTCGTTCCGGATTTTCGATGATCATCAGACTTGCGTTGGGGACGTCCACCCCAACTTCAATGACGGTGGTCGCGACAAGCAGATGGATCTGATTCTCTTTAAAATCTTGCATGACTTGTTGTTTTTCTGCCGATTTCATCCGTCCGTGTACCAAACCGATCCGAACGCCGGGTAGCTGTTGCTGAAGCAACTGGCTGACTTCTTCTGCCGCCTGCGCTTCAAGAATTTCAGACTCGTCAATGAGGGTACAAACCCAATAAGCTTGTTTGCCTTCGGTCAGGCAAGCATGACGTACCCGTTCAATGACATCATCTCGCTTGGTATCCGGGATGGCTACCGTTTGAATCGGTGTGCGACCCGGCGGCAGTTCATCAATGATGGATGTTTCCAGATCGGCATAAGCTGTCATTGCCAGTGTGCGTGGAATCGGGGTCGCAGTCATAATCAGCTGGTGAGGGAAACACCCATTTTTTACGCCTTTTTCCCGCAGTTCCAGACGTTGATGAACACCAAAGCGGTGCTGTTCATCAATAATGATCAACGCAAGATGATGAAATGCGACCTGTTCCTGAAACAATGCATGAGTGCCGACGACCATGTGAATCGCACCGGATGCAATGTCAGCCAACGCTTGTTCTTTGGCTTTGCCTTTTAGTTTTCCGGCCAGCCAGCCGACGCGTAATCCCATACTGGCAAACCAGTTGTTGAAGTTGAGTGTATGTTGTTCCGCCAACAGCTCCGTGGGTGCCATCAGGGCAACCTGATAGCCATGCTCAATGGCTCGTAGTGCGGCCATTGCTGCGACCAGCGTTTTCCCTGAGCCGACATCGCCCTGTACTAAACGCATCATCGGATGATGCTTCTCCAAATCGGATTCAATTTCACGAACCACACGTTCTTGTGCTCCCGTCGGCCGGAAAGGAAGTTGAGACAAAAGCTGCTGTTTGTATTGGTCGGCAGGCGGCAGCGCTAATGCCAAGTCTTGTTGACCACGATGCCGGACTGCCAGCATCGATAAGTTTTGTGCGAGCAGCTCTTCTATAATCAGGCGTAGCTGTGCTGGGTGGCGCCCCTGATCAAATAACTCAAGCTCAATATCTGCCGCAGGTCGGTGAATGGTATGCAGTGCTTGTGATAAAGAGATTTGATGATGATACAGCCCTTCGGGTAACAGTTCTTGCACCGCGGCTTTATCAAGGAGCGCCAGCGCCTGCTCGGTTAATTGACGGAGTGTCAGTTGCCTCAGTCCGTCTGTTGTCGGGTAAACCGGAGTCAGGCTGGCTTCTGCATCAACCGGTTGCTGTGGGGTATAAAACTTATATTCCGGGTGAATGATCTCAAGGCCGCTATTGCCACGTTTAATTTCCCCGTATGCATGAACAAATTTCCCCTCGGAGAAATTATTTTTCATTGCTGCTGTGAAATTAAAGAATCGGAGTGTCAGCGAACCGTGTCCGTCGCTAATTTTGACCGTCAGCATTTTTTTGCGTCCGAAAACCGTACTTGTGTGCATGACTTCGCCCTGAGTGGCACACCATAATCCCGGATGGAGTTGAGCAATGGGATAAACACGTGTTCTGTCTTCGTAACGGAGGGGAAGGTGAAACAGCAGATCTTGTACGGAATTCAAACCGATCCGGCTGAGTTTTTCAGCGACTTTGGCTCCGACGCCTGACAGTGATGTTAACGGAATAGCTGAAAGCAATTGCGACATGAGCGGTTGTTTATAATGCATTGAGTTAGCAAATATTCAACCATCGAACTGTTTTTTTGTACAGGTTTTTTATGCTTTTATTTTAAGTTGAGTCGCATTGTGACCGGTTAATCAATCGGATTGATGATTGGTGACCCGGGCAAAAACAACAAAGACCCGATATCGGGTCTTATGCTGAAGAATAGCGTGATATCGCTTAGCTACGTTTGCGCCGGACTTTCAGAGCGTGAGGCATAACACGGATTTTACGCATGATTCCCGCAAGGTGAACCCGATCTTTGGTGGTCAGTAGTACCGTCACGGTATACAGACGTCCGTCTCTTTCTTCGGTTGAGATACCGTGAATATTCGAACCGGTTTGGGAAATCACATTTGTCAGTTCTGCCAGCGCACCCTGATGATTCTGCATATCGATTTTCAGTTCGGTGATAAATTCCTGATCATAGTCATTCGACCATTCGACAGCCATATATCTTTCAGGCTCACGTTGATAACCCCGGACATTGGCACAGGTTTCACGGTGAACGACCAGTCCTCTTCCCGGAGAAATATGCGCCACAATATGGTCATCGGGAATCGGGTGACAGCAGTTGGCAAAGTTCAGCAAAATACCATCAGCCCCCCGGATCGGCAGTTTCCGTTTCGGTCTGTTGCTATCATTAACGGCCATACCATCGGTATTCCCCAGCAGGCGGCGGGCAATCACGATACTCATGAGTTCACCGAGACCAATTGCTGCCAGCATATCGTCCAGTTGTTCCATTTTCAGTTCAGAGAGAACTTTCTGGATACTTTCCGGATCAATACTGGTGATGGTTTGTTCACCCAAAGCGTGATTGAGCAGGCGTCGTCCCAGCGTCACCGACTCTTCTCTGCGCATGGTTTTGAGCACCTGACGAATCTTTGTCCGTGCCCGGGAGGTCACCACATAATTGAGCCATGCCGCATTCGGACGAGCCCCCGGTGCACTGATGATTTCTACGGTTTGTCCGTTCTTTAACGATTTACTCAGCGGATACGGATTCCGGTCTACCCGGGCTCCGACACAGGTATTGCCGACATCGGTGTGCACAGCATAGGCAAAATCGACGGCGGTTGCGTCTGCCGGAAGTTCGACGATTCGCCCTTTCGGGGTAAATACGTAAATCTCATCGGGGAATAAATCAGATTTGACGTTTTCAATGAATTCAAATGAATTACCGGCGCTTTGCTGAAGTTCCAGCAAACTTTGCATCCAGCGTTGCGCTTTGACTTGCGCGGTGGTTCCGGTCCGTTCCCCGTTGCCTTTGTAAGACCAGTGCGCTGCCACACCTTTGTCGGCCATCTGATCCATGTCATCAGTTCGGATCTGAACTTCTACCGGAACACCGTGCGGGCCGACCATTGAAGTATGGATTGACTGATAGCCGTTGGCTTTCGGTACAGCGATATAATCTTTGATACGCCCCGGACGAGGTTTGTACAGGCTATGCACCTGACCAAGAACCCGATAACACGTGTCCGCAGTATCGACGATAATCCGGAAGGCATAGATATCCATAATACTATGGAAGCGCTGCTCTTTCGTTTTCATCTTGTTATAGATAGAAAACAGATTTTTTTCACGCCCCACGACTTTGGCCGTCAGCCCGACTTCTTTCAGTCGGCCTTCAATCTCGGTATGGATACGCTGAATCATCTCTTTACGATTGCCCCGTGCTGATTTGACAACATTTTTCAGCACGCGGAAGCGATTGGGATAAAGGGCTTCAAAGCCAAGCTCTTCCAACTCAACTTTAATATTGTGTATCCCGAGGCGGTGAGCCAGTGGTGCATAGATTTCCAGCGTTTCTCTGGCGATCCGGCGTTTCTTGTCCGGACGAAGTGCACCGAGCGTTCGCATATTATGAGTCCGGTCAGACAGTTTGATCAGAATGACACGGATATCCTGAACCATGGCCAGCACCATTTTGCGGAAGTTTTCCGCTTGTGCTTCTTTGCGATCTCGAAATTTGAGTTTGTCGAGTTTGGAAACACCGTCAACAAGTTCAGCGACAGCGGTACCGAACTGGGTTTCCAATGCTTCTTTGGTGACTTCTGTATCTTCGATGACATCGTGGAGGAGTGCAGCTTGCAACGTTTCCAAATCCAAACGCATTTCTGCCAGAATTCGGGCAACTGCGACCGGATGGATAATATAAGGTTCTCCGCTGGAACGTGTCTGACCCTCGTGAGCATCTCTCGCGACGACATAAGAGTGACGTAGAGCCTCAATTTGAGGCTCTGTCAGATATTCCTGGGCAACGGCTTTGAGGCTATCGAATAGATACAAATTTTAGGCCCGTCTGTTGTGTTACCTGCAAAAATTAACGGTTATGAGCGATACTGCTCACTGCTGCCAGTTCTGCGGCTTCTTGTTCTTGTTGCTCTTGACGCTCACGAGCATCAAGCACGTCTTTTGTAATCAGACCATCTTCAATCTCGCGCAGAGCGATAACGGTCGCTTTATCGTTTTCTTCAGGCACCAATGGATCTTTTCCACCTGTTTGCATTTGACGAGCGCGGCGGGCCGCAATAAGAACCAAATCGAAACGGTTACCAACTTTTTCAACTGCGTCTTGAACAGTTACGCGTGCCATGAGAACTCCAAATTGTTAATAAAAATCTATAAATGACCAGAAATTATACAACCGAACGGAACGAATTGTAAACTTCATGGGGTATCTCGTCGGGGGTTTTTATTGTCCGTTAGACAATAACTCCGACAGCATATTGCTATATTTAGCAGCTTGCTTGTCTTGCTTCAATCTTTCTGCGCGAATGATCGCTTTAAAATCCATCAGTGCAGCATCAAAATCGTCATTGATGATGAGATAGTCATATTCGGCATAGTGAGAGGTTTCTGACTGAGCTTCACTCATTCTTTTCTCAATCACTGCCTGATTATCTTGGCCACGGGCGTTCAGACGCCGTTCTAGTTCTTCCTTTGAGGGGGGAAGAATAAAAATACTGCGGGCTGCCGGCATTTTTTGCCGAATTTGCCGCGCACCCTGCCAGTCTATATCAAGGAAAATATCGATCCCTTTCCCTAATGTCTCTTCGATCCAGACTTGAGAAGTACCGTAATAGTTACCGAAGACTTCGGCATATTCGAGAAATTCACCTTTGGCAATCAGGGCTTCAAAATTGGCTTTATCGACAAAATGATAATGAATGCCATCCTGCTCACCCGGTCTGGGCTGGCGGGTTGTATGTGATATGGAAACTTTCATGGCATAGGTCGGGTTCTTTTCCAATAAGGCCGCGATCAGGCTTGATTTTCCTGCACCACTCGGGGCTGAAACGATGTAAAGCGTACCTTGACCCATCATGTCTATTTCACTCTCACTATCAGTTAACCGATGATCACCAAGCGGGATGCTCAGGATCTTTTGAACCCATGTGACTCATTTTAAACCGATCATGAGGAGAATACCGAGATTTATTTTGAGTAGAAACATGGGTAGAAAAATGGAGGCGAAGGGTATCACAATCCATTCTTATCGCTCAAGTCTGGCTGGTCGCGTTTGGTCGATTATTCTGAGTGCCGTGCCGGAGAGAGGGAGAATAATGTGAAAAACCCCTCTTTTCATCACAGTCTATCGTGGTTCGCTATTGATTAATGTGATAACGTCGCGCGAGTTTGTGTAGCACAAACTATACAATAAACAAGGTCTATCATTTCCATTTGAATAGACATATAAAAGCGCAGGCATAGACGATAACACGGGCGATGTCATCTATATAAAACAATGAGGAACATCATGAAAAAAATGAAGTTGACCACCAAAATCTTCATTGGTCTTGCTGCCGGGGTCGCAGTCGGATTGCTTCTGCAAGGAGCACCGGATATTGCGAATACTTATATAAAACCCATCGGAACATTATTCATCAACTTGATCAAAATGCTAATCGTCCCTTTAGTATTTTCATCGTTAATTGTTGGTGCCGCCAGTATTGGTGATATTAAAACACTCGGAAGAATCGGAGGAAAAACACTTAGTTACTACCTATTAACGACCGCTTTTGCAGTGACAATCGGTTTGTTTTTGGCAACAATCTTTATGCCGGGGGCTGGATTGACCATTCCGGTCAGCGGTACGAGTAAAGCCGTAGCAAGTGTCAGTCTGGTGGATACATTTTTAAATATTATCCCACAGAACCCGTTAAAGGGACTTGTTGAAGGCAATATGCTCCAGATTATTGCTTTTGCTCTATTCCTTGGGATGGGAGCGACCTCTCTTCCAGAAAACAAAGCTCAGCCATTTATTTCATTTTTCGAAAGTGTGGCTGAAATTATGTATAAAATTACCGGCTTTATTATGTCATTAGCACCTTATGGGGTGTTTGGCCTGATTGTCCCTGTTGTTGCCTCAAATGGTGCCGCTGTCCTGATTCCTTTAATTAAGGTCATTGGTGCGGTATATGTGGGCTGTATCATACAGATGGCATTGGTCTATGCAGTCACCGTCAAAGGATTTGCGGGCATTTCGCCATTACGGTTTATGAAAGGTATTTTACCTGCAGCTGCCACGGCATTTAGTACGTCGAGCAGCTCCGGCACTTTGCCTGTCAGTATCCGGACAATTAAGGAAAACTTCGGCGTATCGGACAAAATAGCAAGTTTTGTTCTGCCACTCGGGGCAACTATCAATATGGGCGGCACATCCCTCTATCAAGGGGTTTGCGCACTCTTTATTGCTCAGGTTTATGGCATCGATTTAACCTTCGCACAAATGGGAACCATTATTCTGACGGCAACGTTAGGTGCAATTGGGACGGCCGGTGTTCCCGGTGGTGGCTTAATTATGCTATCCATTGTTTTAACGTCAGTGGGACTGCCGTTAGAAGGTCTAACACTGATTGCGGGAATCGATCGCATATTGGATATGGCAAGAACATCGATTAACGTGATTGGCGATCTGGCTGCATCAATTGTGGTTGGCGCTTCAGAAAAAGAAATTCAGTATCCTCAAGGACAAGAGCAAACATCTGAACAAGGAAGAGAACAAGAACGGGAAGTGGAATCAGCAACTTCACTTTCATAATCATCTTATCTCTGTCCCCTGTATAGACCTACCTGCACAGGGGCTGATTGCTACAGTCAAGACATCGCCCGTCTTTACCTGCTTCTAGCGAAAATATTCCGGTTTGTCCGTCAGGATGAGCCGGAATATCTCTTATCCATATCCTCAATCTCTGACTTTTTTTACGCCATTGAACCCGCTTGCGCTCATCGGTCGTTGCTGTATAATCCGCCCTCTTTTTTGCGCAAGATTGGCTCAAAAGAGTATTGAACCGAGGCAAATTGTCTCAGATGCATAGATTTGGGTTCCCTCACCCCAAACCAAAAGAAAAAGGTACATCATGAGTATTTTTACCATAGCACAGCAACGCAAGGCGCTGAGTTTTCTTGTTTTATTCCACTTACTGATTATTGCTTCCAGTAACTACTTAGTGCAGATCCCCTTTACTGTCATGGGCTATCACACGACTTGGGGAGCATTTACATTCCCGTTCATTTTTCTCGCGACGGATCTGACGGTCAGAATCTTTGGTGCTTCACTGGCCCGGCGAATTATCTTTTTAGTGATGATCCCGGCTTTAGCCGTTTCATATCTTTTATCGGTACTGTTCTTTCAAGGCCATTTTCAGGGCGTTGAACCATTGAGTCAGATCAACTGGTTTGTGGCCCGAATCGCGATTGCCAGTTTTATGGCCTATCTGTTCGGGCAAGTGTTGGATGTTCAAGTCTTTAACCGCTTACGCCAGCTGAAGCAGTGGTGGGTGGCACCAACGTGTTCAACACTGTTTGGTAATGCGCTGGATACTGTGGCCTTTTTTGGGATTGCTTTCTATCAAAGTCCAGACCCGTTTATGGCACAGCATTGGCAGGAAATCGCTATGGTCGATTATGGTTTTAAACTGGTGATTAGTTTAGGGCTGTTTGTGCCAATGTATGGGGTATTACTGAACTATTTGGTGAGCCGTATTACTGCAATCAATCCGAACTTTTCACTGACGAGTGCCAAGGCTTAAAGGTCATTGTGTGCGTTGTATTGAGCGACACTGTTGTTGTGTTCAGGATGGCAAGCTGACAGGGAACTGATGAATCTGTATTGATCCGGTGCCTGATTGAGAGATGTGACCCGCTATGTTTCGGGTCACATCTGGTTTTGATGGTTATTAATGGTTATGCGCTGTACCTGCACCCTTCGGATAGCGAATGGATTCCACCATTTCCTGCACATCATCGGGCACTTCTGCCGTAAATTTATTGACCACAATGGCGACCACAAAATTCAGACACATCCCTAATGTTCCTATTCCTTCCGGACTGATACCGAACCACCAGTTGGCGGGGGTATTGTCTGCCGGATTGATGAACTTAAAGTAGATGATGTATGCCGCAGTGAAAACAATTCCCGAAAGCATACCTGTTATCGCCCCTTCTTTATTCATTTTCTTATAGAAAATCCCCATGATAATGGCCGGGAAGAAGGATGCGGCAGCAAGGCCGAAGGCAAAGGCGACCACCTGCGCCACGAATCCCGGAGGATTGATTCCCAGATAGCCAGCACCGATCACGGCCAGTGCGGCGCCGATTCTCGCTGCAAGTAGTTCTTGCCTGTCGGTCATGTCTGGTTTGAAGCCTTTTTTGAGTAAGTCATGTGAGATTGAGGTGGAGATTACCAGTAGCAGACCCGCTGCGGTTGAGAGTGCAGCAGCAAGACCACCGGCAGCCAGTAAGGCAACGACCCAGTTTGGCAATTTGGCTAACTCCGGAGAAGCCAGTACGATGATATCGCGGTTGATCTGCACTTCATTACGCGAATCGCCTGCATAGAACATGCGGCCATCACCATTTTTATCTTCCCATGACACCAGCCCGGTACTCTCCCAGTTTTTAAACCAACTGGGTGCATCGGCAGACTGAACCCCTTGCATATCGGGACCATTGATCGTATCAATCATATTTACCCGGGCAAATGCCGCAACCGCCGGAGCTGTGGTATAGAGCAAGGCGATAAACACCAACGCCCATCCGGCAGAAATCCGTGCATCAGAGACTTTCGGTACGGTAAAGAAGCGGATAATGACGTGGGGGAGTCCTGCCGTACCAACCATCAAGGCGGCACAGATAAAGAAGACATCGACCATACTTTTTGAACCGTCAGTATAGGCGGTAAAGCCCAATTCCTGAGTTAAGCCATCTAATCGATCCAAGAGATAAGTATCAGTATCGGAGATGGTTGAACCGAATCCCAGTTGTGGAATCGGTGTCCCCGTCATCATCAGTGAGGTGAAAATGGCAGGTACCAGAAACGCGAAAATCAGTACGCAATATTGGGCGACCTGTGTATAAGTAATACCTTTCATCCCACCCATGACCGCATAAAAGAATACGATCGCCATGCCGATAATAATTCCCATGTTGATATCGACTTCGAGAAAGCGGGCGAAAACAACGCCAACGCCGCGCATCTGGCCGGCAACATAGGTGAAAGAGACAAAAATAGCGCAGAATACCGCTACCATTCGTGCTGTTCTGGAATAATAGCGATCACCGATAAAATCGGGAACGGTAAATTTGCCGAATTTTCTGAGGTAAGGGGCGAGGCAAAGTGCAAGTAAGACATAGCCGCCGGTCCAACCCATCAGGTAGACACCACCGTCATAGCCAATAAAAGAGATGATCCCCGCCATAGAAATAAATGATGCCGCAGACATCCAGTCCGCCGCGGTTGCCATCCCGTTTGCCACCGGATGAACGCCACCACCGGCGACATAAAACTCACTGGTTGAAGCGGCTCTTGCCCAGATTGCAATGCCGATGTACAAGGCAAAGGTCACACCCACGAGGATAAATGTCCAAGTTTGAATATCCATACGTCACTCCTTGATTAGTCTTCGTGGACGTTATATTTCTTGTCGAGTGCGTTCATTCGCCAGACATAGATGAAAATAAGGGCAACGAAAACATAGATCGATCCCTGTTGGGAAAACCAAAACCCGAGTTTAAAACCAGCGAATTGAATGGTGTTCAGTGCGTCTACAAATAAAACCCCTGCACCGTAAGAAACCAGAAACCAAATAGCGAGCAGGGTTCCCATGATTCCTAAATTCTCTTTCCAGTAAGCTTGTGCGTGCTCCGATGATTCGAACGCCATAGCCGTCTCCTTCCTGTTATCGGTATTATTGTTAATACAATGTTACGATTATAAAATAGCAGGTCGTTGTGGTTTGATCTTTGCAACTTTAGTCGGGTAGTGATTTTTAATGGTATCAATGGATTGTCTGATTTTTATAGATGAGGGGAATGTGAATAATGTGTTAAATAATATAATTGTTAGCCAAAAGTATATACACCCAGCCTCATCGGAGGAGTACTGAGTATCCCACTTTATGAAATGGTCACATTAAATGGGGCACGGGCACAGCCAGACGGTATCGCGTTGAACGTATTCGGTGTTGATCAGTGAAAGATGAGCGATTCAGTCATTCATTTCATTTAATAGAATAACCGCCTGAGTGCGGTTTTTGACCCCGAGTTTGCGAAAAATAGCTGTCATGTGGGCTTTGATGGTGGCTTCGGAAACGTTCAGTTCATAGGCAATTTGTTTATTGAGTAAGCCATCTGACAACATTCCTAATACTTTGTATTGCTGTGGGGTTAATGCTGCAATTTTTTCAGCCAGATCACTGCCGGGCTGGTTGGTCATCACCAGATCTTCGGGGAAGTATGGGTCACCATTGAGCACTTTATTCAGGGCATCAACGAGGGTACGCATATCGCTGGATTTGGGAATAAAGCCAAAAGCACCATGCTTTTTCACTTGCGCAACAACAGAAGGTTCTTCACTGGCTGATACCACCACAATCGGTAAATCCGGATAGGTGTTTTTGAGGTGAATTAACCCTGAGATCCCATTACTGCCCGGCATTTTCAGGTCGAGTAAAACCAGATCCGGTTCTGGCTCTTTTGCCAGCAGGGTCAGCAGTGCATCCAGCGTGTCTGCTTCCTGTAGATTGGCACCGCTCACCGCCATATGCACCGATTGGAACAGTGCATTACGGAAGAGCGGATGATCATCTGCGATGATAATGGTGTAGGTCGCGTCCATTACAATTCATATTTTTACAAGCTATTAACCAAATTATTGTTCCGTTTATAGTTTTGAACAATGTCGGAGCACGAAAACTCTGAACTCTATCCCCTTTTTTGCAGACATCTGCGTGGCCTGTGTCGCGATTGTATGTTGATACATTAATCGTGTGATCCAGATTGCTTTTATGCCGTAAAAGGAGAACCAAGACTCAACCATTGCAACTTGGGTTGCTTTGAGCATTCTGACCGGACGTTATAAAGCATACTGATGAAGATGTTGCAAGAACTCATCGGCAGACATAAAACCGGTAATCCGGGCTTGCGGGACTCGTTCTCCAGCGCTATTCCAAAAGCTGAGGGTTGGTAATCCAAGTACCCCTAAGTGGTTCAGCAGGGCTTTATTTTGCGCATTATTTGCCGTGACATCGGCCTGAATGAGACGATAATTGGCGAGTTTTTGCTGTACGCCATGATCTGAAAACGTATATTTTTCGAACTCTTTGCAGGCGACGCACCAGTCAGCATAAAAGTCGATCATGACGGGTTGTTGATTCGCTTTGGCTAAAGCAAGCTGTTGTGCCAGTTCATCGATATTCTCAACCTGAACAAAAGACAGCGATTCAGCGTTTGTTGGAGATGTGATGATGCCGGAATACAATGCGACTGGTGTCAGCGAAAATCCGACCCCGACCAGAGAAAAGACAAGCAGCAATGTTTTTCTGAGATGGCTGGTCGCAGAGCGGAGACTGGTCAGTAATATCCAGAGGAAAAGACTCACACCAAGCAGTGCCCATAAGCTGACTGACCATAATTCGGGGATGATTCGCTCCAGAAGGAAAATCGGGGCAGCAAGGAGGATAAAGCCGAACAGCGTTTTCATTTTTTCCATCCACGGACCTGATTTGGGCAGAAAACGCTGACCGAAAACAGCAATGACGATCAATGGTATCCCCATGCCGAGCCCTAACAGATAAAGCGCGATACCACCGAGCATCAAGTCACCCGTCTGTGCCACGTATAGTAAAGCACCAGAGAGTGGGGCGGTGGTACAGGGAGAACAGATCAGCCCGGAAATCGCGCCCATGATAAAGACACCGAACTGACGACCACCGGACTGGCGTTGGCTGAGGTTATTCAGCGCGGTTTGTAAAGCCGCTGGCATTTGAATGGTGTAGAGCCCAAACATGGAGAGTGACAACAGGATGAAAAGCAGGCTGAACGTGATGAGAATTGCCGGGCTTTGTAGCGCTGCCTGAAACTGTAATCCAGCCGAGGCAACGACCAGTCCGAGTAATGTATAGGTGAGAGCCATCCCCTGAACATAAATCACGGCCAGTCCGAAGGCCTGCTTCTTATTGAGGTTATTCTGACCCAGCACGATACTGGTCACAATCGGATACATGGGAAAAACACAAGGTGTGAAGGCTAACCCGATACCGAGAAACAGGAAGAGCACGACCGTCCATAGATCTTCTCCCAGCGCATTGGCCAAGCGATCTTGTTCGGCTTGCGGCAACACTTGTGACGATTGGTCATTGTGTTTTTCTGACCGCTGGCTTGACTGAGATTGAACACCGCTTGATTCTGAATTTGTTGCTGCCGTCGGAATCGGTGCGATCGGCACGGTGCGCACTTCCGGCGGATAACAAAACCCCTGTTCGGCACAGCCTTGATATCCGACCTGAATTTCGGCATTTTCCCCCGCATCGGCCAGTTCCAGCGTAATTTGCAGCGGGGTGTTATAGATATTCACATCCCCGAAAAACTCATCTTGGTGTGATTCACCCTGACGCATATGCGTTGAGAGGATGCGTACTTGTTGTGGGTCGAAATTCAGTTTGTGTTGATACAGATAATAGCCGGGTTTGATATCCCAGCTCAGGGTTAATTGATTTCCTTGTTGATAGGCGAGAAAGGGAAACGCCTGATCGACCGTCACGAATCGCGATTGATTCGGGCTAAAAGCGGAGGACAACGGCGCATCAAATTGCTGAGCATGAAGCGGTAATAAGGCCGATACCAGCAGTGTCCAAATGAGAAAAATAGTCCGCATAATTGTCCGTATTAAAAGGATATGTTTGACTTGAGTTGGCTCATCATAACGCAAGTTTTCCGCGAAATGCGAGAGATAGCAGCCAGTCTTAGGCAGATAGATTCAAGTATTCGACCAAAAGCCAAAAAAAGGCGATGGCTCTCTGACGATATTCTCAGAATAGAAGGAAGAATTTGTGTGATAGGGTGGATATTTGAATTTACAGGAGCTGTGAATTCATACTGCGATATCCGTAGATACCGCAGTATGTGGTACATAAAACGATGCTTATTCGTAGCGTTTCGCTTTATATTGAGGGTGTCTCAGGTTTTCGATAGATAGAATTTCATCCACCTCTGCTTCGGTCAGCAAGCCGCGTTCCAGAACGACTTCGCGGACACTTTTACCTGTCTGAGCACAGATTTTGCCAACAATATCACCTTCATGATGACCGATATATGGGTTCAGATAGGTCACAATGCCGATAGAGTTGAAAACATAGTTCTCACAAACTTCTTTGTTGACGGTAATCCCATCAATACACTTATCGCGCAGATTGATACATGCATTAGACAGAATCGAGATTGACTCAAACATTGCCTGACCGATAACCGGTTCCATCACGTTCAGTTGGAGTTGTCCTCCTTCCGCAGCAAAAGAGATGGTATTGTCGTTACCCAGCACTTTAAAGCACACCTGATTGACGACTTCAGGAACAACTGGATTCACTTTCGCCGGCATAATGGATGAACCGGCTTGAAGTTCTGGCAGGTTCAGTTCATTTAGCCCGGCTCTTGGTCCGGAAGACAGCAGACGTAAGTCATTACAGATTTTAGAAAGCTTCACAGCGAGGCGTTTGAGTGCACCATGTGTCATCACATATGCGCCACAGTCAGAAGTCGCTTCAATCAGGTCTTCTGCCGGAACAACATCCAGTCCGGTAACGGCTGCCAGATGTTTGACTGCC
The DNA here is from genome assembly GCF_900163965.1 of Vibrio ruber DSM 16370. Taxonomy (GTDB): domain Bacteria; phylum Pseudomonadota; class Gammaproteobacteria; order Enterobacterales; family Vibrionaceae; genus Vibrio; species Vibrio ruber. The sequence continues at coordinate 172,259 of NZ_FULE01000031.1, forward strand.
AGCGCCTGATAACCTTCAGCAGCATTGAGACCGGTACCGATAGCGGTTGCGCCCAAGTTGACTTCAAGCAGAAGCTTTGAAGTATATTCCAGCGCACGAATTTCTTCATTTAAGGTCACAGCCCAAGCGTGGAATTCCTGACCAACGGTCATTGGTACCGCGTCCTGAAGCTGAGTTCGACCCATCTTGAGGATATTGCTGAACTCATGGCTCTTAAGTTCAAATGCTTCTTTGAGGTAACTCACTGCACTGACGAGCTTTTGTACGCTGTTAAACACAGCAATACGGAACCCGGTTGGGTAAGCACAGTTGGTTGATTGACTCTTGTTGACATGATCATTGGGATTGATCACATCGTATTGTCCTTTTTCTTTACCCATCAGTTCCAGAGCAAGGTTGGCAATGACTTCGTTGGTGTTCATGTTGACCGAAGTCCCTGCGCCGCCCTGAAATACATCTGACGGGAATTGATCCATACACTTCCCTGTTTCGAGCATTACATCACATGCTTGGATAATGTAAGATGCAATCTCTTTTGGAATCACGCCTAGTTCTTTGTTAGCAAGGGCTGCCGCTTTTTTAGTCATAACCATGCCACGGACAAATTCAGGTACATCTGAAATGGTGACATTGGAGATATTGAAGTTTTCTACAGCACGTAAAGTGTGGATGCCGTAATATGCATCAGCAGGGACATGACGTTCGCCGAGTAAATCTTCTTCCAGACGGGTAGCGGTTTCAGCAACTGCTTCAGAGAGGGTTGTCATAGTATAGGATCCTTAGGTAACTCAACTTCGTAGTTATCAATTTATAGGGATTAATTCTTCAAAGAATCCATTCTGGTAGTGTTAACGTTTGGAAATCCGACCAAAACGCATAGAACATCATACTGAGTCTGCTGGATAAAAAAAGTGACTTGATCACCTTTTTCACTACCGACGATAACTTTATTGTCTTTAGTGGTTTTGCACAACAGTCAATTGTTCGATTCCATGAGCGGAAACACAATTTTTCCCTTTTTTCTTAGAACGATAGAGTGCTTTGTCCGCATTGACGAAGGATTGGTGATGGCTGGATGTGATTTCAGCAATTCCGATGCTGATCGTGGTGTCATATTCTTGCCACGACTCAATGGCAAGGCTGATTCTTTCCATTAATTTTTGTGATGTTTTGACATCGGCATGTTGAATGATGACGGCAAATTCATCGCCACCGATGCGCGAGACAAAATCCGTATCGCGCAGGATCGACAACATTTGATTTGCCAAACGCAGCAGGACCTGATCACCAACGGCGTGGCCGTAGGTATCATTGATCCGTTTGAAATCATCGACATCAATGATGGCCAGACTACTTTGGGGCTGGTTGCTATATCGTTCCTGCAATCTGGAATAATGCAGTAACGTCTGGTTGAATTTTTTCTTATTCCACAGTCCGGTCATTATATCCCGTTCATTCTTCTCTTTGAGCGCTAAAATCGCGTTGTAGTGCTCTGAGATATCACTGAATGAATAAACGTAATGACTGATCTGTCTGATGGAACCTTCCAGAGCCCGCACTTCAACTTTACAGACGTGCGGGGGTTCTTCATTGCCGATCCGCACTTGACCCTGCCATTCTCCACTGGTCTGGAGTTGTTTGAGAATATTTTTGTACCTGGTTTTGGCCGGTTGTAAATCGAGAATATTTTTCCCTTGAATTTCAGATGGTTCAGTATCAAAAAGTTCACAGAAACGTATATTTGCCCGCAGAATGATGTGGTGGGCGTTGGTTAGGGCGACAGCAACACTGTTGTCGAGTACGACCTGATTGAATGTTTGCTCCAGCCGGTTGATTAAATAACTCTCCCATAGCAGTGCAAAAAAGCCGGCAATAATGCCGAAGAAGAGCAGCAGCATGATAACAGTCATCCGAATTTCTTCATCTCTTTGCGTAAAGCCTTGATTGATGAGGTTCTGCGGATACATCGCCAGTAGTGTCATATCATGACTATTACCGAATAGTGATGCCTGAAATGGTTGAAATACATATAAACCGTCGGGGGTTTGAAGGCTACCGGACTGGTAGGGGGCTTGATGAATCGACTCCCAGAGTTTGGGATGTTGATAAGCAAGATTGACATTTTCCCGCTCTTTGAGTAACCGGCCGAAGAGTTTATTCTTATTATTACTGAGAATGTAATAACCACTTTTATCAATAAAATCAACTGAATATCCAAGTTCATTGGATGTGATGTTTTTGATAATGCCGAATACTTCAAGATTAGCGATGAAGTACCCCAAGCGTTGCTGAGCATGATCGATTGGATAGATCATGCGAAATCCCGGTTTGTATGGGGTCACAATTTGGCCGAATTCTCGTTCCAGATCGATTCCGAAATAGCCCTGTTCTCCCGGTGCAAGCCGTTGTGCATAATAAAAATAATCTCGTTTCCCTTTATATTGTAATGCATTGTCCGGGACGATATAGGGGTGACTCATCTGCGGTGTATAATCAACACGAATGATTTCTTGCCCCTGAGAATCGAGATAGCGCAACTGGTAGAAAAATTCCACATTTGCAGCGGTCAGATACCATTGATTTTTAAGATAATTCCGGTAGGTCGGATTGCCTGTTTTGGCAAAGTCGAGGAGCAAAGGAGATTGGCTCAGTTGTGCAAAATTCTGTTGGATGAGTTTAGTCAGTTGAGTTGCTTTGGTTTCGACATGTTCAAGATATTGTCGACTCTGCGTTTCCAGCTGTTGAACAAAAAAGCGATGCGCTTCATTGGTGAGATGGAAATAGTATCCAAACGGGATCACCGAGAGACACAGCCATATAAGCATCATCTTTTTAATGGTTCTTTTTGCTCGTTTCATTATGCAGCTAACTGACTATTTATTTCTTAAAACTTAGATCAGGATCTGTCGGGATACCAGAAAGTACGGCTATTTTTATGGATTTTCTGGCCACTTTGTCTAATTTCAGTGATAAAACAGGGCAATGAAAAACATCATCACAGAGCACATATATACTCTTTTTCTTGATAAGCCTGCTTTGGGGGAAGTTTATGAGGCTGGTAACGCTCAAAATAGTAAGGAAGTGAAACTCAGGGGTCGGCTTTATCGATAGATTTCGTTACACTCAACAGGTTTGCAGACCTATAAAAGGAGGCGCTGTGTTTCCCCTTATTTTATTTTTATTCATTGCAGTACCAATCATTGAAATTGGTTTATTTATTCAGGTCGGCGGATATCTCGGACTGTGGCCGACTATCGGTTTAGTGTTGATCACGGCGTTTGTCGGCGCCTCTCTGGTACGAAGTCAGGGATTACAGACTTTGCTGACCGTGCAACAGCGACTTCAGGCGGGCGAACTACCGGCACAACAAATTCTCGAAGGGGTACTTCTGGCGGTTGCCGGGGTACTGTTATTGACGCCCGGCTTTATGACGGATTTTATGGGGATGTTTGTGTTGCTTCCGGGACCGCGTGCGATGCTGGCTCGTAAGCTGATGGCTAAAGTCGTGATTCAAGGAAATGTTCAACAGCCATTCGGCACCGGTGAGCCTCATGATCGGCAATCCCATCGCGGTAACACTTATGAAGGTGAATATGATCGCAAAGACGATGATGACGATCATGATAAATTGAATTAATGTATCGCGGCATTGAGAATGTATCACTAACAATAAAAATAGGCGTCAATTCCATGTTTCACATTGCATTATATTGTCCGAACATTGCCCAAAATACGGGCAATATTATTCGGTTATCAACCAACAATGGTTGTCATCTTCACCTGATTGAGCCATTAGGTTTTGATCTTGAAGAAAAAAATCTGCGGCGAGCTGCTCTCGATTACAGAGACATGGCGAAGGTGAGTGTCCACCCGAACTACGAAGCATTTTTAGCTGCGATTGGTGATCAACGAATCTTCGCGCTGACGACCAAAGGTTCCAGACCGCATGATGAGCCGGCCTATCAAGCTGGCGATGTATTGCTATTTGGATCTGAAACCGCGGGTTTACCGGATGATATTCGTAATGGTTTCCCTGAAGAGCGCAGAATTCGGATCCCGATGTTGCCCGATGCGCGAAGCATGAACCTCTCCAATTCTGTGGCTGTCGTCAGCTACGAAGCATGGCGTCAACTTGGTTTCCCCGGTGGAAAGTAAGCCATTATCAAACATTTCATCACCATGTAAAAAAACATGTAAAAAGCCAGTCGAGTGACTGGCTTTTGTCTTTTTATCCTTTCGATCACTATGGTGAATGGTGAATGGTGAATGGTGAATGGTGAATGGTGAGTTGCGAGGAGCGGGATTATGAGGCTGGTATATCCAGCGGCAGCATGATGGTAACCCTCAGCCCGCCCATGGCGCTGCGGCTGGCTTGAATTGTGCCACGATGCTGACGGATGGCATTTTCGCTAATCGCTAGCCCCAGTCCTGTGCCACCGCTGTGCCGCTCTCGGGTGGTTGATACGCGATAGAAGGGGCGAAATATATTGGCGAGTTCATTCTCCGGCACGCCTTCACCGTTATCTTCGACACAAAGGGTTAACTGCTGTGATGTATCACTGAAGGTGACCCGGATTTGATCTTTGCCGTAGTAGATCGCGTTACGGACGATATTTTCAACGGCACTCATCAGTTGTTGTGGGTTGCCTGATATCCGGCGCTCCGGAATGGCTGAATAGGTGAGGGTTTTTGCCATCTGTTCAGCTTCGAATACGGCATCGTCAAGCAAAGCTTCCCATAAACTGGACAAGGGTTGTGTTTCTTGTTCGGAGTGGCTGTTGAGCTGCATTCTGGACAGTTCTAACAGCTCGCCAATCATCTGTTCCAAGCGTTGGGCTTCGAGATCAACTCGTTCCAGTTCGGGGCTGCTTCCCTGTTTGCGAGTGGCAAGTGCTGTCGCCATTCTTAAACGGGTGAGGGGGGAGCGAAGCTCATGAGAGATATCGGATAATAGTCGTTGTTGCCCTGAAATCATCTCATTGACGGCTTCGACCATATGGTTGAAGCTCTGTCCTGCCTGACGAAATTCGGTGGTTCCCTGCTCCAGAGTGCGATCAACCTGAAACTCACCCTGAGCAACACGTTGTGATGCCTGAGCCAGTTTTTGAGCGGGTTGACTTAATGCCCATGCCAGCCAGAGCAGCAATGGTGTACTGATCAACATGACGACCAGTAGCAGCGAAACCGGGTGATCCAGCAAACGAATAAACAATGGTGGGAGCTGATTGTCTGGGAAGGCAACGTAGAGTAACAAAGATTGTTGAGCCAGCTGAACCGGCATCGGCCCCGCCATCAGAAAATGGCCGTAGAGGCGCTGCTGCGGTTGATCGACCGATTCAATGCCAGTGATGAAATTTTGGAGAATCCGGCGACTGACCATTTGATTACCGTTGACCAGCAGAATGTTGTTGTCCGTATCGGTCAAAAACAGATGAGGTTTGTCCTGATTTTCCCTGAGCGGGCGATAATGCATATTATGTCGGGGTTGCCGGATGAGCCGGTCGGATAGCGTTCTGAGAATCGTGGTGAGGTCTTGCTCTCCGGCAAATCTGGTTTCAAGGTTTTGTTTGATGGCAGCCAGACGTTGACGTTCCGAATTGGGTAAATCTTTGGCTTTTCTCGGGTCAAGATTCGGCAGTAAAAGCACCACGATTAAAATCAGTAACATCGTGAACCAGAAAATGGCAAAGATTCGGCCGTAGAGACTGTTTAACTTGGGCAGATGCATCAGTCCTCCGCAATCATCAGATAACCGCGCCCGCGCAGTGTTTTGATTCTTTCCCGTCCATCATGGCGGGGTGGGAGTTTTTTTCTCAGGTTGGAGACATGCATATCAATGGCACGGTCAAAGGCCGCCAGCCGCTTGCCGAGCACATCCAGACTCAGGGTTTCTTTCGTGAGCGTTTCTCCCGGCTGCTGAACAAAGTGAGTCAGCAATGCAAACTCTGTGGTCGTTAGATCAAGCAATTGATCGTGGCAGTATGCTTCTTGTTTTTTGGGGTATAGGCGTAAATCATCGCACTCGAGCACCTCACTCGATTTATGCATCGGAGCTGGTTGTGTGCGACGGAGAATCGCGCGGATTCGGGCCAGAAGTTCCCGATCACTGAATGGTTTTGGCAGATAGTCATCAGCACCCAGTTCAAGACCGATGACCCGATCAATTTCTTCACCTTTGGCTGTCAGCATCAGCACCGGTAATTGCGCATATTGAGATGAGGTACGGATTCTTTTCAGCGTTTCCATGCCATTCAGTTTCGGCATCATTACATCCAATAAGACAATGTCTGTCCGTTCATCAAGCATCCCGAGACCGGCTTCACCATCGTGAGCCTCAGTAACACTGAATCCTTCAAGGGTGAGCACTTCTTTGAGCAGTGTCGTTAACTCGGTATCGTCATCAATGATTAGGATATGGGACATCAGTGGTTCTCCGCGCGTCCTGTGAACGTTTTATTTTTGTCAGCCAAGGGCTTCCTAGGGGCTGTTGACCTTTCGTGATGGTTTTTGCAGCAATTTGTCGTGCATTTAGTCAAGGCAGGTCATGTGAAGTGTAGCGATCTACATGAATCATGACCTAACGCTGGATAAATGAGCGACAAATGCTGCCCAGAGGGTTCATCTGAACGTGTCTTGCTCTTTGTTGCGGGTCATTTGCTTAGGATAGCTAAGCGGCATGCCCCGCGCCGCGATCAATACCCGTTCAGATTGAACAAAATTCAACCACGAAAGGTCAACAACCCCTAATAGTTTACCTTTAAAATCCACGGATAAAGATCGTTTGGTGCCTCATTTACACTCTTTTACCGACGCTATACACCAGTTGACCTTAGAGAATGTAAGCTTAATTTACCGACATACGAAAGGCTGATGATAATTCAGTCTGTCCACCAAGCAAGAGGTAACAGAGATGAACACTTTAACAAAAGTAATATTGGCAGCCGCTGTTCTCCCGTTCACGCTCGGCAGTATGAATGTTTTTGCCGGCTATAACCATCATGGCGGTGGTCATTGGGGGAATCAACGTTCCGAATGCCAGGGTTATGATCAGCGTGGGATGTTGCGAGGATTTAACCTTACAGCAGAACAGCAAAATCAACTGACAGCACTCCGACAACAACACCGGGAGCAAAGACAGGCTCAGATGCAAGCTTTTCATCAAGAGATGGTGCCGATTGTTACGGCAAAAAATTTTGATGAGCAAGCCGCTCAGAAACTGGCCGGCAAAATGGAAAATGCACGCGTTGACAGACGGGTAGAGATGATGCGTCAACGGCATGACATGCTCAGTATCTTGACGCCAGAGCAACAACAACAGTGGCAAAAGATGTTTCAGGAAAGAAGACCGTACAACAATATGACCGGCCCCGGTCAAGGTGGTAATGGCCCTAGCTTCATGATGAACCAATGGTAGGATAACATCTGCGATTGTTGAGTTGTGAGAATTGTGAAAACAGCATGTTGTTGGATAGTGCTTTGATGAAACCAATGACGTCAGTGAAGAAAGAGGTGACAAGGATGCGCCTCTTTCTTGTGACTACTACTAATAATTATTATCACTTTCATGTTAAAAATCAGCTAATTATATTATCTGTTGATAAATAAATCGCCTGCAATGAAGCTGATTTCGTTATATAGTTAATCATCATTGATGGCATTCATTCAGAGTTTTTTGATGCACACAAATTATATTCGTTTAGTGAAATCAGCAGCATGGAGTGCGACCGTGGTCGCGATAACGTTACTGCTCATTAAAATGTTTGCCTGGTGGCAGACAGGTTCAGTCAGTTTACTTGCATCGGTGATTGACTCTTTGCTGGATATCGCCGCATCGGTGGTCAATCTTTGGGTGGTTCGTTATGCGCTGCAACCGGCTGATCGGGAACATACGTTTGGCCACGGGAAGGCAGAATCTTTGGCGGCACTGGCACAAGCGATGTTTATTTCGGGTTCTGCCTGCTTTTTGCTGCTCAATGGGGTTGATCGTTTCTTCCGCCCTCAGCCGCTACAAACACCGGAGCTTGGGATTTATGTCAGTGCGCTGGCGATAGTTGTGACATTCTTGTTGGTTAGGTATCAAAAATATGTGGTTCGTAAAACAGGGAGTCAGGCGATTGCTGCCGATTCTTTGCATTATCAGTCTGATTTATGGATGAATATTGCGATTATGATCGCGTTAGCGCTGAGTTGGCAAGGGGTGACCCAAGCCGATGCGATTTTTGCCGTCGGAATCGGCGTTTATATTTTATATAGTGCCTATCAGATTATTCATGAGGCGATTCAGACGTTGTTGGATCGTAAGTTGCCGGATGAGGAAATCAGTCACATTCGTCAGTTGAGTTTATCGGTGGACGGGGTGTTAGGAATTCATGGTTTACGAACGCGAATGTCCGGGCCGGTGCGTTTTATTCAACTGCATCTGGAATTAGATGATCACTTACCGCTGATTCAGGCTCATGAGATTTCTGATCAGGTTGAAGCATTATTACTGGAACAGTTCCCCGGTTCCGATGTTCTGGTTCACCAAGACCCTTATTCTGTGATTCTGCAGTCAGAGTATGAGCAGAAAGTGGCAGAATGGTCGTGAAACAGTGTCGGTGTATATCAGAGATGAAGGGATGTTATTGAATCGACATCGGCAAGATAGCCTGAAACTGTGTTTCAGGCTATCTGTATGACTGACTTATTTAGTACTTCTAGTACTTCGCTTCTAGCGTGACGCCAGCATAGTCAGAATAACCGCGTAGCATGATTGAGTAAGTCCCTGCAGCCGCACGATCAAACGAGCATGACTCGTTATTGCCCACTTTGTAAGGACGACAATCATAAGAACGGGTTCCTGCTTTCGTACCATACTTCACATAAAGATCGGCATCACCTTGGCCGCCCGACATTGAAATCGTAAAAGGACGGGATTCAGGCAGTTCAAACGTATACCAACTTTGACCCGATGCCTGACCACTTAATCCGGTTAGCGGTTTTCCGACCTTCAATACAGGGTTCTGTGGCTCCTCTACCGCTGAATTTGCCATTTCTACGACATAGGCAAGGCCGAGTCGGGCAAATTTTTGCGCGTGTTTTCCTTCGCTGTCAGAATTGGCAAGCGTATCTCGCGGGGTATGAATATGTGGGTTGTATTCAGCAAACTTAGCTTCGAAAGGCATTGATGCAGGGTATCCGGCACCATGCCATGATGCGTGATCCGAGCAACCGTAACCACATCGGTCGAAGCCATATTTCAGATTCGGCAGATATTCATCCAGTAGCGTTGCCAGAAAGGAATTCAGATTGCTATCGGTGTAATCGGTCATGAAGACGATATCTTCAGCCGAGCCGGGATAGTTGGTCATGTCCAGCTGCAGAGCGGAAAGCACGTTTTTGCCGTTATTCTTATACTGGCTGGCGATATCCTGAGAGCCGCGTAGGCCGACTTCTTCCGCTGCATATGCCATGAACGCAACTGTTCGCTTCGGTTTAAAGTTGTTTTCTGCCAGTACCCGGATGATTTCAGTCACACTGGCGATGCCTGATGCGTCGTCATCAGCACCGGGAGCAACACTCTGGGCGTTGGTTCTTGAACCGATGGTTGAATCTAAGTGACCGCCAATGACCACGATTTCATCGGGTTTTTCCGTTCCCCGGATCGTCAGGATCACGGATTTTTGCCGATAACCGGAATGACTAAACTGCTGCACAGAAGCATTGCGCCATGCAGAAGCGAGTCCTCGCCATTCATTTGCAATCCAGTCAGAAGCTTGTGCCCCGGTGTGGGTGGTATAAAAGCGATTGGTAAAGCCCGATAAGCTGGTGATTGTATCGGTAATTTGGTCTGCGCTGACGAGTGGGATCAACGGTTTGACAATATCTTGTTGATGAATACCGACTGCAGCAAATGAACTGCTGGTTAATGGAACCCGGCTTGCTTCAATCGCACTTTGTTTAGAGTCATGGACAATATAACCACCGCAGCGATGATGTTCTTCGTGCATGTTGTGTGATAGCTCAGCAAGATCTTGTTGATCAACTTGTCCAACCCAAACGAGCGGGTTATCAACAACCGACTGAGCCTGAATCGGTTGGGTGACGGATTCCAGCAAGGTGCCTTTTGCATCAGCGCCAATCGATATCCAGACTTTGTTGTCGTCAGTCTGTGAATTTCCTGCCGCAATGAGCGATGTACTGAACAGTGTCAGTATGACGGCCAGACTGGTTTTGGTGTATTTCATTATCCTGATCTCCCTATCGTAGGCGCTTGATCTGAGTGGTAAAAGGCCTTAAAGGCCAGCGTTACTAAACTAACAAAACAGAGCAAGATTAGGGATAATTCAGTGCAAATTAATTCATAATCAGAATGTAAACAACAGTGAGCATAATAATGTTAATAAATATTTATATTGTTTATATTTATGTAAACTTATGTACAAATATGAGGGAAAGATGCTCTGTTGAGAATCCTTGCTGTGGGAACATCACGACGGTTTCTTAGACTATTTTGTATTCAATATTGGCCATTTCTATCGTTTATTCGCATAAGAAAAAAACCATACCCTGATGTGAATCAACAAAGAATAATGACAAAATTGCAATACTCATCCACAATGTGAACACTTAATCTTCAGTGCAAAAAAAGATCGGGTAACTTTGCAAAAAAAGTGACATGATGTACTGAGAAAATCGGTTTGTTTTGACACCAACAACCGAATACAACTATCTATTAGAATGACATTCCCAATATTTTAGAGGGTGAGCATGATTAAAAAGATCGGGATATTAACAAGTGGCGGTGATGCACCAGGGATGAACGCTGCGATTCGTGGCGTTGTACGTACTGCATTAGGCGCTGGTTTGGAAGTCTTCGGCATCTACGATGGCTATCTGGGACTTTATGAAGACCGGATTGTTAAGCTGGAGCGTTCAAGTGTTTCTGACGTGATTAACCGAGGTGGGACATTCCTTGGTTCTGCCCGTTTTCCTGAATTTAAAGAGGTTCACGTTCGCGAAAAAGCGATTGAGAACCTGAAGAAGCATGGTATCGAAGCACTGGTTGTCATCGGTGGTGACGGTTCTTACATGGGCGCGAAGAAGCTGACAGAGATGGGATATCCATGTATCGGTCTGCCGGGCACCATTGATAACGATATTGCCGGTACCGATTATACCATCGGTTATCTGACCGCTTTGAATACCGTCATTGATGCGATTGACCGCCTGCGCGATACATCTTCATCTCACCAACGGATTTCTATTGTTGAAATCATGGGACGTCATTGTGGTGATTTAACACTCATGTCAGCCATCGCCGGCGGATGTGAATATATCATCACCCCGGAGACGGGATTGAATATGGATGAGCTGATTTCCAACCTGAAAGACGGCATTGCCAAAGGTAAGAAACATGCCATTATTGCTTTGACTGAGCTGATGATGGATGCCAACGTTCTGGCGAAGAAAATTGAAGAAGCGACAAAACGCGAGACTCGAGCGACTGTTCTGGGCCACATTCAGCGTGGTGGTCGTCCGACAGCATTTGACCGGGTTTTAGCGTCTCGTATGGGGAACTATGCGGTTCATCTTCTGCTGCAAGGCTATGGTGGCCGTTGTGTCGGCATTCAGAAAGAAGATCTGGTTCACCACGATATCGTTGACGCGATTGAGAATATGAAACGTCCGGTTCGTAAGGATTTGTATAAAGTCGCTGAAGAACTGTTTTAAGTTTTTTCGTCGCACATATTAATAAAGACCGCACTGAGCGGTCTTTTTTTGTATCGGTTATTAAGTCTGTTTGCTTTGGTGCAGCTTTTTGGTACGGGTCACCTTTTTGATACCCCGATTACGGAAAGCTGTCAGACGATCCACATCCGTTCTTCCGGGTCTTTTCTGTTCAGATAATGGGTGGATTGAATCCGACGAATCGTCCGGCACTTGCCGCGGATAAGTAAGGTCTCTGTGACGGCAATATTGCCTTGGCGAGTGACGCCATCCAGTAAGTCACCTTTGGTGATGCCTGTTGCAGAAAAAATTACATTATCACTGCGCACCATATCTTCCATCTTCAGCACTTTTCCGGCTTCAACGCCCATTTTCTGACAGCGCTCGATTTCCTGCTGGCCGATCTGGCGGTTTTCATCGGTATCACCTTTCACTTCGTGGCGCGGCAGAAGACGGCCATGCATATCACCATCCAGAGCACGAATTACGGCTGCGGAGACGACACCTTCAGGGGCACCACCGATACAATACATCACATCAACTTCACTGTCGGGCATACAAGTTAAAATGGAGGCTGCCACATCACCATCGGGCACGGCAAATACGCGGACGCCCCACTGTTGCATCTGGGCAATGGTTTGCTCGTGGCGCGGTTTAGCCAGAGTAATGACGACCAGCCCATCCAGTGATTTACCTAATGCCTGGGCGATATGTTCGAGATTTTGTTTGAGCGGCAAATTGAGATCGATACATCCTTTGGCTCCCGGCCCGACGACCAGTTTTTCCATGTACATATCGGGCGCTTTCAAAAAGCTGCCTTTTTCCGCGGCTGCCAGTACAGAGAGTGCATTCGACTGCCCCATGGCTGTCATTCGGGTTCCTTCGATCGGATCAACGGCGATATCCACTTCATCGCCACCCAAACCGACTTTTTCACCAATATAGAGCATCGGAGCATCATCAATTTCTCCTTCTCCGATGACAATTTCCCCCGTGATCTCGGTCTTATTCAACAGGCTCCGCATGACCTCAACGGCTGCACCATCCGCTGCATTTTTATCACCGCGCCCAAGCCATTTATACCCGGCTAAAGCGGCACCTTCGGTCACCCGGGAAAAGGCCATTGCTAAATCACGTTTCATGTGAACTCCATCTTGACGGAAAACTGAGAAATTTGCGTCGAATTTTAGCATATCCCGACGAAAACGTTTGCTGAAATGCTTGTAGATTATTGCACTTGATCAAAGCTGCTTCAGATCTTCAGCGCTATTTCAGGGCTCAGACGAGGGGAATCCTGCCACGGAGAACAACAAAAGTAAGAATAGTGTCAATTCACGCCGATTTTTTAATCGAATGGTGAAAATATTCAATATAGAGCGTGTTTCTCCAGCGATGGCTGAGTAGAATGAACAGTCAGGTACAATCATTATTGCAAGCGCAGAATCGTAAAGGATATAAGCATGTCTTTTGAAGTGTTAGAGAAATTAGAAGCCAAAATTCAAACTGCCGTTGATACAATCACTCTCCTGCAAATGGAAGTTGAAGAATTAAAAGAAGAAAAGCAGAAATTGATTGAAGAAGCGACCGAGCTGAAAACCAGTCGTGATGAACTGGAACAACGTTTACAGGATATTCAGCAAGAGCAATCAGCATGGCAGGAGCGCATTCGCAACTTGCTTGGAAAAATGGAAGAGATGGAGTAAGGCTCGAAACCTTCTATATCAGCGATCTGGTTCAAGCTTTCTATATCATCAATGCGATAGTAAAAAATGCCGATATTTCTATCGGCATTTTTTCATGGGAGAGTCTGTTATACGATTTATGCTTGTGGCCGGATACCCAGTGTATGACACAGCGCATAGGTCATTTCCGCGCGATTTAGTGTATAGAAATGAAAGTCTTTCACGCCTTCACGACAGAGTATCCGGACCATATCAATGGCCTGACTGGCACCGACAAGCTGACGTGTTACCGGATCATCGTCTAATCCGTCGAATTGCTTATTCATCCATCCCGGGACTTTGACATGGTTTTGCGCGGCAAAACGAGCAGCCTGTTTAAAGTTGGACACCGGCAGAATGCCCGGTACGATTTCAACATCGATACCGGCACTGACACAACGGTCGCGGAACCGCAGGTAACACTCGACATCGAAGAAAAACTGAGTGATGGCACGGTTGGCGCCTGCATCTACTTTACGTTTGAGGTTGAGTAAGTCAGCCTGAGCACTTTTCGCTTCAGGGTGGACTTCAGGAAAAGCTGCGACAGAAATATCAAAGTCATGACGGGATTTAAGTAAAGCCACCAAATCAGAAGCATACATCTCCGGTTTACCACCGCCCGCAGGAATATCACCACGCAGCGCGACAATGTTCTCGATACCGTTGTTCCAGTAATCATCGGCAATCTGGGACAGCTCTTCACGAGTGGCATCAATACAAGTCAGATGAGGGGCTGCGATCAAACCGGTCTGAGACTTGATCTCCTTAATGATGGAATGCGTTCGATCTCGCTCCCCTGAATTTGCGCCGTAGGTGACAGAGACAAACTTGGGTTGTAAGGTTTTTAAGCGATGCACTGAGTTCCAGAGAGTTTCTTCCATTTGCGGTGAACTTGGCGGGAAAAACTCAAAAGACACATTGAGGTCTCCTGATAATTCACTTATGTTTTGATTCAGTGCGTCAATATGTCCAGCATATGAGTAGCCCATCTTCTCTCTCCCGTGGATGATGGTTAATCGGATGTAAATCGACGTTTAGACGTCTATATGTCTAGATATTCTATTGAATTGTTTTTTATGTCAACAATATAAGCATGAATTTTATTCATGCTTATATGAAGGCTTTTCACCTCTGTTGATTGAAATAGATCGATTTATAAATCTTAGTTGAGAAACAAATCAGGAGCCAAATGGCCCCTGATATATTGAATCCGTGAACGAATGGGTTCGTTATAACAAGCTGGAAAGGAGATTAATGTCTGATTGAATGGCACCGGCGGTGACATTCCGCCCGGCGCCGGGGCCGCGAATCACTAACGGATTGTCTTTATACCATTTGCTTTCAATGGCAAAGATATTATCGCACGGTAGCAAGTTGGCTAATGGATGCTCCCGGTGTAAAGCTTCCACACCGACAGAGGCCTTTCCGGATTTTTCCAAACGGGCGACATAACGTAATACTTTATCTTCCCGTTGGGCTTTTGCCAGACGTTCGGCAAGCTGGATATCGAGCAGGGCACTCTGATCAAGAAAATCATCCAGAGAGAGGCATTGCAATTCATCCGGAACCAGTGATTCAACAGTGACCTGATCCGGTTCAAGCTCCAGTCCGGATTCACGCGCCAAAATGACCAATTTTCTCATCACGTCGGAACCATCCAGATCATTTCTCGGATCGGGCTCGGTTAAACCTTGTTGCCAAGCCAGATCAACCAATTCACTGAAAGGGACGGTGCCATCATATTGTTGGAATAACCAGGACAGTGTTCCGGAGAAAATCCCGGAGAGGGCAACAATTTCATCTCCGCTTTCCCGTAGATCCCTCACCGTATGGTTAATCGGCAGACCGGCACCCACCGTCGCATTGTAAAACCAGTGACGACTGATTTTGGCAAAAGAGTCTTTGACCTGATAGTAATATTCACTGCTGGAAGAGCCTGCGACCTTGTTTGCAGAAATCAGGTGCATTCCTTGCTCTGCAATCTGAATATACTGTGAAGCAAGTTCTGCACTGGCTGTGACATCCAGCACTATCACATCATCATAGCCGCGGATCTGCCCCAGTTTGAGTAGCCATTCCTGACCGTCATTGGGACGCGATTCTTCAAGGAAATGGCGTTCAACCTTTGTCGGATCAATCCCTTGTTCATCAAACCAGTAGGTTTGACTATCGATGACTGCAACCAGCTCAAAATTCATGCCCCGGCGTTTCTCCAGCTCTGCTTTCTGTTCCGCAAATAGTTTGAGCCAGCTCGAACCGATATTGCCTTTGCCACAGAGTGCGAGAGCCACGCGTTTTTGTGCCTGAAAAAGTTGGGTATGCAGTTGATTAACAAAACCGTCTACAGATATCTGACGAAGGATTGCAACCAGACTTAATTCTGAGTCAGACTCACAGAGGAACTCAATCGGAGCCTGTTTGAGCTGTTGATAAAAGCCGAAACAGTGGTTGGCATTTTTGGTGACACCAGCACCGACGGCTGCAACGAGCGAGTAACCTTCTTTCAGGCGAATTTCCGCTTCAATTGCGGCATCTTGCAAATAAGATAATGCGCCAGAAGCGATTTCAGCCGTGTAAGCAAGTTGTATACGATACTGGTCATCCTGTTTTTCATACGCAAGCGGTGTGAGCTGGGCTCGCTTGAGCTGTTCGATAACCTGTGTGCACAGCCGCTGAAAATCGTGTCCGCGCGAGAAACTAAGTTCAATCAGTAATACCTCATCCAGAGAGGTAATGATTTTGGCACCTCGTCCTGATGCAAGCACCCGTTCGATATGGGTTGAACCGGCTTCAGGGTCATAGCTACAGCGGAGATGCAGATCAATTGCACTTTGTGCGACGGGCTGTAATGTCCGACTGTGTAATACCGGTGCGGCAAGGCGCGCCAGTTCGTTGGCTTCATCGAGACGGAGTAACGGCAGCAGACAGGCATCCGGAACGACTCTCGGATCGGCACTGTAGACACCAGCAACATCACTCCAGATTGTCACCCGTTCGACTTCTGCCAGCGCACCAATGATCGTGGCTGAATAATCGGAACCATTTCGGCCCAGCAGTACGGTTTCCCCGGCTTCATCCTGAGCGATAAATCCGGTAATCACAATCCGTTGGTGACCGTGCTGTGCCAGAATTTCTTTCAGCAGCGGGTAAGATTGAGCACGGTCGATTTCCGGTTGCGTTTCTCTGTGAGCCCGTAAGAAGGCGCGGGCATCCTGAGCTATCGCCATCAATCCTTGTTGATTGAGTAATGCAGCCATTAAACGGGATGACCAAATCTCACCATGAGCTTGGACGAATGCCTGTTGAGCAACAGTCAGCGGGGCGGTAAGCCCTGCAAGCGCTGTACATTCATCATTAAGTCGGTGAGTCAGTGCCTGCGCAGCTTCCCCTTCAAGTAAGTCTTCAATCAACTGGTGTTGAAAGTGTTGAATCTGACCTAAGATTTCTTGGGCCTGCTGTGGTTCAACCGAGAGATGTTCAATAAAAGCAATCAGTTGGTTGGTTGTTTTGCCTGCGGCAGAGACCACAACCAGATCGTGACTTTGCGAATACTCTTTGAGAATTTGAGCAACGCGGCGATAACATGCCGGATCAGCCAGACTACTTCCTCCGAATTTATGGAGGTGGCGCACGGTGGTCATCAACGATTCTCCTTTACCCAATTCAGGGATTGATCCAGATCGGCAATCAAGTCATCGGCATCTTCCAAGCCGACAGACAGCCGTAATAATTGTAGTGAGATTCCAGCTTTTTCGAGTGCTTCCTCACCCATTGCACGATGGGTCATGGTCGCTGGATGGCAAATTAAACTTTCGACCCCACCCAGAGACTCGGCTAATGAAAACAGTTTGAGCCGGCTGACAAACTGTTGCAGCTCTTCATAGCTGCCGGCAAACTCAAAACTGAGCATTGAACCAAAGCCACTTTGCTGCTTTTTCGCAATTTCATGACCGGGGTGAGTCGGCAGGCTCGGATGATAAATTGCCCCGATCAACTTTTGAGACTGTAGATAAGAGAGAATTTTCAGTGAGCTTTCTTCATGGCTGCGCATTCTCGGTCCCAATGTTCGCAAGCCTCTGAGAGTCATATAGCTATCGAATGGCGTGCCGGAGGCACCGATACAGTTCGCCCACCAAGCAAGCGTCTCAGCATGTTCTTGCGTCTTACTGATGATCACTCCGCCAATCACATCGGAGTGGCCATTGATGTATTTGGTCGTAGAATGGATCACAAAATCAGCACCGAGCGATAAAGGTTGTTGGTAGACCGGCGTCAGGAACGTATTATCAACTGCGACCAGCGCACCGACTTGCTTGGCCTGCTGGCAAACTTTTTCAATATCGACGACCCGAACGAGCGGATTGGATGGGGTTTCCAACAAGATGAGTTTAGGTTTTTGTGCCAAGGCTTCAGTGAGTGCGGCATCATCGCACTGATCAACGAATTGTACCCGAAAGTCACCTTTATTGGCGCGGGTATTGAATAAGCGATACGTGCCACCATAACAATCATTGGGAGCGATAATGAGATCATCGGGGCCGATAAAAGCAGAGACCCATAGATTGAGCGCAGATGTACCGCAGTTGGTAATTACTGCCCCCTGACCACCTTCCAGTTCGTAGAGGGCTTGTTCCAACAGTCCGCGATTCGGATTACCGGAGCGAGTATAATCATATTTAGGGACTTCACCGAATGCCGGAAATCCATAATTCGTTGAGAGATAAATCGGCGGAACGACAGCATGGTACTGCGTGTCTGACTCAATACCCGTTCGAACAGCGATAGTTGCAGGTTTACGAGTGCTCATTATGTGATTCCTTCCTATTGGGTGACAGAATGTCGTTCATGACAGAAAATCTCAATCGACATGGATTGGATATTGTTGTTCACTCTACTGATTTTTCAATAAGACGTCAATACTTCTAGACGTCTATATGTCTTTGCTTATAGCAGTAAATAAAGCTAAAATTAACACCTACTTTTTTGATAATAATGGCAGATTCCGGGCAATGAGGGGAAGCAATGGCTGATTGGAATGGTGAATACATAAGTCCTTATGCTGAGCATGGTAAGAAAAACGAGCAGGTCAAGAAAATTACAGTTTCTATTCCATTGAAAGTTCTCAAAGTATTGACTGATGAGCGGACAAGACGCCAGATCAATAATCTACGTCATGCGACAAATAGTGAACTTTTGTGTGAGGCATTTTTACACGCATATACCGGTCAGCCTTTACCGACGGATGAAGACCTGCGTAAAGATCGTCCGGATGATATTCCAACCGAAGCAAAAGCAATCATGACTGCGATGGGCATTGAATTTGAATCTTATGATGAGTAATCCGACACTGCCCTTTGTCAGACCGATAGACGCATTGTTTTCCGTCATGCTGGTTATTGTGACCGGATTGTTTTAAGCTCAAATCAATATGAAATCAATTTCTTTTATAGCAAGGAGTGCTCGACAGCCGTTGGTGCTTTCTTTGCAGATAAGGAACATCGGATATGATTTACGTTCACTACCTTGAACAGTCCCGGGCATTACGAGTGGTCTGGTTGTTGGAAGCCCTGACACTCGAATATGAAATTATTCATTATGACAGGGATCCTCAGACTTGGGGGGCGCCCGATTCTCTGAAGGCGATCCATCCGTTAGGTAAATCACCGACGATTATTGATGGTGAACACACCATTGCTGAGTCCGGCGCCATTATTGAATATCTGATCGATACCTATGATCATCAACGCCGTTTCCGGCCTGAGTCGGGTCAGGCGTTACTGGATTACCGCTACTGGCTACATGCCGCTGAAGGTTCTTTCATGATGTGGCTGGTGATGCGGCTAATTTTTATCAAGTCGAGAGAAAAACTCCCGTTCTTGCTGCGTCCGCTGATTGGGGCGTTTCTCAGCAAGATGGATCGGATTGTGATTGAACCTCGCGTGTCTACTTTTTTGCGTTATATCGATGATACGCTGGGAAGCCGTACATGGTTTACCGGAGAGCAGCTCAGTGGTGCTGATTTTCAGATGAATTTGGTGTTACAGCTTGCCGATATGCGGGCTGATCTGTCGGGTTATCCAAATATTCAACGATATATGAATCAGGTATCTCAACTCGCGAGCTATCAGCAAGCTTTGCAAAAAATACCGGGCTGAGTGAGTTGGTGTTGGCATAAAGAAGCCCTCTTTATGGCAACCGATTTGCGGACGGAGCACCAGTCATAAAAAAGAGGAGATCAGGTCTCCTCTTTTTTTATCAGCGATACGCTAAAAAATGAGTTGCATGATTAGCTTTGCATATAGCCTTCAGGCATTGCAATTCGGGCAACACCTGAATCTACAGCCGCTTGCGCTACGGCTTTGGCAACCCGGGGCAACAGGCGGGGATCCATCGGCTTTGGAATAATATATTCGGGGCCAAATGAGAGGCTATCGACACTGGCTGCTTTCAGAACTTCTGCCGGGACTTCTTCTTTTGCGAGCTGGCGAATCGCTTCAACGGCTGCAATTTTCATTTCATCATTAATTTCGCTGGCTCGAATATCCAACGCGCCACGGAAGATGAACGGGAAACACAGCACATTGTTGACCTGATTTGGATAGTCAGAACGACCTGTTCCCATGATGAGATCGTTGCGAACCTGATAAGCCAATTCCGGTTTAATTTCCGGATCTGGGTTTGAGCAGGCAAATACGATCGGTTTTTCTGCCATGAGAGCTAATGCTTCCGGCGGCAGGAGGTTAGGACCGGAGACACCAAGGAACAGATCCGCATCTTTTATGACGTCTTCCAGCGTTCTTTTGTCTGTATTATTGGCAAATAACTGTTTGTATTCGTTCAAATCATCGCGACGGGTATGAATCACACCTTTACGGTCAAGCATATAGATTTTTTCACGCATTGCGCCACATTTGATCAGCAGTTCCATACATGCAACGGCTGCTGCGCCGGCACCAAGACAAACGATCGTACACTCTTTCAGGTTCTTTCCCTGTAGCTCAATTGCATTGAGCATCCCTGCTGCAGTGACGATTGCTGTGCCGTGTTGATCGTCATGGAAGACTGGAATATCACAACGCTCGATGAGGCGTCGTTCGATTTCAAAACAATCCGGTGCCTTGATATCTTCCAGATTAATCCCGCCGAAAGTGTCAGCAATATTGGCGACAGTCTCGACAAACTCATCGATCGTCCGGTGTTTGACTTGAATGTCGAATGAGTCCAGACCGGCGAATCGTTTGAAAAGCAATGCTTTTCCTTCCATCACGGGTTTGGATGCCATAGGCCCCAGATTACCTAATCCAAGGATAGCTGTACCGTTAGAGATTACCGCGACGGTGTTTCCTTTGGCGGTATACTTGTAAATATTATCGACGTCCTGGGCAATCTCACGCACCGGTTCTGCCACACCGGGGCTATAGGCTAAAGCCAGATCTGTCGCTGTGTCGGCAGGTTTTGTGAGGGTGACTGCGATTTTTCCGGCAGTCGGGATAGCGTGATAATCCAAAGCTTTCTGGCGAAATGCTTCTTCGGGCATTAAATCTTGGCGGTTGTCTTCAGACATAAGGGTAGCGTCTCGTTGTAATGTTTATAGGGAAAGAAACTGCATTCTAATGGATGTCTGAGTATCTGCCTAGGCAGTGATGGTATTATGTGTTTAAAAATTGCATAAATATGTAGAGGTTGGAGGAGTTTATGCTGGTATATCTGCTTTTATGCAAAGATCAACTTGATATCGTGACGATGACGACAGATTGACAGGCGGCTATAAACAGGGGCGTTAGTATCAGAGATTGGGCAGAAATGTTTTGGCAAATAAAAAGGACACCATTAGGTGTCCTTTTCGAAATTCTCATCGCAGAGAGATTATTTTTTGCCGCTGCTAAGCGCGCCGAAACGCTTGTTAAAGCGATCTACACGACCACCGGTATCAACGATACGTTGCTTACCAGTATAGAATGGGTGACATTTATCACACACATCCAAGTGCAGAGAATCTTTGTTCAGTGTCGTTCTGAATTCGAAAGCGTTACCGCAAGAGCATGTTGCGCTTACAACTTTGTATTCTGGGTGGATACCAGTTTTCATGGGAGAACCTCAAAAATCGGGCCATGTCGCTATCCGGATCGTTGCCGGACACCACATGTCAGTTAATTATATCGTCTTACATCGGTTGTGATACGGGCATCCGTATCATCAAGGCGCGCTATATTAAAGAATCCATGAGCAGGGATCAACTAGTTTTGCTGTTATTTTCACCATTCTCATTGCTGTCTCGAATTTCACGATAGCTTCGATTAGACTGTTGTCCATGATTTTGACATCTGATGTTCAGTGATATGCATCCATCCATTGCCCGAGTGGCATTACCGGTTCCTTTAGATAAACAGTTCGACTATTTGATCCCTGCACATTGTCAGCCTGTTATCGGTGGACGGGTTTCCGTGCCGTTTGGGCGGCAGACATTGATTGGTATTGTGACCGAACTTGGTCATAACTCTGAAATGAGCCCCGATGTGCTGAAACCGATTCGCTCTGTGCTGGATGAGCGGCCTGTCTGGTCGGCTAGTCTGTTTCGGTTATTCACATGGTGCAGCCAATATTATCAGTATCCACTCGGGGATACCTTGTCAAATGCGTTACCCGCAGCCCTGAGAAAAGGTAAAGCAGCTGATTTCGCGACCTTACGGGAGTGGTGTCTGACTTCCGCCGGACGAGATAAGTTGATGCAGGGACTTGGCCGAGCAGTCCAGCAAGCGAAGGTTTTGCGTTTATTGGAAAACGGCACACAAAGTCACCAAACATTGTTAGATGAAGATATCAGTCGTCAGGTTTTGAACACGCTTGAGGAAAAAGGGTGGATTGAAGCGATTGACCGGAAGCCTGACTGCCAGCCGTGGCCTGAATTACTCGAAGATGAGGATGAAAAGCCACAATTGAATATGGAGCAGTCTGTTGCGATTGCGACCATCAACAGCCAGCACGAATTTGGTTGCTACTTATTGGAAGGCGTCACTGGCTCGGGGAAAACGGAAGTCTACTTGAACTTAATTGCACCGATGCTGAAACAGGGGAAACAAGCACTGGTTCTGGTGCCTGAAATCGGTTTGACACCACAAACGATTCAGCGGTTCCGCTCTCGGTTTATGGTGCCGGTTGTGGTGATGCATTCCGGACTCAATGAAACGGAAAGACTCAATGCATGGCTCTCTGCCCGGGATGGTCATGCCGGTGTGATCATTGGTACGCGTTCTGCGTTGTTTACACCTTTTGCCGATCTGGGAATCATTATTGTCGATGAAGAACATGACGCCTCATATAAACAGCAGGATAGTTTGCGTTATCATGCGCGGGATGTGGCGGTCATGCGTGCCAGCTATGAACAGATTCCGATTGTTTTGGGCTCAGCGACACCGGCACTTGAGACCTTACAAAATGCACTCAGTGGTAAATACCATCATTTAACGCTGACACAGCGGGCCGGCGATGCGGTGCCGACCACCAACCGGGTTCTGGATATTAAAGGACTCTATCTTGAAGGCGGGCTGTCAGCCCCGTTGATTGCTGAAATGAGAAAGCATTTGCAGGCTGGCAATCAGGTCTTGTTATTCCTTAACCGACGCGGATACGCACCGGTTCTGATGTGCCATGAGTGCGGCTGGGTTGCCCACTGTCAGCGTTGTGATGCGCGTTACACCTATCATCAGATAACACAGGAACTGCGCTGTCACCACTGTGGCTCTCAGCGCCCGGTATTCCCTCAATGTCATGATTGTGGTTCAACGCAGATGGCGACGGTTGGCGTGGGTACCGAGCAGTTGGAGACACAACTGGCGCAAATTTTTCCTCAATATCGGACGATCCGGATTGACCGCGACAGCACCCGGAAAAAAGGCACGCTCGAGTCTGCCCTCAATGCTGTCCACCGCGGGGAATATCATATTTTAATCGGGACGCAGATGTTGGCAAAAGGCCACCATTTTCCGCGCGTGACATTGGTTGGCTTGCTGGATGTCGACAGTGCTTTGTACAGTCATGACTTCCGGGCGTCGGAACGATTGGCACAGCTGTTTATTCAGGTCGCCGGTCGCGCCGGTCGCGCCAGTCAGCCCGGTGAGGTGGTTCTTCAGACGCATCACCCGGAGCACAGTTTGCTCCAAGCGCTGCTCAAAAAAGATTACCGTCACTTTGCGATGAGCGCGTTACATGAGCGGAAACTGGCATTATTGCCGCCTTTCAGTTATTTGACTTTATTTAAAGCGGAATCAAACCAGGCCGAACTTGGCGAAGATTTTCTCAGGCAAGTGAAGCAGACTCTGGAAATTCATCCGCTGTTTGATCATGCTACCTGCTCTGTCTTAGGCCCATCCCCGGCACCGATGGCGAAACGAGCCGGTAAATATCGTTGGCAGCTATTGATGCAAACCATGAGCCGCCCGATAATGCAAAAATTGCTGATGAGTGCCAAACCTGTCATTCAGCGCTTACCTCTCGCGGGAAAAGTCCGTTGGTCGCTCGATGTTGAACCTCATGATTTGTCATAATTATCTGATTTTTATTCGGTGAATCAGAAGGGCACTGACTTGATTGGTATCTTTGTCACGATATAAAACCTATGTATCGTGATCTGTTTCTCGTTTATGATGTAAGAAGTGTTAAATAGACCGTAACTTTATCCGTAGATATGCTTAAACTATGGAAGCACATATATCAAGCTCTTGATAGATATATCAAAAGTATGTGCAATGAATCTGTTTTATAGCAAATACTATTTTGAAAGAGGGTTTTTATGTATGGCGACAATGAAGGATGTTGCTCAACTAGCGGGAGTGTCAACCGCGACCGTATCTAGGGCATTGATGAATCCCGAAAAAGTGTCGCCGACGACAAGAAAGCGGGTTGAAGATGCAGTGCTTGAAGCCGGATATTCTCCGAATTCACTGGCACGTAATTTAAGACGTAACGAGTCAAAGACGATTGTTGCGATTGTTCCCGATATTTGTGACCCGTATTTTACTGAAATTATTCGGGGCATTGAGGATGCAGCCGTCGAGCATGGTTACTTGGTGCTACTGGGTGACAGCGGACAACAGAAAAAACGCGAAAGCTCCTTTGTCAATCTGGTCTTTACCAAGCAAGCTGACGGAATGCTGCTACTGGGAACCGATTTACCGTTTGATGCCAGTAAGTCTGAACAGAAAAACCTACCACCGATGGTGATGGCCTGTGAGTACGCGCCGGAACTGGAGCTGCCGACAGTCCATATTGATAATCTGACTTCTGCATTTGAAGTTGTGAATTATCTCACTCAGATGGGACACCAAAAAATTGGTGAAATTGCCGGCCCCGATTCAGCAGCGTTGTGTCATTTCCGTCATCAGGGATATATGCAGGCGCTCCGACGTGCCGGAATAACCATGAATCCTGCTTATCATTATAAAGGTGATTTCAGTTTTGAAGCCGGCGTGAAAGCGATTCGGCTCCTTTTGGGGTTGTCTGATCCACCGGGAGCGGTTTTCTGCCACAATGACATGATGGCTATCGGTGCGATTCAAGAAGCAAAGCGTCTGGGCGTCAGAGTCCCTCAGGATCTGTCGGTGGTTGGTTTTGACGATATTAACTTTGCGCAATATTGTGATCCACCGTTAACCACCGTGTCCCAGCCCCGGTATGAAATTGGTCGTCAGGCGATGCTGATGATGTTGGAAGTGCTTCGGGGACACGATGTTCGGGCCGGCTCGCGTTTGCTGGAAACAAAACTGGTGATTCGTGAAAGTGTTGCTGCTCCTCGTGGGTGACATGGCGTAAACCTCAATAATGTTAACGCGTATGGTGCTCAGAGTTGTGCTTCTGAATGGTCTTCTTTAACATACAGTCATTGTTTGTAAGGTAAGCATAATTTAGTGGCTAATAAAGACTATGTGAAACGGGGTAGCGCAGCAAAGAAAACTGCGCGTAAAACACCGAAGAAGCGCCCTTGGCTGAGTGGTATGCTCGCTGTGATTTTGGTCGCTGTGTTTGGTTATGGCTTGTATACACTGAGCATACAGCCATCTCCACCAGAGAATCGTGCACCGGTGACTCAAAAAACCGAGGTCAAGCAGCCAAAGCATGACAATCAAAAGACGCTACCACCACCTCCGACTGAAAAGTGGGACTATGTTGATATCTTGCCTCAGCGTGAGATTGAAGTGACCCCCAAAGCACTGAAAGTATCGGAAATTCCGTACATCATGCAGTGCGGTGCATACAAAACAATGGCTCAGGCGGAAAAACGAAAACTGGACATCGCTTTTCAGGGGATTAAAAGTAAAATCCGTAAGAAAGAAGATAGTAGCTGGTATCGCGTGGTGATCGGTCCTTACAAATTTAAACGCGATGCCGAACGTGATCGACACAAGCTTCAGCGCGCCAAGATTGAACCCTGTGCAATTTGGAAAGAAAGGCAATAGTACCTTTCTCCCCGACCTCCGGAGCTGGTCACAGATTTCCGGAGGAAATAACCACGATATCCCGCCTTTTGACTTGAATTCAGACAACCTTGTCCTTATATAGTTTTCTAACACACTTTATAAAATGAAAGAGGTCCTCTCGTGACTACAATCGTATCCGTCCGTCGTGATAATAAAGTTGTTATTGCCGGAGATGGTCAGGTTTCTCTGGGTAATACCGTGATGAAAGGCAATGCACGCAAGGTGCGCCGCCTGTATAACGATAAGATACTGGCTGGGTTTGCCGGCGGTACCGCTGATGCATTTACACTGTTTGAACGCTTTGAAAGCAAACTGCAAATGCACCAGGGGCATCTGGTGAAGGCTGCTGTTGAACTTGCCAAAGACTGGCGAAGTGATCGGGCATTACGCCGTCTGGAAGCGATTTTAGCCGTTGCTGATGAGACCGCTTCATTAATTATTACCGGTAATGGTGATGTTGTGCAGCCAGAACATGATCTGATCGCAATTGGTTCCGGGGGCAATTACGCGCAGGCTGCTGCAACAGCTTTACTCGAAAATACCGATCTGGACGCGCAGGTCATTGCTGAAAAAGCACTGCAAATTGCAGGTGACATCTGTGTGTTTACTAACCATTTCCAGACTATCGAAGTGCTTGAAATTCCCCAGAGTGAAGCATAAAAACGATTCGGTAGCGTCTGCAATACAGAACAAAGGAAATAAGCATGTCTGAAATGACTCCTCGTGAAATTGTTCATGAACTTAATCGTCATATTATCGGTCAGGACAAAGCGAAAAGAGCGGTCGCGATTGCTCTACGTAACCGCTGGCGTCGCATGCAGTTGGAAGAGAGCCTGCGTGTCGAAGTGACGCCCAAAAATATTTTGATGATTGGCCCAACCGGGGTCGGTAAAACTGAAATCGCTCGTCGTTTGGCAAAGCTGGCGAATGCTCCGTTTATGAAGATCGAAGCGACAAAATTTACGGAAGTCGGCTATGTCGGTAAAGAAGTTGAATCGATTATCCGTGATCTGACCGACGTTGCCGTGAAGATGACCCACCAGCAAGCGATGGAAAAAGTGAAATTCCGTGCAGAAGAGCTTGCTGAAGAACGTATTCTTGATGTATTGCTTCCGCCGGCACGTGATTCTTGGGGTGAGGAAGAGCGAACAGAAGATTTTTCTCATACCAGACAAGTCTTCCGTAAGAAATTGCGTGAAGGTCAGCTCGATGATAAAGAGATTGAAATCGATGTTGCCGCGCCGCAGATGGGCGTTGAAATTATGGCGCCTCCCGGTATGGAAGAAATGACCAATCAGCTGCAGGGGATGTTCCAGAATCTGGCCGGGAACACGCAAAAGAAACGCAAGCTGAAGATTAAAGATGCGTTTAAAGCGTTAACGGAAGAAGAAGCGGCCAAACTGGTCAATCAGGATGAACTGAAAGAACAAGCTATCTTCAATGTTGAAAATCACGGTATCGTATTTGTCGATGAGATCGACAAAATCTGTAAACGGGGTGAAGTGTCCGGGCCGGATGTATCCCGTGAAGGGGTACAGCGCGATCTGTTGCCGCTGATTGAGGGCAGCACCGTATCGACTAAACACGGAATGGTCAGAACTGACCATATACTGTTTATCGCTTCCGGGGCTTTTCAGGTTGCCAAACCATCGGATTTGATTCCTGAATTACAGGGGCGTTTACCGATTCGGGTTGAGTTGGAAGCCTTGAGCAGTGAGGATTTCAAACGTATCCTGACCGAACCGAAAGCATCGCTGACAGAGCAATATCAGGCGTTGATGGCAACAGAAAATGTTGCTATTGAGTTCTCAGAAGATGGCATCGCACAGATTGCGGATGCTGCCTGGCAGGTAAATGAAACGACTGAAAATATCGGGGCTCGCCGCCTGCATACTGTGATGGAACGATTGATGGATGAAATTTCTTTCGATGCGACCGATAAGGCTGGTTCGTCGTTCACCATCGACGCCGCCTATGTCAAAGAGCGCCTCGGTGAATTGATTGGGGATGAAGACCTGAGCCGCTTTATTCTGTAAACGCTCAACATGTCATGCGGGCAATGATAGCCGTGCTTTCTATTGTCCGTTATCTCGATATAAAAGCTCGCATTTTTATGCGGGCTTTTTATTATCAATGAATTCGTCGTATACTAGGGCTCTTGACGTCCACTAGGCTGTAATCATGATGAACTCTATTTCGATTTGGATGGATGCGGCTAGACCGAAAACCTTGCCTTTAGCATTGATTTCGATCCTCACAGGAAGTGCCTTAGCTTTTTCTGAAAAGCATTTTTCGTGGCCAATCGCAATTTTGGCCTTGACCACTGCAATTTTACTGCAAATTCTGTCTAACCTTGCCAATGATTATGGTGATGCGGTGAAAGGCACTGATAATGATGCTCGGTTAGGTCCGATGCGGGCAATTCAGTCAGGTGCGGTGACATTGAAAGATATGAAATCAGCCATGTTGATCAATGTGCTGCTGACGATTGTTTCCGGCATGATGCTGATTCTGTATGCCTTGGACTCACTTGAAAATATTTTAGTTTTTATCGGCCTTGGCGTCATGGCGATGATTGCAGCCGTTGCTTATACCGTTGGCAATAAACCTTATGGTTATGTCGGGCTGGGGGATGTTTCCGTCTTTATTTTCTTTGGCCTGTTGGGCGTCTCCGGCACTTATTTTCTCTATACCGGTCAGTTGAATTCGACGTTACTCCTGCCGTCGATAGCTTGTGGTTTACTGGCTGTCGCAGTATTGAATGTCAATAATATGCGCGATATCGAAAATGATGAAATATGCGGCAAACGGACAATAGCCGTTCGTTTAGGCCCGATACTGGCTAAAAAATATCATTTTATTCTATTAGCCGGCGCCGTCTTCACGTTTAGTTTATATCTGTGGTTACAGACCGATCCGCTTTGGCTGGCACTTCCTTTTCTGCTCAGTCTGGTGGCGGTGGTCAAACATGCGGTTGCTATCTGGGAAGCGGAACAGCCTGTACAGATTGCGCCGATGTTACCGGCCGTCGTCAGATGCTCTGTTGTGACAAATTTACTGTTTGTCGGGATTGTCATTGCTCAAACACTGATCAGTTAATTGCGCTTTGTCATTGCAATGACTTACATAGTCGATATACTCGTTTAAGATACTTTCGCTGTGAGAATGGTTGCCATGGAATACAATACATCTGCACTTTGTGATATTTATTTCGATCAGGTTGATGTTGTAGAACCGATGTTCAGTAATTTTGGCGGGCGAGCCTCTTTTGCCGGTCAGATAACAACGATCAAATGTTTTGAAGATAATGGTTTGATCCGTGAAGTGCTTGAGCAAGACGGCTTGGGACGGGTGCTATTGATTGATGGCGGTGGTTCTTTACGTCGTGCCCTGATTGACGCCGAATTAGCTGCGCTCGCTGAAGAAAATGAGTGGGAAGGGTTGGTTGTCTACGGGTGCGTTCGTGAAGTGGACGAACTGGAAGAGATGAATATTGGTATTCAGGCCATGGCATCAATTCCTGTTGGCGCTGCGGCACAAAGTATAGGGGAAATTGATATCCCCGTTAATTTTGGTGGCGTCACTTTCTTACCGGAAGATTATCTTTATGCTGACAGTACCGGTATCATTCTTTCTCAGGAGCCTTTGAATACTGACCTCGAAGAGGCTGAATTGGATGAGGAAGAACTCGATGACGATGACCTCATCTCTGAAGAAGATGATGAAGTACGGATTTAATCCGGATCTGACCTGATATAAGATAAGAGCCGTTTTGTTTACGGCTCATTAACTTCTTTTTCTTGGTCGTCTTTCTGATTTCCAGTGTTTTTGCTATTACTGAAATACAGCGTTTGTCGTCGTAAAGACAATGCCTGAAAATATCCACATATCCCGCTAAGTATATTGCCGATAGCAATACCCACAAATAATCCATTCACCTGCCAGAGTTGTGAACCGATCCAAGCGGAAGGCAGTATAAAAATAAACAGGCGCATGAAATTCCAACTGAAGGCTTTCAGTGGTTGGTGCAGTGCATTCAGCGCCGAAACGATCATCATCACTATCCCTTGAAATCCATAACTCAATGGTACAATTAACAGGTAATGCCAGAGTATTTCCCGAACCTGTGTTTCCTGTGAGAAGAGAGCAGAAATAGGGATACTTAGCGGAACCATCATCAAAAATATGATGCCCTGGAACACAACAGAAAACCGTATACTTAAGAACAGCCCGGCGAAACCTCGCTGCGGATTATCGGCTCCAAAATTTTGTGCTAGGAAAGGGGTGAGTGTCGAAGTTAATGACATTAGCACCAAAATCAGGAGTGATTCAACGCGTTGCGCAGCACCGTATGCCGCAACCGCGACAGTACCATGCTGGGAGAGCAGTATCATTAGCAATGCACCGGAGAGTGGAGTCATCGCATTCGATAGGGCTGCCGGGGTTCCAATCTGCAAAATCTGTTTCCAGTCTGGCCATAATGCGCGCCAATAAGGTCGTGTAACTAATCGTTCCCGGTAGAATAGGATATAGAATGTTCCGACCAAGACTGTACTCCAGCTAATTGCGCTGGCAATCGCTGCACCCTGAATACCAAGTTTAGGAAAGGGGCCATAACCGAAGATGAGTAACGGATCTAAAATACCGTTGATGGCGCCGGAGATAATCATGAGCAGCGCAGGCGTTCTGGTATCGCCGGTTGCTCGGATGGCACTGTTTCCGGCCATCGGGATGACCAGCAAGGGGACGGCAATATACCAGACGGACATGTATTGCTGTATCAAAGGTAATAAGGTTTGCTGAGCACCGAGTAAGGTAAAAAGCGGAGTGATGGTTAACAAGCCAATGCCTGAAGCGATAGTGACTAAAACCACGGCCAGTAGTAAACCATGAATTGTCAGACGTGCTGCGTTATGCATCGATTTTTGACCGAGCAAATGCCCAATACTGGTCGATAAACCGATGCCGATTCCCATGGTGATGCAGTTGACTGCAAAAGTCACAGGGAATGTATAGCTGACGGCAGCCAGCGCCTGTGTGCCGAGCAGAGAAATAAAGTAGGTATCGATTAAGTTGAACATCAGCACCGATATCATGCCGAAGGTCATCGGGATTGTCATCCGGCGGAGTACGACGGGAATTGGTGCCGAAAGCAGCCCGTGTTTATCATGCATAGCAAAGAAGGATGTCTATCGGGGAAACCGGGATCACAGCATACTCGATTCTGGTCAAAACGGCCAGTTTACTCTCGGGATGATAAAAAGGCCGGCAAAGTGCCGACCTTGAAAATAAGTGCGATATTGGCTCGTTATGCTTTGGCTGCTGCGGCTGCTTTTGCAATCGCTGCAAATCCTTTCGCATCGAGTGCCGCTCCGCCAACGAGGGCGCCATCAATGTCTGGCTGAGCAAAGAGCTCTGCGGCATTCTCTGCTTTTACAGAACCACCGTACTGGATAATGACATTCTTAGCCACTGCTTCACTTTCTTTGGCAATATGAGCACGGATAGAAGCATGAATTGATTGTGCTTGTTCAGCAGTTGCCGCTTTACCCGTACCGATAGCCCAGATTGGTTCGTACGCGATGATTGCATCATTGAGTGCTTCAACACCTTGTGTTTTGATCACTGCATCAAGTTGGCGTGCACAAACGGCAAGAGTCTCACCAGCTTCGTTTTGTGCTTCTGATTCACCGATACATAAGACAGGTGTCAGGCCATTTTCTTTCAGGAACGCAAATTTTTGAGCAACGAACTCATCAGATTCATGATGGTATTCGCGACGCTCAGAGTGACCGATAATAATGTGTGTTGCACCAAAGTCTTTCAGCATTTGAGGAGACACATCACCGGTAAAAGCACCACTGTTGTTTACGTCAGTATTTTGTGCACCCAGAATAATCTTATTTCCGCCTTCTTTGATTAACCGTTCAGCAAGATCAAGGTATAAAGCGGGTGGTGCAACTGCGACGTCAACACCGGCAACGCCTTCGAGTTCAGCATTCAGGCCAGTGAGTAGTTCAGTGACCATCGTTTTACTTCCGTTTAGTTTCCAGTTACCCATAACAACAGGACGACGCATAGGAATATCTCCAAATTCAGTGAGTATAAAAATGTGACTTCGACAGAATATAACAGATAAAACCAAGTAGATCATGATACGAATCATGACTTTCTTGGTTAGAGCATTTGAGATTGCTTCGATTTGGTTCTATTTTACCAGAGCCATTGGCTTCAGGGTGGGAAGGCCTGAAATTCTAGACAGTATGTCATGATAGGGATACATCATATGATCAATCTTCGGATGGAATATTCAGCACCGGTTGATGAACGTGTAAATACTTCCAGATTGCTGGAAGATCTTCACCAAGTGCTACTGCATGATGAAACCATTCTTCAATTGGGTTTATCGGTCAAAAGTAATGCCATCCGGAGCCATCAATGGTTTGTCGGTGAACAGTTGGATACTGCTGATTTTATACAGTTAATTGTCGAAGTGGGTCAGGAATATGTTGCGGATATCCGTCACTCTGTGATCGGAAAACTGACCGAACGCTTTGCGCAGGACGCGGACAAAATTGAAAATCTTTCAGTTTTTCTGAGAGTGATTGAGCAGCATTATATCCGATGTCGCAGTTAATAATGCCCTCAAAAGAGGGCATATCAATACAGGCTGAAAGTTACAAACCACATCACAAACAACGAACCAAATATGTTGATTGACGTAGGCACCTTCGCAAAGCAATCTCTTTTTTCAGAGCAGGCATCATGAGTATGATTGCGCCATCTCTGATTCAAACGTGTGGCCTGTATCGGTGAAACGGAATCACATCAGCAGCAGGGCTTGGAGTATCATCAGCTGAGCTGCTGTTTAACGCATTTTGGAATTTTACCATCTGTGCACTCAACTCTCTCATTAGTTTTACATTGGCATGATCCGCATTTTTGCAAGAGCGCACGACTCTGTCGATGTGGCTTTGCTGAGCCCATAGTCGTTCTTGCATTTTTCGAGACGACGAGAGGATCATCTCTTCACAGATGTCACGTTTGAGCATCGCGAATGCTTCCGGATTGTGTTTAGCCAGTGCTACCAGCTCGTCGAATGGGGGGAGCTCGGTATAAAAACTTGGTGCGGCCATATATCACCTCAGTTTCTTTGTATGCTAGCCTATGACTCAAATTAAACTCATTTAATTAGAATACTACTCAATGATAAACCAAAATTGATCAAATTGTGAATTTAATGTGAGAACTTCTAACAAATGGGTACTAACTGAGTTTCTTAATAATATAACTGCAACGCCGATGTCCGGAGACGATGTGCTCTTGACGTTCGATCGAACACAGTCCTTCAAGCAGAGACTGAAAAATGTGTAGTTCCGATTGGCAAAAGCTTTGGCATCGCGTTGCTGCTTTACAGATCGGACAATGATTCTCAATGAGTCGATAGCCGTCCGGTAAAGTTTCCAGCTTCACCATATAACCTTCTCGCTCGCGCAAGGTCACTAGCATCTCGAGTTTTTCTTCCAATGTGGTACAGGTCTGAATTTCAGCGCGGTATTGTGACAATGTTTGCGCTTCTCGGGTGGCAACGATTTTGGCGATACCTTCTGAGCCGTATACCTGTTCGATTGCATCAATCACCTGAAGCGTTAGTTCACCGTGGCGGTCGGCAAAGTAAGCATGCCCATCTTCTGTGAGTGTCCAGTGACGCGTTGGGCGACCCACCTTGACTTTGACATCATAAAAGTGAACCAACCCATCTTCTTCAAGTGACTGAAGATGTTGGCGGGCTCCCATTGTGGTGATGTCGAAGCGATCAGCAAGTTGTTTCGCAGTGACTGCGCCTTCTCGCTTGAGCGTATGCAATATCTTGTCGGCTGTTTTCATTGGTGTCCTCTTCGCTCCGGCTATTATTCAGACTTCAGTTAATAAAGTAAACAATTGACTATTGGCCGAAGATGAGAAGCTGTCGGAGAGAAAAAGTCGGGAATGATTATTATTTTGTTATGCACATCACATTTTTTTGCCTGTTCACCCTTGGGATATTTACTTTTCTCCCCCACATAGAAAGCACAAGCTGGTAAACAGCGTTTTCATAAACAACACAAATAATTAAATCAGGAGAGACGACCGATGAATATTCGTCCATTACATGACCGAGTTATCGTTGAACGCCAAGAAGTTGAATCCAAGTCTGCTGGTGGGATCGTTTTAACTGGTTCTGCGGCGGAAAAATCAACACGTGGTAAAGTGCTTGCTGTCGGCAACGGCCGAGTGCTTGAAAATGGGACTGTTCAGCCGCTGGATGTCAAAGTTGGTGATACTGTTATTTTTGCTGAAGGTTATGGCACCAAGTCAGAAAAAATCGATGGCAAAGAAGTATTGATCCTTGCTGAAAATGACATTCTGGCGATTGTCGAATAAAAGTAGGCGTTGAGTAATTTTTGCTCTTATTCAAAACAATTGACGAAAACCGAATTAAGAAATAGGGAATAAAAGATGGCTGCTAAAGACGTTAAGTTTGGAAATGATGCACGAGTAAAAATGCTGGAAGGTGTAAACGTTCTGGCTGATGCAGTAAAAGTAACATTGGGCCCGAAAGGCCGTAACGTTGTTCTGGATAAATCATTTGGTGCGCCAACCATTACTAAAGATGGTGTTTCTGTTGCACGTGAGATCGAACTGGAAGATAAATTCCAGAATATGGGCGCACAAATGGTGAAAGAAGTTGCATCTCAAGCGAATGATGCAGCTGGTGACGGAACAACAACTGCAACTGTACTGGCTCAGTCGATCGTCAATGAAGGTCTGAAAGCTGTTGCTGCGGGCATGAACCCGATGGATTTAAAACGTGGTATCGATAAAGCGGTTATTGCCGCTGTAGAAGCGCTGAAAGGGTTATCTGTACCATGTGAAGATAATAAAGCAATCGCACAGGTTGGTACCATCTCTGCGAACTCTGATGCCAGTGTCGGTAATATCATTGCTGAAGCAATGGAAAAAGTTGGTCGCGATGGTGTTATCACCGTTGAAGAAGGTCAGGCACTACAAGACGAACTGGATGTCGTTGAAGGGATGCAGTTTGACCGTGGTTACCTGTCTCCTTACTTTATCAACAATCAGGAATCAGGTTCTGTCGAACTGGAAAATCCGTTTATCCTGTTGGTTGATAAGAAAATCTCAAACATTCGCGAATTACTACCAGTGCTTGAAGCGGTTGCAAAAGCCTCTCGTCCGCTGCTGATTGTGGCAGAAGATGTTGAAGGTGAAGCATTGGCAACACTGGTTGTTAACAACATGCGTGGTATCGTGAAAGTTGCTGCTGTAAAAGCACCTGGTTTCGGTGATCGTCGTAAAGCAATGCTGCAAGATATTGCGATTTTGACTGGCGGTACCGTTATTTCTGAAGAAATTGGTCTGGAGCTGGATAAAACAGCACTCGAAGATCTGGGTCAGGCAAAACGTGTCACGATTACCAAAGAAAATACCACTGTCATCGATGGTGCTGGTGAAGAAGGCGCTATTGAGGGCCGTGTTGTTCAGATTCGTCAACAAATCGAAGAAGCAACGTCTGACTACGACAAAGAGAAACTGCAAGAGCGTGTTGCGAAACTTGCTGGTGGTGTTGCCGTGATTAAAGTTGGTGCAGCAACTGAAGTTGAAATGAAAGAGAAGAAAGACCGTGTCGAAGACGCCCTCCATGCAACGCGTGCCGCTGTTGAAGAAGGTGTGGTTGCCGGCGGTGGTGTTGCCCTGATTCGTGCGGCTTCTCAGCTGACTGACCTGCAAGGTGACAACGAAGAACAGAACGTTGGTATCCGTGTTGCACTACGTGCAATGGAAGCACCAGTTCGTCAAATCGCATCAAATGCGGGTGATGAAGATTCTGTGGTTGCCAATAACATCAAAGCCGGTGAAGGTAACTACGGCTATAACGCTGCAACAGGTGAATACGGTGATATGATTGCAATGGGCATCCTTGATCCAACGAAAGTAACCCGTAGCGCGCTACAGTTCGCGGCATCGATTGCTGGTCTGATGATTACCACTGAAGCGATGGTGACTGAAGTACCGAAGAGCGATGGTTCGTCAATGCCAGATATGGGTGGCATGGGTGGTATGCCAGGCATGATGTAATTGATTCATCACATCTGATGCATGATCTGAAAAGGGTGAGGTTTCCTCACCCTTTTTTCATTTTTACAGTGGCTGGTATAGGATGTTGATCTTCTTTCTGACAATGGTGTGGATATGTTAATTCAAGGATTAAGTTATGCGAATGCGACGGAACAGCTGAATATTTCTCACTGGGCGCTACAGCCCTCACAGCATTGGGGGGTATTTATTGCTCATGCGCAGAGTAGT
The DNA here is from genome assembly GCF_900163965.1 of Vibrio ruber DSM 16370. Classification (GTDB taxonomy): domain Bacteria; phylum Pseudomonadota; class Gammaproteobacteria; order Enterobacterales; family Vibrionaceae; genus Vibrio; species Vibrio ruber. The sequence continues at coordinate 208,527 of NZ_FULE01000031.1, forward strand.
GAACTTCTAGTACGCCTGTTTTCCGGTACGCTGGCAGAAAGTGAGCAGGCTATCGAGGGCAAACCGCAACGGGTTGGTTTGGTTTCTTTGTCAGAGCAACAGCGGTTACTGGATGATGAAATTGCCAAAGATGAAACCGACTTTCAGGACCATATTGATTATGGCTCTACGGTTGAAGCGCTGTTAAAGGAAGCCGGATGCACCACAGATGAATTAGCCTCTTTGCTTGAACTGACCGATTTGACCTATTTGAAAGCTCGGGGATTTCGTCAGCTATCCACCGGCGAGACCCGGCGTTTAATGCTCGCCCGAGCCTTAGCCGGAAAACCAGAACTCCTGATTTTGCATGAACCTTATTCCGGATTAGATACAGCGCATCGTCATCAGCTAACCGATTGTCTCAATCAACTGGCCAGTGACATGCAATTGATTGTGATTACTTCAAGGGAAGATGAGCTCCCTCAGTGTCTCACCCATATCGCTTTGTTTGATGATAAGCAGTTGACCCAAACCATGACGATTGAACAGTGGCAACAGCATCCGATTTTAGAACAACTCGCAGCACTGACTGAGACGAAACAAGAAGCGTGGCTGGCGTTGAGTCAGCAATATGTCCCAGACACTATGATGCCGAATCCGCGAGTGGTGATGAATCAAGTCAAGGTTGAATATACCGACGCTCTGATTTTTCAGGATCTTTCGTGGCAGATTCAAGCCGGGCAGCATTGGCAGATTCGCGGTCCGAACGGATGTGGTAAAAGTACCTTACTCGGCCTGATTTTGGGCGATCATCCTCAGTGTTACTGTAACGATATTACGGTGTTGGGGATGCGTCGCGGCAGTGGTGAGAGTATCTGGGATATTAAACGCCATATTGGTGTCGTGTCTTCTGCTTTGCATCTGCAATACCGAGTGAACTGTTCTGTTTTGGATGTGTTGCTATCGGGGTTCTTTGACTCAATTGGTCTTTATGAAAAACCCTCGGCTAAGCAAGTGCAGATGGCCCGACATTGGTTAGATGTGCTGGAAATGAGTGATTATGAAAAACATACATTCAGGCAACTGGATTATGGTCAGCAGCGATTACTGTTAATCGTTCGAGCGTTAATCAAACAGCCGGCATTACTGATTCTGGACGAACCCTATCAGGGGTTGGACTACCTAAACCGTCGTTTGGTGATGACCGTGCTTAACCGTCTGGCTGAATTGAATATAACGCAGTTATTATATGTTTCGCATTACGAGGAAGATCGGCTTGCTGCGATCCGTAATTATGTTGATTTTGTCGCAGATCCGGATGGTGGCTACCGAGTCGGTATTTCGGAGGAAGCGTAACTTCCTCCGGATCGTATCTTTCTCTAAGTTTCCGGTTATTCCAGATGTAAATCCAGTGGTGTCTTACTGCTGCGTCCGCCGATTTCCCGGGTCAGTCTGGGGACGAGATAACCGGATACTCGTTCAATCACACCAGCCATAATGGTTTTTGCTGCTTCATCTGAGACAAAGAAGTGTGCTGCCCCCTGAACCTTATCCAGAACATGCAGATAGTAGGGAAGAATGCTCGCCTGAAACAGCGCTTCACTCAGTTTGACCTGAGCGTCTACCGAGTCATTGATTCCCTTGAGTAGTACCGCCTGATTGAGCAAAGTGACTCCCGCCTGACGCAGAGACATCATCGCCTGACGAAGTGATGCATTGATTTCATTGGCATGATTGATATGAGAGACAAAAACGACCTGTAAACGGGTTTGAGCGAGTAAATCCGTGAGTGCCGGGGTGATTCGCTCTGGAATTACGACGGGTAAGCGGGAGTGAAACCGCAGTGTCTGAACATGTGGGATTAAAGCAATCTGCTCGATGAGCCAACGGAGTTCATGATCTTTTGCCATGAGTGGATCGCCACCGGACAGAATCACTTCGTTCAATTCAGGATGTTGTGCGATGTAAGTTAAGTTTTCCTGCCAGATGGCTTTATTGCCCTTATTGTCCTGATAGGGAAAATGGCGGCGAAAACAGTAGCGACAGTTGATGGCACATGCGCCTTTTAAAATCAGCAGTACCCGATTGTGATATTTGTGCAACAGCCCCGGATGTTGATTGTTTTGTTCTGCCAACGGATCAGTTGAAAATCCGGGCAGGACTTCAAACTCCTGACTGAGTGGTAGCACTTGACGTAACAATGGATCAAATGGATTGCCTTTTTCCATACGCTCGACAAAGCTCAGCGGTACCCGTTGTGCGAAAAGTTTTCTGGCTTTAAATCCTTGCAGCCAAGGTGTGGGATCAATTTCCAGATATCTGAGTAGTTGCTCTGGATCTGAGATCGCATTCGCAAGTTGTTTGAGCCAGTTTTGCTCAACAGATTCAATTTTTCGGGTTATTATGTGCGACATTGAATTTAACTCGAAGTATAAGTAAGAGGAAATAATGGCTACTGTTAGCACGAATGAATTTAAAGGCGGTCTGAAGATTATGATCGATAATGAGCCTTGTGTCATTCTCGAAAACGAGTATGTAAAACCAGGCAAAGGTCAGGCATTTAATCGCGTTAAAATCCGTAAATTGCTTTCCGGCAAAGTGTTGGAAAAAACCTTTAAGTCCGGAGACTCCGCAGAAGTCGCAGATGTCATGGATCTCGATCTGGATTATCTTTATTCCGACGGCGAATTCTATCATTTTATGAATAGAGAAACATTCGAACAAGTTGCTGCTGATGCAAAAGCTGTCGGTGACAATGCGAAATGGTTGGTTGAAAATAACGCATGTATGCTGACACTATGGAATGGCAATCCAATCGCTGTCGCGCCACCTAACTTTGTTGAACTGGAAGTGACTGAAACTGATCCGGGTCTGAAAGGTGATACTCAGGGAACCGGCGGCAAACCTGCGACATTATCGACCGGTGCAGTAGTTCGTGTACCGCTGTTTATTCAGATTGGTGAAGTCATCAAAGTTGACACGCGCACTGCTGAATATGTCAGCCGCGTGAAGTAATTCTTCCCTCCCTATCTTTCTTGATATGAGAGCGCCTTCAGCGGAGGCGCTCTTATTTTTACCTTGCCAGATGCCCTTTCTGTTATTCATCTCATTGCTTATTTATATTTGTTATTTCTATCATTAGAGAAATGATATTCATTTATTTTATTATCATTTTTCACTATATTACGTGCTGCTTGAAAATCGGGATTGATAATTTTCAGCGATGGATTCGATGACATCGTCGCAATCTATTTTCATTTTATGGGTTTGATTCAATATTGGATAAGAAAATGCAGTTTGATGCTAACAATAAACGTCAGTTATTACGTAAGGGCTTGAAGGCCGCAGTGTATGGTTTACCTGTTTTGGTTGTGGGATTAACCATTAATAGCGCCTTCTTAATGACGGATGCCGGGTACACCTATGTTCACCAGAATAATATCACGGGTCAGTTAGATGTATTTACTGAGCCGGGCTTTCATTTTCGAATGCCCTTTTTGTCAAAAATAACGCAGTATGATCAGGTGATTACGGTTTCTTTTGGCAATAATACCGGGGAAGATTTCTATCAAAAGCTTGATTCAATTCAAGTGCGATTTGCGGATACTTATATTGGTAAAGTGCCCGTTACATTTCGTTTCAAGCTCAGTTCTGACCCGGAAGCGGTCAAAAAAATGCATCGAGAGTTTCGGAATAATAAAAATGTCATTGATGCACTATTGGTGAAAAATGCGCGAAATGTGACCGTTATTACCGCGACTCAATATACGGGCGAAGAGTTCTTCCAAGGTGGACTCAATCAATTTAAATCAAAGCTTGAAGATCAGTTACGTGAAGGTATTTATTTGACGGAACGAAAACAAGTTGAAGTTGAAGAAATGGATTTAGCGCCGATTGGTATCAATCAATCCAACTCACATAAATTACAGAAAACACAACAACTTGTTTGGAAAACAGTACCCGTGACGGATGACGCTGGTATGCCGGTTCGACAATATAACCCATTACAACAATACGGGATTCAGGTGACGCAGGTGACTATCGGCGACCCATTGCCAGAAAAACAGCTTGATCAACTGTTGGCGGATAAAAAGCGCTTGGTGGCAGATAGAATCCGTGCCATCCAAGAGCAGGAAACTTCAAAAGCACAGGCAGAAACGGAACAATTACGTAAAGAAATTCAACGCACACGTGAAGTTCAGGATGCGCAACGCAGTAAAGAGCTTGCAATCATTGCTCAACAACAAGCGGTGGCTGTGGCCCAGCAAATTGCCGAGCGTGAAATCGTTGAAGTTGAGAAGACCAAACGTTTAGCTGAAGTGGATAAAGAAAAAGAACTTGCGATTGCGCAGGCGAACCTGTCGATTCAAAAAGCCAATGCGTTATCGGCTGAATTTGAAGCAAAAGCGATTATCGCAAAAGGGCAGGCAGAAGCTGAAGTGTTGAAAGCTAAATATGCCGCTTTAGGTGCAAACCGTGAGGTTTATCTGGCTGAATTACATCGAGATGTTGCAAACGTACTTTATAACAATTTGAAAAACTTCAAAGTTCAAATGCCTGAAAACTATATTGGTGGCGGACGAGAGGATGGTTTGAAAACCAATTTAGATGTGTTAACCGCGTTTGGTGCTTTAGGTGTGATGGATCAAGCTAAAAACGCCCAAACGAATAAAAAATAGAATTTTCTGTTCCTCATAGTGCGTTTCTTGAGTAAAGAAACCGTCACTTTACGCAAAACGTAAAAAAGCTGAACCGTACGGTTCAGCTTTTTGTTTTCATCACAAGATAATGTCAGCGATTAAATCATAAAGATAAAAATCACAGACAGCGCCGTAATGATGCTAGCAATGCCATAACAAGCGATTTTGCCCGCGACACCGGTATGGATTTTCAGGTCATGCATCCCGTGGTGAACACGGTGCATGGCGTGCCACATTGGAAGGGCAATCGTGGCAATCACAAACAGTGCGCCAATAATGTTGGTCGCAAAGCCAGCAACACGGTCATAGCTCAGCGCGTCTGCATCAAGCATACCCAGCGGCCCCATAATCCCCAGTACCAAAATGGTGATTGGGGTAATCATGGCAAACCATGTCCCACCGGCACCGAACAGGCCCCACCAGATTGGTTCGTCTGAACGTTTTGGATTTTGATTAATCACGCGTGCCTCCTTAAACGATGATGAGCACAAAAACAGAAATCACGGCAACAGCAACCCATTGGCTCAGCACGATAATTTTCTTATCAATCAGCTTGCCTTTCAGGCGCATGGGTACCACTTGTGGCATCATGCCGAAGAACGTATGGGCATGGAACAGGCTGGCGATGAGCGCTACGATGTTGATCGCAATGACCAACGGATTCGCCATAAAGTTCAGCCAGGATTGCCATGCCTCCGGTCCTTTCACCAGACATCCCAACCCGACGGTGAGGAATAAGGTAAACAGGATTAAAGGAAGCACGGTTGCCTCACGGATCATATAAAAGCGATAGAACGGATGACTTTTCCACCATGTCCGCTTCATTTCTCTTACATAGGGCTTACGATTACTCATCTCTTATGCCTCCTGAGGTTTCAACATCGCAATGACAAAGTCCATCGACGACGCCACTTTTCCTTGGTTGACCGCCGCTGCCGGATCAACACTCTTCGGACAAACCTCAGAGCAGTAGCCGACAAAAGTACAACCCCAGGCACCATTTTCGCCATTGATCAGTTTCATCCGCTCAGCCTGACCATGGTCACGGCTGTCGAGATTATAGCGATGCGCCAGTGTCAGCGCGGCCGGACCAATAAACTCCGGATTCAGACCAAACTGCGGACAGGCGGCATAACACAAACCACAGTTGATACAGCCGGCAAACTGTTTGTACTTTGCCATTTGCTCCGGGGTTTGCAGGTTGGTGCCGTCTTCCGGTTTGCGGTCGTTACCGATGATGTAAGGTTTGATTGCTTCCAGACGCTCAATAAACGGGGTCATATCGACAATCAAATCTTTCTCAATCGGGAAGTTCGCCAGCGGCTCGATTTTGACACCATCCGGGTAGTCGCGCAGGAAGCTTTTACAAGCGAGTTTCGGCACACCGTTGACCATCACGCCACAAGAGCCACAAATCGCCATCCGGCAGGACCAGCGATAGGAGAGATTCTTATCCAGATGATCTTTCACATATGAAATCGTGTCGAGGATCGACATGGTTTCATTGAAAGGGACCTCGAAAGACTGTAAGTAAGGTTCCGCATCTTTTTCCGGGTCATAACGCAGAATATCCACTTTTTGCATACGTTGGGTGACCATGATTAATTCTCCTCTGCGCGCTGTTTGGCTTCTTCTGCAGCGGCTTGCTCAGCAGCGGCACCGTAAAGACGAGCTTTCGGTTGTGACTTGGTGATGGTGACATCACTGTAGTCAATCCGGGGGGCCGCATCTTTTTGATAGAAGGCCAGTGAGTGTTTGAGGAAGTTCACATCGTCACGCTCGGTACAGCCTTCATCAAGACGTTGGTGAGCACCACGGGACTCTTTACGGAGAATCGCTGAGTGAACCATCGCTTCAGCAACTTCCAGACTATGACCGATTTCAATCGCGTACAGCAGGTCGGTATTGAAGACTTTGCCTTTGTCTTTAATGCTGATTTTTTTATAGCGTTCTTTCAGTTCAGCCAGTTTATCAACGGCCTCTTGCATCAGATCTTCCTGACGGTAGATCCCGCAGCCCGCTTCCATCGCATTGCCCATTTCAGTACGGATATCGGCCCAGTTTTCATCGCCTTCTTGATCCATCAGGGATTGAATGTGTTGCTCGACCGCTTTGACCTGCGCTTCAATGGCTTTATCGTTCCAGCCTTTGAATGCTTCAACACGTTTAACCGCATGTTCACCGGCAACTCGACCAAACACAACTAATTCCGCCAGCGAGTTCGAGCCGAGACGGTTGGCACCGTGCAGACCGACCGAAGAGCATTCACCGACCGCGAATAAGCCTTGGATCCGGGTTTCGCACTGACCGTTGGTTTCAATCCCGCCCATGGTGTAGTGCACTGTCGGACGGATTGGGATTGGCTCTTTGACCGGATCGACATTGACGTAAGCTTTGGCCAGCTCACAGATAAATGGCAGACGCTCATGCAGATATTCCGCCCCCAGATGACGCAAGTCTAAATGAACGACATCACCGAGAGGGTGCTTGATGGTATTGCCTTTTTGCTGCTCGTGCCAGAACGCCTGAGACACTTTGTCACGCGGGCCGAGCTCCATATATTTGTTTTTCGGCTGACCGACCGGCGTTTCCGGTCCCATGCCGTAATCTTGCAGATAACGGTAGCCATTTTTATTGACGATAATCCCGCCTTCGCCCCGACACCCTTCGGTCATCAGGATCCCGGTACCGGGCAGACCGGTCGGGTGATATTGGACAAACTCCATATCGCGTAGCGGTACGCCATGACGATAAGCCATTCCCATACCGTCGCCGGTGACAATGCCGCCATTGGTATTACATTGATAAACACGGCCTGCGCCACCGGTTGCCAGAACGACAGATTTTGCTTTAATCGTAACCAGTTCGCCTTCCGCCATATGAATGGCAATCAAACCCTGCACTTGACCGTCATCGACCAACAGGTCAACAACGAAGTATTCGTCAAAGCGTTTGATTTGTGGATACTTCATGGATGTTTGAAACAGGGTATGCAGCATATGAAAACCGGTTTTGTCTGCGGCAAACCAGGTTCTCTCGACTTTCATCCCTCCGAAACGGCGGACATTAACCTCACCATTTTCTTTCCGGCTCCAGGGGCAGCCCCATTGCTCCATCTGGATCATTTCCCGGGTTGAGTTTTCAACGAAATACTCCACGACATCCTGTTCACAAAGCCAGTCCCCACCACCGACAGTGTCGTTGAAATGGTTATCTAAGCTATCCTCATCCTTGATAACTGCTGCGGAGCCTCCTTCTGCGGCAACCGTATGTGAGCGCATAGGATATACTTTTGAAATCAGAGCCACCTGTAAATCAGGATTGGCTTCTGCTGCAGCAATCGCAGTACGAAGACCGGCACCACCAGCGCCGATGACTGCGATATCTGTGGTAAGTGTTTGCACAGTTATCCTCCAGTGAGTAATTTGCGGGAACCCCCGCTTATTATCTAAAAACATAATGCTTTTAGGGTCTTTTTAGTCTAATTGAAGTCATGTGCTGAAAAAATTGATTTCGTTAGGTTTTTAATCGAATATCATGCTTTATTATCGATATAATTATCCCATGTGTGATTGCTTTCACGTTTTACATTTGATGGCATATCTCAATGGGATTTTATGATGTAAGGGACCCACTTTTTATGGCGAATCACCTATCTTGGAAACCTACGATTTCAATGTTTCACCTGCGTGAACGAGCCCGATTTATCAATGCGATCCGCCATTTTTTGACGGAAAGAGGCGTTTTGGAAGTGGAAACCCCGTCGATGAGTCTGGCGACGGTGACGGACGTTCATTTGCAAACCTTTAAAAGTCAGTTCTTCGGACCTGATTTTGCCTCTGGTCGTGATGTTTATCTCATGACTAGCCCTGAGTTTCATATGAAGCGTCTGCTTGCTGCAGGTTCCGGTTCGATTTTCCAGTTGTGTAAAGCATTCAGGAATGAAGAGAGTGGTCGTCATCACAACCCTGAATTTACTTTGTTGGAATGGTATCGGGTCGGGTTCGATCACCACCAGTTGATGGATGAGATGGATGATTTGCTGCAAGGTATCCTGGTGTGTCCGCCCGCCCAACGGATCACTTATCAGCAGGTGTTTGCCGAGCATGTCGGCGTCTGCCCTCTATCCGGTGAGATGGAGGAACTGCGCATGAAGGCACAGCACTTTGGTTTTGCTGACATTGCTGAGCATGAACAGGATCGGGACACGCTACTACAACTCTTGTTTAGTATGGTCGTGGAGCCGGCGATTGGGCAGACGGCGCCGGTATTTGTCTATGATTTTCCCGCCTCTCAGGCGGCTCTTGCCCGTGTGAGTGCTGATGATCTCCGGGTCGCTGAGCGGTTTGAAGTCTATTTTAAAGGGATTGAGCTGGCGAACGGTTTTCATGAACTTGATGATCCGCACGAACAGTTACGCCGTTTTGAAGCCGATAATGAGCAAAGATTACAGATGGGGCTGGCACCACAACCCATTGATTATCATCTGATTCAGGCACTTGAGGCCGGTTTGCCACATTGTGCCGGTGTTGCGCTGGGTGTTGATCGGTTAGTGATGCTGGCACTTCGTCAGTCTCATATACAGGACGTCATTGCGTTTCCTTTTCCGAATGCTTAAGAAGGGCCGAAAGTCTCGAAGGCCGGACAGTGCTTTGATACTGACTCGGCCTTTAAAACAAATCTGCATGAGTGATTCCTGACAGGTAAAGTTTATCGCTCTTGCGGTTTATGATGTGAATCACTCGCGTCTTCGGAATAACATCGTTATACTCCCAATCTGTTTTTGAACTGCAATATAAGAGACAGGACATGCAGGAGTATATTGAGTTTTTCCAGCAGAATATGATTCTTTCGCTGGCTTGGGTAGGTATCTTAGTTGCACTTATCCTGAATATTTTTAAATCATCCACTGCTAAATACCAGACTATCTCGGTGAACGAGTTAACACATCTGATCAATAAAGAAGATGGTATTGTGGTTGATATCCGTTCTAATGAAGAATTCAGACAAGGGCATATCACTGATGCAGTGAATTTGTTACCTTCAGAAATTAAGTCCGGATCTTATGGTTCTCTTGAAAACCGTAAATCCACCCCCATCATTGTCGTATGTAAAACAGGACAAACTGCACAGGAGAGTGCCACGTTGTTGGCCAAAGCTGGTTTTGAAAAGGTGAGCCTATTGAAAAATGGTCTTGTTGCCTGGAATGAAGCCAATCTTCCTCTTGTTCGTGGTAAAAAATAGTACAATCCTCAAGGAATGACATTCTTTGGTGATTTTGAATCAATAAGGAAAATATCATGTCTGAAGCAGCGCAACAGCAAGAACCGCAGCAGAACTTTGCCATCCAGCGCATCTATTTGAAAGATGTCTCTTTTGAAGCACCTAACTCTCCGGTTATATTCCAGAAAGACTGGAATCCGAACGTCAATTTGGATCTTGATACGCAAAACAGAGAACTGGGTGAAGGCATCTATGAAGTCATTTTGCGTCTGACTGTGACCGTGAAGAATGAAGATGACACTGCATTTTTATGTGAAGTTCAGCAAGCCGGAATTTTCTCTGCTGAGCAGATGGAGCCCGGTCAACTGGCGCATTGTTTAGGTGCATTCTGCCCGAATATTCTTTTCCCTTATGCACGTGAAACCATCTCTAGCCTTGTTGTGAAGGGAACATTCCCACAACTGAATCTGGCTCCGGTTAATTTTGATGCACTGTTTATGAACTATTTACAACAGCAAGCATCTCAGGAAGCTCAGCCAGAGAATGCTTCTTAAGCGTGTCATTTGACCGTTAGCGGTATTTTTTGGCAATTATTATTACCAAATAAAAATTACCAAATAAAATGCACACGACATCAGCAAGGTGTTATGTGCATTTTTTGTATATCTTTTGTATAACATAAGCATCGATAGTGCATGTTGAACTGAATGGACAAAATATTGTGACTTCACATACCGATTTGATTACCCGAAACTCAATCGCGATGACGGTCATTGGCGCGGGTTCTTATGGAACATCTCTTGCCATCTCTCTGGCTCGGAATGGCGCGAATATTTTACTTTGGGGACACGACCCGCAGCATATGCAGCAATTAGATGCGGATCGGGAAAACCGGGCTTTTTTACCGGACATCCCTTTTCCTGAAACACTGATTGTGACTTCAGACTTAAAAGCTGCTGTTCAGGCGTCGCGCGATTTGTTGATCGTTGTTCCCAGTCATGTTTTTGGTGAAGTTTTACAACGAATACAGCCATATCTCAGAGCAGATAGCCGTATCTGTTGGGCAACCAAAGGGCTGGAGCCTGAAACCGGCCGTCTGCTACAAGACGTCGCTCATGATATTGTCGGTGAGCAGCACGCTTTGGCTGTGATCTCGGGGCCGACATTTGCTAAAGAGCTGGCGATGGGAATGCCGACGGCGATATCAGTTGCTTCGGCCGACAGTCAGTTTGTCGCTGATTTACAAGATCAGATTCACTGTAGTAAGACGTTCCGGGTGTATGCAAATTCTGATTTTATCGGATTACAGCTCGGTGGGGCGGTGAAAAATGTGATTGCTATTGGTGCCGGTATTTCTGACGGGATGGGATTTGGTGCCAATGCCAGAACCGCATTAATTACCCGGGGGTTGGCCGAAATGAGTCGCTTGGGCGTCACACTGGGAGCTGCACCAGAAACGTTTATGGGCATGGCCGGGTTAGGTGATTTAGTGTTAACCTGTACGGACAATCAGTCGAGAAACAGACGGTTTGGTCTGGCGCTCGGACAGGGCAAGTCGGTGGATACGGCACAACGTGATATTGGGCAGGTCGTCGAAGGTTACCGCAATACGAAAGAAGTCTGGCTGCTGGCTCACCGTATGGGAGTTGAAATGCCGATTGTCGATCAGATTTATCAGGTCCTCTATCAAGGCAAAGATGCCCGCATTGCAGCGAAAGACTTACTCTCAAGAGATAAAAAGGCTGAGCATTAATTAACAGATGGTTGTGACACCTCAATCAATATAGAGAACAGAGAACTCAGATAATGAAGCAATGTGCAAAACATAAGGCTGTGTGGCAAACCATTGTTCAAGAAGCCCGGGAAATGACGGAACAAGAACCGATGCTGGCGAGTTTCTATCATGCGACGATTATTAAACATGAGAGCTTGTCTGCCGCGCTGAGTTATATTCTGGCCAATAAACTGCATACGATTTCGATGCCGGCCATGGCCGTTAGAGAAGTGGTTGAAGAAGCGTTGCAGTCAGATCCGTGTATTGCTGAGTCAGCGGCTTGTGATATTTGTGCAACTGTCACTCGCGATCCGGCGGTGGGGAGATATTCGATCCCGTTATTGTATCTGAAAGGGTTTCATGCACTGCAAGGATACCGGGTGGCTAACTGGCTGTGGAAGCGGGGGAGAACAACGCTTGCCAGCTATTTACAGCATCAAATTTCGGTCGCCTGTCAGGTTGATATTCACCCCGCGGCCCAGATTGGGCGGGCGATCATGCTGGATCATGCGACCGGCATTGTGATTGGTGAAACTGCCGTGATCGAAAATGACGTCTCAATTTTGCAGGATGTCACCCTTGGCGGAACCGGGAAAGAGTGTGGTGACCGACATCCGAAAATTCGTGAAGGGGTGATGATTGGTGCCGGAGCCAAAATCTTAGGAAATATTGAGATTGGTAAAGGGGCCAAGATCGGCTCGGGTTCCGTGGTCTTACAAGCTGTGCCACCGCATACAACTGTTGCGGGTGTGCCTGCGAAAATCGTCGGTCGGCCACAGACAGATATGCCATCACTGGACATGGATCAGCAGTTCAATGGGCATTCGCAAATGTTTGTTGACGGGGACGGTATTTAAAAAGGACATGCTGAAAAATAAAGCTGACGATCTCAGAGCAGAGCTTGCTCATCTGACGTTGTCGGATGCTTATTGAATCAACCCGTTTCTGTCAGCCGTAAATAAAACCAACAAGGGATGCCATCGGCATCCCTTGTCACTACTGCATTAAGCGAGATCGTTTAATGTTTCCAGTGTTTCTTCTGCCCATTCAAGCCATGCCTGACGAGCCAGAAGGTTACGGCGAAGTGTTAATCGCTCCAGCTTTTGCTGTTTATCCAGAGAGGCTGGATTCGCATAGTAAGCGGCTTCAACTTCCTGATAGTGAGCAACAAACTTCTTCGATTCTTCGATCAACTCAATCAGCTGTTCGCGATAGGGTTTCTCGTCTTGTACAGAGCAAGCCATCAGCTTAGCACTGAACTCATCGCGAACCGTCGGATGGGCTGTCGGTTGATCAAACCATTGACTCAGGGCCTGACGTCCGGCATCGGTAATCGAATAAACTTTACGATCCGGTTTCCCTTCCTGAGGTTCCAATACGCAAGTGACAAGTCCCTGCTGACCCATTTTATTTAGTTCGCGATAAACTTGTTGGTGACTTGCTTTCCAAAAGTAACCGATACTCGAAGAAAACTCTTTGGTAATATCGTATCCCGTCGCATCGCGTGTACTTAAAACAGTAAGAATAACGTGTGGTAATGACATGTCTTCAATCCAAATGGTTAATTAACACAATGGGTTTGGATATTGCTGAACTTTCTATGGCTCAATCTTAAACTCATCCAAACAATCACCGGCCTAAAAATTAGTTGCCGGATATGTCACCTTAAAAGCCGTTCATCACCTAATTGTTAGTATAGTAAATTAATATAACTTACTGACTGCAACGCCGTTATTTTATGAGAATGTTGCAGCGGTTGGATAGTATATCTAATAATAAGCAAGGAGTAGAATAAACGTGTGGAAAAATGCAAAAAAACTGATAAAATACTCAATTGATGGTTTTGTTAGCATAAAAGGCCGCACAATTGCGACCTTTTGGTTGTTAAACAGAATAATATCCTGGTGGTTTAGCCGGTGTTACGCATACCTGCTGCAATACCCGCAATTGTAACCATCAATGCTTCTTCAAGTTCTGCCGGTGGTGCATCATATTGGCGCGTTCTGTAGAGCAATTCAGCCTGAAGCATGTTGAGTGGTTCGACATAGATATTTCTCAGGCGGATGGATTCTTGTCCCCACGGATCACTCTGCATCAGGTTCTCATTGTTTTCGACATTCAGTACCGTTTGGATATCTTGCTGGAGTTGTGCCCGCAGCCGTTGCCCCAATTTTCTCAGGTGTTCATCGACAAGGCGTTCGTCGTAATACTGGGCGATTTCCAGATTACATTTCGAATACACCATTTCCAGCATACCTAATCGGGTTGAGAAAAATGGCCATTCACGACACATCTCTTCTAATAGCGCCTGATGTCCTTTATCAATCGAATACTGGATGGCTTCTCCCGCACCGAGCCAAGCCGGTAATACCAAACGATTCTGGCTCCACGAGAAAATCCATGGAATCGCCCGCAGACTTTCAACGCCACCATTAGGGTTACGTTTGGCAGGGCGAGAGCCCAACGGCAGTTTGCCCAATTCCAGCTCTGGTGTTGCTTGGCGGAAATAAGGGACGAAATCAGGTTCACCCCGAACCACCTTCCGGTAAGCTTCACACGAGATCTCAGATAGCACTTCCATCAAATCCCGCCACTCTTGTTTTGGCTCCGGAGGCGGTAATAAGTTGGCTTCCAGAATTGCGCTGGCATAAAGATTGAAGCTGTTGATTGCAACATCCGGCAGGCCTAATTTGAAACGAATCATTTCGCCCTGTTCTGTGACGCGCAAACCACCTTTCAAACTTTTCGGTGGTTGTGACAGGAGTGCCGCATGAGCCGGTGCACCACCGCGTCCCAGCGTACCGCCGCGACCGTGGAACAAGGTCAGTTCGATACCTTCTTCTTCACTGACTTTCACTAAGGATTCCATCGCACTGTATTGTGCCCATCCTGCGGCCATTACACCGGCATCTTTGGCGGAATCTGAATAGCCGATCATCACCATCTGATGGTTCTGAATGAAACCGCGATAGATATCGATCCCCATCAACTGGCGGATGACCGACTCAGAACGATTGAGGTCGTCTAAAGTTTCGAACAGCGGACAAACATCCATACGATAAGGGCAACCGGCTTCCTGCAGCAGCAAGTGAACCGCGAGGACATCAGAGGCGGTTCTCGCCATTGAAATCACGTAAGCACCGAATGCTTCTTTCGGGTTTGCAGCAATGATCCGGCACGTATCGAGCACTTCCTGAACGGGCTCAGACGGTTCCCAGTCACGAGGAATGAGCGGGCGTTTCGAGCTTAGCTCATTGGTAAGGAAAGCTACTTTATCCGATTCGCTCCATTGATCATAATCACCTAAGCCTAAATAGCGAGTCAGTTCAGATAACACATCCGAATGGCGGGTGCTCTCCTGACGAATATCGAGACGGACAAGGTGGACACCAAATGCTTTGATCCGGCGCAGCGTATCTAACAGAGAACCATCGGCGATTGAACCCATGCCACATTCATGCAACGACTGATAACAGGCATACAGCGGTTCCCACAATTGACTGACGTTTTTCAGTGGCGCTTTCACCAACAATTGCTGGCCTTGAATTTTTTCACCGAGGATATCAATTGTTTCGGTCAGCAACTGACGGATATCTTTCAGAATGGCACGGTAAGGTTCGTGCTCTTCTTCTCCGGCGAGACTGCGAACCTGATCGTTACATTTGGTCATCGACAGTTCGCTGATCAATTCATTGACATCCCGCAGATATAAATCCGCTGCTTTCCAGCGGGAAAGGAGCAGCACTTCGCGGGTGATTTTGTGTGTGACGAATGGGTTACCGTCCCGGTCTCCGCCCATCCAGGAAGAGAAGTGGACGGGACGGGCGTCAATCGGTAGCCCTTCTCCGAGATAATCTTCCAGTCGTTCATCCAGTTCACGCAGAAATTCCGGCACGGCTTCCCAGAGCGAATTCTCAACGACCGCAAAGCCCCATTTAGCTTCATCCATCGGGGTCGGACGTTGTTTACGAATCACATCGGAGTGCCAGAATTGAGCGATTAGCTGTTCGAGACGGCGTTCTGCTTTATGACGCTCTTTGGGAGCTAGCTCGCTGAGTTCCAGACTCGACAGACACTGGTTAATTTTGACCAGCTTATTGATCATGGTGCGGCGGGTAATTTCCGTCGGGTGAGCGGTGAGTACCAGCTCGATATTCAAATCGCGAATCGCTTGCGCGGTATCTAGTTTACTGATCTTGTTCTGGGTCAGTTTGTTAAAGAGTTCGTTGATCGCGTCAGGAGTACAAATATGAGCATCGCAGTGGCGAGAGATCGTATGATATTGTTCGGCAATATTCGTTAAGTTCAAAAACTGGTTAAACGCCCGGGCGACCGGTGTAATCTGATCATCGGATAGATTCTTGATCTCTTCGACCAAAGTGTCCCGATCGGCTGGGTTACCGTCTTTGAGTGATTTCGAGAGTTTCCGTATCGTCTCTACCTTTTCTAAAATAACGCTGCCATCGGCATCGAGGATTGTCTTACCGAGCAATCTGCCGAGCATACTTACGTTACTTTTTAGCGCTGTATATTTTTCGTTCATTGTCATCCTGCCTTGAAAAAAAACTACATCCAATGTTCTTGTTTGATCTTGCTATATCATGGATTTTCTCCGGTCAAACTTCATATAGAGTAACAATATTCTGTTTGTTGTCTATATGAATAGATTAAATAATAAATGGATTTTGAGCGTTTTTTGTTGAAAGTTTCTTTCAAAATGACCCGAATGGTTAATCCTGTTTCAGGCCATTTATGTGCTTCAACATACGGCTCATGCTAAACAATGCTGCTGGCACTGTCGTCGCGGCATATGGTGAGCCATCCGCATGACGATTTGTGATCAAAAACAATATTTGTAAATCGATTTGGTCAGGAGATCAATGGTCGGATCGATATACTCAAAAGCAAGGAATTCATCCGGCTGGTGGGCTTGATCGATTGAACCCGGCCCCATGACGAGTGTCGGACAGAGCTGTTGCAGATAAGGCGCTTCAGTGCAGTAGTTGACTGTTTCCGCTTCTCGTCCGCTTAACTGATGAATTTGTTCGACGAACGGATGATCTTTCTGACACTCATACCCGGGAATTGAATCATGCAATGGTTTCATTTCGATACGGCCGGGCCACTTGGCTTCCAGTTCCTGAAGCGACTCTCGTAGCAGATGATCAAGCCCTTCAAGGCTCATTCCCGGCAGCGGTCTGACATCATAGTGTAGTTCACAACAGCCACAAATCCGGTTGGCACTGTCTCCGCCGTGAATATGCCCCAGATTGAGTGTCGGTGTCGGGACTTCAAAGCCCGGATGATGATAGGTTTTAATCAGCCGCTCTCGTACCTGCATCAGGGTAAACAAGATCTCATGCATGATTTCTATCGCATTGACACCCAATGCCGGATTTGATGAATGCCCGGATTTACCGGTAACCCGGATCGCATTGGCAACATGGCCTTTATGCGCATAGACCGGCACAAGGCTGGTTGGTTCACCGATGATGCAGTAGTCCGGCTTAAATGGTGCGCTTTCGGTAAAGTGGCGCGCGCCCATCATCGTCGTCTCTTCATCACAGGTTGCCAGAATATAAAGTGGCTTGGTTTGCTTCTGCCAGTCGATTTTTTGGACGGCTTCTATAATAAAGGCGAAGAAGCCTTTCATGTCAGCAGTGCCCAGACCGTAAAAACGTTGATTCGATTCGGTCAGAGCATGAGGGTTGAAATTCCACTGACCTTCATCAAAAGGAACGGTATCGCTATGGCCGGACAGCAACAATCCTCCTTCACCATCACCTTTTTTCGCGATGAGGTTGTGCTTATGAGGCGCGACAGTGTCGATTTGTACTGAGAAACCTAAAGTGCTCAGCCAGTCTGAAAGTTTTGCAATGACGGCTTCATTGCCTTCATCCCAGCTTGGATCTGTCGAGCTAATGGAAGAGGTTGAAATGAGGTCTTGATAAACCGTCTTGAAATTAGGGAATTGCATAGAATCTTTGCTCCTGCTATTGACAGAGTTAGGCTGAGAAGGTAAAAAGCATATTAAATCATTTTTTTTGAATAAAAAACCATAATTCAACGAAAAACAGCATATGAATAATCATTTTTCGTTTAATGTTTAACCAGATTGTCTGTGTTTGAACTGATGTTCAAGTGCTGAATCAAACACTCAACCGTTTTATTAAAAGATAACGCGTTTCACTCAAAGATACAGTCAAAAAATCGGATGCAGGGATATGTTAAAAACAACCATTATCGGAGCCAGTGGCTACACAGGTGCAGAGCTTGCCCTGATGGTCCATCAACATCCTGAGCTAACGCTATCAGGTTTGTATGTTTCCGCCAACAGTGTGGATGCCGGAAAGCCGATTGCTCAATTGCATGGACAACTGGCCGGACGGATTGATATGCCGGTTCAGGCTTTGGTCGATCCGGAACAAGTTGCTCAGGAATCCGATGTGGTTTTTTTAGCAACCGCCCATGAAGTCAGCCATGAACTCGCTCCTATTTTTCTCGCGCATCAGTGCCAAGTGTTTGACCTGTCGGGTGCGTATCGTGTCAATCATCCCGATTTTTATACTGATTTTTATGGCTTTGAGCATCAGCATCAGACGCATTTGGAGCTGGCTGCTTATGGTCTGGCGGAATGGAATCAAACTGCGATTCAGTCCAGTCAGCTTGTGGCTGTCGCCGGGTGTTATACAACTGCCGCACAACTTGGCATTAAGCCGTTACTGGTCTCTGAACTGATTGATACGCAGCAGTGGCCGGTGATTAATGCGACCAGTGGTGTCTCTGGCGCAGGTCGTAAAGCGACCATGACCAATAGTTTTTGTGAAGTGAGTTTACAGGCCTACGGTGTTTTTACGCATCGTCATCAGCCTGAAATCGTTGCTCATTTAGGATGTGATGTGATTTTTACGCCACATCTGGGTAACTTTAAACGCGGTATTCTGGCAACGATCACCATGAAACTGAAACCGGGTGTCACGGCAGCGGACGTGACCGCAGCCTTCACACAAGCTTATGCGCAAAAGCCAGCTGTACGTTTATGTGGTGAGACCCTGCCCCGGTTACAACATGTCGTGAACACCCCATTCTGCGATATCGGCTGGAAAGTACAGGGGGAGCACGTGATCGTGATTTCGGCCATTGATAACTTGTTGAAAGGTGCTTCGAGTCAGGCAATGCAGTGCCTGAATATTCACTATGGTTACCCTGAACTGACAGCATTAATTTGAGGAACGCATGGAACAATTATCTCATCCGGTGGTAATTAAGCTTGGCGGTGCAGTGCTGGGAAGTAGTGAAACACTGGCGAAGCTTTTTGAGACGGTGGCACAGTACCGGCAGAGTCGTCCGATCGTGATTGTTCATGGCGGGGGATATCTTGTCGATGAACTGATGTCCAAGCTTCAGTTTGCTACGGTTAAAAAGCATGGTCTGCGGGTCACGCCATACGATCAGATTCCGTTTATCACCGGTGCTTTAGCCGGTACAGCCAATAAAATGCTACAAGGCGAGGCGATTAAGAGTGGCCTGAAAGCCGTTGGTTTATGTCTGGGTGATGCCGGTTTGTGTCAGGTTGAAGAGCTCGATCCGGAGTTGGGGGCTGTCGGTCGTCCGTCTGCCGGTGACCCAACCGTTGTCAATGCGATCATGCAAGCAGGCGGCGTGCCGGTTATCAGTTCGATCGGTCTGACTGCCAGCGGGCAAATGATGAACGTGAACGCTGATGATGCAGCGGTTGCGGTTGCCAAAACACTGGATGCTGAACTGGTGCTGCTCTCGGATGTCAGTGGTGTGCTGGATGGGGACAAACAGTTGATTGCCCGACTGGATGCTCGTCAGGCTAATCAACTGATTGCCGAGGGTGTGATCACCGATGGTATGATTGTCAAAGTGAAAGCAGCGCTTGAAGCGGCTGATGATTTAGGCCGCGCGATCACGGTTGCCGGCTGGCGGTCGCCAGAATTGCTGGCCCATGTATTTTCCGGTGATCAGCACAGCGTCGGAACCCGTTTTTATCCCACAACAAAATAGTTTCATTCATTAGACTGTTTTGTTTCAATAGATTTTTACAGAGTAGAGAAACGCTTGGCGCTGACCGCCATGTGCAGAGCCGAGACATTGGAGAAGAGATTATGAGTAAGGTTCAAGTAAACAAAGTTGTTGTTGCATACTCTGGCGGTCTGGACACGTCAGTGATTATTCCGTGGTTAAAAGAGAACTACGGTTGTGAAGTGGTCGCATTTGTTGCCGATGTCGGTCAGGGTGCTGAAGAGTTGGTCGGCATCGAAGAGAAAGCGATTGCTTCCGGTGCATCTGAATGTCATGTGGTTGACCTGAAAGATGAATTTGTTGCCGAATATATCTATCCGAGCCTGAAAACCGGTGCTTACTATGAAGGGAAGTATCTGCTCGGTACCTCAATGGCGCGTCCGGTCATTGCTAAAGCGCAGGTTGAAGTGGCGCGTAAAGTCGGTGCGGATGCTCTGGCTCACGGCTGTACCGGGAAAGGGAATGATCAGGTGCGTTTTGAAGGTGCCTTCTCTGCATTAGCACCGGATCTTCATGTGATTGCGCCGTGGCGTGAGTGGGATTTGGAAAGCCGTGAAGAGTGTCTGGATTATCTGGCTGAACGGAATATTCCTTGTGCTGCGTCACTGACTAAAATCTATTCGCGTGATGCTAATGCATGGCATATCTCGACTGAGGGTGGTGTTCTGGAAAGCACTTGGAATGCACCGAATGATGATTGTTGGGCATGGACCGTTGATCCGAAGAAAGCACCGGATGCGGCGGAAACTGTCACTCTCAAAATTGAAAATGGTGAAGTCGTTGCCGTTGATGGTCAGGCGATGTCACCTTATGAAGTGCTGATTTGTCTGAACGAGAAGGGTGCGAAGCATGGTGTCGGTCGGATCGATATCGTCGAAAACCGTCTGGTCGGGATGAAATCTCGTGGTTGTTATGAAACTCCGGGAGGCACGATTATGATGGAGGCGCTGCGTGCCGTTGAGCAGTTGGTTCTGGATAAAACAGCATTTGAATTCCGTGAAGAGATCGGGATTAAAGCATCTCATCTGATTTATGATGGTCGTTGGTTTACCCCATTACGTGAGTCGGTGTTTGCCGCAGCCGAGTCACTGGCAAAAGATGTCAACGGTGAAGTCGTGATCGAACTGTATAAAGGTCATGCCACTGCGATTCAAAAACGTTCTCCAAATAGCCTTTACTCAGAAGAGTTTGCGACATTTGGTGCCGATGATGTGTATGACCAGAGTCACGCAGGTGGATTTATCCGTCTATACTCTCTTTCAAGTCGTATCCGATCGCTGAATGCAGCAAAACAAAAATAACTAGCAACGTTGGTGTGCAATAAAAAGGCGGATCCGGACTTCGGTCCGGATCCCTTTTCTCTTTAATAAAGATGTAAATGGCAGGAGAGATATAATGGCATTATGGGGTGGTCGGTTTACTCAGGCAGCAGATACAAGATTTAAAGACTTTAATGATTCTCTTCGTTTTGACTACCGTCTGGCTGAGCAGGATATTATCGGCTCAGTGGCTTGGTCGAAAGCATTGCTATCCGTCAATGTGCTGACTCAGGATGAACAGCAGCAGTTAGAAGCAGCGCTCAATGAGTTAAAAGCTTCCGTGGTTGCTGATCCGGAACAAATTCTGCGTTCAGATGCTGAAGATATCCATTCGTGGGTTGAGCAGCAGTTGATTGATCGGGTCGGCGATCTGGGCAAAAAACTCCATACCGGCCGTTCACGTAACGATCAGGTCGCGACCGATTTGAAATTGTGGTGCCGTGCTCAGGGTGAAGTATTGCTGGATGCGTTACAGCGCTTACAAACGAAGATGGTTGAGGTAGCCCAAGCCAATCAAACAACCGTACTCCCGGGATATACCCACTTACAACGTGCTCAGCCCGTCACCTTTGCCCATTGGTGTCTGGCCTATCTGGAAATGTTCGAGCGGGACAGTTCGCGTTTGCAAGACGCGCTGCAACGTCTGAATACTTGTCCGCTGGGCTCCGGTGCTTTAGCGGGGACCGCTTATGCGATTGATCGTGAGCGGTTGGCTCAGTCACTGGATTTTCAACGTGCAACCCGTAATTCTTTAGATGCCGTGTCCGATCGGGATCATGTCATGGAACTGATGTCAGTTGCATCGATTTCGATGTTGCATCTGTCTCGTCTGGCAGAAGATCTGATTTTCTATAACTCGGGTGAAGCCGGATTTATTGAACTTGCTGATACCGTTACCTCTGGCTCTTCGCTGATGCCACAGAAGAAAAATCCGGATGCACTGGAATTGATTCGTGGTAAAACGGGGCGTGTCTATGGGGCATTGGCTGGCATGATGATGACAGTCAAAGCGTTGCCACTGGCGTACAACAAAGACATGCAGGAAGACAAAGAAGGCCTGTTTGATGCCTTGGATACATGGTATGACTGTCTCGAGATGACAGCCCTTTGTTTTGAAGGCATTCAAATCAATGGTGAACGGACGCTGGAAGCTGCCAAACAAGGGTATGCTAATGCAACCGAACTCGCGGATTACCTGGTTGCGAAAGGAATTCCGTTCCGTGAAGCACACCATATTGTCGGTGTTGCTGTAGTGGGGGCGATTGCGAAAGGCTGCGCGCTGGAAGAACTGTCTCTGGATGAACTTCGTGAATTCTCCTCAGTGATTGATGAGGATGTATACGGTACTTTGACAATTGATTCTTGCCTGAAACAGCGCTGTGCTTTGGGTGGCGTATCGCCAGAGCAAGTGGCTTATGCCGTTAAACAGGCACAGCAACGTCTCGATGAGCAAGATTAAAATCGCAGTCTTTGATGGTCAGTCATTGAGGCAGATAGCGGATACGAACAGCTCACCTAGTTAGTTTGATGAGCCTTCACGAATGAATGATCAAAAAAGATCGATTTTTTGGGAACCAATTAAGAAAGGCAGGGTCTACCTTTATACCACTGCTTTTTCTTAGATGAATCTAAGAGGCCCCGAGACTGAATTTGGTCTTGGGGCTTTTTCTTTGCGGCTGATTTTTGCTGCGGTGGCAGTGGCTGATTGAGGCTTGAATATATTTAATGGTGTTTGCTTTTTCGCAATGGCAGGATGATAAATTTCATCCATAAATGCAGACAGAGCAGCAGATGAACGGCAAGCCCGAACCCGATCAGCGCAATCCCTTCGACCGATTTGATATGGTGCTCTCCCCAAAGCAGCCAGCTTCCCCAGAATAAGAGACACAGGACGCTTAACTGATTCATACAGCGCTGACAGCGGCCTATTTTTTTCCAAAACCAGCCTGATTCACAGTTGTTACAAGTCATTCCAAGCGTTTATCGAGCGAATAAAAGGCAAGCGTAGGTGAGGATATGAGGGGAATCAAGCAAAAAAATTACCCCGGCTCTCTCTTGGGGGAAGAAAGAACCGGGGTCGAAATGTATTACAGTCTATTTTTAGTCCGTGATACACCGAAACAGAGCCAATGTTATGGACATTAACACTGACTCAACTCCCGAGATTAAAGCGAATTAATCTAAGTAAAGTGCAGGCAGTTTGAATGCTAAGTCATCAGTAAGTGCCAGAGCTTATTTTTATTGTGACTGGCTTATAAACCTCCGGGTGACCCGGAGGGCGTATCTTTAATTTATGGCTGATTAGTTTGTGGTTGATTCACGGAAGTAAATATCCAGTTCTTCACTACCACCGATATGTTTGCCACCAATATAGACCTGAGGAACGGTTGAGCGCCCGGTAATAGCACGCAGGCTGACGGTTGTTGCGTCTTTGCCCAGAACAACCTCTTCGTATTGCAGACCACGGTCAATTAAGGTCTGTTTTGCTTTCGCACAGAATGGGCAGCCCGGTTTGGTAAAGATCGTGATGGATTCCTGAAGCTGATGTCCCGGAGAAATATAGTTCAGCATGGTATCGGCATCGGAAACTTTGAATGGGTCACCGGGTTCATTGGGTTCAATAAACATCTCTTCAACAATACCGTCTTTGACCAGCATGCTGTAACGCCATGAACGCTGACCAAATCCAAGATCGTGTTTATTGACTAACATGCCCATGCCGGCAGTAAACTCACCATTACCGTCCGGGATGAAAGTAATGTTGTCGGCTTCCTGATCGTTTTTCCATGCGTTCATCACGAATGTATCGTTCACAGAGACACATAAGATTTCATCAACACCATGCTCCTGAAATACAGGGAATAACTCATTGTAGCGTGGCAAGTGACTTGAAGAGCATGTTGGTGTAAATGCACCGGGAAGGCTAAAAACGATGACCGTTTTTCCTTTGAATAATTCATCAGTTGTTACATTGACCCACTGATCCCCCTGACGCGTTGGAAAGGTAACTTGTGGTACGGGTTGGCCTTTTTTAGATGTCAACATATTCGGTGTCCTTTAAAGTTCAAATGTTTTTCGAAGTTATATCAAGTGTCGGGCACTTGTTTTTGTTTTGATGTGTCCATTATTCAAAAAAAACTTTGATAGCTCTAATCGTTTGATGCTATGGTTTTGATAGATGTAATCTATTAGGTAGAGGTATAATGAATATCCGAGATTTTGAATACTTGGTCTCTTTAGCTGAACACCGCCATTTTCGTAAAGCAGCTGAAGCGTGTTT
Source organism: Vibrio ruber DSM 16370 (assembly GCF_900163965.1). GTDB lineage: Bacteria > Pseudomonadota > Gammaproteobacteria > Enterobacterales > Vibrionaceae > Vibrio > Vibrio ruber. Next base: position 232,851 of record NZ_FULE01000031.1, read on the forward strand.
TGTCAGTCAGCCGACTCTCAGTGGTCAGATCCGTAAACTGGAAGATGAACTGGGAACCGTATTGTTAGAGCGGAGTAGTCGCCGGGTACTTTTTACTGATGCGGGCTTACAGTTAGTTGAACAGGCAAAAAGTATCCTCAAAGAGATTAAAACATTCAAAGATATGGCGAGTGGGCAAGGGGATGAGATGAGCGGCCCGATGCATATTGGTTTTATCCCGACGGTTGGCCCTTATTTGTTGCCCCGAATTGTCCCGTCACTGAAAACGCATTTTCCGGATTTAGAGCTATATCTGCATGAAGCTCAGACGAGCCAGTTAGTCCATCAGTTGGAAGATGGAAAACTGGACTGTCTTGTTCTGGCATCGGTTGAAGAAACCAAGCCATTTAAAGAAATTGAGCTCTATAATGAGCCGATGAGTCTTGCTGTGCCTGCCGACCATCCGTGGGCAAAAAGTGAGCAGCTGGATATGTCTAACCTCAAAGGACAAACCGTACTGATGTTAGGTGACGGGCATTGCTTACGTGATCAGGCATTAGGGTTCTGTTTTGCGGCTGGTGCAAAAGATGATGAGCGTTTTAAGGCAACCAGTTTAGAAACATTACGGAACATGGTCGCTGCCGGTGGTGGCATTACATTACTGCCAGAACTCTCTTTACCGGGGTGTCGGGAAAAAGATGGCGTCTGCTATCTGAAAGCTTTCAATCCCATTCCCAGTCGGACACTAGCGCTGGTCTATCGGCCCGGTTCTCCACTCAGACAACGGTTTGAAACATTGGCTGGTGTGATTCGTCAACGGCTCAATGAACTGAGCTGAAGTCGAACAAAGATAAAAAAAGCGGAGTGACCTCCGCTTTTTGTGTTTTTGTTCGCTGCGAGAAACACTTTTTATTCAAAAGCCGTCTCTGTCAGACTAAAACAGTTCTTCACCGTCATTTGGCGAGGTGTACAGACTATTCGTCACTGAATCCTGCACATATTCTTTTGGTTCGGTGCCCTGAATAAAGTACTCGAACATCGCACTGCCATCGGTTTTCGTCGTCAACAACCCGGTATCGCGATCAATTCTGACCTGAACAATATGTTTCGGAATCACCTTTTCGTGCGGCGGCACATCATTGAGTGCATGTGCCATGAAATCGATCCAAGCCGGTTCTGCTGTTTTGGCACCAGATTCCCCGCCGCTAATCGGTACATCGTCGAGGTTCGGATTTTTGGTGGTGCGGCCTAGATCCCGGTTGTGACTGTCAAAGCCGACCCAGGCACTGGCAACGATCCCCGGTGCGAACCCGTTATACCAAGCATCTTTCGAATCGTTGGTTGTCCCGGTTTTACCACCAATATCCCGACGTTTCAGTTTTTGCGCCCGCCATCCGGTGCCGTTCCAGCCTGTTCCTTCTTGCCAGTTTCCGCCACCCCAAATGTTGCTATACATCATTTCCCTGACCAAAAAAGCATTTTGTTCCGAGATGACGCGTGAGGCATATTGGACATCTGCCGAGTGTTCATTAAAGCGAGACGGAGCACTGATCCCTTGAGGAATATCTTCTTGTTGGGCATTCTCTCCTTGATCTTGTGAATCAGCGTCACTGTCCTGATCAGGACATTGATCATGGCAGACAATTTTCGGTGTCGAGCGATAGACCTGTGTACCGAAGGGGTCTTCGATATGATCAATATAATAGGCATCAACACTATAGCCGCCATTGGCAAATACCGAATATCCCTGCACCAGCTTCAACGGGCTCAGGCTTCCCGCTCCCAGTGCGATGGTTTCTGAATGAGGCAGGTTGTCCAGATCGAAGCCAAACCGGGTCAGATAATGTCTGACACGTTCCAGACCCACTTCTCTGAGCACACGGATTGCCATAACGTTTTTCGATTGTGCTAATCCAATCCGTAGCCGTGTCGGCCCTCTGTATGTCGGTGGTGAATTTTTAGGGCGCCATGCTGTTCCCTGACTCTGATCCCATTTATTGATTGGTGCATCATTGACCAGCGTTGCCAGCGTCAAACCATCATCAATGGCGGACGAGTAGATGAACGGCTTAATTCCGGAACCAACCTGACGAATCGATTGTGTCACGCGGTTGAATTTACTGTGGATGAAATTGAAACCGCCGACCAGCGCAAGAACGGCGCCATCTTCAGGATTCATTGCCACAAAAGCTGTGTTGGCATTCGGCACCTGACTGAGATGCCAGATAGGCTGGCTGTCATCTTGTGTATCATCGAGCTTTCTCACCCAGATTTGCTCTCCCGCCGCCAGAATTTCATGGGCATTGGTCGGGGCATCCCCTTGTCGATCATCGGTAATAAATCGGCGGGCCCATTTCATCCCATCCCAGGGAATGGTTTGCGTGCCGTGATTCTTGACCCAGACCGTCGCTGACTGTTGCGCTACATTCGTCACAATCGCCGGATACATATCGTCATAGATCGGCTGCTCTGTCAGAGATTCTTCCATCTGTTCCTGAGTCAATGCAGGCTGACCGTCTTTCCACAATACTTTCTCCGCACCGCGGTAGCCATGGCGTTGATCATAGGCGATCAAATTATTGATCGCTGCTTTATGCGCAGCGTCTTGCAAATCGGATTGGATGGTTGTGGTCACTCTCATCCCTGATGTGTAGGCGTCTTCACCGTAGTGTGCCACCATCCATGCCCGTGCAAGTTCAGCAACATAAGGGGCATTGACCTCAATTTCAGCGACATGATACCGCGCGACCAATGGCTCTGCTTTTGCCGAGTCATACTGCTCCTGCGTAATATAGTGTTCGTCGAGCATACGCATCAGAACCACATTACGGCGATGAGTGGCCCGGCTCAGTGAGTAGATAGGGTTCATGGTTGACGGGGCTTTCGGCAATCCGGCAATCATCGCCATTTCACCCAGTGTGAGGTCGTTGACATTTTTACCGAAATAGACTTGTGCCGCAGCACCAACCCCATAAGAGCGATAACCCAGATAGATTTTATTCAAATACAGTTCAAGAATTTCGTCTTTTGTCAGTAACTGTTCAATGTGAACCGCAATAAAAATCTCTTTTATCTTGCGCATGATTTTCTTCTCATTGGTGAGGAAGAAATTACGGGCAAGTTGCTGAGTAATGGTACTCGCACCTTGAGATGCGCTACCGGATAAGATGACGGCAAATGCCGCACGGGTAATCCCGATCGGGTCAAACCCGTAGTGCTCATAAAAGCGATTATCTTCGGTGGCCAGAAAGGCATGGATCAAATCTGGTGGAATATCACTCAGTTTGAGTGGAATCCGGCGTTTTTCTCCAAATTGGGCAATCAGTTTTCCATCTTTACTGAAAACCTGCATTGGCGTTTGAAGCTGAACATCTTTTAAGGTGGCGACATCGGGTAATTCTGGTTTTACATAGTAGTAAAACCCAAAAATTGTACTCACCCCTAAAACCATGCAAATCAATGAAAATAAAAATAATCGCTTTATGAACTTCACCGGATAATCCCTGTTTGGTCGGATTGAACGCATGTCATCCGATCTAATTTTCGCTATGTTCTCTAAGAAACTGATTGCTTAACGTTTCATTTCAAGATAGACCCATTGAAAAGAGTCTACACGACTAAAAATATCGGTTGTTAAAATATAATGCGGCAAACGTGTCGTTTTAGCTTTTTTTACCATCCGTCATTTTTTGCTGCTGTCTCGAAATGAGCGCTTATTGTACTACCAATCAGCGATTTTAACAGTGCTGAACGACTGGAGTCTGTATGAGAAAACGTATCGTAACGGGAATCGATATCCGCCGTCACCGTATTACTGCCGTTACTTTAAAGCGCCAACATAACACACTGTCATTACTTGGCAGTGAAACGTTGTCTGTTGCTGAGGATATTTTCTCTGACAATGAGGTCATCGATTATCAGAGCATTGTCAATAAATTTGCTGAAATCAGAAATAGATTACCTTTTTTGCAACATCGCGTTGCGATTGCGATGCCTGATCTTGCTGTGATGACCAGAACGCTCCGGCTTTCGACGAGTGAGCACGATAAAACGCTGGAGCCGTGGTTGGTCTCTCAGGCTTTTACTGAAGAAACCGCGTTGTCCGGTGCATCTGTTTATCTGGATTATGTGTCGCTTCAATCAGGTTATCAGGTTTATGCGGCTAAAAAAGAGGTGGTAGAAAGTCGTCTGCAAGCACTTCGTCAGGCAGGGTTAAGACCTGTCCTGATCGATACAGAGAAGCAGGCTTTTCTCCAGTTTCTGCTGGAATCAATGCGGTGTGCTCAGCGTCAGGGATGGTTACTGATTGATATCGGTGAAGATACCATTGCGATGGGATTTATTACTCCTGAACTCAGTTTCTACCGTCAGTTTCCTTTTACTGTTCAGGCATTCGATGCCGCTCTCTCCTTGGTTGTGCAAGAGGTGCAGCGATTTATTTCACTGCATTCTGCCGCTGTGCTGAATGGGATATGGATTCATGCCTCGCCGGATATGTACCCAATGTTATCTCAGCGGTTAAGTCAGTCATTTTACGGACCGATAGAACATCTGATGGTTGCCTCGGTTTTTGACACATCAGCTTCGATATCAGCCCATCTTTGGCCTTTTATCCCTCTGGCAGCCGGTTGTGCATTGCGTGGATTGATGGCGTTGGAGTTCGGTTATGCTGCATGAGCTGAATTTGATGGATTGGCGGCAAAGTCAATCCTATCGGCGTAAGCGGCTTTTATATGGGTTGTGGCTTCTCGGCGGGTGTCTGTGGATTGCGGCACAAGTGATTTTCTTTTGCAGGTGGCATCAACAGCAAACCTTTTGGCAGCAGTCTGAACAGCGGCTTAACGCACAACTGAGCGAACAACAAAAACGCCTGTATGCATGGCAAGCAAGACAGCAACATGCGCAACAGAACCAAAGAAAGCTGGCCGATGCAGAGCAGTGGATTGCACACAGCCAGTTACCACCGAGACTTATGTCGGTACTGGCCTCCGCTATTTCCGGTGGTATTTATCTGGAAGCGATCCATTTGGCGGATCGACAGGCGGTTATACAAGGATTAAGTCGTCATCCGACAGCGATGAGCCGTTTTATTCAGCGGCTCCGGCAAACGCCATCGATTCAACAGTTAGATATTCTGTCAGTAACGGATCAGACGCCTGACTGGGGCAGCGAGTTCAATACGTTTCAACTGCGTCTGGAGATCGCCGCAATTACAGCTACCGATTGGAGCCCTGAAACTATTGAAGCTGATGTCGCGATAGAGTCTGTTGCGACAAAGCCTGTTGCGACAAGAGGCTCTGTTGAGAAGCAGGATAACCATGATGCTCACTGACGCGCTTCGACGCTGGATGTTGAATGCATCGATACGACAATTGGTGGGGGTGATGGTGACACTGGTTGTTGTGAGTGTCGGTATCAGTTATCTGCTTTTCTGGCAAAGTCGCTATGACTCGTTACGGCAGTATCCGACTCATCTGAATGCATTGTCTCAACAGCGGGAGATGAACCGCCAACAACTCGATCACTTTCGCCAGCGGCAAGTCGGTTGGGATGCACAGCAGGACAAACTGGAACAAACCATGGCTCGTCTGACGAAAGTGCGTGATTCTGCTGTGTGGATCAAGCAAATCGATCAGGTGGCTGAGCAACAGCATATTCGTATTCGACACATTGTCTGGCAAAAACCACAGCAATTATATGGTCTTGATGCAGATGTTTTCGAGATTAGGTTGAGCGGTTTGTTTCCGGATATTTTGAGATTCATGCAGGCCATTGGCCAGTCTGCCGAGGTTGTATTTCAACCGATTCACTGGAAGAGAATCTCACCACATCAGCGCCATATTGAAGTTGTTGCAACAGGATTTCTTTATCAACTGAAAATAGAGCGCAACATCAGTCGTCACACAAAAGGACATGATCAATATGAGTCAAAATAACTATCGGAGTGTGCTGTCTGACATCAGGGTGATAGGAGGAATTTTATGGGGCGTGTGGACTCAGGGATTTGCTCAGCCGGCTATTGATCCATTTGATGTGCCGTCAACCGCACAATCCGGTCTTTTCTCCGAAAAGACGTCTGATTCTCCACAACCGGTGTTGGAAACAGCGTTAATCCCGATTCAGTATGCGAAAACGGCGGAATTCATACCGCTTCTGGAAGGGGGAGAACAACCGGGGTTGCTTTCTAAATCTGGATGGGTACGCGTTGAACCACGGACAAACTCGCTGATTATTCACGATACGCCTCAGCATTTGGCAGCGATCCGGAGCATGATTGAAGCGATCGATATTCCGGTGAAACAGGTCAGAATTGAAGCGAGGATTGTGATTGTCAGCGAAGGGGCGCTTGATGAGCTCGGTGTGCGCTGGGGCGCAGGGCTGAAGCAAGGACATTTTGCCGTTGGCGGACATATTGAACAGCTCCATGCGGCAGGTGATGATGCAAAACCATCACAAGTAACCGATTTTATGAATATTAATCTGCCGAGCACATCTGGCAACGCCTCATCGATTGCTTTTCAACTGGCAAAGTTGGGATCCGGTACACTACTGGATTTAGAGTTATCGGCATTACAGAGTGAATCTCGTGCTGAGATTATTTCCAGCCCCAGTCTGTTAACCACAAATCATCAGGCTGCATTTATCGAACAAGGGACTGAAATTCCGTATCAGGAGTCGAGTTCGGATGATGAAACCACCATTGCATTCAAAAAAGCAGTGTTGAGTCTGGAGGTAACCCCGAATATCACAGCGGATCACCATATGTTGCTGGATTTACGCGTAACACAAGATCGTCCCGGAGAGGTGGTTAAAACCGGTTCCGGAGAAGCGGTTGCCATTACCACGCAACGAATTGGTACTCAAGTGCTCGTCAATGACGGAGAAACGGTTGTACTCGGGGGAATTTATCAGAAAACCCAAATGCACCGGGTTGATAAAGTACCGCTATTGGGAGAGTTGCCGCTATTAGGCAAACTGTTTCAGCGTAATTATCAAAAGACAGATAAGAATGAGTTGCTTATTTTTGTCACGCCCCGGGTTGTGATTCAATAAGTTAGTCCCCCTTTTTTCAGATCGCCTAAAAATAAGGTTGCATTCGGGCACTCAGATCTAGATAATTTCGGGTCTTATCACGAAATGTCTGTGAGGAATTGGTGCCACGAAGCTGATTCATCCCTTGCTATACCTTGAATTCACTTGTGGCGATGTCATTGAATTAATGTTGTTAATTACTGCTAAACATGGCTGAAAAACGTAATATTATCCTTGTTGGTCCTATGGGGGCCGGCAAAAGTACTATCGGTAGATATCTGGCACAGCAACTCCATATGGAATTTGTCGATTCTGACTCCGTTATTGAAGAACGGACGGGGGCAGATATTGCCTGGGTATTTGATGTTGAAGGAGAAGACGGTTTCCGGAAACGTGAAGAAACTGTCATCCATGATCTGACTGAACAACAAGGCATCGTTCTGGCAACAGGCGGTGGATCAGTCAAAAGCAAAGAAAATCGTAATCGTCTTTCTGCCCGGGGCGTTGTCGTTTATTTGGAAACGACAATTGAGAAACAGTTAGCTCGTACCAGTCGTGATAAAAAGCGTCCGCTTCTGCAAACGGAACAGCCACGCGAAGTTTTAGAAGCTTTGGCTGAGGAACGCAATCCGCTTTATGAAGAAATTGCGGATATTACTGTGAAAACTGATGATCAAAGTGCAAAAGTGGTAGCCAATCAGATCGTAAAAATGTTAGAAGAACAATAGGTTTTTTTATTTTTGCGGAGTGCAACCATGGCGCAGATTACGGTCAGTCTCGGTGAGCGTAGTTACCCCATTTCAATCGGAGCCGGATTATTTAAAAATCCGGCGCTTCTTTCTTTTCTCCCTTCTCAGCAAAAGGTGGTCATCATTAGCAACGTGACGGTTGCGCCACTTTACGCTGATAAAATCACCCAGTTATTGAATGATGTCGGTTGTCAGACTTATTTGTTGACGCTACCCGATGGTGAGCAGTACAAGACTCTGGATACGTTTGATACAGTCATGACATTTTTGCTTGAGCATAATCTCGGGCGAGATATTGTGATTGTTGCACTCGGCGGTGGTGTGATTGGGGATCTGGTTGGTTTTGCGGCGTCATGCTATCAACGCGGTGTTGATTTTATTCAAATCCCGACAACGTTATTGTCTCAGGTTGATTCTTCGGTGGGCGGGAAAACGGCGGTCAATCACCCGCTGGGTAAGAATATGATCGGCGCATTCTATCAACCGCGTTCGGTGATTATCGATACCGATTGCCTGTCAACGCTGCCTGAACGTGAATTTGCTGCCGGAATGGCGGAAGTCATCAAATACGGCATTATTTATGATGCTGAGTTTTTTGATTGGCTTGAAAGCAACCTTGATGCGCTTTATGCGTTGGATCAATCAGCGCTCACTTATGCCATCGCCCGTTGTTGTGAGATCAAAGCTGAAGTTGTGGCGCAGGACGAAAAAGAAGCCGGGATTCGGGCATTACTGAATTTAGGTCATACGTTTGGTCATGCCATAGAAGCACATTTGGGCTATGGACAATGGCTGCATGGTGAAGCGGTTTCATCCGGAACGGTAATGGCTGCGAAGACTGCACAATTACATGGCTTAATTTCTGAAGCGCAGTTCTCACGAATTGTTGCGCTCCTCAAGTCAGCGAAGCTGCCGGTTCACACGCCGGAAGGGATGTCTTTTACTGATTTTATGACGCATATGATGCGTGATAAAAAAGTTCTGGCTGGTACATTGAGATTGGTTCTCCCAACCAGTATCGGTACTGCACAAGTGTTGAAGGATATTCCAGAATCAACAATTGAGCAGGCGATCAATTTCTGTCGTACAGTATAATTCAACATATTTCATGCTTCTGAGTAGGATGATTTCATGAGTGCAGCACACGGGCGAGTGTTGGAATTACAGTCTCAGGTCGATCTGTTAGAGCGCCTGAGATTGCTGACGCATTTCGGTTCAAATCTGGTAACGGTTTCAGGTGAACCCGGAGCCGGTAAAACTTGGCTCGCACAACGTTATCTGGAAGCATGGGCGGAAGATAAGAATCAGTCGCTGTTGCTGTGTTATCCCAATCAGGATGATCGCCAGCATCGCATGACGATTCTGACGCAGATCGATTCTCACGCACGTTTTAGCCCCGATGATTCTTTAGTCGATAATCTGACCGCTGTGTTTGATGATGAACCCTGCAATATCGTGATTGTGGTCGATAATGCGCAACGTCTATCGGAAAATTTAGTTTCAGAACTATGGATGCTTGTGCTTGAGGCGCAGGATAAGCCGCAATGGTCGATCAATGTGATCCTTTTTGCGCTGCCCCGAGTGCTTGACACTTTGATCACTCGAATCGGGTATGGTCAGGAACATAAACCGGTTGATCTTGAAATTGATCGGCTCTCTCAAGATGACGCTGATCGTCTGTTCGAATATCTGGTGATCCGTTTTATCGACGACAAAATGGAGAAAAGGGTTCGCCATGCGTATAGTAAGGTGAATAAAACACCGGGTGATATCATAGCATTAGGAGAGAAGAAGATGGAAAAGCGGATCGTGATTCGCTCAATAGTCGGGTCTCCGGTCAAGATCGCGGCACTGATACTGTTACTGGCTTTGATTCTCGGTGGTGGTTACTGGTGGATGTTGTCTGAAGAGCGGGCACCTGAGCGTGCGCTGGACGATATGGTTGCCAATGATACCGCGACAAAAGAGCAGACGGTGATTCCAGCCTTAACCGGCAATACAAAAGGGAGTCAAACATCTGATACATCTGATTCGTCCGGAGTGAATGCTACTGAGCCACTCCCCAATGGTGTGACGGATGATTCCAATGCACTTCCTCCGTCGGTGACTTCGGACTCTGATCGGGTTGGTGTCGATGATGATCAGGGACAACAACGGGTTGTGATTTCGTCTGAAGTGGTTGATGCATTGATGGATGGTAAAGCCGAATCGGTAGATACTAAACCGCTTGCTGATGTGGCGCGTCAGGTTGCACCGGCGTCTGACGAGGATGACTCAGCAGCAGCGGATGAGCGTCAACAAACGGCAGCGACTGAGCCGCGTGCCTCTTCGACCACGGCTCAATCCGAATCAAACCGTTCGCAATCCTTGCCCGGTTACTCGTTCTCATATACGACAGCTGAATTAAAGGCCATGTCTGATCGGAGTTACACGTTACAGCTGGCCGCATTTAACTCGCTTCAGGAAGTTGAAGATTTTATTCAACGCCATCGTTTACAGAATCAGGTTTATATCTATCCGACGATTCGGGATCAGGTCAATTGGTATATTGTGACGTATCAAAATTATCCAACTATCCAGATGGCTCGTGATGCTGTTGCGACGCTTCCCCGTCCGATTCAGGTGCTCGGACCATGGGCAAAATCTCTCAGACAGGTTCATCGAGAGATTGAACGGGTGAAATAGTACGGGTTCACTTGGGGATAAAGTGAAAATATGTTAGATTTCGCAGCCTTGTTGATTGTGGTGGATAGATAGAGCAGTAGATGAAGAAGAATCGCGCCTTTCTGAAGTGGGCTGGCGGAAAATATGGATTGGTTGATGATATCCGACGCCATTTACCGGCCGCTCAAACTTTAGTTGAGCCCTTTGTCGGTGCCGGTTCTATTTTTCTCAATACCGATTACGAGCATTATGTTCTGGCGGATATCAATCCGGATCTGATCAATTTATATAATTTGCTGAAAGAACGGCCCGAACACTACATTACCGAAGCCAAGCGCTGGTTTATTGCTGAAAACAACCGCAAAGAAGTCTATTTGTCGGTACGGCAGACATTTAATCAGACCGATGAAGTGATGTATCGCTCGTTGGCATTCTTGTACATGAACCGTTTTGGTTTTAACGGCTTATGCCGTTATAACAAGAAAGGCGGTTTCAATGTTCCTTTTGGTTCTTACAAAAAACCCTACTTTCCTGAAGCCGAACTCGAGTTTTTCGCCGAGAAAGCGCAAAAAGCAACGTTTATCTGTACAAATTATCAAGATAGCTTTCAGCAAGCGGATCATGTCAGTGTAATTTATTGTGATCCGCCTTATGCACCGTTGTCTCATACCGCGAATTTTACCTCTTATTCCGGTGGTGGCTTTTCACTTGATGATCAGGCTGCGCTGGCTGATATTGCCGAGAAAACAGCGAATGATCGGGGCATATCGGTGTTAATCTCAAATCATGATACGATTCTGACCCGGCGGTTGTACCACGGTGCAAAACTTAATGTTGTGAAGGTGAAGCGAACCATCAGCCGTAATGGAGCTGGGCGGAATAAAGTGGATGAATTGCTCGCGTTATTTGAGGGCAATGCGGCATCACGGACAACGCAATAGTCAGCCTTTGGCGCATCGCGGTTGGGCGACCATTCTCGTCATACCGCAAAAATGGTATCAAAGCGCAACACGCGCTAGGATCCGAGCAATGGCTTCTGTAGAATGGTTTATCTTGGCAACTATTCCTAGGGGCTGTTGACCTTTCGTGATGTTTTTTGCAGCAATTTGTCGTGCATTTAGTCAAGGCAGGTCATGTGAAGTGTAGCGATCTACATGAACCATGACCTAACGCTGGATAAATGAGCGACAAATGCTGCCCAGAGGGTTCATCTGAACGAGTCTTGCTCTTTGTTGCGGGTCATTTGCTTAGGATAGCTAAGCGGCATGCCCCGCGCCGCGATCAATACCCGTTCAGATTGAACAAAATTCAACCACGAAAGGTCAACAACCCCTAATCTTCATGCTCACAGAGGCCTGTTTTATGAAAGACTTTTTGATTGCCCCTTCCATCCTTTCTGCTGATTTAGCCCGTTTAGGAGAGGATGTTGTTGATGTCCTGAACGCCGGTGCGGATGTGATTCATTTTGATGTGATGGATAACCATTATGTGCCGAATTTGACTTTTGGTGCACCGGTTTGTAAAGCACTGCGTGATTATGGCGTCACCGCGCCGATTGATGTGCATTTGATGGTGAAACCGGTTGATCGTCTTATTCCGGACTTCGCTCAGGCAGGCGCATCAATGATTACTTTTCATGTCGAAGCATCTGAGCATGTTGATCGTACGTTGCAACTGATTAAAGATCATGGCTGTCAGGCCGGCGTTGTGCTGAATCCTGCGACGCCATTAACTCATCTCGATTATCTGATGGATAAAGTGGATCTAATCCTGCTGATGTCGGTAAACCCCGGCTTTGGTGGTCAGTCTTTCATTCCGCATACCTTGGATAAACTAAGTGCCGTTCGTGAACGCATCAATGCTTCCGGCCGCCAGATCCGTCTGGAAATTGATGGTGGCGTCAAAGTCGATAATATCCGCGAAATTGCCGAAGCCGGTGCCGATATGTTTGTTGCAGGCTCGGCAATTTTTGGTCAGCCTGATTACCAGCAAGTGATTGACGCAATGCGTGCGGAGTTGGCACAGATTAAGCGATAATCTGTCGTTGTGTTGAATCCGCAGGGATCCATTTGGGGGGGGGAGGATGCTGAGCCACCCATATAAAACAAATAGAGAGTAGATGTAATGTCTTTTGAACCGATTCAATTGATCGTATTTGATCTGGATGGCACGTTGTTAGACAGCGTTCCCGATCTCGCTGTTGCTGCGGATCAGACTGTTCGCGCATTGGGTTATCCGGGTGTATCTGAAGCACAGGTTCGTGATTATGTCGGCAATGGCGCTGATGTATTAATTGGTCGTGCTTTGAGTCAAAGCTTAACCGTTGACCCGTCGTTGAATCCCGAGCTGATGCAAGATGCCAGAAAACGTTTTGACGGATATTATGAAGCGACGGGACATCGTCTTAGTCACCTGTATCCGGGGGTTAAAGAGACACTGGAACAATTATACCAGGCAGGGTTTACGCTGGCCATTGCAACCAATAAACCGTCGCGGTTTGTGCCCGATATTCTGCAACAGCATGGTATCTCCCACTATTTTAAAGAAGTGATTGGCGGTGATCGGTTTGAGAGAAAGAAACCCGATCCGATGGCGCTTGAATGGTTGCTGCAAACCTATGACTGCCAGCCGCAACAGATGCTGATGGTCGGCGACTCCAAGAATGATATTTTGGCGGCAAAACGCGCCGGGTGCCGTTCATTCGGGCTGACGTATGGTTACAATCATGGTGAGCCCATTGCCGACTCAGAACCTGATTATGTTGCCGATCAAATTAGTCAATTACTCAATATCGTCCTTGTCTCGGCATGAATGCGATAAATATCTAGAAAAATACTTCTTGATGAGTACACTGGATAGACCGTGTGACTGTTTGCAGAATAACCACACGGTTTTTCTCTAATTTTGATGAAGTCAAAGGAATTTTTTCATGAGCAACTCCCTCGTCTCGGACAAACCGATCGTCTTTAGTGGTGTTCAACCCTCCGGTGAACTCAGCATTGGTAACTACTTGGGTGCGCTTCGTCAATGGCATCAGATGCAAGATGAATACAACTGTCAGTATTGTATTGTGGATCTCCATGCGATCACCGTGCGTCAGGATCCGAAAGCATTACATGAAGCAACATTAGATGCACTGGCGATTTGTCTTGCAGTCGGTATTGATCCGCGCAAGAGCACCTTATTTGTTCAGTCTCATGTCCCTGCTCATGCACAACTCAGTTGGCTTCTCAATTGTTATACCCAGATGGGTGAGTTGAGCCGGATGACCCAGTTCAAGGATAAGTCCGCACGTTATGCGAATGATGTCAATGTCGGACTGTTTGATTACCCGGTCTTGATGGCTGCCGATATTCTTCTGTACGGCACCCATCAGGTACCCGTTGGGAATGACCAGAAGCAGCATCTTGAACTGGCTCGCGATATTGCGATCCGTTTTAATAATATCTACAGCCCTGAGCAACCGATCTTTACTGTGCCTGAGCCGTACATTCCTAAAGTGAATGCCCGGGTGATGAGTCTGCAGGATGCAACCAAGAAGATGTCTAAGTCGGATGATAACCGCAAGAATGTCATCACACTGCTGGAAGATCCCAAATCGATTCTGAAGAAGATTAATAAAGCACAAACGGATACGGAAACACCACCACGGATTCGTCATGATGTTGAAAATAAAGCCGGGATCTCCAACCTGATGGGGCTGTACTCGGCAGCAACCGGGATGAGTTTTGCTGAAATTGAAGCAAAATATGCAGGAGTGGAAATGTACGGTCCGTTCAAGAAAGACGTCGGTGAAGCGATTGTTGCGATGCTGGAGCCGGTGCAGAGTGAATACCACCGGATTCGTGCTGACTTGGATTATCTCAATGAAGTGATGAAATCTGGCGCTGAAGCCGCATCGGCAAAAGCAGCGCCAATCCTGAAAAAAGCATACCAAGCTGTTGGTTTTGTGACGCCATTTTAAGTACCACTAACCAAAGTTATATCAATTCTGAGGCTGCCGGTATGGCAGCCTTATTTTATTGAATCCGCTTGATCCCCGCCGTTTTCATAATGTATTTTTCATAAATTGGTTCACTGGTACCTTTCTTCACTTTATAGAGAAAATATTTCTCGAAAGCGATTTTAGCAATGTGAACCCATTGCCCCATTGAGGTCCAGTTGGTATTCCGCGGCGGGTTTTGTGGCAGGGCAATAAATGCTGCCCCTTTATCCCCCATGTCGGCCAGACAGACTGCATTCATCGACGGCTTGGTTTTCACCGCCTCACCACGTTCAAGACTGAGAATATTTTCTACAATCGCACTGGTCATCGATTCAATCATAAAACCGGTTTTCGGTGCTCCGACAGGAACCGGTGTTTCTTCAAGTGGCGGAATTGCAACGCAAACACCGGCAGCAAATATTTCCGGGTAAGTCGGGCTACGCTGATATTCATCAGTCAGAACAAAGCCTTTGGGGTTGCATAAATCAGGGACATTAGCAACCGCAGGTGACCCTTTAAATGGCGGCAAAAACATCGCCATATTGAACGGTAAGTGATGTTCGAAATCGACTTCACCTTTGCGGTTGAGCTCTTCGATATGAGCCATATTAGGTTCAAAATGAGTGGTGCGCGCATTACAAATCCATTTTATGCCTCGCTCCCGGAACTCGTGCTCCATCAATGCTTTTGAATCCCCGACGCCACCGAGTCCCATGTGGCCGATGTAAGGTTCGCTGGTGACAAACGTCATCGGTACCTGAGCGCGGATTTTCAGTTTACGCAACTGGCTTTCAAGCGACAGGATATATTCATAGGCCGGACCGAAACAACTGGCTCCCTGAAGTGCCCCGACAATCACCGGCCCCGGGTTTTTGATGAGCTGTTGATAGGCCTCGTGAGAATGTTCCGCATGGTCAACCGTACAGACTGACTGGGTATAACCATTCTCCGGCCCGGCTCCGGGGACGGCTTCAAATGCCAGTTTCGGCCCCGTGCAGATGACCAGATAGTCATACTCGTACTCGGCTCCGTCTTCAGTTCGCAGGCTTTTATTTTGAGCGTGGATCTGAGCTACGCCGGAAGTATTGAAGGGAATCCGGAATTTCTTCGTGTAGGGTGTTAAATCCAATACCACCTGATCTCTGGTTCGCTCTCCAAGGGCGACCCAAGGGTTTGAAGGAATAAAATGAAATTCAGCGCCTTCATTGATCAGTAGTATTTCATGATCTTTCGGTAATTTTTGCCTTAACTCATAGGCGACGGAGATGCCACCCAACCCTGCACCAATTACGATCGTTCTTTTCATCTTTACTTTCTCTCTTTTTATATTAGTAATTTCTAAATTAATAATAGCTTATATTCAAGATTGTGCGCCCGATCTGCGTCACAGAAAGAAGAACAGATGAACGGACGTTGATATAGAACGTATTTAACAAACTGGAAACGATCTCGCGTAACGGTAATACGGTGACCTTTAAGGTAATCGGGAAGATGTGATTCATACCTTCAGAGATTAAGAAAGATAAAACTGAGGCAAGAGTTATTAGGGGTTGTTGACCTTTCGTGGTTGAATTTTGTTCAATCTGAACGGGTATTGATCGCGGCGCGGGGCATGCCGCTTAGCTATCCTAAGCAAATGACCCGCAACAAAGAGCAAGACACGTTCAGATGAACCCTCTGGGCAGCATTTGTCGCTCATTTATCCAGCGTTAGGTCATGATTCATGTAGATCGCTACACTTCACATGACCTGCCTTGACTAAATGCACGACAAATTGCTGCAAAAACCATCACGAAAGGTCAACAGCCCCTAGTGATGACGGGTTTGCTGATTTTGTTGGCGGTAAGTTTGTCCGAGACTCGCTACAGCCAGAAGGGCTGAGATATGTATGGTAAGTATCAAACGATAACTCAAGATGATACAGCCGTACAGGATTTGAAAATTGATTTAGAGAAAGACATAGTAAATTGAGTCCTGAGTTGTATTGCCCCACAATCCCTGTAATTCTATCGCTATCTTTCCCCACTGCCGACACTGCACAGACTAATTTCATCAAATGTAATCGGATGATTTAGGAATAGCGGCATTTCGTGTCGTTATATCCCCAATAATTGAACAACAAACGCCAGTCTCAGACTGGCGTTTGTTTTGGACAACGACTAAATGCGCCGGTTATTCTTGATGTTCTGGTAAAGCAACGGCATCAAGTTGGTTGATAGCGTTGAACAGATCGTCTTGGTTTGTTTCTTTTGACTTGAGCACTTGCATACCGGGAGTGACCGGTAATTGTGGGTCAACGAAGTTTTGGTTATCTTCGTCGGTTCTGCTCAAATAGGTCATTGATCCACTGGTGTTGGCTGACTGCTCATTTTCTGGTGCAATACTTTGTCCGCCGACAGCACTGTCAATTATGGTCAGTTTACCCATCGCGACGTTGTTATTTTCATTGGTTTCAGCAACAACATCATTTCTGTCAACGACTAACACCAAGTAATAAGTGCCCGCTGTCAAGCCTGAAGGAATCGGAACAGTGATAGTGTGTCTTGAGCCATATGGCAAGAGAACCGATGTTTCTCCGTAGAAATAGATAAGTTGCTTATTTGCATTGGCCAAATATACTGCGAGCGTTGGTGCTGTACCGCTTTTTTGTGCGCAATTGGCTGATGATACCTCGGCATTAATCACAACCTGACCACCCGCAGTCACTTGGTTCGGAGAAAAACTACCGGAAGAGACCAGCCAGTCCGGTGCGCCTTCTCCTCCGATCTTGACGGTATTGAAACTCAGTGCACTCGAAATACTGTAACTCGCCTTCACCTGAAATTCATAGGGGGTACATGAATTGGCTAATACGGTTTTGTTTTGTGTACTTAACACCATATCCAAATTGACTCGGTATGTTTGTTTTGAGTTACTTGGGACGCAGCGCATTGTACCGCCTAAGCCGCTACTGCCACATGAAATATCAGCAAAATCACGGCCGATATCAATGCCTGTTTTTCCTCCATCCTGTGTCAGTGCAAAATTAACGGTTCTACCAGTATTAAAAATCTCAGACCCAAACATACGGTAATCCACTTCAAGTACTTTTTGATTGGGGTATGGGAGCTCCGTGTTAACGATATCGACGTTGCCCGGATAAATCGAGGCGAGAGCAACTTGACTACAAAGCGCTGTGGTTGTGACTAGGCCAACGACTATTTTTTCTAGTTTCATACTTAGTTCCTATATGTTCATGATTATTCCGTCAGTGAGGTATGACGCGACTCTTGTAAAAAATGAAACAAGGTGCATATTTATTTTTTGCCATTATGAAACTAATTTTTTATGAGTCAATGCCATGTATTCTTTTTTCTCAACACTGTGATCAATGGAAAACAATCACCGAAAGAATCGGTGTGGCGATGTATTTCAGGCGAAGCCTCTTAACCAGAAAAAGAAATCACCAAGCGGAAAATAAGCCACACGATTTCACTGCCAGACACTGAATGGCTGAATGTCCACTCAATGTCACTACTGGTCAACTTGAATTTATATGAAATTACAACCATATTTTTACGGTTTAAATCTACAGTTGGTATCACCATCACGGTGCTTTCATCGTCGGTAAGGATAGGAATATGAAATTGATAAAAATATTGGTCGTCATGTTGAGTTGTATGTACGCTTTATCTGCCCAAGCCGGGTTTTATATCGCCAATGGTGTGCTATATGAAGGCAATGGGCATCCTTTTAAAATGCGCGGCATCAACCATGCCCACACTTGGTATGTTGATCGGCTGAATCATGCTTTAGACGGGATTGCCGCGACGGGGGCAAACACGGTTCGGGTGGTTTTGAGTAATGGTCAACGCTGGAATAAAAATAGTCCTGCCGATGTGGCGAATGTGATTCGGCAAGCCAAAGCAAGACACTTGATCACGGTGCTTGAAGTCCATGATACGACCGGGTTTGGTGAAGAGTGGCAGGCGGCAAGTTTAGATTCAGCTGCGGATTATTGGCTCGAACTCAAAGATCAACTTATTGGGCAGGAGGATTATGTCATCATTAATCTGGGCAACGAGCCGATGGGAAATGGCGTAAATGCCAATGTATGGATCAATGACCATATCCATGCTATTCAGCGCTTAAGAAACGCGGGATTGACTCATACTCTGATGGTTGATGCGCCAAACTGGGGACAAGACTGGCAACAGATTATGCTGAATCGTGCGCAGTCAGTATTTGAGGCTGACCCGCTGCGCAATACCATTTTTAGTGTCCACATGTATCAGGTCTATGGGGACTATCCGGCTGTGAATAATTACATCACTGCATTTCTCAACAAAGGTCTGGCATTGGTTGTCGGTGAGTTCGGTGCGAGTCATCAGGGTGCAGATGTTGCTGAAGATGCGATTATGGAGCGGGCCGAAACGTTGAATATCGGCTATATCGGCTGGTCATGGTCAGGCAATAATCAAGATGTTGCGGATCTGGATATTGTCAATCATTGGGATAACAACTCATATAGTGAATGGGGTAAGATCCTGATTGATGACATCAATGGTATCCGAGCAACCTCGACGCCGGCCACAATATTCACTTGTGGGGTCTCTTGTCAGTAACTTTTTATGCGTGTTTATCCTTTCAATCATCAATCGGACGGAGATAATGTTATCTCTGTCCAGACTTGCACCTGACCAATGTAACTCGTTATTTATCACTTAGATGAAGATAAATTGGAAGTAACCATACAGATTGAGAATAATTACAGGATTCAATATATCCCAGCCCGATTATAAGCAATTTGTTGTACTACTATGCTAATTGTTCCACTTTGTCTCAGCGGTCTGAATTTCTACGCGTGACATGGCAAACCACTGTTTTCATCGTGAAAGAAGAAAACGGTGCGTATGTGTTTTTGCGTCCGCATAACAATTTCCAGACGAGAAGAGAGACAGATTAGGGAGAGTATGAATGTTGGCGGATAAAACTCTTTCGTGATTAATCCTGAATCTTCATCAATGCCATGCCCGAATATGAAGATGTTTGACGAGCTGGTTTGGTACGTTTTTGCCACTGTCGGTATACCTGATGTTTGATGAACTTTTTGTTTGTAGAGCTTTGCTCTGATCGAGTTTTGTTGCGACAGCATCACTTATAGCAAAAGTAGCAAAGGAGAATATCTTGTGATGAATGTATCAAGTCATCGACACGGACTGGCCAGACCTAAAGTTCTATCTGTACTGATTTTTGCCGCATTAGCCAGCAGCGCAGTATCTGCTCAGGTGAGTATTGATTATTCAATTTCACCTGACGAACAAAATCATAAAATCAGTGATTTAATTTATGGGACCAATCATAGAATGAACATGACTGGTCATGAGAATTTTGGTTTCTATCGTCTCGGTGGTAACCGGACAACCGGATATAACTGGGAGAATAACTACTCCAATGCGGGATCAGATTGGCAGCATTCCAGTGATACCTACATGGTACCGGATGGTGTAGATGAAACCATTCCGGGGATTACGCTGACCGATTTTGTTGATAATGATGCGATTCCCGGCGCGAAAACAATGCTGACTGTGCCGTTAGCCGGCTACGTTGCCGCAGATAAAAACGGTACGGTACAGGAAGGGGAAACAGCGCCATCATCTCGTTGGATTCCGGCGATAGCGAAAAAGAATGCACCGTTCTCATTAACTCCTGATCTCACCGATAATGCTGTGTATACCGATGAAATGGTCAACTTTTTAGTTGAGCGCTACGGCAAAGCGGCCGACGGTGGCGTCTTTGCTTACTCATTGGATAATGAGCCCAGCTTGTGGTATCACACTCATTCACGAATCCATCCGGACAAACCGGGCGCTAAAGAGCTGGTGGACCGTTCTATTGAAGCAGCTCAGGCTGTCAAAGGCGTAGACCCGACAGCGGCTATCTTTGGTCCTGCGTTGTATGGTTTTACCGCATTTGTATCATTGACTGATGCCCCGGATTGGTCGAACTATTCAGGTCAGTATCACTGGTTTATTGATTATTATCTGGCACAGATGAAAGCGGCCAGTCAATCATCCGGGATACGATTATTGGATGTACTTGACTTGCACTGGTATTCCGAAGCGAAAGGCGACCAACGTGTTACCGGTGGTAATGCTGATTCCGTGAAAGATAAAAATGCGCGGATGCAGGCTCCCCGGACGTTATGGGATCCTGAATATCAGGAAGACAGCTGGATTGCGCAATGGAATATGGCTGAGCTACCGTTGATTCCGCACATTCAAGATTCAATTGATGCTAATTATCCGGGAACTAAAATTGCTTTCACCGAGTATGGTTACGGCGGTGGCGATGATATTACCGGTGCGATTACTGAGGCTGATGTGCTGGGGATCTTCGGTAAATATGATGTTTATGCCGCAAACAGCTGGATTTTAAATGATGAAGAGAAATATTTAGCCAGTGCCTATCGTCTCTATCGCAACTATGACGGCCAAAATGGAACATTTGGGGATACCAGCGTCACAGCGACGATGAGTGATAAAGAGAACAGCTCTATTTATGCATCGGTTGATTCAGAGACCGGGTTACTCCATGTCATTGTTCTGAATAAGAATATGAATGAGTCAATCAATGGTGTGTTCAATATTGATTCAACCACGATTTATAAGTCAGGCAAGACTTATGTGCTTAATTCTGATTCGGTTGAAATTCAGGATAAAGGAGAGGTTGAGGTCACGAATAACCAGCTCAATTATGATATTCCGGCCTTGTCTGCTTATCATTTTGTCTTTAGTACCTCTGATGCCACTGATCCGACTGACCCAACCGATCCAACTGATCCAACCGACCCGACTGATCCAACCGATCCGACAGACCCTACTGACCCAACGGATCCCGGAACTGGCGGGGTGACGGTGTCCGTCAATATTCCACAGGATGGTAGCCCATCATACTGCTCTGACATTGTGGTCACTAACAATGGTTCTGAAGCAGTTGAATGGCATACGGCTTTTGACGTCGAAGGCAGTGTGTATGCATTATGGAATGCAAACTGGGAACAGGCCGGAAGCAAAGTAACCATTAGTGGTGTTGAATGGAATAAAGTGTTGCAGCCTGGTGCAAGTACCAGCTCGATTGGGTTCTGTGCCAATCGTTAATTGATTGCTTTGAAACGATAGAGTTCGAATTAAAGCTTAAATCCCCTGTGAAATTCATAGGGGATTTTTTATGACTTATAGAAATAGTGATAGTATTATTTATAAATATCTAATTAGCTTGATTTTGAATCAATGCAAAATTAGGGTATGACTCTAAAATAGAGGTTTATTTGTGAATTGGTTAGATGTGGCAGCGCATATCAACCGGTGAGCTGGTTATATCCGAAAAATAATATAAGTATGAATAGGAACAACAATGAAAAAATTGACTTTAAGCAGCATCCTGTTGGGCTCTTTGTTATCTTTTACTGCTTTTGCCGGGACCGGAACAGGAACGATTACCCAAGTGATTGTACACCGGGATAATTCAGGTCATGGTGTGGTTATGTTTACCACACAAGGAAATACAGACAAGGCGCCTTGTAGTACTGTGGCAAATGAGTGGGCCTTTTCTCTGAGTAATGAGCTTGGAAAAGCGATGTATTCCCTAGGGGCTGTTGACCTTTCGTGGTTGAATTTTGTTCAATCTGAACGGGTATTGATCGCGGCGCGGGGCATGCCGCTTAGCTATCCTAAGCAAATGACCCGCAACAAAGAGCAAGACACGTTCAGATGAACCCTCTGGGCAGCATTTGTCGCTCATTTATCCAGCGTTAGGTCATGGTTCATGTAGCTCGCTACACTTCACATGACCTGCCTTGACTAAATGTACGACAAATTGCTGCAAAAACCATCACGAAAGATCAACAGCCCCTAGTGCTTTCAGCACAAGCACAAGCTAAACCAGTAGAAGTGAAAGGAATGCATCAATGCAACGATTGGGGGGACAGAGAAACACCACTTTACGTTGCCGTACATAATTAAACATGGCTGTTATTGAAAAGGGAGAAGCGGTGACTTCTCCCGATGTGTTCATTTTTTCAATGAACAGCGGATATTATTCCCTTGAGGTATGATTACCTTAAGGTAGATCCGTAAATATATGGCTTATTAACTGGGAATTAATATGAGAAAGAAATTATCTGCATTGTTGTTTTTATGTGCTACCAGTGCATTTTCTGTGAATGCAACCGAGACATTAATTACAGGGAAAGTGACAATTGTTGAGGCAACTTACATGCCGGGAAGTGTCACGTTCCAAATGAATGTTGGGACGTCACTCTGCCCAGCAGGAAAATGGCTACAATGGAGTAAAAATGAAGAAAATAATAAAGTGGTTTATTCGACATTGATGACAGCTCTTGTGAGTGGCAAAAAAATAAATTTCTATCTGGTCGATGGTGATAGTGGCTGCCATGGAAAATTTATCCATCTCTTATCCAGCTAGTTCAGTCGTTAAATAAACATGAATTTTTCTCATGCTCAGTTTGAGTAAATCTCTCTTTTCTCATGCGAAGAACCGAGTACGCTATGAATATGATTCAATAGCAACTTGAGAAAATATCATGTCTTTATCTGTCCCCCCATTTCGTGCCGATGTTGTCGGCAGTTACCTTCGACCAAACTATCTTCATGACGCTCGCCGGCAGTTTGCTGCCGGCCAACTGACTCGGCAGCAGCTGACTGATGTTGAAGATCAAGCCATTACTGAACTTGTTGCTCACCAGAAAGCCGCTGGTCTGCAAGTGATCACGGACGGTGAGTTCCGGCGGAGCTGGTGGCATCTTGATTTCATGTGGGGAATCAACGGGGTCGAAAAATCTGAGATTGAGCAAGGGTATCTTTTCGCTCAGGTTGAAACCCGTCCGGAAAGTATCCGTTTGACCGGGAAAATCAGTGGTGAACATCATCCTTTTCTGGCGCATTTTCGTTTTCTGATGCAATTTGCAGAAGAGGGGATTGTGCCGCGTCTGACGATTCCGGCTCCGGCCCAGTTTCTGAAAGAGCTGCAGCGTCCGTGTAACCTGGAACAGACACAAGCCATCTACCCGAATGAAGCTGATTTACTCGATGATATTGTGCAGACTTATCAAACCTTCATTGAAGAATTATATGCATTGGGCTGTCGTAACTTACAGCTCGACGATTGTACGTGGGGGATGTTAACGGATCCTAAAATTGCTGCCAAAGCCTCGACACCGAAGGAAGCCACTTGTGGCTGTGGGGATTCTCATGACTTTGACCATGCTCAAAGTATCGCGTCGCTGACGGAGAAGTTATTGCTGGTGAATAACCGTGCACTGGCTAGTGCGCCAGCCGATCTGATTTTGACAACACATGTCTGTCGCGGCAATTACCGGTCAACTTGGGCGGCATCCGGTGGTTATGCGCCGATTGCGGATGTACTGTTTGCTAAAGAAAATGTTTCCGCATTTTATCTGGAATTTGATACAGACCGCTCCGGTGATTTTTCACCGCTCGCCAAAGTACCGCAAGATAAGCAAGTTGTTCTTGGACTGGTGTCTTCTAAAACGGGTGAATTGGAAAGTAAAGATGAAGTGATTGCTCGTATTCATGAGGCTGCACAATATGTGCCTCTGGAAAATCTTTGTCTGAGCACGCAGTGCGGTTTTGCTTCAACTGAAGAAGGGAATGAACTGACCGATACACAGCAATGGCAGAAAATTGCTTTGGTGAGAGAGGTCGCCGAACAGGTATGGGGATAGCTCAACATGGCATGATATAGTTGCGCTTAAAATAAGTTAAATAAAGAAGTTACCACTCAGTGGTGACTTCTTTATTCATCAGACATTCTTGATTTCTTGCATCTATCCTGCACAATAGCGACCTGATTTCGGCAGTCGTTTGGCGTAGGATCTTCATGTTACTCATCATTGATAATTATGATTCGTTTACTTACAACCTGTATCAGTATTTCTGTGAACTGGGGGCGGAAGTCAACGTTGTCCGTAATGACCAGATTGATATTGCCGGAATTACTTCACTCAAACCTTCCCATCTGGTGATTTCTCCGGGTCCATGTACGCCAAATGAAGCGGGGATCTCTCTCGACGTTGTCAAACATTTCGCCGGTCAGCTTCCTCTGCTCGGGGTTTGTCTCGGTCATCAGGCCATTGCACAGGCTTTTGGAGCAAAGATTGTCCGTGCCAAACAAGTGATGCATGGTAAAGTCTCATCGATTTGTCACACTGGTCAGGGATTATTTCATGGTTTAAATCATCCGTTAACGGTCACTCGTTATCACTCTTTAGTTGTAGAACGACAGAGCCTGCCTGATTGTTTTGAGATCACGGCCTGGACTGAAACGGCCGATGGTGATGTTGATGAGATCATGGGATATCAGCACCGAACTCTGGCCATTGATGCAGTTCAGTTTCATCCGGAATCGATCAAAACCGAGCAAGGACATGCGTTGCTGGCGAATTTCTTACGTCGCTGAGGGCGTATAGCGAGCCATTATTATTGTAACGCTTAAATAAAAAATCATTTTATTTGCATAAATATACATTTAAGATAACTTGTGACAGAATCATCTGACAAGTGTCAGTGTGAATGATATTGTCTAGTAGCAATCGTATTGTCTACTGACATTAAGTGAATCGTATCTTCAACCACCGAAAAACAGTCAAAATGAACCGATCATCTATACTGGTGAGTATTCGGGTGGGTGGTTGAGGTTCACGAGCAAAGAGGGAGTGTGAATGGCTACACAAAATAATGTCGATCGGGCACTGTTTGACGAGGTGATGGTGCCTTGCTACAGCCCGATGGAAGTGATTCCGGTGAAGGGAAAAGGGTCTCGGGTATGGGATCAGGCAGAGAAAGAATACGTTGATTTTGCCGGTGGTATTGCGGTTAGCTGTCTGGGACATTGTCATCCGGCAATGGTAGCGGCATTGACCGATCAAGCGCAGAAGATTTGGCATTTGAGTAATGTCATGACGAATGAGCCGGCACTGCGTTTGGCGAAAAAACTCACGGAGCTGAGTTTTGCTGAGAAAGTTTTTTTCGCCAACTCCGGGGCTGAAGCAAATGAAGCTGCACTGAAATTGGCCCGGCGGTGGGCTGTTGATAATTATGGTCCGGAAAAATCGGAAATTATTGCTTTTCAGCAGGGATTCCATGGGCGGACATTTTTTACCGTGACGGTCGGCGGTCAATCCTCTTACTCTGATGGCTTCGGTCCGAAACCCTCTGATGTCGTTCACCTGCCTTATAATGACTTAGCCGCATTCAAAGCTCAGATTTCCGATCGGACGTGTGCAGTGATGATGGAGCCATTGCAGGGCGAAGGTGGCATTATTAGCCCGACACCGGAATTTATTCAGGCGGTCAGGACGCTGTGTGACGAGCACAATGCATTATTAATTTTTGATGAAGTACAGACGGGGAATGGTCGAACCGGTGATTTTTATGCCTATCAGGGGACAGGCGTTACACCGGACATTCTCAGTACTGCGAAATCGCTGGGGGGCGGGTTCCCGATCGGTGCCATGTTAACCACGACGGCAATCGCCTCTCACTTTAAGGTCGGTGTTCATGGCTCAACGTATGGCGGTAATCCGCTTGCCTGTGCAGTTGCTGAGTCCGTGGTGAATGTCATCTCTCAACCTCAGATACTTGCAGGTGTTAAAGAGAAAGAACAGCTGTTTCGTGATGGGTTAGAACGAATTAATGCCAAATATCCGATATTCAGTGAGATTCGTGGCAAAGGTTTATTGCTCGGCGCGGTGTTGACCGAAGAGTGGCATGGCAGAGCGCGTGATATATTACAGGCCGCCGGTAAAGCTGGCGTGCTTGTTTTGGTTGCCGGGCCGAATGTGGTGCGCTTCACACCGTCACTGGTCATTGAGGACGTCGATATTCAGGAAGGTCTGCTACGACTGGAAAAAGCCATTGCATCATTAACTTAGTTGAAAATTTTAGCTCAGGTTCGCCATGATCCTGAGCTATGCTTATAGTCAGACTGGTTTCATTTCGAACTCAGGGGTTCAGGGAGAGACATCCATGCTTGTGGTTCGTCCCATTGCAATGACTGACTATAATGCGCTCTATCATTGTGCGATAGAATCTGGTTATGGCTTTACATCACTGCCTGTCAATGAGGCGCTGTTATCTCATCGTATTGAACATTCAGAAGCGAGTTTTGCCAAGGCAGATGTTCAGTCACCAACTGATGAGAGTTACCTGATGGTCGGGGTTGATAGCGAAAGCGGCCGGATTGCCGGTACGACTGCAATTGAGGCCTACGTCGGGTGGGATACGCCGTCTTACTCTTATCATATCAGTACCATGCTTCACTCTTCCCGTCGTTTGGGGGTGAACAAAATCGTTAAATTACTGACACTGGGTAATAACTATACCGGGTGTTCAGAGTTATGTACGTTGTTCCTCTTGCCCGAGTTTCGTTCCGGCCTCAACGGACGTCTGATGTCAAAGTGCCGTTTTCTGATGTTGGCGGAACACCGGGAGCGTTTTGCTCAGACCATTATTGCTGAAATGAGGGGGGTCTCAGATGAACAGGGAAACTCTCCGTTCTGGCAGTGGTTGCAGGAACATTTTTTCTCCATCGATTTTTCTCTGGCGGATTATTTGACGGGCTCAGGCCATAAAGGATTTATTGCGGAACTGATGCCCAAATTACCGATTTATATCAATTTGCTCAGTCCTGAAGCCCAAGCTGTGATCGGGAAGGTACATGACAAGACCAAACCTGCTTTAAAATTATTGGAAGAAGAAGGGTTCACCTGTCGTAACTATGTCGATATTTTTGATGCAGGTCCGACGGTTGAATGTGATTTACGCCATATAGAATCGGTCAGGCATTCTGTCTCTGCCACCGTTAAAGTCGCGCAACATCACAGCCAACAAAAAGTCATACTCAGCAATACCTCATTTGAATTTTTCCGGGCGACGGTTGCCGAAGTCGATTTCCGTCCGGAATCTGAGACTGTGATCGTGACGCCTGAAGTGGCTCAGGCTTTGTTGATTCAGTCTGGTGATCGGGTTCGTTTTCTGGTGATTCGTTAATCTCCGAAAGCCGGAAACAGGAATGCGATGACTGCCCAAGATGATTGATAAAGAAGGAGGCGCTATGACGCCGGACTCATTGTTTGCCGCATTATGGCAAGATTATACAACCAGACTCTGTCCATCAGCACATCAGATTCATCAGCTACTACAAGAAGATGAGCCGTTAAGTAATGACCATATTGCGTTGCGGACGTTTAATTTGTCGCCGGTGAACCTTGAAGTGATGGCGAAGCCATTTGTTCGGCTGGGATATGTGTCTAAAGGGCACTATCAGTTTGAACAAAAAAAGTTAGCTGCGCAGCACTTTGAACACCCTGATCCTAAGTTACCCAAAGTCTTTATCAGTGAGTTGGAAGTTGAACGTTGTTCCGGATCTGTGCAAAAGATTGTGAAAAGTTTAGTTTCCCACGTCAAACCTGAAATGGTTGCAGATGCCGATTTTCTTTATGGTGGCCGCTTATGGCCGGTTTCACTCGAGCAGTATTATCTGTTAGCTGAAGAAAGTGAGTATGCCGCCTGGGTCGCTGCTCATGGCTATGGCGCAAACCACTTTACAGTGAGTGTCAACCAGTTGGCCCGATTTAATCAGGTTGCAGAGATCAACGCTTATCTGGACGAACATGGCTTTGTGATCAATTCATCTGGTGGTGAAGTGAAGGGATCACCTGAGTTATTTTTGGAGCAATCATCGACCATGGCTGATCGGGTCGTGGTTGAATTTGATGAAGCAGAGTTGTTGGTACCCGGTGGTTTTTATGAATTTGCCAAACGTTATCCGATGGCCAATGGCAAGTTGTATCCCGGATTTGTCGAAGCTTCTGCGGACAAAATTTTTGAAAGTACCAATGATCAGTAAAATGCCAATGATCAGTGATGTTTCATGCTCAAGCGTAGTCAATAAAAGAGCCATCGCGAAGATGGCTCTTTTGTCGATTCAGGCAGGAAGAAATTATCTTGTACCGTAAACGACGATTGTTTTTCCGTGGGCAGAAATAAGGTTCTGCTCTTCGAGCATTTTCAAAATGCGGCCAACGGTTTCGCGCGAACAGCCGACAATCTGGCCGATCTCCTGACGGGTAATCTTGATTTGCATTCCGTCCGGATGCGTCATTGCATCGGGTTGTTTTGCCAGATTCAACAGCGTCTGTGCAATTCGACCAGTAACATCCAGAAAAGCCAGATCACCGACTTTCTGGCTGGTGACTTGAAGGCGACTTGCCATCTGTCCTGCCAGACGCATCAAAATGTCTGGATTGACCTGAATTAACTGACGGAACTTTTTGAAGGAAATTTCTGCAACTTCGCAGGGAGATTTCGCTCTGACCCAAGCTGTTCGTTCCTGACCTTCTTCGAATAAACCAAGTTCACCGATGAAGTCACCCTGATTGAGGTAAGAAAGGATCATTTCTTTCCCTTCTTCATCCTTGATCAGAACAGCAACAGATCCCTTCACGATGTAATAAAGCGTTTCCGCTTTTTCGCCTGCATGAATCAGCGTACTCTTTGAAGGGTATTTATGTATGTGACAATGTGAAAGAAACCACTCTAATGTTGGATCGGTTTGAGGTTTACCTAGAACCATAATATCTCTCTTCCTCTGCAGGGTAGCTTGCTGCTTTCCATGTTTTCGCGAAGCTTTTGAACTGAACATGTTCAAACTGAACATGTCTCGGAACTAAACACTTAGCATAAAAGCACTTGAGAAAGCCTGCAAGTTGTCTTCTGTTTCGGTATCAAATAGTATCCTTTTTCTTACACAATTTCTTGACTTTAATCGTGTCATGACCGTGATTTTGTACGCAAAAACGTGCGCATGGTCACGGTATCGGAACTAAAAGAGCTCGATTCGTGTCACTGATGGGGGATTAACCAATTTTTCCTGTTTCTATCAACTGCTGAAGAATCGGACGGACAATCAACTCCATGGCAAAACTCATTTTCCCACCGGGGACGACAATGGTGTTATGACATGACATAAACGAGCCGTCAATCATTGCCAATAGGTAAGGGAAATCGACTTTTTTGATACCGAGTAAACGGATGACGACAAAGCTTTCATCCAAACTTGGAATCCCTTTTGCACTCAGTGGATTGGATGTATCTACTGTCGGAACTCGCTGAAAGTTAATATGTGTCCGAGAAAATTGCGGCGTAATGTAATTTAAGTAATCATCCATGGAGCGAACGATCGAATCCATTACGGCTTCTCTGGAATGTCCTCTGTCCCGGGTGTCCCGGACATATTTCTGGATCCACTCCAGATTAACAATCGGCACCATCCCAATAAGAAAATCAACATGCTGGGACACATTGGTTTCACCATCAACGACACCACCGTGGAGCCCTTCATAAAAAAGCACGTTGGTATCATTAGGGAGATCCTGCCACGGCGTGAAGGTTCCCGGCATTTGGTTATAGGGAACCGCTTCATCAAATGTATGCAGATAACGGCGAATTTTCCCTGTGCCGGTACGGCCATATTCCCGGAAAAATTCTTCCAAAGCGGAAAAATCATTCGCTTGTGGGCCAAAATAACTGATATGACGGCCCTGTTCTCTGGCCTTACGGATTTCGACATCCATCTCCGGTCTGGTGAAACGGTGGAAACTGTCCCCTTCAACCCAAGCCGGCTTAATCCGCATCATATTAAACATTTTGCGAAACGCTTCGGAAGTCGTTGTTGTTCCGGCGCCTGAAGAGCCGGTTACTGCGATAATCGGATGTTTTGCTGACATGACATACCTTGTCTTATCATTCCTTGTCGTGCACTCAATCAACCGATTCCCCGGAGAAAACCGAGAAATCGATTTCACTATATCATGGAAATTAGTGCTGTCATCGGACAATTCATGAATTAACGATATCTGTTTTGTTGAATATCTACAGATTCGTGAAGCTCGGAATACACGATAACTGCTTCTCCGGATTGAATCTGTTGTTTGACCTGAGCGACCTTCTCTTCAAGAGAAATTTCATGCTCACCGTAGTCGGTTCCTTCCCGGAAAATAAATTCTCGGATCAGGTTGTCGAGTGTGTCCGGTTCGAGTGTTTGCCAAGGAATAATCATAATGATGACCTTCTATACGATCACTCTGGGATGAATGAATTGCGTGTATATTAGCGGATTTTGCACGATGTTGCTCAATAATCATGATTTGTCACGCAAACATAGAGCATGTTTGAGGTGTGGTTATGGTCATGGTTATGCTTATGGAGACGAGATGAACACTCATCCGCTCGATGAGTGTTCTCAATCGTTGTTGGGTCAGGTTTAATTGTTGTTGGGTGACGAGTTGGGTGACTGTGCCCGATAATAGCGGGGCAGAGCCTCTTCTAGCCAGAAACGTGGTTTGGAGATGGTGCCACTCAAAAAGCCGACATGCCCGCCGTGTTGCAGTAATTGATAATCTATCGTTTTTGGTAATGGCCGGGTCGGAATGACGGCATCGGTCATGAATGGATCGTCTTGTGCGTGTAAAATCAGCGTTGGCAGACGGATTTGCCCGAGTTTAGAGATCGCTGAACAGCGTTGATAGTAGTCCTGTGCGTTGTTAAATCCGTGCAGGGGAGCCGTAATCAGATCATCGAATTGCTGCAATGTTTTCAACTGCCTGATCGAAGGTTGTGAAAGAGGAATCGCTTGTTGCAGCGTTTCGAATTTACGATAGGCATTTTGCTTGAGTGACCGGAGCAGGTAAGCCTGATAGATGCGTGAGAAACCACGATTAATCCGGCCTGAGCTGTCACTTAAGTCAAAAGGCGCAGAGATTATCGTGGCATTATCAACCAGCGGATCGTCAGCAAATTCAACCAAATAATTTGCCAGCATGTTACCGCCAAGCGAGACACCGGTGACCATTTTATAATTTGACGGGAAACGTTGCTGAATGTGCGTCAGAAAATGGCGTGGATCGCTGGTTTCACCAGAATGATAAGCACGCGCCTGCCGGTTTGGCTGACCGTCACATCCACGAAAATGCATCATGACGCTCAGCCAGCCTTGCTGCGCGAAAGCGTGCATCAAACCGTTGGCATAGGGGCTATGAAAGCTTCCCTCAAGACCATGAAAGAGAATAAACAGAGGTTTTGTCTGCACATCGGGTTGATTGGGATCTTCACTCCAGGCCAGACTCAAAACGTCATCATCCGGTGTGGTCAGGGTTTCCCAATGTGGTGAAAATAAAGGATGGCGCCGAGCCCATCTGGGTAACAGTGTCTGAATATGTGGTGCTGCAGCGCCTGACGCAGGCTGAAATGGTAGTAGTGTGGTCTTATTCATGGTTTGTGGGGTATTTCTCACCGCGCTGTTTCCCTTATTTTTTGACTGGTGTGGTTGAAAATGACGCGGGTTTCGCAAAGATCTTGGCAAGATGATCGGCTGTCAGCGCTTTGCAGTAACGCTGGGTCATTAATTGTGAGCCGCTGGGCTGCAACTTGAGCTGATTAATACAATCCACCAAATCGGATTGTTGCTGTTTTTCCAGTTGTAGCTCAAATTGAAGTGATTCACGATAGAGCGTATCCGGCAGATGTGTTTTGAGTTTTCTGCGTAACTCTCGATAGCTATTGAGCAGCCCTTCAGTGGCACTGATACAGGTCATCACACGATGCCAGTCTTGTGGCCCGATGCTGAGCTGCTGTTCATCGAGCCATTTCAAAAGCAAAAGTAAATTGACGTTACCGTGGTAGTTGTTTTGGAGGCTGAGACAGGCTTCTTTGACTTCCCGGACACTGTAATATTGCAAACTAAATTGCCAGAGTCGTTCCAGTGTCAGGGAAATCGGTGTCTGAATCATAAAGTGTTGAACTCCTGTTCCATTTGTTCTAGCTGCTCTTGGTATTCCATCCATTGAGACTCAAGTTCCTCAAGTTCAGATTTACTTTGAGCCTGAAGCGCCAGCACCTGAGTAAGTTTAGCTTTATTCTCTGCATCATACAGGGAAGAATCGCTTAATTGTTGCTCGGTATCGTTGAGGGTTAGCTGTAATTTATCGATCTGCTGCTCTAATTGTGTCAGTTTTTTGCGAATTGGTGCCGTTTGCTGACGGAGTTCTGCTGCTTTACGTTTCTGTTCTTTTTTCGCTGCGGCACTGAATTGACTGTCTTTCGTTGTGGTTTGCTCTTTCTTGTCCTGCTTTTGTTGTTTTTGCTGTTCGGTGAGCCAACGGTAATAATCATTCAGATCGCCATCGAATGTGGCCACTTTGGCGTCGTGAACCAGATAAAAATCATCGGTGGTGGCCCGAAGCAGATAGCGGTCATGGCTGACAATCACCATCGCCCCTTCGTAAGTCTGCAAGGCGAGTGTCAGTGCCTGACGCATATCGAGATCAAGGTGGTTGGTCGGTTCATCCAGTAGCAGTAGGTTCGGTTTTTGCCAGACGATCAATGCCAAGACGAGTCGCGCTTTTTCGCCACCGGAGAAGGGGGCGACCTTTTCCAGAGCTTTATCACCTTGGAAGCCGAAACTACCGAGATAGTCCCGTAATTGTTGTTCGGTATGATGCGGTGCGATTTGCATTAAATGCTGCAAAGGGGTTTCTTCTGGATGAAGCGTTTCCAACTGATGCTGGGCAAAATAACCGATTTTGACGCCTTGGGAATAAGTGAGCTGACCACTTTGCGGTTGTAGATCACCTGAAAGTAATTTGATGAGCGTTGATTTCCCGGCACCATTACGACCCAGCAAACCGATCCGGCTGCCGGGCACCAGATTCAATTTAATCTGGTTGAGAATGGCAACCTGATCGTATCCGGCCGCGACTTCATCCATCATCAGTATCGGATTCGGCAGCGCTGCCGGCTCTCTGAATTCAAAACTAAATGGATTGTCCAATTGCGCGGGCAGCACTTTTTCCATCCGTTCCAGCGCTTTAATCCGACTTTGCGCCTGACGCGCTTTGGAGGCTTTATAACGAAAACGGTCGATATAGCTTTGCATATGAGAAATTTGCTTTTGCTGTTTCTGATACATCGCCTGCTGAAGAACCAGTTTTTCTGCTCTTTGATTTTCGAATGACGAATAATTACCGGTGTACTCGTTGAGTTGTTGATTTTCGATATGAATCACTCTGCCGACAATCGGGTCGAGAAAATCTCGGTCATGAGAAATCAAGATCAGAGTGCCGGGATAACTCTGGAGCCATCGTTCCAGCCACATGACGGCATCCAGATCCAAGTGGTTGGTTGGCTCATCGAGCAGTAATAGGTCAGAACGGCATAGCAGTGCCTGAGCCAGATTCAGACGCATCCGCCAGCCACCTGAAAATTGCGTCAAATGCCATTGCATCTGTTCTTGACTGAACCCGAGACCATCGAGCAATTCAGCCGCCCGGGCCCGGATACTGTAGCCACCGATCGTTTCAATATGACCATGCAGTTCTGCGACCCGTGTTCCTTCTTCACGTTGCTCAGCTTGCTGCAACTGTTTTTCCAGTAAACGATATTCCCGATCACCATCAATGACATATTCAATGGCACTACGCTCGAGCGCCGGTGTCTCTTGCGCGACCCAGGCTAACTCCCACTGGGCTGGCATATTGAATGAACCGGCATCAACGCTGAGTTCATCCTTGAGCAGTGCAAATAGGGTTGACTTACCACAGCCGTTTTTACCGACCAGACCTACTTTGTCTCCCGGATGAATTGTCGCAGATGTTTGTTCTAACAGCGGTTTTCCGCCGCGCAATAACTGAATATCAGAAAAGGTAATCATAAAAACTTATCAGGTTGAAACGAACTGCCCGAAATAGTAGGTGGATTGGTGACAAATGTCGATGATTAGGCGTGTGTGATTGTCAGCGCTTTGGTCAGGGAGCCAACTGATGAGAGAGCCGTGTCTGCATATTTGACATCTGAATTGTCTGTTATTTGAGTTGGTATGGTTCAGCAACGTAAATAATTATTACAGAAATCTGGGGAAGATCCGTACGGAGTGGTTACAATACGTTATGATTCAGGTAAATAGACAGAGGAGTGAAGTTAGTCATGGCAGATACGGTTCCGCTTCCCAAGTGCCCCAAAGTGTTGGTGATCTTTGCTCATCCGGAGCCACAGAGCTCGATTGTGAATCAGATATTGATTAAAGCGATTGAGTCGCTGGAGAATGTCACCATCCATGATCTTTATGCAACCTACCCGGATTTTTTTATTGATGTTGATGCTGAGCAAAGTCTGTTGATGGCACATGATGTGATTGTTTTCCAGCATCCGCTCTATATGTATTCTTGTCCCGCATTGTTAAAAGAATGGTTGGATCGGGTCTTATGCAAAGATTTTGCATTCGGGTCTCAGTGCGCATTGGCCGGTAAAATCTGGCGCAGTGTGATCACCACCGGCGGCAAAAAGACTGCTTTTGGTCATAAGGGATATAACAAGTATCCGTTGGATGAAATTCTACAGCCGTTTGAGTTGGTTGCCTCTCTTTGCCGTATGTCATGGTGTGAGCCATTGATCTTATACTGGTCGCGTAATGTCACTGAAACTGCAAGATACCAACATGCTGATTCTTATCGTCAGTGGCTGAGTGCCCCCGAGATAGTCGGTACTCACAATTCAGAGGAGCAATAAATGGCAGCATTGACGAATGATTTTTTACAAAGTGGTGCTGTATTTCTGACAGCAGCAGCCATCGCTGTGCCGTTAGCCCAGCGTGCGGGCCTCGGGTCGGTATTAGGATATCTGTTGGCCGGGGTTGCAATCGGCCCCTGGGGGCTGGGATTAATCAGCGATGTTGAGGCGATTCTGCATTTTGCAGAGTTCGGTGTGGTTTTATTGCTGTTTGTGATTGGGCTTGAACTGAATCCACGCAAGCTTTGGCAGATGAAATCGCCGATTCTGGGGCTTGGCGGTGCTCAGGTTGTGGTAACCAGTGCCGTATTAGCCAGCCTGATCCATTTTTTTGTCGGTAGCTGGCAGGTCAGTCTGGTGATGGGGATGGGGCTCGCTCTTTCTTCGACAGCAATTGCTTTGCGAGTCATCGAAGAGCAAGAACTGGAGCGCAGTGAAACCGGGCAATCTGGTTTTGCGGTATTGTTATTTCAGGATATTGCCGTGATCCCTATGCTGGCGCTGTTACCGGTATTAGCCGGGAATTCAGCCGGAGAGTGGATTGATGCTCTCTGGATGCTTTGTGGTATTGTCGGATTGCTGGTCGGCGGCCATTTTCTGTTGAGCCCGTTATTTCGCTATATCGTGATGAGTGGCGTCCGGGAGTTATTCACTGTAGCAGCATTACTGTTAGTGATTGGGATTGCGTTACTGATGCAATCTTTAGGTCTTTCAATGGCATTAGGGACTTTTCTTGCCGGTGTGTTATTGGCGGAGAGTGAGTTTCGCCATGAACTGGAAGTCTCTATCGAGCCATTTAAAGGGCTATTACTCGGGCTATTCTTTATTGCGATTGGTATGGCCGTTGACTTAGGACTGCTACTCAAAAGTCCGTTACAGATTCTGGCTGCCGTCACATTACTGGTATTGATTAAAGGCGGGATTCTCTATTTACTGGCGCGACTGTTCGGAACGCGTGCAAAAGCCCGGAGCAGTATGGCGGCCATTTTGAGTCAGGGGGGAGAGTTTGCCTTTGTTATCTTCACCGCTGCGCAGTCTGAGGGGTTACTGCAAGCGGATCAGACGTCCTTTTTACTGGTAGTCGTCAGTTTATCGATGGTGACAACACCACTGTTGCTCAGCATTCAGAAACGTTGGTTTGCCCGGGAGTTTAACTCTGCGGATGACTTAACGGTTGATGTCGAAAATAATGATCCGAGAGTCATTATTGCCGGGTTCGGGCGGTTTGGACAGATAGTGGGACGTTTGCTGTTTGCCAATAAAATCAAAGTGACTATTCTTGAAAGTGATGCGAGTCAAATCAAACTGTTGCGCAAATATGGCTATCAGGTTTTTTACGGTGATGCGACCAACTTGGAATTACTCCGGGCTGCCGGGGCTGAAGATGCTGAAGCAGTTGTGGTATGTACCGATGATCCGGATGAGGTGATGGCAATTGTGACGTTATGTCAGAATCACTTCCCGAAATTGAAAATTTTAGCGCGGGCGCGCAGCCGGGTTGAAGCTTATCAGTTACTCAACCATGGTGTACCGCACTTCTCGCGGGAAACATTTTTGGGCGCGCTGGATCTGGGGCGGCAAACATTGGTTGAATTAGGGATGCATCCCTATCAGGCAAAACGAGCTGAATCACATTTTTGTCGTTTAGATAATGCAATGCTGGAAGAGCTGTTGCCAATGCATAATGAAGGTAAGCAACTGTCGTTGCGTGCCAAAGAGACCCGGCAAGAGTTGGAAGAAATATTTGGGCGCGAGATGGAGAAAGATCATCAAGCTCGTGATTTTTGGGAAAGAGATCAGGATTGATTTGTGCGAATAAAGAAACGTTTTATTGCCGGAGCCAGTTGTCCGCAGTGTCATACTGCCGATGCTCTTCGCTGGTGGGAAGAGAATCATGTTGAGCATGTCGAATGTGTGGAATGTGATTATACAGAACAGCGAACGCCACGTTCTGTTGAACAAACTTCTCATGCAGAAGAAACGATGATTGGCATTTTTAAACCGGACTAATTGAGGTTTACGAGAGACTTCTTCATAATATTGTTCAGTTCTCCAAGGATTTCGAATCACTTGGACAGATGCAACACGGTCACAATAGGTGACAAAATACACTCGATGCCTTGGAGCGTTTATGAAAATTGAAAAGAATGTTGTGGTGAGTTTAGCGTACCAACTCAAACTGGAAGACGGAGTTGTCGCTGATCAGTCAACCGCTGATGCCCCGCTTGATTACTTGCATGGTCACCACAACCTGATTGTCGGCCTAGAGCGTGAACTTGAAGGTAAAGTTGCTGGTGATAAATTTACCGCAACAGTTGCACCTGAAGACGCATACGGCCAATACAATGATGACTTGGTACAGCGTGTTCCGGCTGATGTTTTTCATGGTGTCGATCAACTCGAAGCGGGAATGCGTTTTCTGGCTGAAACGGATCAAGGCCAAATCCCGGTTGAGATTACCGAAGTTGACGGTGATGAAGTCGTGGTTGATGGTAACCACATGCTGGCCGGTCAAACACTGACGTTTGATGTTGAGGTTGTCGCGGTTCGAGCTGCAACAGAAGAAGAGGTTGCTCATGGACATATTCATCAAGGCGGTGGCTGTGGACATGATCACGGTGAAGAAGGGAGCTGTGACGGCAATGGCGGGTGTGGCTGCCATTAATTGTCCTGATTCGTTTCACTGAATCTAGATGGAAACACCTGCCGTTTTGTGCAGGTGTTTTTTTATGGCCTGACGGGGATATATATGAATAAACCTTTTGCGATTGCAATCCATGGCGGCGCTGGCACGATTTTGCATGCCCAAATGACGGATGAAATACAGCGAGCGATAGAACAGGCGTTGGATCAAGCGGTTTCTCAGAGCCATCAGTTACTGGCGCAAGGTGGGAGTGCTGTCGATGCAGTTGTTTGTGCGGTCAGAATTCTTGAAGACTCTCCTCATTTTAATGCCGGGAAAGGTTCTGTTCTGACAGCGAAAGAAATGGTCGAGATGGATGCAGCCGTGATGAGTGGTGAACATCGACAAGTCGGGTCGGTTGCCGGGGTGCGTCATATCAAAAACCCAGTGCAACTGGCTAAAGATGTGATGCAGCAGAGTGAGCATGTCATGTTAATTGGTGAAGGGGCGGAAGAATTTGCTGCAAAGCTTGGTTATGACTATACCGAGCAGGATTACTTTTTTACCGACAGACGTTACGAGCAACTGTTAGCCATGAAAGCAGAAGGGACGACGGCACTTTCGGAGTCTCGCTATCCCGATGATCATAAATTTGGCACTGTCGGTGCCGTTGCATTGGATCAGGATGGCAACCTTGCTGCTGCAACCAGTACCGGTGGCATCACCAATAAACAGTTTGGGCGAGTCGGGGATTCTCCGATTATCGGTGCCGGGACTTATGCAGAAAATCATAATGTTGCGATATCCGCAACCGGTATGGGAGAAGCCTTTATTCGTTGTTGTGTTGCCAGTGATATTGCTGCACGAATGCGTTACTTACGGGAAGATGTACATACAGCTTGCACTGCGGTCATTCAAGGTGAGGTGAAAAACTTGGGCGGAGAAGGTGGCGTGATTGCAATTGACCGGTCTGGCGAGATTCATTTTGGCATGAACTGTGAGGGTATGTATCGGAGTTGTATCGACATTCATGGCAAAAAACAGATCAAAATTTACGCGGATGAGGTGTAAGTCGACATTTTACGCAAACGATTTCTTTTTGATTCTAAAATCGAACAAAAAGCGTTTTTTTATGAATTTTTTATGCTTAAAAAATGACTGCATCATCCCACATTCGGTGGTAGAATCCATTTTTAACCAGCAATCAGATTTGGAAAGATGGGAAATAACGTTGTCGTACTAGGCACCCAATGGGGTGATGAAGGTAAAGGGAAAATTGTTGATCTGCTTACTGAAGATGCAAAATATGTGGTTCGTTATCAAGGCGGTCACAATGCAGGTCATACTCTGGTCATTGACGGTGAAAAAACCGTTCTTCACTTGATTCCATCCGGTATTCTCCGCGAACACGTCAAATGCATTATCGGAAATGGTGTTGTGCTTTCACCGGATGCACTTTTAAAAGAAATGGAAGCGCTTGAAGCTCGAGGCATTCCTGTTCGCCAACGTCTTTCTATCTCTGAAGCTTGTCCGCTCATTTTGCCTTATCATATTGCTCTGGATCAGGCTCGCGAAGCAGCTCGTGGTACGAAAGCCATCGGTACAACCGGTCGGGGAATCGGGCCTGCTTATGAAGACAAAGTCGCACGTCGTGGTCTGCGTGTCGGAGATTTGTTTGATCGTAGCACTTTTGCCGCTAAGTTACAGGAAGTCATGGAATATCATAACTTCCAGCTCGTCAATTTCTATAAAGCAGAACCAGTGAGTTACGATGAAGTTCTCGAACAGGTCATGGGCTATGCTGACGTATTAACGTCAATGGTTATTGATGTGACAGATGAACTGGATGCCGCTCGCAAACGTGGTGACAAAATCATGTTCGAAGGTGCACAGGGAACGTTGTTGGATATCGACCACGGGACTTATCCGTATGTCACTTCATCAAATACGACCGCTGGTGGTGTTGCTGCCGGTTCTGGTTTTGGCCCGCGTCATCTCGGATATATTCTCGGTATTGCCAAAGCCTATTGTACCCGTGTGGGTGCCGGTCCTTTCCCGACTGAGCTGGATGATGAAATTGGTGAGCATTTGGGGACGAAAGGTCAGGAGTTTGGTGCGACAACCGGACGTAAACGTCGCTGTGGCTGGTTTGATGCGGTTGCGATGCGTCGTGCGATTCAAATCAACTCGATTACCGGCTTCTGTATGACCAAGCTAGATGTTTTAGATGGTTTGAAAGAAATCAAAATCTGTACCGGGTATCAAATGAAGGACGGTTCAATCGCAGAAGTGTCACCAATGGCGGCAGATGCTTATGATCACGTCACACCGATTTATGAAACACTGCCGGGTTGGTCTGAAAGTACCTTTGGTGTTAAGAAGCTTGAAGATTTACCTCAGGCGGCATTGAACTACGTTCAGCGCATAGAAGAATTAACAGGCGTTCCTGTTGATATCATTTCAACCGGCCCGGATCGGAATGAAACGATTATTAAAGTTCATCCGTTCA
Organism: Vibrio ruber DSM 16370; assembly: GCF_900163965.1. GTDB lineage: Bacteria > Pseudomonadota > Gammaproteobacteria > Enterobacterales > Vibrionaceae > Vibrio > Vibrio ruber. The sequence goes on from NZ_FULE01000031.1 coordinate 273,034, forward strand.
GTGTTGCGTAAGCCTATACGACTTGATTGTCAGAGCCGGTCTTTAATGACCGGCTTTTTGCTTTTTTGGGGATTGTTATGTACAGTTGTGTTGTGCAAAAAATCAACAACAACTTTCTCCTAAAGTCATTTGTTCGTCTGCCGATACGGTATTTAAGCCCTAGCCAAAGTGGGTGATATTGTTAAGCGATCGTTCAAAAAAGAGTATGTATATGAGGCTACTAAGCGTAGCAGCTTCGTTGTTAATGATGATGTTGAGCGTTTCAGTCAATGCCACTGTCGCTGATGTCGGGCCGCCAGTCCAAATTTATTCCGAAGCTGAGTTAATTCAACTGATCGAACAGAATAAGCATCTGGAGCGAGTGAAAGCTGATAAATGTCAGCTCGTTGAAGATATCGTTGCCCGGGCTACGCGGATCAATTTACCATCGTATGAATTCTTGTATGGCGATATGTTGGCATGGGGCGTGTGTGTCGAACAGGACGCTGAACTGGGTTTATATTATATGGAAGCTGCAGCCAGTCAGGGATTGCCGACAGCGCTTGAGCAGCTAGGTCGCTATTACGCTGAAGGTGTGCTGGTTCAGCAAGATCGTGAACGTGCCATTGTGTATCTGAGAGAAGCTTCCGCAATGGGCAATTTGAAAGCCCGCGTGAAACTGGCTGAGTTGTTACTCCGGGATTATGGCAGTCCACTTGATTATGAAGATGCTTATCGATGGCTCTATCATTCTGTCACGGCTGATACACGTATGCACAAACGTATTGCGATGTTGCGTCAGGGGCTTGAACAGCGGATGCCTGAGAATATTATCGCTCGTGCGAAAATGAGAGAAACGCTGTGGTAGCACACGGTATCGTGATGCGTTCGTTTCTGTTACAATTGATTGAAACTTCCTTAGTTTAACCGCCTGATTTTTGAAGAAATCACAACTTCCCGCTAATATATCTTCAATAAGCTACATTCATGCTTTCTGGATCATCATTTAAACATGGTTGATTCAGAAAGTATTTTAAGAGATTACCTTCTTCCTTAGGACGACTTATGTCTGACACTACTCAAAATGATCCGTTTGCTGATCGTGAAGCAAATAACTATGACAATCCGATTCCCAGCCGCGAGTTTATTTTAGAATTTCTGGCTCAGGCGAATGTTCCGATGAATCGCAATGACCTGTTCGAAGTGCTACACCTTTCAGGTGAAGAGCAATACGAAGGATTACGAAGACGTCTGAGAGCCATGGAAAGAGACGGGCAACTGGTCTTCACGCGCCGCCAATGCTATGCACTGCCGGAAAAACTGGAAATGATTAAAGGATATGTCATTGGTCATAAAGATGGATACGGTTGGCTCAGACCTGAGGGAACTCGGGGTAAAGACGAAGATATCGTACTGCCACATCACCAGATGAGAACACTAATTCATGGAGATTATGTTCTGATTCAACCGAATGGCACCGATAAGCGAGGTCGGAAAGAAGGTCGTCTGGTCAGGATTTTAGAGGAAAGAAACAGCCAGATTGTGGGACGGTTTTTCTTTGAGCATGGCTATTCTTATGTCGTCCCCGATGACTCCCGGATTAGTCATGATATTTTGATTCCCAATGAGGCGCGTGCTGGTGCGCGAATGGGAAATGTTGTCGTAATAGAGATTACGGATCGGGGGAGTCGCTCCCGTGGCATGATGGGACAGGTGGTTGAGGTGCTTGGTGAAAATATGGCACCGGGGATGGAGACCCAGATTGCAATTCGGACACATCAGATTCCTCATGAGTGGCCTGAAGCTGTTGAACAACAAGTGAAGTTGTTTAGTGAACAAGTGCCGGAAGAGGCGAAACAGGGGCGCGTCGATCTGAGAGCATTGCCGCTAGTCACCATTGATGGTGAAGATGCCCGAGATTTTGATGATGCCGTTTATTGTGAAGCGAAAAGCGGTGGTGGCTGGCGTCTCTGGGTGGCGATTGCCGATGTGAGTTATTATGTCAGAACCGACTCTGCACTGGATAAAGAAGCGATTAATCGGGGGAACTCCGTTTACTTTCCGTCTCAGGTTGTGCCAATGCTACCCGAGGTGTTATCAAATGGCCTCTGTTCTCTCAACCCCCAAGTTGATCGGCTTTGTATGGTCTGTGAGATGACAATCTCATCGACGGGAAAACTTTCAGGTTATAAGCATTATGAAGCGGTGATGAATTCACACGCGCGGCTGACCTATAACAAAGTGGCCGCAATTTTAGCCGGTGATGAGGAGCTTCGTCAGCGTTATGAACCGTTAGTCCCCCATCTGGAAGAATTATACCGGATGTATCAGGTTCTGAAAGGTGAGAGAGAAAACCGGGGGGCGATTGAATTTGAAACGGTCGAAACGAAGTTTATTTTTAATGCTCAGCGGAAAATTGAACGGATCGAACCATTAGTCCGTAACGATGCACACAAAATCATCGAAGAATGTATGATTTTGGCGAATATCGCTTCTGCGTCGCTGGTTGAAAAAATGAAAGAGCCCGCCCTATACCGTATTCATGAAACCCCGGGAGAAGAACGGTTGATGGGATTCCGGGATTTTCTCGGAGAACTGGGACTAAACCTGACCGGCGGACTGGCACCGACGCCGACCGATTATGCGCACTTGATGAAACAAGTTGCGAACCGGCCTGATCATGAGTTGATCCAGACGATGTTGCTCCGTTCGATGAAGCAAGCGGTATATAATCCCGATAATTGCGGTCACTTTGGGTTAGCCTTAAAGCGTTATGCCCACTTTACCTCCCCGATTCGGCGTTATCCCGATCTCCTGTTACACCGGGCAATCAAGTACCTGATTGCTAAACAGCAGGGGACGAATCAAGATCGTTGGACGCCAACAGGAGGCTATCACTATTCATTCGATGAGATGGACTATTACGGTGAGCAGTGTTCAATGACGGAGCGGCGAGCCGATGATGCAACACGGGATGTTTCCGATTGGCTGAAATGTGAGTACATGCAGGATCATGTCGGTGAAGTGTTAGATGGCGTGATTGCCAATGTCACTGGTTTTGGATTTTTTGTCCGTCTCACCGAACTACATATTGATGGCTTGGTACATATCTCTAGCTTAGCCAATGATTACTATCAGTATGATCCGATGGGACAACGTCTGATTGGTGAAAGCTTCGGTCTGATTTACCGTTTAGGCGATTCGGTTAAAGTGAAAGTTCAGGCTGTTAATCTGGATGAACGTCATATTGACTTTGAATTAGTCGAGACAAGTCGTAAGCTACGCGGTGAAGGGAAGACAGCCAAGAAACGTGAGGCTGAAGCAAAACAAGGGAAGAAAGGAACATCGCGTCGTCGGGGGAAAGCAACACCGGCTATTGAACCGGTGAAAAATCCTCATGATGGGAATGACCAGAATAATAAGACGGCTAAAAAGAAAAGTAAGTCGGAGAAGGTCCGTAAGAAAAAATCGCGTCAGCGTAAAGCGAAATCAGCCAAAACTGATAAATAATAGGTAACAAATGAGTAATGAATTTGTATATGGCATTCATGCGGTGAGTGCTGTGTTAGAGAAAGCCCCGGATCGTCTGATCGAAGTCTTTGTTTTGAAAGATCGACAAGATAAGCGGCTTCTTCCCATGCTAAATGAGTTGCAGCGGCTTGGCATTTCGATCCAGCAGATGAGTCGTCAGGCACTGGATAAAAAATCTCAAGGTGAGAATCATCAAGGGATGATGGCAAGAGTGAAACCGGCCAAAACCTTGAATGAACATGATCTGGATACGCTTTTAAATACGGTGGAACACCCTCTATTCCTGGTGTTGGATGGCGTGACCGATCCACATAATCTTGGGGCGTGTCTTAGAAACGCAGATGCTGCCGGTGTTACAGCCGTGATTGTTCCCAAAGATAAATCTGCGCCACTGAATGCAACTGTGAGTAAAGTTGCCTGTGGTGCTGCTGAAACAGTACCTTTAGTCCGAGTAACCAATCTGGCCAGAACGATGAAGGCTTTACAGGAGCAGGGGATCTGGTTTGTCGGTACGGCTGGTGAGGCGACTCAGGATATCTTCCAGTCCAAACTGACCGGCCCATTGGCAATCGTTATGGGGGCAGAAGGTGATGGAATGCGTCGCCTGACCAGAGAAACCTGTGATGCATTGGTTAAGATACCAATGTCGGGAAGCGTTTCTAGTTTGAATGTCTCTGTCGCAACTGGGATTTGTCTTTTTGAAGCTGTGAGACAACGTTTATCACGTTAAACTTTCCATCGAATGACAAACTGGCTCTGCATGAGATGGCGGAGCCAGAATTTACCTTCTGTTATTATTTCGATTATTTTTCCATCGCACCTTGCATGTGACGGTTCTATCTGTATAATACCCGTCCACTGGTTAAGCCAGTTGTGAACCAATGAGCAGCAAGGAGCTGATATATCTTATTGATTTATCAGGTAATGTATACTTAGCTTATGTTCGCAGTTAATATAAATTAGCTTAAATAAAGTTGATCTAAATTAGCTGACAATGTTCCCAATTGCGGAACTACGGTTTCACATGAATCAATCGACATTCTCTCACATTTAGTGGGCATGAGTGGCGATATTGTTTGTGTAATTTTTTGAATTTGGAGCTCTGTCTCATGCAGAACCAACGTATCCGAATCCGCCTAAAAGCTTTCGATTACAAATTAATCGACGCTTCTACTGCGGAAATCGTTGAAACAGCAAAGCGTACCGGCGCACAGGTTCGTGGTCCTATTCCACTGCCTACTCGTAAAGAGCGTTTCACTGTTCTTATCTCTCCACACGTCAACAAAGATGCTCGTGACCAGTACGAAATTCGTACTCACAAACGTCTAATCGACATCGTTGAGCCAACAGACAAAACTGTTGACGCTCTGATGCGTCTCGATCTAGCTGCTGGCGTTGATGTACAAATCAGCCTAGGTTAAGGGAGATTAGAAGAATGATTGGTCTAGTCGGACGTAAAGTGGGTATGACCCGCGTGTTTACTGAAGAAGGCGTTTCTATCCCAGTTACAGTTGTTGAGGTTGAAGCGAACCGTGTTGCTCAAGTTAAAACACTTGAGTCTGATGGTTACACTGCAATCCAAGTAACTTCTGGTGCGAAAAAAGCCAACCGTGTATCTAAGCCAGAAGCTGGTCACTTCGCGAAAGCGGGTGTTGACGCTGGCCGCGGTCTTTGGGAATTCCGTTTAGAAAACGGAGAAGAGTTTTCAGTCGGTTCTGAATTGACTGTTGAACTTTTCAATGAAGTAAAAAAAGTAGACGTTACTGGTACATCTAAGGGTAAAGGTTTCCAAGGTGCTGTGAAGCGCTGGAACTTCCGCACTCAAGATATGACTCACGGTAACTCATTGTCGCATCGTGCTCCTGGTTCTATCGGTCAATGTCAGACTCCAGGTCGTGTATTCAAGGGCAAGAAAATGGCAGGTCACATGGGTGCTGAGCGTGTAACGACTCAAAACCTAGAGATCGTACGTGTCGACGCTGAGCGCAACCTGCTTCTGATTAAAGGTGCAGTCCCTGGTGCTATCGGTGGTGACGTGATCGTTAAACCAGCTGTTAAAGCATAACGTCTAGGAGTAAGTAATGGAATTGATGGTTAAAGGTGCTGACGCACTAACTGTTTCCGAAACTACTTTCGGACGTGAGTTCAACGAAGCTCTTGTACATCAGGTGGTTGTTGCTTATGCAGCAGGTGCTCGTCAAGGTACTCGTGCTCAAAAAACACGTTCAGAAGTTTCTGGCGGCGGCGCTAAACCATGGCGTCAAAAAGGTACTGGCCGTGCTCGTGCCGGTACAATCCGTAGCCCAATCTGGCGTACAGGTGGTGTTACTTTTGCTGCGAAACCACAAGATCACAGCCAAAAAGTAAACAAGAAAATGTACCGTGGCGCTATGAAGAGCATTCTTTCTGAGCTGGTACGTCAAGAGCGTTTGATCGTTGTTGATGATTTCTCAGTTGAAGCTCCAAAAACTAAAGAACTGGTAGCTAAGCTTAAAGAACTTGAGCTTAACGATGTACTTATCGTTACTGGTGAAGTAGACGAGAATCTGTTCTTAGCTGCTCGTAACCTTTATAAAGTTGACGTACGTGACGCTTCAGGAATTGACCCTGTTAGCTTGATCGCGTTTGACAAGGTTCTTATGACTGCTTCTGCAGTTAAGCAAGTTGAGGAGATGCTGGCATGATTAGCGAAGAGCGTCTACTAAAAGTTCTGCGTGCTCCGCACATCTCTGAAAAAGCAACTATGGTTGCTGAGAAAGCAAACACTGTTGTTTTCAAAGTAGCGAAAGATGCAACAAAAAAAGAGATTAAAGCAGCCGTAGAAAAGCTATTTGAAGTTGAAGTTGAATCTGTAAATACCCTGATTACTAAGGGTAAGACTAAACGTCAAGGTATGCGCCAAGGCCGTCGTAGTGATGTGAAAAAAGCGTATGTAACTTTGAAAGAAGGTCAGGATCTTGACTTCGTTGGCGGCGCGGAATAACAGGAGTAGTTGAAAAATGGCTATTGTTAAATGTAAGCCGACTTCGGCTGGTCGCCGTCACGTCGTTAAAATTGTGAACAATGACCTGCATAAAGGTAAGCCTTATGCGCCGCTTTTAGAAAAAAATTCTAAAAACGGTGGTCGTAACAACAACGGTCGTATCACAGTACGTCACATCGGTGGTGGGCATAAGCAACACTATCGTTTGATCGATTTTAAACGTACTAAAGATGGCATTCCGGCAAAAGTTGAGCGTCTGGAATATGATCCAAACCGTAGTGCAAACATCGCTTTGGTTCTTTATGCAGACGGTGAACGTCGTTACATCATTGCACCGAAAGGTCTGCAAGCTGGTGATGTAATCCAGTCTGGCGTTGACGCACCGATTAAAGCAGGTAATACACTGCCGATGCGCAATATCCCAGTGGGTTCAACAGTTCACTGTGTTGAATTGAAACCTGGCAAAGGTGCACAACTTGCACGTTCTGCTGGTGCTTATGCACAAATCGTTGCTCGTGACGGTGCATACGCAACAATTCGTCTGCGTTCTGGTGAGATGCGTCGAGTTCCTTCTGAAGGTCGTGCAACGATTGGTGAAGTTGGTAACTCTGAGCACATGCTTCGTGAACTTGGTAAAGCAGGTGCTACACGTTGGCGTGGTGTTCGTCCTACTGTTCGCGGTGTTGTGATGAACCCAGTTGACCACCCACACGGTGGTGGTGAAGGTCGCACATCCGGTGGTCGTCACCCTGTATCTCCTTGGGGTATGCCTACTAAGGGCTTCAAAACCCGTAAAAACAAACGCACCGACAAGTACATTGTACGTCGTCGTAATAAGTAATCTATTTAAGAGGATAAGCCATGCCACGTTCTCTCAAGAAAGGTCCATTTATTGACCTACACTTGCTGAAGAAGGTAGAGAAAGCGGTGGAAAGCGGAGACAAAAAGCCTATTAAGACTTGGTCCCGTCGTTCAATGATCATTCCATCAATGATTGGTTTGACCATCGCTGTCCATAATGGTCGTCAGCACGTTCCGGTTTTCGTAACTGATGAAATGATCGGTCACAAACTGGGTGAATTTGCACCAACACGTACTTATCGCGGTCATGCTGCAGATAAGAAAGCGAAGAAGAAGTAAGGAGTAGATGATGGAAGCTGTTGCTAAACATAACTTTGCTCGTATTTCTCCACAGAAAGCTCGCTTAGTTGCAGATTTGATCCGTGGTAAGTCTGTCGATCAGGCTCTAGAAATTCTGACTTTCAGCAACAAAAAAGCTGCTGACTTAGTTAAGAAAGTTCTTGAGTCAGCTATCGCAAACGCGGAGCATAACGAAGGTGCAGATATCGACGATCTAAGCGTCGCAAAAATCTTCGTAGATGAGGGCCCTGTCATGAAGCGTATTATGCCTCGTGCCAAAGGCCGTGCGGACCGTATCTTGAAGCGTTCAAGCCACATTACTGTGGTTGTCGCAGATCGCTAAGAGACTAGGAGAGTAAGCAATGGGTCAGAAAGTACATCCAAATGGTATTCGTCTGGGCATCGTTAAGCCTTGGAATGCTACATGGTTTGCTAACACCAAAGAGTTCGCTGACAACCTAGACGGCGACTTCAAGGTACGTCAATTCCTGACGAAGGAATTGTCAAAAGCGTCTCTATCACGCATTGTTATCGAGCGTCCTGCGAAAAGCATCCGTGTGACAATCCACACGGCTCGCCCAGGTGTCGTTATCGGTAAGAAAGGTGAAGACGTCGAAAAACTACGTGCTGCGGTAGCGAAAATTGCAGGTGTACCAGCGCAAATTAATATCGCTGAAGTACGTAAGCCTGAGCTAGACGGTCAGTTAGTGGCTGATAGCATCGCGTCTCAGCTAGAGCGTCGTGTTATGTTCCGTCGCGCGATGAAGCGTGCAGTACAAAACGCAATGCGTCTAGGTGCTAAGGGTATCAAAGTAGAAGTAAGCGGTCGTTTAGGCGGCGCTGAAATCGCACGTTCTGAATGGTATCGTGAAGGTCGTGTACCTCTACATACTCTTCGTGCAGACATTGAGTACGCAACTTCTTCGGCTCACACTCAGTATGGTGTGATTGGCGTTAAAGTATGGATCTTCAAAGGAGAAATCCTGGGTGGGATGCCAGCTGCAAATGCAAATACCGCTGAGCCTAAAGGTGATAAGCCTAAGAAACAGCGTAAAGGCCGTAAGTAAGGAGTCGACAGATGCTACAACCTAAACGTACAAAGTTCCGTAAGGTTCATACTGGTCGCAACCGTGGTCTAGCTAAAGGTACTGATGTTTCATTCGGTACATTTGGTTTGAAAGCTGTCGGCCGTGGTCGTTTGACTGCTCGTCAGATCGAAGCGGCTCGTCGTGCGATGACACGTCACGTTAAGCGTCAAGGTAAAATCTGGATTCGTGTATTCCCAGACAAACCTATCACAGAAAAACCACTTGAAGTTCGTCAAGGTAAGGGTAAAGGTAACGTTGAGTACTGGGTAGCCCAAATCCAACCTGGTAAGGTTATGTACGAAATGGACGGTGTACCTGAAGAATTGGCACGAGAAGCTTTTGCACTTGCTGCTGCAAAACTTCCGTTCAAGACTACTTTCGTAACTAAGCAGGTGATGTGATGAAAGCACAAGATCTACGCGAAAAAAGCGTTGAAGAGCTGAATGCTGAGCTATTGAATTTGCTACGTGAACAGTTCAACTTGCGTATGCAAGCTGCAACTGGTCAACTACAGCAGACTCATACTCTGAAAGCTGTACGCCGTGATATCGCACGTGTGAAAACTGTTTTGACTGAGAAGGCAGGCGCATAATGAGCGACAAAATTCGTACTCAACTCGGTCGTGTTGTTAGCGACAAGATGGATAAGTCTATCGTTGTTGCTATCGAGCGTTTCGTAAAACATCCAATTTACGGTAAGTTCGTTAAACGCACGACTAAAATTCACGCACATGACGAAAACAACGAGTGTGGCCAAGGCGATACCGTTGAAATTTGTGAGTGTCGTCCATTGTCTAAGACGAAGTCTTGGACTTTGGTGAAAGTGGTAGAAAAAGCAAAAATTTAATTTCTGCTTTTCAATCAAGAAACGGCTCCAATTATTTTTGGAGCCGTTTGTTTTTTGACTACCCAATCTGAAAAAAGGGTGTTACAATTCGCCTCCCTTTTTAAAGGCAGCCCGACCCGAGAGGGTCTAGTTTTAATATTTAGCGGAGCACTAACATGATCCAAATGCAAAGTATGCTGGACGCAGCTGATAACTCAGGCGCTCGCAGCGTAATGTGTATTAAGGTTCTGGGTGGCTCTCACCGTCGTTACGCACATATCGGCGACATCATCAAAGTTACCGTCAAAGAAGCAATTCCACGCGGTAAAGTAAAAAAAGGTGATGTCCTGAAGGCGGTGGTAGTTCGCACCCGTAAAGGCGTACGTCGTCCAGACGGTTCTGTCATTCGCTTCGACCGTAACGCTTGCGTATTGTTAAACAACAATACTGAGCAACCAGTCGGTACACGTATCTTTGGTCCAGTGACTCGTGAGCTTCGTAACGCGAAGTTTATGAAGATTGTTTCACTGGCTCCAGAAGTATTGTAAGGGAGCACAGATATGGCAGCTAAAATCCGTCGTAACGACGAAATCGTTGTTCTTGCCGGTAAAGATAAAGGCAAGAAAGGTAAAGTAACTAAGGTTCTTGGAACTGGTAAAGTTATTGTTGAAGGTATCAACCTTGTGAAAAAACACCAGAAGCCTGTACCGGCTATGGGTGTACAGGGTGGCATCGTTGAACAAGAAGCAGCAATTGATGCTTCTAACGTTGCAATCTTCAATGCAGCTACTGGTAAAGCGGACCGTATCGGTTTCCGTTTTGAAGACGGCAAAAAAGTCCGTTTCTTCAAATCTAACGGTGAAACCATTTCTAACTAATAGACGTAATTTGGAGTTCTACTATGGCGAAACTGCATGATTACTACAAGTCGTCTGTAGTCGCTGAACTGACCAAACAGTTCGGTTACACAAGCGTCATGCAAGTCCCTAGGATTGAGAAAATCACCCTAAACATGGGCGTTGGTGAAGCTATCAACGATAAGAAACTGCTTGAGAATGCAGCAGCTGACATGGCGGCCATTTCTGGTCAAAAGCCATTAGTCACAAAAGCTCGCAAATCTGTTGCAGGTTTCAAAATCCGTGAAGGCTACCCAATTGGTTGTAAAGTAACCTTGCGTGGCGAACGTATGTGGGATTTTTTGGAGCGTTTGATTTCTATCGCTCTACCACGTGTACGTGACTTCCGTGGTGTTAGCGCGAAATCTTTTGATGGTCGCGGTAACTACAGCATGGGCGTTCGCGAGCAAATCATCTTCCCGGAAATCGACTACGATAAAGTCGATCGTGTGCGTGGTCTTGATGTAACAATCACGACTAGTGCGTCCACTGATGAGGAAGGCCGTGCTCTGCTGGCTGCCTTTAACTTCCCATTCCGCAAGTAAGGTGAAGGGTTACTGTTATGGCTAAACAATCAATGAAAGCACGTGAAGTAAAACGTGCAAAGCTTGTCGCACAGTATGCTGAAAAGCGTGCAGCGCTAAAAGCTACCATCAGCGACGTAAACGTATCTGAAGAAGAACGTTGGGATGCTGTTCTGAAACTTCAAACACTTCCTCGTGATTCAAGTGCATCACGTCAGCGTAACCGTTGTAACCAAACTGGTCGTCCACACGGTTACCTACGTAAGTTCGGTTTAAGCCGTATCAAAGTTCGTGAAGCTTGCATGAAAGGCGAGATTCCTGGACTTCGTAAGGCTAGCTGGTAATTGCCACTTAATCATTTGGAGTAAAGTTTATGAGCATGCAAGATCCGATTTCGGATATGCTGACCCGTATTCGTAACGGTCAGGCAGCACACAAAGTTGCTGTAAAAATGCCTTCTTCAAAGCTGAAAGTTGCAATTGCTGCACTTCTAAAAGCTGAAGGTTATATCGAAGATTTCGCCGTTGAAGGCGATGTAAAACCTGAACTGGAAGTTACGCTGAAGTATTTTCAAGCGAAACCAGTTATCGAGCAAATCAAACGTGTTTCACGTCCTGGCTTACGCGTCTATAAAAGAAAAGACGAGTTGCCATCTGTGATGGGCGGTTTGGGTGTTGCTGTCGTATCCACTTCCAAGGGTCTGATGTCAGACCGTGCTGCCCGTAAAGCAGGTCTTGGTGGTGAAATCATTTGCTACGTAGCTTAATTATAGGAGTAGGATATGTCTCGTGTTGCTAAAGCACCTGTCGCTATTCCAGCTGGCGTAGAGGTGAAATTAAACGGCCAAGAGATCACTGTAAAAGGTGCAAAGGGTGAACTGACTAGCGTACTAAATGACGCAGTTGTGATTGCTCAAGAAGAAAATAACCTGACTTTCGGACCTCGTGACGGTGTTGCGAATGCTTGGGCACAGGCAGGTACTGCACGTGCACTAGTGAACAACATGGTTGTCGGTGTGACGGATGGCTTTACGAAGAAGCTTACATTAAAAGGTGTTGGTTACCGTGCCTCAATGAAAGGCAATGCTGTAGCATTGACACTAGGCTTCTCTCACCCTGTTGAACATGAATTACCAACAGGTATTAAAGCGGAATGTCCAAGCCAAACTGAAATTGTCATCACCGGTTGTGATAAACAACTTGTGGGTCAAGTGGCTGCTGATATTCGTGCTTATCGTGAGCCTGAACCATACAAAGGTAAAGGTGTTCGTTACGCAGATGAGAATGTGCGTACTAAAGAAGCTAAGAAGAAGTAAGGTAACACTATGGATAAGAAAGCATCTCGCATCCGTCGTGCCACACGTGCACGTCGTAAGATTGCAGAACTGGGTGCCACTCGCCTAGTTGTACACCGTACTCCTCGTCACGTGTACGCTCAGGTTATCGCATCTAATGGCTCTGAGGTTATCGCTGCAGCTTCTACTGTAGAAAAAGCGATCCGTGAGCAACTGAAATTCACTGGAAACATCGAAGCAGCACAAGCGGTAGGTAAAGCTATTGCTGAACGCGCTCTGGAAAAAGGCGTGTCAGAAGTTGCTTTTGATCGTTCCGGTTTCCAATACCACGGTCGAGTAGCGGCGCTAGCAGAATCTGCTCGTGAAGCTGGTCTGAAATTCTAAGGTAGGGTTGGAAGATGGCTAAAGAATTACAACAAGCGACTGATTTGCAAGAAAAATTAATCGCTGTTAACCGTGTTTCTAAAACGGTTAAAGGTGGTCGAATCATGAGCTTTACTGCACTAACAGTTGTTGGTGACGGTAATGGTCGCGTAGGTTTCGGTTACGGCAAAGCTCGTGAAGTACCTGCTGCGATTCAAAAAGCAATGGAAAAAGCGCGTCGTAACATGATTACAATCGCGTTGAACGAAGGCACCCTTTTCCACCCGGTAAAAGGTCGCCACTCGGGCTCTAAAGTTTACATGCAGCAAGCTGCTGAAGGTACGGGTGTTATCGCCGGTGGTGCGATGCGTGCTGTACTTGAAGTTGCAGGTGTACATAACGTTTTGTCAAAAGCGTATGGCTCAACAAACCCAATCAACATCGTTCGTGCAACGATTGATGCTCTGGGTAGCATGAAGTCACCAGAAATGGTTGCTGCTAAACGTGGTCTAACTGTTGAATCAATTTCGGAGTAAGAACCATGGCAACTATTAAAGTAACTCAAACTAAAAGCTCAATTGGTCGCCTACCTAAGCATAAAGCTACTTTGCGTGGTCTAGGCCTTCGTCGTATCAACCACACTGTTGAACTTGAAGATACACCATGTGTACGTGGTATGATCAATAAAGTTCAATACATGGTTAAAGTTGAGGAGTAATCAGAATGCGTTTGAATACTCTATCTCCGGCTGCGGGTTCTAAGCCTTCTAAGAAGCGTTTAGGTCGCGGTATCGGTTCTGGCCTGGGTAAAACTGGTGGTCGTGGCCACAAAGGTCAAAAATCACGCTCTGGCGGTAAAGTTCGTGCAGGTTTTGAAGGTGGACAAATGCCTTTGAAACAACGCTTGCCAAAATTCGGTTTCACTTCTCGTAAGAGTTTAGTGTCTGCTGAAGTTCGTCTAAGTGAATTAGCGAAAGTAACAAGCGAAGTTGTTGACCTGAACAGCCTGAAAGCAGCAAATGTTGTGACTAAAAACATTGAGAATGTGAAAATCGTTCTTTCTGGTGAGATCAACAAAGCTGTTACAGTGAAGGGTTTACGCGTAACTAAAGGCGCTAAAGCTGCAATCGAAGCTGCAGGCGGAAAAATCGAGGAATAATCTCGAAACGAGGTACAGATGGCTAAGAAACCAGGACAAGATTTTCGTAGTGCTCAGAGCGGCTTAAGTGAATTGAAGTCGCGCTTGTTATTCGTATTAGGTGCGCTTCTCGTATTCCGAGCTGGCTCTTTTGTGCCGATTCCTGGTATTGACGCAGCTGTACTAGCCGATTTGTTCGAACAGCAAAAAGGGACCATCGTAGAAATGTTTAACATGTTCTCCGGTGGTGCTCTTTCGCGTGCATCTATATTAGCACTGGGTATCATGCCGTATATTTCGGCATCGATTGTTGTCCAGCTGCTAACTGTAGTTCATCCCGCGTTAGCTGAACTCAAGAAAGAGGGTGAAGCAGGGCGTCGTAAGATTAGCCAATATACGCGTTACGGCACGCTTGTACTTGCAACATTCCAAGCTCTTGGGATTGCGACAGGACTACCAAACATGGTCTCTAATCTGGTTGTTATCGACCAAACCATGTTTACGTTCATCGCAACAGTGAGTCTAGTAACTGGTACCATGTTCTTAATGTGGTTAGGTGAACAGATTACTGAGCGGGGTATTGGTAATGGGATTTCATTACTGATATTTGCAGGTATTGTTGCTGGTCTGCCAAAGGCAATCGGACAAACGATTGAGCAAGCGCGTCAAGGTGAATTGCATGTGCTTCTTCTCTTGTTGATTGCTGTGATTTCTTTTGCTGTGATTTATTTTGTTGTCTTTATGGAGCGTGGTCAGCGGCGTATCGTCGTTAACTATGCAAAACGCCAGCAAGGCCGCAAAGTTTTCGCAGCACAGAGTACCCATTTGCCATTGAAAATTAATATGGCAGGAGTAATTCCAGCAATCTTTGCATCGAGTATTATTTTGTTCCCCGGAACATTAGCGCAATGGTTTGGTAATAGTGGCGGTGAAGGTTCAGCGTTTAGCTGGCTGACAAAAGTGTCTTTGGCACTGAGCCCTGGTCAACCTTTGTATGTAATACTTTATGCAGTTGCAATTATCTTTTTCTGTTTCTTTTATACTGCGTTGGTATTTAACCCTCGTGAAACAGCAGATAATTTGAAGAAGTCTGGTGCGTTCGTACCCGGTATCCGCCCAGGTGAGCAGACTGCCAGATATATCGATAAAGTAATGACACGTTTAACCTTAGCTGGTGCGTTATACATTACCTTTATCTGTCTGATCCCTCAGTTCATGATGGTCGCTTGGAATGTACGTTTCTATTTTGGCGGCACCTCACTACTGATTGTAGTTGTGGTTATTATGGACTTTATGGCACAGGTACAGACTCATATGATGTCAAGTCAATATGATTCTGTGTTGAAAAAAGCAAATCTGAAAGGCTACGGCCGTTAATTCAGATTTCTCTCACGGAGTTTAGCAATGAAAGTTCGTGCTTCCGTTAAAAAAATCTGTCGTAACTGTAAAGTTATCAAGCGTAACGGTGTCGTTCGCGTGATTTGCAGTGAGCCAAAGCACAAGCAACGCCAAGGCTAATTAGCAGAATTTTTTACTTGAAAAAACAAGGTCGGTCGAGTATATTCCTCGGCCTACCTTTTGCGTGCAAAAGAAGTAGTATCCCGCAACGTATCCTCTACGGGCTTTGTTGCGGATAATTCTTTGATGAAAGTACTAGGAGTGAATAGTGGCCCGTATAGCAGGCATTAACATTCCTGATCAAAAACATGCTGTAATTGCATTAACTGCAATCTACGGTATCGGTAAGACTCGTTCACAAGCTATCTTGGCTGAACTAGGTATTGCTGAAAGTGTTAAGATCAGTGAACTAACTGAAGAGCAGATCGATCAACTGCGTGATGGTGTAGCTAAATACACTGTAGAAGGTGATCTACGTCGTGAAGTATCAATGAACATCAAGCGTCTAATGGACCTTGGTTGTTATCGTGGTCTTCGTCATCGTCGCAGTCTACCTCTACGTGGACAGCGTACTAAAACCAACGCTCGCACCCGTAAGGGTCCGCGTAAGCCGATCAAGAAATAATCGGGAAGGTAGAGTACAATGGCTAAACAACCAACTCGCGCACGTAAACGCGTACGCAAGCAAGTCGCAGATGGCGTGGCGCACATCCATGCATCTTTTAACAACACAATCGTAACCATTACTGATCGTCAAGGTAATGCTCTAGCTTGGGCTACTGCTGGCGGTTCTGGTTTCCGTGGTTCTCGTAAGTCTACTCCGTTCGCTGCACAGGTTGCTGCTGAACGTTGTGCTGAAATGGCTAAAGAATATGGCCTTAAGAATCTGGAAGTTATGGTGAAGGGTCCAGGTCCAGGTCGTGAATCAACGGTTCGCGCACTGAACGCTGCTGGTTTCCGTATCACAAATATTGTTGATGCGACACCAATCCCTCATAACGGTTGTCGTCCACCTAAGAAACGTCGCGTTTAACGTTTCGAGGAAGATTGGAGAAAGATCATGGCAAGATATTTGGGTCCTAAGCTGAAGCTTAGCCGCCGCGAAGGTACCGACTTATTCCTTAAGTCAGGCATTCGTGCGATAGATACCAAGTGTAAAATAGATAACGCACCAGGTGTACACGGCGCTCGTCGCGGTCGTCTATCTGATTATGGCGTTCAGCTTCGTGAGAAGCAAAAAGTTCGTCGTATGTACGGCGTTCTTGAAAAACAATTCCGTAACTACTATAAAGAAGCTGCCCGTCTAAAAGGTAATACAGGTGAAAACCTACTTCAGCTTCTTGAAGGTCGTTTGGATAATGTTGTTTACCGTATGGGCTTTGGAGCAACTCGCTCAGAAGCACGTCAGCTAGTTAGCCATAAAGCTATTCTGGTGAACGGTAAAGTAGTAAACATTCCTTCTTTCAATGTTACGGCAAACGACGTTGTTGCAGTGCGTGAGAAAGCTAAAAAGCAATCTCGTATCACAGCAGCTCTAGAAGTTGCAGAACAACGCGAAAAACCAACTTGGATTGAAGTGGATGGCAGCAAAATGGAAGGTACGTTCAAGCGTTTGCCAGAACGTTCAGATCTATCAGCTGACATCAACGAACAATTGATCGTCGAGCTTTACTCTAAGTAAGGTTTAAATTAAAGAGAGGACACAATGCAGGGTTCTGTAACAGAATTTCTTAAGCCACGTCTTGTTGATATCGAACAAATCAGCACGACACACGCAAAAGTAACTCTTGAGCCGTTAGAGCGTGGTTTCGGCCATACTCTGGGTAATGCACTTCGCCGAATTCTTCTTTCGTCTATGCCAGGTTGCGCAGTGACTGAAGTTGAAATTGAAGGCGTACTACACGAGTACAGCACCAAAGAAGGTGTTCAAGAGGATATCTTAGAGATCCTTCTGAACCTGAAGGGTTTAGCTGTTCGCGTTGCCGAAGGCAAAGATGAAGTGTTCATTACACTAAACAAATCAGGCTCGGGCCCTGTTGTTGCAGGTGACATCACTCATGATGGTGATGTTGAGATCGTAAACCCTGAGCACGTTATTTGTCATCTTACTGATGGCAATGCTGAGGTCGCAATGCGCATCAAGGTTCAACGTGGTCGTGGTTATGTTCCGGCTTCTGCTCGTATCCATACAGATGAAGATGATCGTCCAATTGGTCGCCTACTTGTTGATGCTACTTACAGCCCGGTGGATAAAATCGCCTATACTGTAGAAGCAGCACGTGTAGAACAGCGTACTGATTTAGACAAGCTCGTCATCGATATGGAAACAAATGGCACAATCGAACCTGAGGAAGCTATCCGTCGTGCAGCAACAATCCTTGCTGAACAATTGGATGCATTCGTAGATCTGCGTGATGTACGAGTTCCTGAGGAGAAAGAAGAGAAGCCTGAATTCGATCCGATCCTATTGCGTCCTGTAGACGATCTTGAACTAACAGTTCGCTCTGCTAACTGTTTGAAAGCAGAAGCGATTCACTACATCGGTGATCTAGTACAGCGTACTGAGGTAGAATTACTTAAAACACCTAACCTTGGTAAGAAATCTCTAACAGAGATTAAAGACGTGCTTGCATCACGTGGTCTTTCTCTGGGTATGCGCCTAGAAAACTGGCCACCAGCATCTATCGCTGAAGATTAATCGATACAAGTTAGAAGGATTTGGTCATGCGCCATCGTAAGAGTGGTCGTCAACTCAACCGCAACAGCAGTCATCGCAAAGCGATGTTCAGCAACATGGCTAGCTCTTTGGTACGTCATGAAGTTATCAAGACTACTTTGCCAAAAGCTAAAGAGCTACGTCGCGTAGTTGAGCCTTTGATTACACTAGCTAAGACTGACAGTGTTGCTAATCGTCGTCTGGCATTTGCTCGTACTCGTGATAACGAAGTCGTTGCAAAATTATTTAACGAACTAGGTCCACGTTTCGCTGCTCGTCAAGGTGGCTACACTCGTATTTTGAAGTGTGGTTTCCGTGCAGGTGACAAAGCTCCAATGGCATACATTGAGCTGGTTGATCGCCCAGAAGCTGTTGAAGCTGCTGAGTAATCAGTTCGTCATTTCGAAAAGCCGAGCATATGCTCGGCTTTTTTTATTGTCATTTTTAAGTCACCATTTATATCTTAGGTGATGATAGATAGTTGTTGTTGAGTCATACGATTCTCTTGGCTTATTGCTGCCATAAGTGACTGAGTGAGCCCATTAAGCCTTCACTTGCTCCCTGAGTGTTGAGATATTTTAAGATCAGCGGGACAAACCGTGACACCATATCAGGACTTAGCCCTAATTGTTTGAAAGCACTGACGACCGCATTCATATCATTTATCTCCGATAATCCATTCTTCATACCAGCCTGATTCAGCGTTGAGAGATGTTCCATTCCCGGAATGAGTTGATTCAATTCGTTATTATTCTTGTCAGACAATCGGTTTTGAGCCAATGACAATAAGGCTCCAACCCCACCGGTAGCCTGTTCACCTGAGATTGGGAGCTGCTTGGCTACCTGTGAAATCAGTGGTGAATTGCTTGCTGTGAGTCCCAGTGTTTTACCGATAGTGCTGGTCAGATCTTCCGTTTGATTGCCGAGTTTGAAAAAAGCGTAACTTGGAGATGTCAGTGTGGTACTTAACATCAGTGTCCATATCAGAGTGCGTGTTGTTGTCATGAATGGTTATTCCATCATTGTGAGCTGATGGAGAAAGTTTAGATAAAAAAAGCGGTGCTGAGCACCGCTTGATGTTAATTCTTTGCTAATTTATTGATAGCTGACTGGCTTACAGAATATCGAGTAATTCGACTTCAAATACCAATGCAGCATATGGTGGAATCGCAGCACCTGCACCACGCTCACCATAAGCAAGATCTTGAGGAATATAGAGCTTCCACTTTGAGCCAACAGGCATGATTTGCAGCGCTTCAACCCAACCTTTAATCACGCCCGTTACTGGGAACTCAACTGGCTGACCACGAGTCACTGAGCTATCGAATACTGTACCATCGGTCAGTTGACCATGATAGTGAACACGGACAGTCTTATCAGAAGTCGGCACTTCACCAGTACCTTCGGTCACCACTTCATACTGAAGACCTGATTCTAAAACAGTTACTTCTGGACGGAGTGCGTTATCTTTCAGGAATGCTTCACCATCAGCCGCGGCTGCTTTCGCAGCAGATTCACGTGCTTCCTGAGCTTTTGCATGAACAGCTTGCAGTGCTTGATTGATATCATCGATTTCGATTGCTGGCATGTCACCTGTCAATGCTGTTGCAATACCGGCAGCAATCGCATCAACGCTGAGTCCTTCTAAACCGCTACCAGCAAGTTGTTGGCCCATTTGCAAACCAATACCGTAGCTTGCCTTCTGTTCGTTTGTTTCAAGTTGTACGTCAGACATAACTGTCACTCTTTTGCGTTAAAACGCTAGAGGATAACAGTTATTGATAGATGATGAAATGAAGAACAGGGAGAATATTTCATTGCATAGTTTGATGTGACACGACTCTAATCTTAAATGAAATTTTTTCAGGATTGTGTCAACATTTTAGTTCTAGCGACGATTCCCCTATACTCACTAAGCGCGAGTTTTTATACTAGCCGGAATAAGCATGGGAGATGTGAATTCGTGAATCGCCGACGGGAAAAAAAGGTGCAAGGTGGCTATCTTGCTGTAATTCAGAGCAAATGGTCAGCTATGAATTTTCAGCAGTTATTGCAGCCAATGATCAGTCAATGTCGTAGTCTATGGGGAGAGTTGCCGAAATTACATCAACGTTTATTGATGGTTTTGGTGCCTGTGGTCATGCTTCTTGTTTTGCTCCCTTGGCCGAAAGAAGGGCAAATGGCGTCTGAACAGACCGCTAGCGACGAGACTGTTGGAGAGCAGCGTGTCGCGCTGGCACTGGATCCCGATAGCTTGCAGGAACCCAATGAGCCTGTTACATCCCCGAAAACCGTCAAATCGGCTGTTGAGCCTCGCACAACAGCGTGGGTCAACTATACGATACAAAATGGTGATACGCTTTCTAAGGTGTTCCGTACCAACGATCTCTCTCTGGCTGATCTGAATGCACTGGTTCAGGTCGAGGGCTCAGATAAGCCTCTCAGTAACATCAAACCGGGGCAACTAATCCGTTATAAACTGACGACGAAAGGTGATCTGGACATTTTGCAAGTTGAGCAAAAGGATCAATCAATCATGTTTTTCCGCTTATCCAATGGCGGATTTGGCCGGAGTAAATAACGTCGCCAGAGAATGGCTTGAGCAGCATTACATCGGGGAATAGCAATGAGTGCTATCCTCAGGGTGTCAATCAAGTGAGCACCGTCCGAATGCTTCTTTGATGGGGCATTGATCTAAACTCTCTTCATATCGATATGCGGAATACCATCTTCAAGATAGGGTTCGGACGTCTCAACGAATCCATATTGGTGGTAAAACGTCTTTAAGTGTGTCTGTGCACCAATTTCAATTGGTGTGTCCGGCCACAAATGACAACACTGTTCAATGGCATAACTGAGCAGCTGATGTCCCGCACCTTCTCCCCGGATACATTTGTGGGTCGCTATTCGGCCGATACTACTCCCCGGATAGCTAATACCGGGTGGAATTAACCGGGCACAGGCAATGATGTTTCCATCCTGATATCCGAGTAGGTGGCGGACACCTGACATATGATCTTTATCGTCTAATTCAGGATAGGGGCAAGCCTGTTCAACGACAAAAATGTCAATCCGCAATTTGAGCAATTGATAGAGCTGCACCGTCGTCAGCTCGGAAAAGGGAAGTAAATGCCAAGTTATCATCAAAAAATACCGCTGAGTGAATGAGAGTCATGGTCGACAATCTACTTTTACAGGATGTGATTATCATTAACAAATGTTAACAGCGAGTATCTAAAGCATTGCTCATTAACAATGACCAAAGTTTGAGTTTTCTGACAGCGTGTCCACGCGCTTTTTAATTCGGCTCAGACTGATCGGTGTGATTCCCAGATAAGCGGCAACATGATAGTCAGCCAATCGCTCAAGCAGTTGCGGATAATGCTGGCGGAATAGTTGATAACGCTCCTCCGGGGTATAAAGCAGCATCAATCTCTCTTTATTTTCTTTGTGGATCAGTTTCGTTTCGAGCAATTTTATATAAGCCGGATGTCGCGACGCGTGCCACTGAAACAGCACACTAATCGGCAAACACATTAATTTTACTGGTGAAAGTGTTTCCAGAAGATAAGGTAATGGCTCCCGTTTGATCAGACTTTCAAAACCGATGATCCAGTCAGATTCCCAGTAAAACTCTTTGCTGAACGATTTTCCTTTATCAGTGAGATAACTGGCATGACAGATTCCTTCAAGGATAAAGTAGATGTGTGAGGCAACTTCACCCTGATGAGAAAGAATATGGCGAGTCGGAAGATCAAGTGGGGTGGCAATCGCGAGCAATGCCTCAATGTCTTCATCATGAAAGCCGCTATGCACTAAATAATTCCGGAATGTGTTTTCCATGAATCCCTCAAAAGTAGACAGTACCAGTCGTAACTTCCGCTACGACTGGTACTGTAATCAATTCAGGCTTATTTTTGTAGCTCAATCTCATAGACCGCGAAGCCTGCTTCATCAGTCATCAGTTGTTTCATCGGATAGCGGCCATATTGTTGAATGAATTGGGCGGCTTTTTCTCCCGGCGCTGTTTCAAAACGAATATCGAGTTTTTTTGAAGTCTCAATCGGGGCTAAACGCCAGTTGTTATCCGCTGTGGGATGAATCTCTCCCTGATTTTTACTGACCTGAGCAATGTAATTGGCCAGAATCGTCCGGTTTTCATCGGGGGCGTCAAAAGCCACATGTGAAGCACCGGTTCCGGAGAACTTGTTGCCATACGCGCGATAGTTATTGGTGGCAATAAGAAAGACTTGATTATCCGGGATTGCTTTCCCTTGATAAGATAAACCGACAATACGTCTGCTGTTTGGGTGAACCAATTGGCAGTCACCATCATATCGGGCAGGCTGAGTTACATCGATCTGATACTCAATGCCATCAATCACATCAAAGTTATAGGTTCTGAATCCATCCCAATCGATAAGAGATTGAGGCGTCGTCTGAGTCGGGTCAATACGATTGAATTGCCCGGCCGAGCATTCCAGCCACTCTTTCAGCTCTCGTCCAGTGACTTTGAGCGCCACTAAGGTATTTGGGTAAAGATACAGGTCTGCGGCATTACGGAAAGTCAGTTGTCCTGATTCAACTTCGGTATAGTTTGAGGGATCATTTTTTCGGCCACCGGCTTTAAATGGCGCAGCAGCAGACAGAACTGGCAGGCCACTTAGATCCGGATCGCCCTGAATCATTTTTTCAACGTAGGCTTGCTGAGCCAGATTGACGATCTGAACGGTCGGATCGTCCTGAACGAGTGCCAGATAGCTATACATTTTATCACTGGCACGGCCGATAGGCTGATTGACAAATTGCCGTGTAGCCTGGTGATCGGATTGGACGGCGTGACGAAGTTGTGCATCTGCCGGTACCAAGGCATGATGCGTCATATTGTCATAAATCGGACGCGCTTGTGATTGACTGCCAGTGACCTGCCAGTGATGGTTTTTCTTTTCTATAGTGAGGTCAATAATGCCGACATGGCTTCCCCAGCGTCCGGGCATCACCGCAGCAACACCGTGAATTGTTCCCTTGTGGTTATCGACATCCGGCAGATTATCGAAACCTTTTCCGGGGAATACCGCATGAGCGTGACCAAAAGCAATCGCGTCAATGTCAGGGATTTCTGCAAGGTAGTAAACCGAGTTTTCAGCGCCGACATGATAAGGTGTGGTTGCAATACCCGAATGGGGAATCGCAACGATGATATCAGCGCCTTCCTGTTTCATCTTGGGGATCAGGGCTTTTGCCGTGGCTTTGATATCTTTGGTATAGACGTTACCGGTTAAATTTTTCTTATCCCAGGTCATAATCTGGGGTGGAGCAAAGCCGATATAGCCAACCTTCAATTGCTGCGGTTTTCCGTCGGTATCGGTCAATGTATACGATTTGATGAGATAAGGACGGAAATAATGCTGATCTGTTTTGGCATCAAATATATTGGCGTTGATATAAGGGAAATTCGCATCATTAAGGGTTTCTTTCAGGTATCCAAGCCCATAATTGAACTCATGATTACCAATATTCCCAACCTCGTAGCCGAGAAGATTCATCGCCTTATAAACCGGATGAACTTCTCCGGTCTTGATACCTTTGGCTGCCATATAGTCACCCATCGGACTACCCTGAATCAGATCACCGTTATCAATTAAAAGCGAGTTCGGATTTTCTTCACGGGCAGTCTTGATCAGGCTGGCTGCCCGGATTAAGCCAATCTTTTCTGAAGATTTGTCTTTGTAATAGTCATAGTCCATGATGTTAGCATGGATATCTGTTGTTTCTATGATACGAAGCTGGATAGTTTCTGCATTGACTGAGTTGGAGAGTATTGAGGAAGAAAGTATCAGTAATTCACTAAGTAATGATAGAATGAGAAATCTTCTGGGCTGTTTCATACGCTGCCGGATCCATAAGCGGTAAATGATTTGGCTAATGTAGCAAAGATGAATGAAAGCTATATTTCAATGAGTTAGAAAATGTGACGTACGTCGTTTAATACAGCAATGGGCTTTTTTATTGAAGAAAATGTTTCCTTATCAGATTTTCGAATAAAAAATGAAATTTTAGAATTTCATGTCATATGTAGAGGTCGCCATAATGCACATATTCATTTTAGGTGGGGTGTGTTATGGCAAGGGATCAAGTTGTGACTCGTTTACCCGTTAAACCAGTCCGTCCGTCTGTGAAGGTCGATGCGTCAGAACAAATCAGCTACCACTTTACAACATCCCAGCTACAGGCCGGTGAAGTCGCATTGGTCGGTGCTGGGCCGGGAGACCCGGAATTACTGACTGTCAAAGCGGTTAACTTTCTCCGACAGGCCGATGTCGTTCTATATGACTATCTGGTCTCGGAAGAGATTATGTCACTGATTCCGGACAGTACGATTCTGGTGTGTGTCGGCAAACGAGCCGGACACCATAGTGTGCCGCAAGATAAAACCAACCAGCTTTTGGTCGATTTTGCCAGACAGGGACATCGAGTCGTGCGAATCAAAGGGGGTGACCCGTTTATTTTTGGCCGGGGTGGTGAAGAACTGGAAAGTTTGTTCGATGCTGGGATCCGCTTTCAAGTCGTCCCCGGTATCACCGCAGCTGCCGGTGCGACAGCCTATGCCGGAATTCCCCTGACACACCGGGATTATGCCCAGTCCGCGATTTTTGTTACAGGTCATGTTCGTGCCGAGCAAGATGAAATGGATTGGTCAACACTGGCTCGGGGAAGACAGACGCTCGTGATCTATATGGGCTTGATGAAATCCGGATATATCCGGGAACAGCTAATTCAGCATGGCCGTGACGCGAAGACACCTGTTGCTGTCATTGAACGGGGAACGCAAGCTGCGCAGAAACTGTTTCGTGGCACATTGGACGATTTGCCGCAGTTAGCGGCTCAGGCCGATTCGCCTGCTTTGATTGTGATTGGTGAAGTGGTTTCACTGTCCGAAAAGCTTAATTGGTTCAGCAGTCCTCAGGAAGCAGAACCCGTGCTTTGTATGCATAAATAAAAAGATACGTATCAATTGGTCGAGGTATCCGGTTATCCGGACTAAATCAGGATGACTCACTCATCCATTAAGAAATCGAATTGCATAACACACTCATCTTGTGAGTCAAAAGGAAGCAAGAGATGGATCAACAACGTTTAACTCATTTAAAACAACTGGAAGCTGAAAGTATTCATATCATTCGTGAAGTTGCAGCTGAATTCGGCAACCCGGTGATGATGTATTCCATCGGAAAAGATTCATCGGTGATGCTGCATTTGGCTCGCAAAGCCTTCTATCCGGGCAAAATTCCGTTTCCGTTACTACATGTCGACACCAACTGGAAGTTTCGTGAAATGATCGAGTTTCGCGATAAAACCGCAGAAAAATATGGTTTCGAGTTACTGGTGCATAAAAATCCCGAAGGTCTTGAAATGGGAATCAACCCATTTGTGCACGGCAGTTCCAAACATACCGACATTATGAAAACTCAGAGTCTGAAGCAAGCACTCAACAAATATGGTTTTGATGCTGCATTTGGTGGGGCGCGTCGGGATGAAGAGAAGTCTCGTGCCAAAGAGCGGGTCTATTCGTTTCGGGATAAGAACCATACTTGGGATCCTAAAAACCAGCGCCCGGAAATCTGGCATACCTATAACGGCCAGATTAACAAAGGGGAGAGCATTCGGGTTTTCCCTTTATCCAACTGGACTGAGCTGGACATCTGGCAATACATCTATCTGGAAGGGATTGATATTGTGCCGCTTTACTTCGCTGAGAAGCGGCCTGTCGTCGAACGCGACGGGATGCTAATCATGGTTGACGATGACCGGATGGAAATTTTACCGGGTGAGGTGGTCGAGCAGAAATCGGTTCGGTTCCGGACTCTCGGATGTTATCCGCTGACCGGAGCCATTGAATCGACGGCAAGCACATTGCCGGAAATTATTGAAGAGATGCTGGTGGCAACTTCCAGTGAGCGTCAGGGGCGAGCGATCGATCACGATCAGTCCGGATCCATGGAATTGAAAAAACGTCAGGGTTATTTCTAAGGGGCGAGAGAAAGTTTATGAATAGTGCAGTTCAGGCTCAGCTAGCTGAGTTAGGTATTGAAGGTTACCTGAATCAACATCAACACAAATCGTTACTTAGATTTCTGACATGTGGCTCGGTCGATGACGGTAAGAGTACGTTGATCGGTCGTTTGCTTCACGACTCAAAACAGATCTACGAGGATCAATTGGCTGCCGTTCATTCGGATAGTCAGCGTGTCGGTACAACCGGTGAGCGTCCGGATTTGGCGCTGCTGGTGGATGGACTACAGGCTGAACGCGAACAGGGCATTACAATTGATGTGGCATATCGCTATTTTTCAACGCAGAAGCGTAAATTTATCATCGCAGATACTCCGGGACATGAGCAGTACACACGGAATATGGCAACCGGTGCTTCAACATGTGATTTAGCGATTATTCTGATTGATGCGCGTAAAGGTGTATTGGATCAGACTCGTCGGCACTCTTTCATTTCCAATCTTTTGGGGCTGAGACACTTTGTGGTTGCGGTCAATAAGATGGACTTAGTGGATTATTCTCAGGAACGTTTTGAAGCGATCCGTCAGGAATACCTTGAATTCTCTCGTCATCTACAGGGTGAAACGGATATTCAGATCATCCCGATTTCAGCTTTAGAAGGGGACAATGTTGTTGAGAAAAGTCAGCATATGCATTGGTATCAAGGCCCTTCGCTACTTGACCTGTTGGAAACTGTCGATGTCGATCAGGTGAAAGGAACGGGAGCATTTCGTTTCCCCGTTCAATATGTGAATCGTCCGAATCTCGATTTCCGCGGGTTTGCCGGTACCGTTGCATCAGGCGTTATCCGGCCCGGGGATAAAGTTAAGGTATTACCGTCGGGTAAATCCTCCACGGTTGCCCGGATCGTCACTTTTGATGGTGATTTGGAACAGGCATATACCGGTCAGGCAGTGACACTGACGCTGAATGATGAAATTGATATCAGTCGTGGTGATTTGATTGTTCTGGAAGATGCTCAGCTCGATACGAGCAACCATTTATTGGCGGATGTGGTGTGGATGACTGAGCAACCATTGCAGCCGGGTCGGGATTACGACATTAAAATCGCCGGCCATAAAACGATTGGTCAGGTGAAATCGATTCGTCATCAATATGATATCAATAATCTTTCGACTTATCCGGCCGAATCTCTGCCTCTCAATGGGATTGGTTTATGTGAATGGACTTTCAATCAGGCCATCGCACTCGATAAATATCTCGACTGCGCGGACACCGGTGGATTTATTATTATTGACCGCCTGACCAATGTCACGGTTGGTGCCGGACTGGTTCGTGACAGCCTGCAAACGGTGGCTCAGACACTGGGAAATTTCTCTGAATTTGAGCTGGAACTGAACGCACTGATTCGTAAGCACTTTCCACATTGGGGTGCTCAAGATATCCGTCAATTACTGAAGTAGGCTGCTTGAAAGGGTGATATCACCCTTTCTGAGGGATGAGTGATGTGGGAACAAGGCGTGATAATTGCGATTCTGTGCGGTGTAGTTGCCTGCTTGCTGTTCACGCGGGTTAAACCGAGTTTAATCTTCGCCGGATCTGCATTTATCACCTTTATTGCGGGGATGATTGATGTCAATGATTTAGCCGCAAATTTCACTAACTCATCCCTACTCACGCTGATTTTGTTAATTCTGGCTTCTGCCGGCCTGGAAAAGACGCGGCTCATCAGTTGGATCAGTAGCAATATATCCGAGGGGCGGCTCGGTACGGTGATCGCGAAGCTGGGTTTATCGACAGCTTTTCTCTCTTCGTTCACCAATAATACCGCTGTGGTTGTTTCTCTGATTGGTGCGATTAAGCGCAACCAGCAACACGCTCCGTCAAAGCTGTTAATTCCCCTTTCTTACACAGCTATCTTCGGGGGCACGCTAACCTTGATTGGTACATCAACCAATCTGATCATTAACAGTTTTGTTGAAGATGCCGGCTTGCCAAGTCTTGATTTTTTCGCACCGACGCTGATTGGTTTGGCTGTGCTTTTAGGCGGCGTGCTGGTTCTGATCCCATTAAGTTATCTGCTGCCGAACAATGATGAGTCGGGTTCAGATGAACTGCCTTATTTTCTGGAAGCAATGGTGAGTGATAGCTCGCCGCTGGTCGGGCGTAGCATTGCAGAAAATAATCTGCGTGCTCTGCGCAAACTATTCTTAGCGGAAGTGATTCGTAATGGAGAAAGCGTCCCCTCTGTCGGGCCGGATTTTATCTTACAGGCACAGGATCGGCTGCTATTTTGTGGTGATGTCGAAAGTGTCTCGACACTTCAGGAAATTAAAGGGTTAACCTTGTTTGGGCAGCACCATCTGAACGGACAAAACTTTGTTGAAGTGGTCGTGAGTTCTTCGGCTAGTTTCTGTAATAAGACCCTGAAATCCAGCCATTTTCGTGAACGTTTTGATGCGGTTGTCGTTGCCATTCGCCGCGGGCATGAACGTCTGGAAGGGGGGCTGGGAAATATTACGTTAACGGCCGGTGATACGCTGGTTCTTGTGCCGGGAAAACAGTTCGAAGCTCAGCGTCATGCGCTGGATCGCGAATTTGTCTTCATCAATGACTTAAATTCGAGTGCCCGGTTAGACAGTCATAAATCGAGTCTGGTATTACTCGGTTTCATGGCGGTGATTGGTGCGGCATTGCTACACTTACTGCCGATTATCAAAGGACTGGCGATCTATCTGATTCTGTTGGTTGTCTTTGGTATCGTGCAAATTGGCGAATTACGTCGTCGCTTTCCTGTCGATATTGTTGTGATTGTCGGTTCGGCATTATCGATTGCCCAGTTGATGATCTCATCGGGATTGTCGCAGCGGATGGGTGAATTTTTTATTCACACGATGAACGGCTGGGGTGTGTTTGGCGGCTTGGTTGCCACATATCTGATCACGTTGATTTTGACGGAACTGATCACCAATAACGCAGCCGCCGCGTTAGCATTTCCGCTGGGTTATAGTCTGGCGGTTGGGTATGGCGTGGATCCGATGCCATTTATTATGGCGGTGTTATTTGGTGCCAGTGCAAGCTTTATTTCCCCTTATGGTTATCAGACTAACCTGCTGGTCTATAGTATCGGTAACTACAAAATGAGTGATTATGTCAGAATCGGGATTCCTATCTCTTTGGTCTATTCTTCACTTGTTCTGACCTTAATTCCGGTATTTTTTCCGTTTTAATCCCGATTGTGTTTAAACAATGTATTGATAAATTTACGTATAAAGGAAGAGTGTTATGAGTATCGCGCCAAATGAAAAAGAGGAACATATCGTCTGGCACCAGCACCTGATCGATAAAACATTTCGTGCGACGTTGAAAAAACAGAAACCGGTCGTGCTTTGGTTCACCGGATTATCTGGTGCCGGTAAATCAACCGTCGCCGGTGCACTGGAAAATCGTCTCGCGCAATTGGGTTATCATACTTATCTGCTTGATGGCGATAATGTCCGGCATGGGTTATGCCGTGATCTTGGTTTTTCGGCTCAGGATCGACGGGAAAATATCCGTCGGATCGGTGAACTGGCAAAGTTGATGGCAGATGCCGGACTAATCGTGCTCAGCGCATTTATTTCACCGCATCGTACTGAACGTCAGATGGTACGAGAGTTATTGCCGGAAGGAGAGTTTTTGGAAGTCTTCGTCAATACCTCACTGGAAGTGTGTGAGCAGCGTGATCCGAAAGGTTTGTATAAAAAAGCACGTGCAGGAGAGATTACCAACTTTACCGGTATCGATGCTGAATACGAAATGCCATTACAGCCTGAAATCGACTTACCGGCCGGTGAAAAGGGGATTGATGCATTGGTTGAACAATGTCTGACTGAACTGAATCAACGCGGTATCATCGATACGTCAGCACATTAATCAGTGGTTCTCGGCAGAAATTGAATCAGACGGTATGGTGAATACTGCCGGTTGCATCGGTATGAATCATAAATTTCTGCCCTAACAGCGCTATCATTTGATCATAATATTGTTGGTTGAGCTTATTGCCCAATAGCTTACATAACTCATTACCGGTGGGGCTAAAACGATAATAGAGCAAGTGAATGCCTTTGCTCATCGCCTGAAGAGACAGATTCTTGCCCTGATAATGAAATGGCAGGGCTGATTCTTGTCCGATTTCACCAGAGGCCAGCTCGGTGGCATGTAGTAAACCAAGCTCGATCAATACTAACAAGCTTGAGTAAGGCAGCTGAAAACTCCCCAGACTCAGCGTAATCGTAGTATCACGTTTACCAAAGGTAAAAATCCCATTGTGTGCCCGCATCCCGACGAATAGTTTACGGCTGCTGTCTTGTCCGAAGCTACAAGCGATAGCTGCTGATTTCTGCAAAATCTGAGCTTCTTTTGGCGTCATATCTTTCAGCACCTGCAATGCTTTCATCGAGGTCGAGCCCGGATTGGTCACTTCCCGTTTGAGCACTTGTGCCCACAGGCGCTGCATTGACGAGTTATGAATATCCTGAGCCATATCGAAAAAGCGGTAAAGCCAGTCTTGATCGGGATCGCCTGCAGTCTCATTTTTACAGGACTTATGGGCGAGCCTTATAATGCTCTCCAGATTCTTTTGCCGCTGTTCTCTCCGCTTACGCTCTCGTTGTAAGGCTCTTTCGAGAGGCGGTGTCTCGGTTTTTGTTTCGCTGATCAGCGCATCAAGCCCGTGTTCTTTCGCAATGTTCTGGATTCGATGACCGCTATCTTTAATATAGCGCCCTCTGGAATGGGATTTCGTCGTCTCATCATCCTGATGTTCAATGAGTGTAGGAGTGTGTTGTTCCATGAATAAGTTGATACCGACTGACAATTGAGAGCAATAGTAACAATTTAACGCGGAATGCGAGAGACATCTAGCCGGATTGATCAAATTCCGCTACTCAAAATGATAATATTTTGTTAAAATTGTTACTACTTATAATTTAAACATTGATGATTCCAGTGAAAAAGGCTCTGTCTGTCACCGTAATATTTATTCTTTATTTTGCACTACTCGGCTATCTCTCAAGCTATCTCGTCGTATAACTGTTTTCCTTACTGATCATCGTAAGGTTCAATACGACTTCCTTCAATTTTATATCCGGCATCAGCAACGTCGCTGCTGACAGGCTCTGCTTTTAGTTTGCCTACGACATAAATCACATCCCACAACTCCTGAACAGGTGCGCCTTGAGGGAACTTGACGTAAATAATCTGATTGGGTGGCGGCGGCGGTACATGGATACAAGCCCCGAAATAAGGGACGAGCAGAAATTCAGTAATGGTTTGATCGTCCCCTTCAAGCGGGATGACGAAGCCGGGAATCTTGACGAATTTTCCATCGAGTTCTGGCCTGACTGCACCGATGTGGCTCTGATGAGCGGGTGTGTTACCGTTATGATTGACTGCCGGCATCCCTTGTTGATCGAACTGATGACGTTCTTTCTTGGGGATTAAATCTATCCAATCGAGTGTCTGGGGCTTTTGAGCCCCCCAGACTGAAACTGAGCATAAGGCCATGCACAGAAGCATGACCGATGAAAAACTATTTCTCATTCAATTTCCTATATTCTTATTGTCATACCATCGCTGAGAGATTGTCGGTAGGCGCTCAATGCGGGCACAAACCCAATCAGGATCCCAGCCAGTTGTACGTAACCAAGCAATTGCCATTCATGATAACTCAAACGATCCAGCGTGATCATAATACCGTATTGGGCGTGAATCAGTGGTGCGACAATCGACATTAACCCATACAAACCCGCCACACCGACAAGGATACCGGCAAAGGTTAAGGTACTGGCCTCACTGATTAACAAAGCAAAAACATGTTTGGGTTGTGCGCCCATGGCTCTGAGAATCGCCATTTCACGTCGTCTTTCTTGCAAGCTGGTTAACAGGCTGCTGAGCATCCCCATCAGACCGGCAATTACCACGAAGATCGACACTGCCATCAGTGCTTGCTCTGCAACAGACATCATGCCCCATAATTCTTGCAATGCAACACCCGGAAGAATGGCACTCAGCGGTTCTTTACGATATTCATTGATTTCTCGCTGTAATGCAAATGTTTGAATACGAGATTTCAAGCCCAGATACATGGCTGTAATTTGAGTGGGTTGGAAATGTCGTTTTTCCAGAACGGCTGCATCCGGTGTTTTACCGATGTGCGCTCCGGATTCCCACCCGACGTGAATAGCTTCGATAGCGCCCAGAGAGACATGAACGGTACGATCAACCGGTGTACCTGTTGGTGCCAGGATCCCTGTGACCGTAAAGGGAAGATGGTCGTGACGGCTGAAGCCGACATCACTGATTCCATGCGCAATGATAATTTTACTGCCGATATGATAGCCAAGTTTTTTGGCAACATCAGCACCGATGACGGTATCAAAAAGCCCATGGAACGGCTGACCGGCCTGAAAAGTCAGATGCTGCTTACGTCCGTATTGATAGAATTTAAAATAATCAAGGTTAGTGCCCATCACCCGGAAACCTTTATGAGAGTCGCCCAGTGAAATAGGAATTGCCCACTTTACTGCCCGGTGATGGCTAAATTCCTGAAAACTTTTCCAGTCAATATTATTGGTCGCATTGCCGATGCGGAAAACAGAGTAAAGGAGCAGGTTCACGGAACCGGAGCGGCCACCAACAATCAGATCGGTGCCGGAAATTGTATTGGCAAAGCTACTTTTTGCCTGCGTTCGGATTCGTTCTACACCCATTAACAGAATGACTGAAATTGCCACGGTTAAAATGGTTAACAGTGCCGTTGTTTTGCGGTTGAGAACACTCTTCCATGCCAGATTCATGATGATTTTCATGTTTAGTTTCCTACCCGATTCAGTTGCGGCAGACTGATACTGCGATTAAACATGGACTCCAGTGTGGGGTCATGGCTGACAAAGACCAGTGTTGCATTGACCTGATCGGCCTCCTCCATCAGGAGTTGAATAAATGCGCTACGGTTATCGTAATCCAGAGCTGAAGTCGGTTCGTCAGCAATAATCAGTTGCGGTGAACCAATCAATGCCCGGGCAGCGGCAACTCGTTGTTGTTGGCCGATACTGAGTTCAACTACGGGCTGGTTGAGTAAATGTTCCGGCAGCTGCAACCCGGTCAGCAATTGGCGGGCTTTGTCTTGTAAGGAGCCGGCAATATGGTCACGACGTTGGGCTGAAAAATGGCAGGGCAGCACAACATTATCGATGACCGAGAGATACGGCAGCAGATTAAACTGTTGAAAGATATAGCCAATATGATCGGCTCTGAAGCGATCTCGCTGTCTGGACTGTAAAGCCGATAACTCCTGACCTAAGACAGAAAGTGAACCTGACTGACAAGTATTGATCCCTGTCAGTAGCGCGAGCAGGGTTGATTTTCCGCAGCCACTTGGCCCTTTAATGAATAGATGTTCACCAGCACTGACTGTCAGATGCTCAATATCAATTGTAGGTGGTGCATCCGTAGACCATCGAAATTGCACATTGCGGAGCTCGATGACGTATTCTGATTCAGATGGTTGTGAATCTTTCATTACTCGAAATCCTCTGAGAAGGCAGGACATTCAATGTCCTGCCGATACGTGATGAAGTTGATGCTACAAAGAGACATTTGTCTGGTCTGGATTCAGCTTAATTGCTGTCTGCTGACGATCCGTAAAGACATTGGCATGAATTTCATGAGTCCGTGGGAAATGACTAAACCACTGGGTGGAGAGATGGTCTAATTTTCCGCTATCCCGGCAGGTATATGTATATTGGATTGAGAA
Organism: Vibrio ruber DSM 16370; assembly: GCF_900163965.1. Classification (GTDB taxonomy): domain Bacteria; phylum Pseudomonadota; class Gammaproteobacteria; order Enterobacterales; family Vibrionaceae; genus Vibrio; species Vibrio ruber. The sequence goes on from NZ_FULE01000031.1 coordinate 306,719, forward strand.
GGCAGTATGCGTGCCATGCTCATGCTCATCGCCATCATGATGATGTTCTTCATTATGGTCTGCATCTTCATCGTGGTCATGATGGTGTTCACTTTCATGGGCTGCGTGATCATGGTCATGGTGCTCGTGTTCATCTTCATGTTCATGGTGGTGAGCGGTCTGACGAACATCACTATGCTCAAGTGTACAGCCAGCCTCAGTGTTAATGGTGATGAGGTTATCGGCTTGTTCCAGAAGCGCTGTCGCTTGGTCGAGTGCCTGATGCTCCTGAGCTGTTTGTGGCGGATGCTCAAATCCGACGACATCCATGCCCGGAGAGGTAATTTCAACTAACAATGCATCAGCATCCTGAGCGATGTTCATTTCGACAACTCCGTGAACATGCGCTTCATGCTGACGAAACCCTTCTTCGGCCTGTGCAGATACCGCTGTAATGAGCCCTGCAAGGAGTGCAAGGTTATGTACTTTTAACATGAAAAAAACTCCGTCGTTAAGATAATTTAAATTGAACTCATAATGAAAACCTCGGTTTAGACCCATGTCCGATAGAACTGCGGTGATGATTTTTATGTGTCGGCTGCCATACAATCTGTTGTGAAGGCGTAGCCTGTGTTAAAAATCATAAGCCGCGGGCAAATCGTTACACAGTAAAACCTGCCTGATATATCACAGGGTGAGATGTCCCGAACTGAGATTTACTAAACGACTAGCGGAGGTGAGCGCGCAGAATAAGCCAGAAACGGCAGGCTTATTCTGATAGTTTCAGACGTCGGCTCGCTATATCCGTGAGACGCGATGACTGGCAGCACTGGCACATAAGATTGGATTGCGTGATGAATCCCGGTGAAGAGTTGACAGTCATGGTGCTGATGATGAACGGCCAATGTGTCAGCTTGATGAATAATGTAAGCTGCGCTGAGCCAGAGCACCAAAAAGATGGCAGCAGTCGCAACCATCTTTTGGTAGGGACGAGTCATCGGTAAACGAATCGTTTTACTGGCAGCCAACATCGGACATCCGCAGTGAATGGAAAAGTGTTATAATATAACAATCAACTGTGGGTGCAAGTGTTATTCATCGGATGATCAGTAATCACTTAAAGTGGCATGAAGCAAACGCCGGTTCCCGCGAGTCCGCAATAACCATCCGGATTTTTTGCCAGATATTGCTGGTGGTAACTCTCCGCAAAGTAATAAGGCCCGGCAGACAGGATCTCGGTGGTGATTTGTCCCTTGCCCTCACTATTGAGTGATTTCTGATAGGTTTGTCGGGAATGTTCTGCGATTAAGCGTTGTTTGTCATGATAAACGTAGATCACGGAACGGTACTGCGTACCGAGATCGTTGCCCTGACGCATTCCCTGTGTTGGATCGTGGTTTTCCCAGAAATAACCCAGTAATGTTTCCAACGAGATCTGTTGTGGCTGATAAATGACACGGACGACTTCGGCATGACCGGTTTGGCCGGTACATACTTCTTCATAGGTCGGATTGGGTGTATAGCCGCCAGAGTATCCGACAGATGTAGAAATGACTCCGGGAAGTTGCCAGAACAGTCTTTCCGCACCCCAGAAACAGCCCATCCCAATCAATATTTTTTGTTGACCTTTTTCTGGTTCAGCCGTGAGGCGGGAGTGATTGACAAAATGACTGTCTTCAATTTCAAGTGGTGTAAAACGACCTTTCAGAGCGGTTTCTTCTGTAACCATCTGTTGTTTGTCTGACATGAGTTTACCTTTCTTTCTTCAGGTGAAATATGAATGCTGAACCTTGAGGGCACCGAGAGTATAAATGTAGTGCATTTTGGATAAGGCGCGAACCCGGTTATTGTTTTCCTGCGGTTAAAACGAGCAGAACATGATGATGTTGTACTCAATTGTGTGAAAACTGTTAACCAGCTTCCAAACGATGAGTGATAGGGGCTCGATTTCAGCGGGATGATTCTAGCGGATGTGAGTATGTTTTTGGGTGACAGGTTCCGCATATCTACCGGATCGCAGTCGATAAACGACATGCTCGGAGCACTGAATTGAAACAAATCATGTCTGAAATGACAAGTGGATGAAATAACAACGTGTATGAAACGGCAAAATTTACGCTGAGCATACAGACGAATGACTTATCTACGGTTAAGATATTGTTTTGACGCTTTATCCTGTGACTTGATACAACGGTTGTATGAGACAATATTTTACGCTTTTGGGGTTATTATTTGGGCTATGTTTCTCTGCTGTCTCTGCGGAGCGTCAGATATCCCTTTCTATCGATGGGCTGGACGGTGATTTGTATGACAACGTCGAGGCCTATCTGTCGTCTGTTTCTCCCAAAGATTATTCCCCCAGTCTACGTTTTCAGGCGCGTCTTGAAGACAACATATCACAGGCACTACAGGCGCTTGGCTACTATCACCCGACCATTCGTTTTGCATTCAATCAGGAAGACGCTGAAATCACGGTTCACGTGGATCCCGGGCCGCCGACACGAATTGAGTCTGTCGATATTCAGTTGTTGGGGGATGCCCATCAAGATGAGTATTTTCAGCGCGTTGTGCAAGCAAGCCAGCTGAAAAAGGGGGAGATTCTCAACCACGGTGATTATGAACAACTGAAATCCAAACTACAAAGTCTGGCGCTGGAACGTGGTTATTTTAACACGAAGTTTGCTGAGAATCGTCTGGAAATCTTAAAAGATGACAATTTGGCCCGGGTCGTATTGCATTTTGATAGCGGGCTTCGTTATCGTTTTGGTAAGACGACGATGGTCGGGAGCCAGATTGACCCGGAGCGCGTCGCGTCGTTACAGACCTATCGGCCGGGAGACCCGTATCAGGTATCTAAAGTCGGTGAGTTTAACCAACGTCTCGCGAATACCGACTGGTTTTCTTCAGTTTTGGTCGAACCGGACTTGACTCATCTCGATACACAGCAAAATTTACCGATGAATGTGACCCTGAGCCCGGCCAGTCAAAACCAGATTGAAACGGGAGCCGGTTATTCGACTGACGTCGGGCCGACCGTGTTACTGAAGTGGAATAAGCCCTGGATCAACAATAAAGGGCACAGTTTCAGTAGCAGTTTCTCTTTGTCAAACCCGGAACAGCTCGTCACGACAAGTTATAAAATACCGTTGGAAGATGTGTTGAATCAGTATTACGAATTGCAATACGGTCTGAAACGGGTCGATAAGCTGGATACAAAAAGTATTGAATCTAACCTCTCGGTTGAAAGGCATTGGCGGTTGTCGAATGGGTGGCACCGGACACTGTTCACGCGTTATCTGATTGAGAACTATGAATTGGGAACGCTGGATGACGTCGGGCAGTTTGTTTTGCCGGGGATTACATTTTCCCGAACCCGGGTTCGTGGTAAGCGCTTGCTTACATGGGGCGACAAAGAAACGCTGACATTAGAATACGGCAATGAGCATTTGCACTCAGAAACCGATATTTTGAGAATTCAGGCGGGGACATCGTGGATTCGCACTTATGAGCAACGTCATCGCGGACTATTCCGTCTGGGAGGCGGAGCCAATTTGGTGGATGATTTCAGTCAGGTTTCCCCATCATTGAGATTTTTTGCCGGGGGTGATAACAGTATTCGCGGCTATTCATATGAATCGATCTCACCGCGAGATGCGAAGGGAGCTCTGAGCGGTGCAAAATATCTTGCGACAGCATCACTGGAGTATCAATACAATCTCTATGGTAACTGGTGGGCGGCACTGTTTTATGATTATGGGGATGCGTTCAACTCGACACCGAACTGGAAAAGAGGGACGGGCGTCGGTGTACGATGGGTTTCGCCGATAGGCCCGGTACGTCTTGATTTTGCCTGGGGACTGGATGCAACCCCCGGGGATGAGTTCCATATACACTTCACTCTGGGGCCGGAGTTATGATTCGGTTTGCGTTACGTACCAGCCAATGGCTGATGATTGCAATCGCGTTGCTGCTTGCAGTTCTGATAACGTTGACGGGATTTCTGCTCTATACACCGGCAGGACTGCATTTGGCAGTCTCGGGGGCTGAGCGGTTTGTCCCCGGCTTGCAGATCAGCCGGGCTGAAGGGATTTTAGCCGGGAAACTCGACTTGTATGATGTGGCATACCAAGATGCGCAGACTCAATTGAAGCTGCAACATGTCGGATTGTCGGTTCGCAGTCGTTGTCTGTTTCAACCGGCATTGTGCCTTGATTCCCTGACGGTCAGTCATGTGCAGGTCTCTGTGGCGGCAAGTAACCAATCTTCTGATGCGGATAAAAATACCCCGGCGGCCGAGCCTGTCTTCAGTTTACCGATACCGTTGTCAGTCTCGCATTTTTCACTGGAAGATGTGACGCTGGCCTTACCGCAAACGCAGCTACAGTGGCAAACATTAAGTGGCGGGCTGTCATGGTATCGCAGCCGTCTGACCCTCGATAAAGTAGCACTCAATCAGACTCGTCTTGAGCTCGCCTCGTCACCCGCAACACAGCAGAGTGCTGCGACGTCGTTGGGCAACTTTTCCTATCCTGCGGTGACATTGCCTGAGATATGGATTCCGATCGATATTCGTTTGAATCAGTTACGCTTGACGGATATGCATATTCGCAGTGAAAGCGACCATCAGATTCAAACACTCCAGTTATCCGCGCAGGCATACCGACACCGGATTCACATTGAACATGTCGATGTAACCACACCAGAAATCGCAGCCGATGGTCGTGGAAATATCACGTTATCCGGAGGTTATCCACTGGATATAAACATCAATTCAGTGTTGCACGTACCGGAACTATCAGGGCAACGTGTCACGGCAAAAGCCCATGGTAGTGTGGCAAAGATGCAGCTATCTGCTACGTTGGGTGAACGGGTTCAGGGAAGTATTTCGGCACAACTTGAACCGCTGACTGCCGGTTTTCCTTTTGATATCACTGTGGATAATCTTGCCGGACAGTGGCCTCTTTCCGGTGATGCACAGTATCAGTTGGATCTTGGGCATGTCAGTGTGAAAGGAAAACTCGATCAATATCAGCTTGCCTTACAAGGGTTGGTTCACGGCCAAGAGATACCATCGACTCAGATTGATATTTCCGGTCAGGGAACGCTTACTCAGCTTGACCTGTCAGCATTGCAAATCAAGACGCTCAACGGGGTAATTCGCGGGCAAAGTCAGCTTGCGTGGCAAAAAGGCTTCACGTTCGGTTCACAGTTATCACTTCAGCAGATTGAGCCTCAGGCACAGTGGCCTGAGCTATCCGGAAAATTAGGCGGACAGATCGATCTGAAAGCTGCCGTATCCGGTCAGAAGTGGCAACTTGATGTGACCCGGCTGGAGCTGAACGGGCAGTTCCAGCAATACCCGTTACATGTCTCTGGACCCTTGACTCTTTCCGGTGGGGCGCAAGAGAATCAGCTCCAAGCCATGACCCCGGGGTTAATTCTTTCTCACGGTAAAAATCAGCTGCGGATCAAGGGGCGTTTGGATCAGCACTGGGATATGAACGTGCATCTCTCCGTCCCTGATTTAGCGAAAAGCCTCCCGGGAGGGAAAGGCGATATCCGAGGCGGTATCCGCTTACGAGGCAACTTCAGTCATCCTGAAGCGGAGATAGCACTGACCGGAACGCAGCTTCAGTGGCAAGACCAAATCCAAGCCAATCAGGTTTCTCTGCATGGCAAGATCAGTGATTTGATTCAGGGACGGGGTGATGTTGTACTGAACCTAAAGCAGGGACGTTATCAGCAATATATACTGAACACCGTGATGTTCAGCGGGCGCGGAGATTTATCGCAACATCTGTTCAATCTTGATGCCGATACGTCAGAAGGCCGTGTTCAGCTTCAGGTGTCGGGGTCAACTGATCGGACATTTCGTCGTTGGCAAGGGACGTTGGCGCGTGCCACATTATCAGTGGAAAAACATCAACTGACGCTCCGGTCACCTGTCAGTATCGATTTGCGTCCTCCGACGCGACAATTGAGTGTTCAGGCGCACTGTTGGCAGGATAACTCCGCCTCATTATGTCTCGATCAAGATATTACGATCAGCCCGTCATCCGGACAACTGCATGTGTCCCTCAGTCAGCTTGATCTGGCTCGTCTGGTTTATCTGTTGCCGGAAGAAACCACACTGAAAGGCCGTGTTAATGCTGAAGCTTTTCTGAGCTGGAAGCAGGGCGAAGACCAGCAGCTTCCCCCGAAAGCACACTTAACGGTGCTCGTTGAGCAAGGCCGGTTAAAGCAGCAGATTGCGATGAAATCATTCGTTGTCGCATGGCATAAGATGAAACTTCAAATGGATCTCGAAGACAATCATCTTGCGGCCACTGGCCAGATTGACCTTGCCGACCATGGTGCACTTGATTTAGCGGTGATGATCCCGGATATCAGACAGCAGCAAAAGCAGATGACGGCAAATATCGATATCAATCGGTTGGATCTGAGTCTGATGCAATCTCTCCTGGGCGATTACAGTGAGTTTCATTCTATTGCTGACGGTCATCTGAAAGTTCATGGTGATTTATTACATCCACAGGTCACGGGAGCACTGGCTGTCAGCCAAATCCGATTACAGGGGAAAGTCACACCGGTCGATATTCGTCAGGGGAATATTGATATTCAGTTTAAGGGCTATCAGGCACAGCTTGCGGCATTGGTGCAGACACCGGAAGGAGATTTGCATCTTCAGGGCGATGCTGACTGGACGAGACTGGATGACTGGGCAGTTCATTCCCGGTTGTATGCTAACGGAGTCGATATTGATTTCCCCCCTTATGTGAAGCTCAAGGCTATCCCGGATATGACGCTGACGCTGACCCCGAAAGTCGCGAGAGTTGAAGGCTCGGTTGAGTTGCCGGAAGGGAAGATTACCGTTGATCAACTGCCGGATAGTGCAGTTCAGGTGTCATCGGATCAAGTGATTATTCAAGATGCTCAGCCGATTAAGCAATCACAATCGCTGCCGTTTACTCTGGAAAGTAAAGTGACCGTGAAGATTGGTTCAGGCGTGCGCCTGTCAGCCTTCGGGCTGGATGGTAAGCTGCAAGGTGAACTGACGATTTCACAGCGGGACAACACGCCATTCATGACCGGAGAAGTTAATATTCTGAACGGGACGTATCGTTCGCTGGGGCAAGATTTGGTCATTCAACAAGGAAAAGTCATTTTGAATGGCCCGATCAGTCAACCTTATGTGTCGATTACCGCAATTCGTAATCCTGAGAATATTGCCGATAATGTCACGGCAGGGATCAAAGTGAACGGGCCGGCTGATAATCCGTCCGTGTCGGTTTTTTCCGAGCCGGCCATGGCGCAGGCCAATGCGCTCTCTTACTTAATTCGCGGACAAAATCTCGATGCGGAGTCGAATAATGGCGCATTAACGACGAGCCTGATTGGTTTGAGCCTCGCTCAGAGCGGCAAACTGGTCGGAGAGCTCGGTCAGGTATTCGGAGTGCAGGATCTCCAGTTAGATACCTCTGGTTCGGGAGAACAGTCTCAGGTGACGGTCAGTGGATATATCCTGCCGGGATTGCAAGTGAAATATGGGGTTGGTATTTTTAACTCCGTCGGTGAATTTACGGTGCGTTATCGGCTGATGAGTGATCTGTATATTGAGGCGATCTCCGGGCTGACAAGTACCATGAATGTCTTGTATCAGTTTGAATTTAATTAAGAGCCGCGGGGAGCTGGTCTGGTGCCATCCACCCACATTGATGAAAGATAGCTGGTTTCATGATTTCTACGTGAAGAGCGTCTATTGTTAGAGGTGTCGCGCTGAAATTATGAGGTCTGACTCTGATAAACGTGATGAGAGAATAAACAAGGAGTGTTTATGCAGCAGCAACATTTAGTGTTTGTCTACGGTACGTTACGTCATGGAGAAGTTAATCACTGGCATCTGGGAGACAGCCCGATGCTGGGATATTACGAAACACCACCGGAATTCACCTTATTTGATCTCGGACCTTACCCGGGATTGATTGACGGACATCAGTCAGTCATGGGGGAAATCTATGTCGTTGATGAGCAGATTTTATCCCGCCTCGATGAGCTGGAAGATGTGCCTGTTGAATACCGCAGAGAGCAAATCGAAACACCTTTCGGCATGGCTTGGATCTATTTTTATCAGGATGTATCTAAGCTGACTCAGACGATCGCATCCGGAGACTGGTGTCAGCGGATCTGAGCTTAAAAGGCATTGATCGTGTAACCACCAAATAAAAAAGGAGAGATTAAAATCTCTCCTTTTTTCAGCCAAAAGACCGATTATTTGTTTTGCGCACGCTCATAAGAGGATTGGATCTCTGCGCGAGCGGATGCTGCATCTTCCCAGCCATCAACTTTGACCCATTTTCCTGACTCAAGCTCTTTGTAGCGCTCGAAGAAATGTTTGATTTGTGCTTTCAGCAGCTCAGGCAGATCGTTGACATCCTGAATATGGTCATATTCTTTGGTCAGTTTTGAGTGAGGTACGGCAACAACTTTTGCATCTTCACCTGATTCATCGGTCATTTTCAGCACACCGACAGGGCGGCAGCGAATCACAGCACCGGGAACCAGTGGATAAGGTGTCGGGACCAGTACGTCAACCGGGTCACCATCTAAAGAGAGCGTATTGTTTACATAACCGTAGTTACATGGGTAGAACATTGGCGTAGACATGAAGCGGTCTACAAATACAGCACCAGACTCTTTGTCTACTTCATATTTGATTGGATCAGCATTCGCCGGGATTTCAATGACGACATAGATATCATCAGGCAGAGACTTACCTGCTGGTACGTTATTCAAACTCATGAATGTATTCCTTACTGTTTAGCGGACGTTTTGAAGCGCCTATTATTATTCACTTCATCGTTGAACGCAAAAAGTGTTGATCACTGAACGTGACGGGATAAGAAAAAGCGCCCGGAGGCGCTTTATACAGAGAGGCTTAATTGTCTTTATGGGCTTCCAGAAATTCCTGAAGCTTGGTCACCATGTTTTTTGAACCGACAAAAAATGGCACCCGTTGGTGTAGCTCTTGCGGATCAAGGTCAAGAATCCGGTTTATGCCATCAGTGGCGATACCACCGGCTTGTTCCATCAAAAATGCCATGGGATTACACTCGTAGAGCAGACGGAGTTTACCCTGTGGGTGACTGAGTGTACTTGGGTACAGATAGATCCCGCCTTTAAGCAAGTTACGGTGAAAATCAGCCACCAGTGAGCCGATATAACGTGAGGTATAAGGACGATTATCTTCCGGCACGTTTTCCTGACAGTACTTAATGTATTTTTTCACCCCGGTCGGGAAACGAATGTAGTTGCCTTCGTTAATCGAATAGATTCTGCCGTCTTCTGGGATCATCATATTCTCGTGGGAGAGGCAGAATGTGCCCAACGACGGATCGTAAGTAAAGCCGTTGACGCCATTGCCGGTGGTGTACACCAACATGGTAGAAGAGCCGTAAATCACGTAGCCGGCTGCGACCTGTTTATGACCCGGTTGCAGAAAGTCTTCCGCCGTTGGTGTGGTGCCAATCGGGGAGACGCGATGGTAAATCGAGAAAATCGTTCCGACTGAGACATTCACATCAATATTGGTTGAGCCGTCAAGCGGGTCCATCAACACGACGTACTTGGCATTCTTATTTAATTCTTTATTAAATATGATGGCTTCGTCTTCTTCTTCACTCGCGACACCGCAGACTTGATCCCGGGCTTCAAGTGCAGCTTTAAACTTCTCATTGGCGTAGACGTCGAGTTTTTGCTGATCTTCGCCCTGAATGTTTTCCGTACCGACAGCGCCGGTAATATCTACAAGCCCCGCTTTATTGATTTCACGGTTTACGATTTTTGCTGCCAAACGTATCGAAGCAAGCAGGGAAGAGAGCTCTCCGCTTGCGTGAGGAAAATCGGTTTGTTTTTCAACAATGAATTCTCCTAAGGTTCTCATTTCTGACATGTTATTTCCTTGAAAAGCAATCATGAACATTTACCATTCGTCTGAAAGACAGCAAATTGGCATTATGCAAATGGGCGATGGATGCCCTTTAAATAAGATTCTATGATCCAGATCTTATTTAAGGTAATAAAGTAACTGACTCAGATCTCATTTTTCACACAAGATACCGATAAGCGTGAATCCTGACAGGCTGAGGGTAAAATCTCTGTCGGATTGTCGATTTCAGACTCGCTTTTATGATGTGAATCATGATAATGAAGGTCAGTAAGATGAGCGAAAATCAGAACAGAGGACTGAGAGATTCATGCACATACATATACTCGGAATTTGTGGCACATTTATGGGTGGCGTTGCAACGCTGGCACGCCAGATGGGGCACCGGGTCACCGGCTCCGATGCCAATGTTTATCCACCGATGAGCACATTATTAGAATCTCAAGGCATTGAAATTATAGAAGGTTTTGATGTTGGTCAGCTCAATCCTCGTCCGGATTTAGTTGTTATCGGCAATGCATTAAGCCGGGGAAACCCCTGTGTTGAGTACGTCTTGAATCATCACCTGCCCTATACATCCGGACCGCAGTGGCTGAGTGAGTTTCTGTTACGGGAACGGTGGGTTTTGGCGGTATCCGGCACCCATGGAAAAACTACCACAGCCAGTATGCTGAGCTGGATATTAGAATACTGCGGCTATCAACCCGGTTTTCTGGTCGGCGGTGTACTCGGCAACTTCGGAATTTCCGCCAGATTAGGTGAAAGTGACTTTTTTGTCGTTGAAGCTGATGAATATGACAGTGCTTTTTTCGATAAGCGATCTAAGTTTGTCCACTACCATCCGAACACCCTGATCCTGAACAATCTAGAGTTCGATCATGCCGATATCTTCGACGATCTTGAAGCGATTAAGAAACAATTTCATCATTTGGTCCGGACGGTTCCCGGTATCGGCCGCATTCTGTCACCCCAAGATGATCCTGCTTTAAATGATGTTTTAGAGCGCGGGTGCTGGAGCGAACAAGAGTTTTGCGGTGAAAATGCAAACTGGAATGTAACAAAATTAGAAAAAGATGGATCTTCATTCCAAATTTCATTTAATGGTGAGATGGTTGGTACGGTGTCATGGGATTTGATTGGTGATCATAATGTGCATAACGCCATGATGGCGGTTGCGGCAGCCCGACATGTCGGGGTTGTCCCCAATATGGCCTGTGAAGCGTTGGGCCACTTTATTAATACCAAACGTCGTCTGGAACAGCGTGGTGAAGTGCATGGTGTGACGGTTTATGATGACTTTGCCCATCATCCGACGGCCATTCAACAAACATTGGCCGGGCTGCGTGCGAAAGTGGGCTCGCAACGAATTCTCGCAGTACTGGAACCTCGCTCGGCAACGATGAAAATGGGCGTGCATAAGCAGCTTCTCGCGGATGCTTTAGTGCCGGCCGATATGGTGTTTATTTACCAGCCGCAGGAACTGGAATGGCCTGTTGCTGATGTGATTGCACAGTGTCACCAGCCGGGATATGTGGCCGATGATATTGATGCTTTGGTGCAACAAGTGATTCAGGTTGCGAGCCCCGGGGATTCGATTCTGGTGATGAGCAACGGTGGTTTCGGCGGGATTCATGACAAACTACTGCAACAGTTAGAGAAGGGCTATAATGAGTGATATTCAGCGGGAAAAAGCCATCACATTAGCTTGGACCGGAGCCTCCGGTGCGCCTTACGGATTACGTTTACTTCAGCATTTGCTGGCCGCGGATTATCAGGTGTATCTGTTGATTTCGTCAGCGGCGAGAGTGGTGCTGGCGACCGAGCACGGTTTGAAGCTTTCCGCAGCTCCGGACAAAGCCCATCAGACGCTGGTGGAGCATCTGCAATGCCGGAGTGAACAGTTGGTTGTCTGTGGCAAAGAAGATTGGTTTTCTCCGGTCGCTTCGGGTTCATCTGCACCGAAGCAAATGATCGTTTGCCCATGCTCTGCCGGGAGTGTCGCGTCGATTGCTTACGGCATGTCAGACAATTTGATTGAACGGGCGGCTGATGTGGTGATCAAAGAAAAAGGACAACTGCTGCTGGTGGTACGGGAAACTCCTCTTTCAACCATTCATTTAGAAAATATGCTCAAGCTGTCTCAGGCTGGCGTGACGATTATGCCGGCTGCGCCCGGATTTTATCATCAGCCTGAGTCAATTGATGATTTAGTCGATTTTATGGTGGCGCGGATTCTTGATCATCTGGGAATCGAGCAGACGGTGGTGCCGCGTTGGGGATATCAGCACTGAATCATCGGTAGCACATTGAGTCAATCCACAGTAAAATTGTCCGCACTCATCGGGGAGCTTCGATGACAAACAACCGATTCGGTATGTTGTCATGGTGCTGAGATTGGGCAACAGCCCGGAACCCGCAACGACCTGAACCAGATAATGCTGGCGTAGGAATTGAGTTTGGTCTGCCTTTTTGAGGCCTGCCTCAACCCTGTGCCGCTCGTATCAAGGAGAGCGAGCTGTGACATCGAACTATTCTAAAGCCTCAATTTATGCAGGCATCTTCATCTCAAGTTTGACCGCCGGATTGGTGCAGGCGAAGTCCCCTGAACTGACCGTGTATACTTATGACTCTTTTACCTCAGAATGGGGCCCCGGACCTGCAATTAAGCAAGCATTCGAGGCGCGCTGTCATTGCGAGCTGAATTATGTGGCACTCGATGACGGGGTCTCAATTCTCAACCGACTGCGCCTTGAAGGGAATCATAGTCAGGCGGATATTGTTCTGGGGCTGGATGACAGCCTGATGGCAGAAGCCAAACAGACAGGACTGCTAGCCAAACATCATGTCGATACCACAGCATTAACGCTCCCCAACGGCTGGCATGATGATGTATTTGTGCCTTACGATTATGGCTATTTTGCTTTTGTTTACCGTAAGGATTTACTCCCCAATCCACCACACAGTCTTAAATCACTGGTTGAGCAATCTCCTGATTTGAGAATCATTTATCAGGATCCGCGTACATCGACACCGGGGCAGGGGCTGCTGTTATGGATGAAATCCGTCTACGGTGATCAGGCAGCTCAAGCCTGGCAACAATTGGCGAAGAAAACGGTCACCGTTACCAAAGGTTGGTCGGAAGCCTATTCGATGTTTCTCAAAGGCGAATCGGATATGGTTCTGTCGTACACCACTTCACCGGCCTATCATCAGGTCGCTGAGCAGGATGATCGCTATGCAGCTGCTGAGTTTTCGGAAGGGCATTATATGCAGGTCGAAGTGGCCGCTAAATTGGCGGGGAGTCCACATCAGGCGCTTGCCGATCAATTTATGCAGTTTATGTTGAGCGACGATTTTCAGTCAGTCATTCCGACAACGAACTGGATGTATCCGGTGACCTCGGTTGCGCTGCCGGATGCTTTCCGTCAGCTTGCTATCCCGGAAAAATCATTGATGTTTTCCGCAGCAGAGGTTGCACACAACCGCAAACATTGGATTCGTGAGTGGCAAACTGCACTCACACAGGCTCGGTAGTTGCAGTGGTGAGACTGCAACGGACGCCCCGAATCGGGCTCTGGGTCGCCACGGGCGTGGTGGCCTTTATTCTGAGTGCTTTCGGAGCATTATTGGTTCATGCATCCGGTCTCGAACTGAGCACTGTGCTGAATGAACCTTATTATCTCCATGTCACGCGGTTTAGTTTTTATCAGGCACTGTTATCCACGTTACTGAGTGTGATTCCTGCGATTCCGGTGGCTTTGGCTTTACACCACCGTTCTTTTCCCGGCCGTGATTTGCTGATCAAACTATTTTCGATCACCTTGGTGATACCCGTGTTGGTCGGTGTGTTTGGGTTGCTCGCGATTTATGGGCGCAGCGGTTTTTTAGCCAGTGTACTGCAGGCACTACATTTGGATTTCAGCTTTTCGGTTTATGGCTTGAACGGCATTTTACTGGCGCATGTGTTTTTTAACCTGCCTTATGCCAGTCGGCTGTTTTTACATACACTGGATATGATCCCGAGAGAGCAGAGTTTATTAGCTTGCCATTTGGGGATGACGCCGTGGCAAGTGTTTCGTTACGTCAACTGGCCGCGGATTCGCCAACAGCTTCCCCATGTCGCCGGATTGGTTTTCATGCTGTGTTTTACCAGCTTTGCGACTGTGATGGCTCTGGGTGGCGGGCCGCAGTCTACGACTATCGAACTGGCAATTTATCAGGCGATTAAGTTTGATTTTGATCTGCGCGCCGGTGCGATGTTGGCTCTGTGGCAAATGTTACTGTGTGGGGCGTTGGCTTTTATGCTGCAAAGCATCACCAAAACTATCAACGCGAGTAGTCAGGGAGATTCTCCTCGCCAACCGTTATTTCGTGATAGTCGTTGGGCACGTTACTGGGATTGCGGATGGATTATTGGCTGTGGACTGTTAGTGCTGCCGCCGCTCGTCATGGTGATTATTTCCGGCCTCAATTCACACCTGTGGATAGTGCTGAGTGGTGCCGGTTTTTGGCAGGCATTCGGGAGCTCTTTACGTGTTGCGGTTGTGGCTGGTTCACTCGCTCTGGTTGCCGGGATCGGCGTATTGCTGACGAGCCGGAGTTGGCGACTGAATCATCAACGGCGGCGTGCCGATGGGCTGGAAACGATTGGTATGATGGTTTTGGTCACTCCGGGGTTGGTGATTAGTACCGGACTCTTTCTCCTGTTACGGACGTTTACCAATGCCTTTGATTTTGCCTATTGGGTCGTTGTGGCGGTCAATGCCATGATGGCTTTACCTTATGTGATTAAAACCTTACAGCAACCGCTATGGATGTTGGCGCAGCAGTATCAGTATCTGTGTGCCAGCCTGGGAATGCAGGGGTGGCGTCGTCTCTGGCTGGTGGAGTGGCGTGCTGTGAGAAAGCCGATTATTCACGCTTGGGTGATCAGCTTTTTGGTGGCAATGGGGGATTTAAGTGCCATTGCGTTATTTGGCAGTCAGGATTTCAGAACCTTGCCACTTTATCTTTATCAGTTACTGGGAAGCTATCAGATGGAATCGGCAGCGGTGGTAGCCAGCTGTTTATTGCTGATCAGTCTCGGATGCTTTTTTATTGCCGAGCGGCTGTTTCGGCGTGGGGGATATGTTAATGCTGACGCTTGATCAGGTACGTTATGAATATCAGCAAGAATGGTTTGATTTCTCGCTTTCGGTTTCTCAGGGCAGTATCTGGGCTTTGATGGGGCCAAGTGGTGCCGGAAAATCGACACTATTAAGTCTGGTTGCCGGGTTTATTACCCCAAGAGCCGGTGATATTCGGGTCAATGAGCAATCTATTTTGACCTTACCCCCCTATGAGCGTCCATTCTCAATGTTATTTCAGGAGCATAATCTGTTTTCTCATTTATCGGTACGTGACAACATTGGCTTGGGATTACACCCGGGATTAAAGCTGACGCGTAAAGACTGGGACAAAGTCACAGATGCTGCGCATCAGGTTGGGATTGAGACACTGTTAGAGCGACAACCGGAACAGTTGTCCGGCGGACAAAGGCAGCGGGTTGCCTTGGCACGCTGTTTTGTACAGGAACGTTCACACTGGTTATTGGATGAGCCTTTTTCAGCATTAGACCCGGTTTTACGGGCAGACATGCTGACTTTGGTCAGACGCTTGGCTAATGAGCGCAATATCTCAGTCTTAATGGTTACCCATCATGTCAATGATGCCAAGAATATGGCCAGTCATTTTGCTTATATCGATGACAATCATGTTCAGGTCACAGGGGAAATAGAGACATTAGGGGAATCACACAAGAACGAGTCATTGGCGGCATTTATCCGCGCGGGAAACTAATGCTCGAAGCAGCGCCATGCCTTCATGACGACATGACGGCTGCATCGCACGGATATTACTCTGAGGTTTCTTCCAACGTTTTCAGCAGTTGAAAAATTTCTCTGGCGGCTTTGGATGATTTCCCGCCCTGTTGTTCTTTTTTCGCCTTACGAACCAGATGACGGAGTTGCTGCCGATCCACTTCCGGGTGTTTTTCTATGACGGCATTGATAGCCGAATCCCCTTCCTCAATCAATTGATCCCGCTGTTGTTCCAAACGGTGGAATGCAGCGGTTGCCTGAGCATGTTTGTTACGGTATTTATCCAAGGCTGCCTGAATCGGTTCCACTTCGATATGACGCATCAAACGGCCAATATACTGAAGTTGTCGTCTTCTCGCTTCATTCTTAAAGCGTTGCGCATCATTGATTGCCTCGGCAAGCTCCGGTGGCAACGGGAACTTCTCCAAAGTGGCCGGCTTGAGTTCAACCAGTGCTTCCCCGAGTTGTTGCAGCTCAATCATGTCATTCTTCATTTCGGTTTTACTAACCCAAATGATCTCTTCTTCCTCTTCCCAGGGAGCCTTTTGATTTTTTCGCGCCATAGTCTCTAACTTATCTGCTTATCAATGTCCGTTATTTTAGCAAGAATCGTGGGGAGAACGAGAATTTCTTGTTATGCTATCGAAATAGTTTCAAAAAGAGACATCGGTTATGAATGTAAAACAGCAAGTTGCACAACAGCGAAGTGAGCTTGAAGCTGCGGTCGCGAAAGCTTTAGAGCTTGCATCATCACAAGCAGACGCCGCAGAAGTGGCGATTACCAAGAGTACGGGGCTCAGTGTTTCAACCCGTTTTTGTGAAGTCGAGAATGTCGAATTTAATAGTGACGGTGCCTTGGGGATTACGGTTTACCGGGGGCAACGTAAAGGCAGTGCTTCAACATCGGATTTGAGTGAACAAGCGATTCAACAGACGGTATTGGCTGCATTGGATATTGCTCACTATACCTCGGAAGATCCGTTTGCCGGCCCGGCACCCAAAGAACTGATGGTTAAAGATATCCCGGATTTGGATCTGTTTCACCCTGATGAGCCGAACCCGGATCAGGCTGCCAACATTGCGATTGCCGCAGAAAGAGCTGCGCTCGACTATAGCCCCAAGATCAAACAGAGTGACGGCGCGAGTTATGACAGCCACTACGGAGTGAAAGTTTACGGTAATAGTCATGGCTTGCTCGCCAGTTATGCATCCAGCCGTCATAGTATTAGTTGCTGTGTGATCGGGCAGGGCGAACAGGATCGCATGGAGCGAGATTACAGCTATACCATTGCGCGCCATAAAGATGATTTGTGGACACCACAGCAGGTGGGTCAGCTTGCTGCCGAACGAACTGTGAACCGGTTGGATCCGCAGAAACTGAAAACCGGTCATTATCCGGTGATGTTTGCACCTGAAGTTGCCACCGGTCTGATTGGTCATTTTGTGATGGCGATTTCCGGAGGTAATTTATATCGTAAATCATCATTTCTGTTGGATCATTTGGGCGAGAAAATTTTCCCTGACTGGTTCTCGATTGCTGAGCGACCGCATATTTTGCGCGGTTTAGCTTCCAGCCCGTTTGACAGTGAAGGCCTGGCAACCCGTGATTTAGACATTGTTACCGGTGGGGTGCTGGAGACTTATTTGCTGAGCAGCTATGCCGCAAGAAAGCTGAATATGGCACCGACCGGTCATGCCGGTGGAATTCATAACTGGTTTGTGAAATCTTCCGGTGAGCGGAACTTTGAGCAAATGCTGAAAGATATGGGCTCGGGCTTTTTGGTCACTGAAGTGATGGGGCAGGGCGTCAATATTGTTACCGGTGATTACTCACGCGGTGCGGCCGGTTTCTGGGTTGAAAATGGTGAGATTCAGTATCCGGTCTCCGAAATTACCATCGCTGCGGGTCTGAAAGATATGTTTAGTAATATTGTTGCAGTCGGTAATGATGTTGATGTGCGCTCCCAGATTCAGACCGGTTCTATTTTGATAGAGTCAATGAAGGTCGCCGGGGAATAATTATTTTTCTTCCATTAAATTGATTGAAACGGGCTTGATAGCCCGTTTTTTCTTAATGCGATAATCACCAGTTACAAAACACCTCAGGCGATAAAAATGGTCGCCAGTCCGAGAAAGACAAACAGACCAATCACGTCGGTAACCGTGGTGAGCGCCATACCGCCGGCGAGTGCCGGATCAATTTTCATCTTTTTCAGTATGATCGGAATAGTAACCCCGGCGATACCCGCGACGGTAAGATTGGTTAGCATTGCTGCTGAAATAATGCCACCGAGTAACCAGTTGCCTTTCCACAGCACGACGATACCGCCAATCAGCAAGGCCCACAGACAGCCGTTAAGCAGACCGACAGCCGCTTCTTTCAGTAGCAGCTCCCGTTTGTTACTGTCACCGATGTGTCCCAAAGCCAGACCACGGATCACCAGTGCAATGGTTTGGTTGCCGGCAACACCCCCCATCGAGGGAACAATAGTCATCAGTACTGCGATCGAAGCCATTTGTTCCAGTGTGGTCTCAAACATATTGGAGACCGAAGCTGCGGCCAGTGCAGCAAGTACGTTGGCGCCCAGCCAGATACTCCGTTTCCGGGCCGATTTCATCACCGGTGCAAACGTATCTTCTTCATCATCCATCCCCGCTAAACTCATCATCGAGTGCTCAACATCTTCACGGATGACATCGACAACGTCATCGATGGTGATCCGGCCTAACAGGTGTTGTTCCGCATTGACAACCGGTGCTGAGACCCAGTTCCGCCGTTCAAACAAACTGGCAACGTCTGAATCTTTGGCATCGACCTGAATGGCTTCATCCGCATCTTCCATAATATCGCTGATGCGGACATCCGGTTGGCTGGTTAATAAGCTGGCAAGGGAGAGATGGCCGATGAGTCGGCTCTCTTCGTCAATCACATACAAGGCATCGGTTGCCTGTGGTAGTTCACCCCTCATCCGTAAATAGCGGAGCACGACATCCACATCCACATCACCACGAATCGTGACAAAGTCGGTGTTCATCAGGCCACCGGCCGTATCCTCCGGATATGAGAGTGCCATTTCGACCCGAAGACGGTCGACGTTATCCATCTGGGATAGAATTTCTCGGGAGAGGCCATCAGGCAGGCTTCGCAAGACGTAAGCAAGGTCATCGGTGTCCATGCCTTCAGTCGCTTCTGCCAACCGTTCCGGTGCCATTTTGGACACCAGTGCGTCTTTGACATCTTCACTGAGTTCATCGAGGATTTCGCCGTAGTCTTCCGGATCGGTCAATTGCCAGAGGACATCACGACTTTTACGCGGTGAGGCTTCCAGAAGATGAGCAATATCTTCTGGTTCCATGTCCTGAAGTTGGCGGCGGACATGGACAAAACGACCATTTTCTAAGGCTTCTGTGACTTCCCGGAGGGTAAGGTGAGCCTGATCAAACTCAATATGCTCTGCCATAACTTCCCCCTGTGTCGTATTTATTATGTAAGTGACATAGTAACTTAATTCTATGCCTGATTTAATAAGAAGTTATTGCAGGATGAAATTTATTTTTGCGTGAAAATAGTGGTTAGTCTTCTTCTTCGAATTTATCTTCAATTAAGCAGCAAACCGCGTCTAAGGCTGGCTCTGCTTCACTGCCTTCCGCAGAGATAGTGACATATTGTCCCTGTGCCGATTCAAGCATCAACAGCCCCATGACACCATCGGCTGTGGCTTCTTTTCCTTCCTGACTTCTAATGGTCAGGATAGCATCGAATGATTGGGCTAACTCCACAAGTTTAACGGCCGCTCTGGCATGAAGTCCCAGCTTATTCTCAATTAAAACCGTTTTACTGAGTTGTGGCATCGCATGATCCTCTATTGGCTTATTCCAGCGTTGGTTTCAGGTGTGATGTTTCTCAAGTGAAGTATGGCGAATTTGTACCTGATGACCAAGTTGGGAGAAGTATTCTCCGATTTGTTGGGTCAGATAAACAGACCGATGTTTTCCACCGGTACAGCCAATGGCAATGGTCAGATAGCTGCGATTATTTTTCTCCAGAGAAGGGAGCCAATAATCAATGAATGACTGAATATGCTGGCGCATATCAATCACCTCGGCGTGTTGCTCCAGAAACGATTTTACCGGTGCATCAAGCCCGGTGAATGCACGTAATTCAGGTTGCCAGTGAGGGTTGGGAAGAAAACGAACGTCGAAAACGAAATCAGCGTCGCTGGGTAATCCATATTTAAAACCGAAGGATTCAAAAACGATGATCAGGTGCTTACGCTCTCTTCCCTCGACGCGCATACGAACCGTTTCGCTCAGCTCGTGAATCGATTTATTGGTACTGTCGAGCAGCATGTCTGCTTGTTTTTTCAACGGTGCAAGGATCTGCTTTTCTTGAGCAATGGCTTGTGCCAGCGTTAAATTATTGTTGTGCAGGGAGAGCGGATGAATCCGGCGGGTTTCACTATAGCGTTTGAGCAGCGCGTCTTCGGTCGCATCAAGGAAAAGCACATTCACATCATACGAGACGGTACTTTTCAGTGAGCGGAAGGTTTCGCTGAGTATTGACGGATCATGGGGTAAGTTGCGGATATCAATGCTGACCGCGACATTCTGTTTACTGCCCTGAACCGATTGAAGAAAAGCATCCAATAAATCGATAGGGAGGTTATCAACACAATAGTATCCCAGATCTTCCAGCACCCTTAAGGCGACACTTTTGCCGGCACCGGACTGACCACTAACAACAATTAATCGCATCGTGACATACTCAGAAAATCAAGACTGGTCGATCATGATATCATAAAGTTCTTGATCGTTTTCAGCTTTACGAAGTTGCTTTAACACTTGTTTGTTATTCAGTCGTTCAGCCATTTGGGCGAGGGTTTTCAAATGGATTTGACATTGTTCTTCCGGGACAAACAAGGCAAACAGAATATCGACAGGACGATTATCGATCGCATCAAAATCGATTGGCTCCTCACATTGAATGAGAACAGCAACTGCATTTTCACTGAACGACATTCTTGCATGTGGAATGGCAATGCCGTTACCGATACCGGTACTGCCAACTTTTTCTCGGGAGAGCATATTTTCGAACAGTTCGGTCGCATTCTGGCCCGTGTAATTAGCCGCTATTTCACTGATGATTTCTAATGCTCGTTTTTTGCTCGAACATTGGACTGCACTTTTCGTGCAGTCCAGAGACAGAACTTCATTGAGTTGCATGATTAATGACTACTTAATTTTTCTTTATGCTTATTCAGTTGACGGACTAACTTGTCAACGAGGCTATCGATTGCGGCATACATGTTTTCATCTTCAGCGGTTGCATGAATTTCCCCCTGATTGACATGAAGCGTTGCTTCAGCGACTTGTAGGAGTTTTTTTTCAACCCTTAAAATGACCTGTATGCTATTGATATGGTCAAAAAACCGCTCAAGTTTATCAAATTTTGAGTGAACATAGTCTTGCATTGAATCGGTCAGATCAATGTGGTGGCCATTAATATTGATTTGCATAGACTTTCCTTCTCTGTTGGGCCTTTATAACAGGCGTTTACGCTGACTCGATGGGGATATCCCCAAAGACTCTCGGTACTTTGCAATGGTACGTCTAGCGACCTGAATCCCCTGATCAGCTAGTAGTGTTGCAATTTTACTGTCACTGAGTGGTTTTGCCGGGTTTTCTGCGGCAACCAGTTTTTTGATCAGTGCGCGAATTGCGGTTGATGAACATTCTCCACCATTGTCTGTGCTTACGTGGCTAGAGAAAAAGTACTTCAGCTCGAATATCCCCCGAGGGGTATGCATAAACTTTTGGGTTGTGACCCGCGAGATGGTTGATTCATGCATGTCAACGGCAAGGGCGACATCATTGAGAACCATCGGTTTCATTGCTTCTTCCCCATACTCGAAGAAATCGTGCTGATGTTCAACTATACACTTGGCAACTTTGAGCAACGTCTCGTTTCGACTTTCTAAACTTTTAATTAACCATTTTGCTTCTTGTAAATTCGTTCGGATATAATTACTGTCTGCGCCATTTCCCCGTCCCAGTTCTGCGTATTGCTGGTTGATTTTTAATCTTGGCATACTGTCCGGGTTGATGGCGACGACCCATTTCCCCCGATCTTTGAAGACCGAAACATCCGGAATGACATATTCAGCATGTTCTGCATTAATATCATTCCCGGGGCGGGGGTTGAGTTCTTGAATGAGTTGCAAAGCGGAGCGTAATTCGTCTTCTTTTAGCTTTGCTTCTTTTTGGATCAGTTTGTAATCCCGGTTTCCTAACTGATCGATATGATCTGTCAACAGGCGTCTGGCTTCACTGAGCCACGGAGTGTCACTTGGATATGTTGCCAGTTGTAGTAACAGGCAGTCCTGCAGATTCAGGGATGCGACACCTAAAGGATCAAATTGCTGAATACGCTTTCTGACTGCTTCGATTTCATCCAGCTCGATATCGTCATCTTCTTCACTTTTGACACTTTCCAGAATGTCTTCAAGAGACAGTGTCAGATAACCGTAGTCGTCTATGGCATCAATGATCGCCAGCGCAATGGCTCGATCCGTATCACTGAAAGGGGTTAAATCTAATTGCCACAGCAGGTAATCCTGTAGTGTTTGCGTGGTTTCACCCTGATAAACAGGTGTATCTTCATCGAGTGAAATACCGGTACTACCTGTATTGGCACTGTAGACATCATCCCAAGTCGTATCGATTTCAAGTTCATTGCTGATTTCTGATTTTTCAATCATTTCTGAGCTATCTTGTGGCTCCGGCTCGCTATCAGCGACATCAGCAGTGGCTTCTTTTAACGTTTCTGTTTTTTCTTCTTGGGAATTGACTTCATCATGTGCATCTTCAACATCAAGTAGTGGGTTGGAATCGAGTGCTTCCTGAATCTCTTGCTGGAGATCTAACGTCGAAAGTTGCAGCAATCGAATCGCTTGCTGCAACTGAGGTGTCATGGCTAACTGTTGACCTAACTTGAGTTGTAGTGACGGTTTCATTCAGTTTCGATTGCCTTATTCTGTGTTGCCGTATTCTGATGTATGTCTGGCTCAAATCCCGTTCTTACTTTAATCATAGACGGAATTGTTCACCGAGATAAACCTGTTTGACCTGCTCGTTATCGAGAACTTCTTGCGGAGTCCCTTCTGCGATTAGGTTGCCTTGGCTTACGATATAGGCTTTTTCACAAACATCCAAGGTTTCCCTGACATTATGATCAGTAATCAAAACACCAAGCCCCCGATCCCGGAGGTGTTCAATTATTTTCTTGATATCAATGACCGAAATCGGGTCAACCCCGGCAAACGGTTCATCCAACAAAATGAACTGTGGGTTGGCAGCCAACGCCCGGGCAATTTCTACGCGGCGTCTCTCACCACCGGAGAGTGCCATCCCGGCGCTGTAGCGAATGTGCCCGATATGGAACTCTTCCAGCAAGTCTTCAAGTTTATCCTGACGTTCTTCCCGCGAAAGATTCTCCCGGGTTTGTAATACCGCCATGATGTTGTCTTCAACGGAGAGTTTACGGAAAATGGAGGCTTCTTGTGGTAAATAGCCGATGCCCATCCGAGAGCGCTGGTGCATGGGCAGAACACTGATGTCTTTGTCATCAATTTGGATCGAGCCTTCATCCCGGGCGACCAGACCGACAATCATATAAAATGAGGTTGTCTTGCCCGCACCATTCGGCCCCAGCAGGCCGACAATTTGTCCGGACTCTACCTGTAGGCTGACATCAGAGACGACTTTTCTCTTTTTATAGCTTTTGGCTAAATGCTCTGCTTTTAGTATGGCCATGGTTTATTCTTTATTCGTTGCCTGTGGTTGCAGCACGGTTGAAACACGCTCGTTTGAATTTCCGTCTGCAATGAGTTTTTGTGCAGAAATTTTGTAACGGATTTTGGTACTACGGATCACGCTATCATCTTGCGATAGCATTGCTTTTTCGGTCATGGTTAATTGATCCGCAGCCATTTGATAGTTGAGTTTCTTGGCTTCGCCATAGAGGGTTTTCCCTTCATCGGTTAACTGAGAAAACGTGGCCAGATCACCGAAACCCTGAATTTCCTCGATCTGTCCGTTTTGAGGATTCCGGGTCACGATTAATTTGTCGGCATGGATATTAATACTGCCTTGTTTGAGGGTTACGTTGCCCACAAAAGTAACCTGATTACTTTTTAAATCAAGTTGCTGGCTATCCGAATCGATATAAACCGGTTGTTCGGTATCTGTTGCTAATGCCAAAGCGCCGCTTGAGATAAACAGGCAAGCGAGCAAACTAAGGTGCGAGATTTTCATATCTACCCTGTACATGGTTATAAAGTAAGGCGCTATGATCAGCAAAATTTCCTTTCATCGCCTGACCTTGTGTTTCAAATTGTGGACCTTTCAGCAAGACGGGTGTGTCTGTCCAAAAATCACGGTTGTCCAATTGCATACTGAGTTTTGCTGTTTCGAGTGACTCGAAACTGGAATCCTCAAGTAAGTTTTTACCAATCACGTTGTCGTAAAGCGTTAATATTTTATTCTTGGTCAGAATTCCCCGTTGAGCCGTCACTTTCCATTCCATGACTCGCCCATCACGGTAAACCTGTAAAATCGGATGTTCAAATACTGTGTTGCCACTTTTAGCATAATAATCAAGATGCGTTGATGTGATGATATAGCTTCTCACCCCATCTGCACCATACGAAATATTTGACAGATGCTCACCGCTAAACATGGGTAGCTCTGTGTTCGGAGCGACTTGTACATTCGCTTTTCTTTCATTATCGAGCAGGTAATAAATGGACCAGCAGATAATGAAAAATAAGAGTATATAGATTGTACGAGCCAGACTCATATACTCAAACCTTTGTGCATTTCCAGCTCACCCCGAGACTGTAAGATTAAATCACAGACCTCCCGTACGGCACCATGTCCGCCCGCTATGGTCGTGACGTAGTTTGCTCTCTTGAGCAGTAATGGATGACCATCGGCGACACAAACTTTTAACGCAACTTGTGCCATCACCGGCCAATCAATCAAATCATCACCGATATAGGCCGTATGTTCCGGTAAGATCTGGGTTTTTTGGCAAATATCAGCATAGGCACTCACTTTATCATCCTGTCCCTGATAAATCAGTGAAATCCCCAGCGCTTTCATACGGTTTTCGACTATCTTTGAGTGTCTGCCGGTGACGACCGCAACCTCAATACCTGCATTCATCAGCGATTTTATGCCATATCCGTCCCGGGTATGGAAGGTTTTCAACTCTTCACCCTGATTACCTAAGTAAATTCGGCCATCGGAGAACACGCCATCAACATCACAGATGAGTAATTTGATCTGACTGGCGACTTCCCAAATCGATGACGTTATCGGGCCATAAAGTGTTTCAACCATATTTGTCACTACATCACTCCTGCTTTCAGAAGGTCGTGCATATTGAGAGCGCCGACCAGCAGGCCGTTATCAACCAACATCAAACCGTTGATTCGTTTTTCCTGCATTAAATTGAGCCCTTCCACTGCAAGAATGTGAGGTGATGCAATGGTTGGGTTTTGGGTCATCACATCACTAATCTTGGCGCTGTGAATATCGACACGCTTGTCCAGAATTCGTCTGAGATCACCATCGGTAAAAATACCGAGTAGCTTGTGCTGTTGATCGACTACAGCCGTCATACCTAACCCTTTTTGACTGATTTCCATTAAGGCATCGCGGATTAAGGCATCAGGGCTGACGATGGGAAGTTGATCTCCGGAATGCATAATATCACCCAGTTTGAGCAACAGCTTACGACCCAATGCGCCGCCCGGATGAGAGAGCGCAAAATCTTCCTGAGTGAATCCGCGAGCCTGTAACAGCGTAATTGCAAGAGCATCACCCATTACAAGTGTTGCCGTGGCGCTGGATGTCGGTGCCAGACCTAACGGGCACGCTTCTTCCGGGACAGAAACCTGTAAATGGAGATCTGCAAGCTTGGCCATATTGGATTGTGGATTGCCGGTCATGCTGATAATACGGATCGAGCGACGTTTCAATACCGGATAAAGCGGGAGTATCTCTGACGATTCACCTGAATAAGAGATCGCAATCACGATGTCTCCTTCTGAGATCATACCGAGATCCCCGTGTGCAGCCTCACCCGGATGAACAAAGAAAGACGGTGTTCCGGTGCTGGCGAAGGTTGCCGCCATTTTTTTACCGATATGACCAGACTTACCCATACCCATGACGATAACTTTACCCACCGTATTACTCAGAATCATGTCGCAGGCTTGACAGAAATGCTCATCAAAATATTGTTCTATTTGTTGCAAGCATTTAATTTCTATATCTAAAACCTGTTTTGCTGACTGAGTGTAGTTTAGTTGTGGCATCCTCAACTCCGTTCTCTCTTGCTAAGCGCCCATATTCATGAATAAATAAGTCTGATAGACAATAAATATAACGAACAGGATAAACCCTTCGATTCTGTTAATGCTTCGGGATTTTCCTAACGCCATGACGACTAAGAGCAGAGAAAGCCCCAACATGACCCAAAAGTCTCGTCCCATGGCATGTTCGCTGATGACTGACGGGTTCAGAATTCCGGGGAGCCCCATCACCGCCAAAATGTTGAACACATTCGAGCCGATAATATTCCCCACGGCCATATCATCTTCACCTTTCAGTACTCCTGCGAGCGAGGCCGCAAGTTCTGGCAGGCTGGTTCCAATTGCAATAATGGTCAGACCGATGACGAGATCACTCATGCCAAAGTATTTTGCTATGATAACGGCATTACTCACAAGAATGTCAGCAGATAGTGGCAGCAGAATCAGACCCACGATGACCCAGAAAATCGCTATTTTACTATTCACGCCCTCTGGCACTTCTGACTCTTGCTCTGCCAGAAGCCGATCCTTTTGATTGTTTTCACCACGGCTGATTTTAAGCATTGCCAGAATAAATATGGCAAACACAACAAAGAGTAAGACGCCTTCATAGAAGCCAAGGTGTCCATCCCAAAGAATCACACCGGCTAATAATGTGACTCCAATCATGAACGGAAGTTCTCTGCGGAGCAGTTCCGAGTTAATCGATAGTGGTTTAATGAGCGCTGTAATGCCCAGAATTAATGCGATATTGGCAATATTCGAGCCCAGAATGTTACCGACGGCGGTATCGGTTTTATTGGCGAGGGCTGCTGTTGCAGAGACCATCATCTCTGGTGCTGATGAGCCCATTGCAATGATAGTCATACCAATCACCAACGGTGAAATCCCAACATTGCGTGCCAGCGCTGCAGAACCAAAAACCAACCGATCTGCACTCCATACCAGTAAGATGAGTCCGACAATTAATAAAGCAACAGCTGTAAGCATGTGTATTCCTAGTGGATAAAGATAAAAATATTTAACCGTCGATTTTGACGTTTTGGTTTGCAAAAGGAAAGTGAAACCGCTTCATTTATTCATCAAAAGGTTGCAGATTTAGATATATTTCTCTTTCTGAGTGAATTCAAACTGTTGCTCAGCAAACCATATCAGTGACCGGATAGCATTATCCATCGATATTTTTCGGGTTTCTGTAAGGGCGCTGACAAAGGAGGTGCATCTTACCATCAAAATCAGAAATAGGGATGCTAAACTGGTTCGGACAGTTCATTTTTTCGACACAATGAATGTGTCGGGATTTGACGAAGTAAAGTAAGTCAATGATTCTTGCATTAGTAATGGTATGATAGAGCCCGTCCGGTGTGATGTTCAGTGTTGATGGTTTTAGAAGCCTGATAAGGTTAGCATCATTACGATACCGTGCTTTTAATTTGTGAAATGATACTTATGATTGTGTTTTTTTGTCCATGATGTATATGGCGTTATGAACAATTGAACCTAAGAAAGGAACGATAGGCTGTGTATGTCCGAGTCTGATCTGGTAACGATTAACAATCTGACGTTTTCTCGTGGCGACAGAAAGATTTTTGATGATGTGTCACTCCATGTCCCAAAGGGAAAGGTCACTGCGATTATGGGGCCTTCCGGTATCGGGAAAACGACTTTGCTCCGTTTGATTGGCGGGCAGTTGCTGCCAGAATCCGGAGAAATCTGGTTTGATGGCGTGAATATTCCTACTTTGGGACGAAACAAGCTTTATCAGGCCCGTAAGAAAATGAGTATGTTGTTTCAGTCCGGGGCGTTATTTACCGATCTGAATGTGTTCGATAATGTGGCATTCCCGCTGCGGGAGCATACAGCTTTGAGTGAAACATTTATTCGGACACTGGTATTGCTTAAACTCGAAGCGGTCGGTTTGCGGGGAGCTGCTCATCTGATGCCGAGTGAGTTATCCGGTGGGATGGCACGTCGTGCGGCACTTGCCCGGGCAATTGCGCTGGACCCTGAATTGATTATGTTTGACGAGCCATTTGTCGGGCAGGACCCGATGACGATGGGCGTTTTGGTTGAATTGATTCGCCACCTCAATCAGGCTTTGGGAATCACGTCTATTGTTGTTTCTCATGATGTTCCGGAAGTGATGAGTATTGCCGATTGGGTGTATATTCTGGCCGACGGAAAAGTTATTGCGAAAGGCACGACAGAGTCATTACTCCAGAACGAGGATCCGCGAGTCAGACAGTTTTTACAGGGTGAAGCTGACGGGCCGGTGCCTTTCCGCTATCCTGCGCCATCTCTTGAGAAGGATCTATTTCATGTTGGCTAGTTTTATTCAGTTTGCCGTTCATACTGGCCGGAGAACATTTGATATTTGTGAAGCGTTTGGCCGTGCGACGTTTATGTTGCTTGGTGCTTTACTGAGCCGGCCCCATCCTGTGAAACATTTTCCGCTGTTGGTCAAGCAAATCTATAGTGTCGGTGTGTTATCCATGGCCATTATTATTGTGTCTGGCTTGTTCATCGGTATGGTTGTGAGTTTGCAAGGCTATGTCATTCTGGTTGATTATGGTGCAGAAGGCAGTTTGGGCACATTGGTTTCGCTGTCATTATTGCGCGAATTAGGGCCGGTTGTGACCGCATTATTATTTGCTGGCCGGGCGGGCTCAGCCTTAACGGCTGAAATTGGTTTGATGAAAGCCACCGAGCAGCTGTCGAGTCTTGAAATGATGGCTATTGACCCATTGAAGCGTGTTATCGCGCCCCGGTTTTGGGCCGGGGTGATTTCGATGCCGGTATTGGCAATGATCTTTATGGCTGTCGGTATATGGGGCGGACAATTGGTTGGCGTGGACTGGAAAGGAATTGACGATGGTAGTTTCTGGTCAACCATTCAGGCAACCGTCGAGTTAGGTCATGATATCGGGAACAGCATGGTGAAGTGCTTTGCATTTGCATTTACCGTTGTCTGGATTGCGCTGTTTAACGGCTATGATGCAATACCAACCTCTGAAGGGATCAGTCGAGCGACAACGAAAACTGTCGTTTATTCGTCTCTCGCTGTTTTAGGTCTTGATTTTGTTTTAACTGCACTGATGTTTGGGAACTAAACATGCAACAAACACGATTAATAGAATTTTGGGTGGGCACTTTCGTTATTGCCGGAATTTGCGCAATTCTGGTGATGATTTTTCAAGTTGCTGATGTAAAAGGTCTGGGAGCGGATGATACTTATCAACTGACCGCGGAGTTTGACAATATTGGTAGTCTGAAAGTCCGCTCTCCCGTCAAAGTTGGCGGTGTGGTTATCGGTCGGGTTTCAGAGATCAGTCTGGATCCGGAATCATTGAAGCCGATGGTGAAATTATCAATCAGCAGCCAATATAAAGAGTTCCCCGCGACGTCCAGTCTGCAGATTTTGACATCCGGATTAATTGGTGAGCAGTATATTAGTCTGGTGCCCGGATTTGTCTGGGGAGATGAAACCGAGTTGTTGGGGAATGGCGACAAGGTTGAAGATACGAAGTCTGCACTCGTGCTCGAAAACTTGATCGGGCAGTTCCTCTATCGGAGTGGCAATTCCGGTGATGATAAGAAAAATCAGGCAGACGCGAAGGAGTAAGGAATGTTAATGCGTTATATGATGTTAGTGATGGTTTTGCTCTGTTCAATGACCAGTCAGGCGAAAACCGTTGATATGCATAATCCTTATCAGATGATGAAGCAGGTGTCGGAACAGACATTTCAACGTTTAAAATCCGAGCAGAATAAAATTCATCAAGATCCGAATTATCTGAAAGAGATCGTCAAAGATGAGTTGATGCCGTATGTCAATTACCAGTATGCAGCTCTCAAGCTGTTAGGACCTTATCTGAAAGGTGCTAAGAAGGATGATGTACTGGCATTTATCGATGCATTTCAAGGCTATCTGATTAGCAGCTACGCGCAGGTTTTAACCCAGTACAGTGATCAGGAAGTTCAATTCGGACCAGAGCCGAAAATTGATGCAACCGATCGGATTGCTACTGTAATGGTCAATATTATCGATACACCGAACCCTGATATTAAACTTGAGTTTCAACTAAGAAAGTCAAAATCCGGTGAATGGCAAGCTTTCGATATGATTGCTGAAGGGATTAGTATGCTATCCAGTAAACGCTCTGAATGGAGTGGTAAAATTAATAGTGATGGTATCTTAGCCGTGGCAAATGAGTTGAAAGCGCTCTCTCAGCAACCGATAACAACAATTGAGAAAAAGTCATGACACATCCTCAGTGGCATCCGCTTGAACAGGGGACGATTGAGTTAAGTGGGGCGCTGGATCGAGAAACTGTTCCGAAACTGTGGCAGTTTCTACAAAACTGGCAGCCGACTCATGAGCAAATCATGCTTTCACTTGAAAATGTGGCGCGGGTCGATTCCGCAGGCATGGTATTGCTGCTTCATTTAATAGAACATGCAAAAAAACGAAACTGTCATATAATGCTCAGTTTCGTGCCAGAGCAACTTCATATGTTATTCCAGTTAAGTAACGTTGATTCGCTCGTAACAAACCATATTTCAGAATAAGTAATTAGGGGTAGATAGTGGATAGTGCACAAGTACAAGAGATTTTAGATGAGGCACTTCATCTTCACGAAATCCATGTTAAAGGGGAAGGCAGCCATTTTGAAGTGATCGCAGTTGATGAGTGCTTCGATGGAATGAGCCGAGTGAAGAAACAACAATTCATCTATGCCCCTTTAATGGCATATATTCAGCGTAATGAAATTCATGCCGTTTCCATCAAAGCCTACACCCCGGCAGAATGGGAACGTGATAAAAAACTGATGTCTTTGTAAGGTTGATTCATGGAAAAATTTCGAGTAACCGGGTCAAATCAACCTTTACAGGGAGAAGTGGTGATTTCCGGGGCTAAAAATGCAGCGCTTCCGATTCTGTTTGCATCCATTCTTGCTCAGGAACCGGTTGAAGTTGCCAATATTCCCCATCTACGTGACATTGATACGACCATGGCTTTATTGCAGCGATTGGGTGCAAAAGTGGAAAGAAATGGTTCCGTTCACGTGGATCCGAGCAGTATCAATCAATATTGTGCACCTTATGACTTGGTCAAAACGATGCGTGCCTCCATCTGGGCGTTGGGCCCACTGGTTGCCCGTTTTGGTCAGGGACAAGTCTCACTGCCGGGTGGTTGTGCGATTGGTGCGCGTCCTGTGGATTTACATATTCAGGGGCTGGAGCAACTGGGTGCAAAAATCGTACTGGAAGACGGTTATGTAAAAGCGACTGTGGATGGTCGTTTGCAAGGCGCGCATATTGTCATGGATAAAGTGAGTGTCGGTGCGACGATCACCGTGATGTGCGCAGCAACGCTGGCCGAAGGGGTGACCGTTTTAGACAATGCCGCACGTGAGCCGGAAATTGTTGATACGGCGATGTTTTTGAATACTCTGGGGGCTAAAATTTCCGGAGCAGGCACAGATACGATCACGATCGAAGGCGTTGAACGGTTAGGTGGCGGGCAACATACTGTTGTGGCTGACCGGATTGAAACCGGTACATTTCTGGTCGCGGCGGCTGTCTCTGGCGGCAAGGTCGTTTGCCGCAATACCCATGCGCACCTGCTTGAGTCCGTGTTAGCGAAGCTGGAAGAGGCCGGGGCATTGATTGAAATCGGTGATGACTGGATTTCTCTGGATATGACCGGAAGAACCCTGAAAGCCGTTTCGATCCGTACCGCACCTCACCCGGGCTTTCCGACTGATATGCAAGCTCAGTTTACACTGCTCAATATCATGGCTAAAGGCAGCGGTGTGATTACGGAGACGATTTTTGAAAATCGTTTCATGCATGTACCTGAGTTAATGCGGATGGGGGCGAAAGCCGAGATCGAAGGCAATACCGTTATTTGTGGTGATATTGACGGATTGAGTGGTGCTCAGGTGATGGCGACAGACTTACGTGCTTCGGCCAGTCTGGTCATTGCCGGATGTATTGCCAAAGGTGAAACCATCGTTGATCGGATTTATCACATTGATCGCGGCTATGAACGGATTGAAGATAAATTGTCGGCACTGGGCGCAACGATTGAAAGGTTCAGTGACGCCGGTTAATTGATTGTCGAATTGAGTCGAAACTGAAGAAGGGTTTCGGCTTTTTTATTGTGGGGCTGGTGTTGATGGCAGCCCTGATTTAGGAGAACAGAATGATTGCACTATTACGTGTGTTTGTTGTCGTGATATTTGCGCTATTCATGTTTATCTTCGGGTGTGGCTACTGTTTATTGAGCCCTCGCAATCCGAAGCATGTTTATACATTTGGTCGATTGTTTGCTCGTATGTCCCGCCTGTTCGGGATCAAACTTGAGCTGCGCCTGCCGGAGAATGCACTTCAGCAGACACAAAGTATTTATATTGCTAATCACCAGAGTAACTGGGATATGTTTACCGTTTCTGCGGCTGTCACACCGAGAGTGGTCACAGTCGGTAAGAAAAGTCTGGTATGGCTGCCTCTGTTCGGGCAGCTCTATTGGCTGACGGGCAATATCCTGATTGATCGCGCCAATAAAGCCAAAGCAAAAGGCACCATTGATCAAGTGGTCGATAGTGTCAAAAACAGCAAAGTCTCGGTGTGGATGTTTCCGGAAGGAACACGCTCTCGTGGGCGGGGATTATTACCTTTTAAGGTCGGAGCGTTTCATGCTGCGATTGCCGCTGGTGTACCCGTTGTGCCGATCGTATGTAGCTCGACCAGTCATCTGAAATTAAACCGCTGGAATAATGGTCATGTCATCGTTGAGATGATGGCACCGATTCCGACGGAAGGCTTGAAAAAAGAAGACGTTCGTCATTTGGCGAAAGAGTGTCATAAAGTGATGAAAGAGAAGCTTGCATCGTTGGATCAAGAGGTTTCTGTTTTAAATCAGGGGCGAGGATCGTGATTAACTGATCCGAGCTGGTTTACCGCGCTTATGAAAAAGGTTGATAGCAATATCAACCTTTTTTCTTTTTAGCAGCCTGCGCATCAGTCATCAGTGTAAGCCAAACCAAATACACTGCAAATCAGGCTTAACGGACTGCAATGGCTTCAATTTCAATGCCAACATCTTTTGGCAATCGTGCGACTTCAACGCAAGAGCGAGCCGGGTAGTTTGCGACGTTATGTTCATCGAAAAACTGGCCATACACTTCATTGACGGTTGCAAAGTCACCCAAGTCTTTGACAAAAACTGTCATCTTCACGATATTAGCGACCGTTAAACCGGCAGACTCAATGATCGCTTTAACGTTTTCCAGAGACTGACGGGCTTGCGCTGCAATCTCAACCGGTACTTCGCCTGTGACCGGGTTAACCGGAATTTGTCCGGATGTCATGATGAGATTACCCAAATCAACACCTTGAACGTATGGCCCGATAGCTGCTGGCGCTGATTCTGTATGAATTACCTTTGTCATTGTTTTCTATCCATTTCATGTTGCTTCAGAAAGGCCAGTTTGCCTTGATTCAGAGCGGAGGTAAAGCCTCAATCACCGGGGGGATTTTAAGCCCGCTCAGTAACGATATCTCTGGAGAAAACCTTTTCGCAATACTTACATTTCAACCGAATATCCTGTTTCTTTTCTACAATGCTAAAACTACTTTCCACGGGTTCATCATGGGAGATGCAGTTGGTATTCGGGCAGGCAAAGACATTATTCACGCGTTGTGGCAGTTTCAGCGCGAGTTTTTTCACTACCTTGTAGTTTTCAATTTGGTTGACTGTTGCATGTGGTGCATACAACGCCAGTTTGTTGGCTTGGGATTCGTTGATGAAGACATTTTCGATCTTCAGTAAGTCTTTAATCCCCAATGCCGATGAAGGCAGGTTCAGTCCGATAGTTACTTTCTGCGATGAGTGATGCATATCGAAAAGTTTTAATACCTTAATGCCGATTTGTGCCGGGATATGGTCGATAACAGTACCGTTTTTAATGGCTTCTACCTGTAATTGTGAATCTTTTGGCATGATCATTTACTCCCTTTACAGTGTTTCATTCAGCACAAGTGCAAGTAGTGCTTCGCGTGCGTAGACGCCATTTTCTGCCTGTTGGAAGAAATAAGCGTGTGGTGTTTGATCGACATCCGTGGTGATTTCATCGACGCGCGGCAGAGGGTGAAGCACTTTCATATTCTCTTTAGCGTCCTGAAGCTGGGCGGCTGAAAGAATATAAGCCGAGCGAATATGCGCATATTCTGATTCATCAAAGCGCTCCTTCTGTACTCGGGTCATATAGAGAATATCCACTTGAGGAATCACACTTTCAATATCAGTATGCAGGCTATACTCATGACCCGCTTCTTCCAGTTCTTCTAAGATGTAATCGGGCATTGCCAGTGCATCCGGCGCAATAAAGAAAAAGCGATTGTTGTTAAATTTCGCCAGCGCCTGAGTCAGAGAATGGACAGTGCGACCATATTTCAGATCACCGACGAACGCGATGTTGATCCCATCGAGACGTCCTTGTGTTTCTGTGATGGTAAACAGATCGAGTAAGGTTTGGGTCGGATGTTGATTGGCACCGTCACCGGCGTTGATGACGGGTACACCGTTGGA
The DNA here is from genome assembly GCF_900163965.1 of Vibrio ruber DSM 16370. Taxonomy (GTDB): domain Bacteria; phylum Pseudomonadota; class Gammaproteobacteria; order Enterobacterales; family Vibrionaceae; genus Vibrio; species Vibrio ruber. The sequence goes on from NZ_FULE01000031.1 coordinate 341,474, forward strand.
GAATTCCGAAGCCAGACGCGCGGCACCTTCTTGTGGGTGGCGCATGACAAAGGCATCGACATAAGAAGAGATGATCTGCACGGAATCCGCCAGTGTTTCGCCTTTCTTCGCCAGTGATGTATTGCCACCATTATCAAATCCAATCACGTTGCCACCAATCCGTTGAATTGCGGTTTCAAAAGAGAGTCGCGTCCGTGTTGAGGGTTCAAAGAAGCAACTGGCAATGACCTTATTGCGGATCAATTCCGGCTGAGGTGTTGCTTTCAGCTGACCTGCTGTATTGACAATCAACTCTAACTCATTACGCGTGAGTTCAGAGATTGAGATGATGTGCTTTCTGTATAGCGAATTCGTCATGATCATCTTCCCTAAATAACTGTTCCTAAATGTAGATCACCGGAGAATAAAAAAGAAAGGAACTCGGTAGCGTTTGTGCGATCTGATTAGTCGCCAAACCCACAAATCAACAACCACTACCGAGAGCCATGATTCTAACATTACCTGACCGTGCAGAGCGACGCCGAATTATCAAAAAAATGCACAAGACAAAGGATAAAGACCATTATCGCCGTTTGAATGCCATATTACTTTTGGCTAGCGGA
>NZ_FULE01000046.1 GCF_900163965.1 Vibrio ruber DSM 16370
AACTCAGTTTTACCAGTTGTTCCATGGCAATCACTCAGTTTTTTGCAACTTTACCGCTGACAAGTCCAGGTAATATCCCAAAACATTATGAATCCTTATTGGAACAAATGAGCTACTTTAAGCTTCCACCAAGGCGGGAAGACAGAACTTACCCAAGGTGGGTAAAGCCAAAACCCAGAAAGTATCCACATAAAAAGAACAATGCCAGTCAGCTTAACTGACTGGCATTACTCCTGAGAGTGCTTTTTAGATAAACTTCTATTTCTTGAATATGATTTAGAAACGATATTCTGCACCAATGGTTGCTTGTTTTAAATCAGTGTTGGTATCTGCGCCATTGTTAATATCATTGGCATTTAAGTCAACGTCATACCAAGTATATTCTGCATTGACTAAAAAGTTGTCTGTGACTTTAAATCCAACACCGGCACCAGCAAATACAGCCTCGTCATCTTCATCACCACTGACACCTAAGATATCGTAATCTGTGGTGTACCAAAGCTGGCCGCCTTTCGCGTAAAGTTCTACGCGATCACCAATCGGCGCCGTTAATTTTAGCGCGGCTGTATAACCGTCGGTTTCAGCGCTTGCTACGTTACCACCATACGAACCGAAGTCGATATAACTCCCTTCAATACCAATGTAACGATTTAATTTGAAACCAATGAGTCCTTGCATCACATCGTTGTCATCATCAAAATCGTCTTGGCCATCAATCTTGACGTAACCGTAGTTACCGCCAACATAAATCCCACTTTCATCGTCCAAAACTGCTGCGTTTGAAATGGTGCTGAACGTTGTTAAAGCCATGGTACTCGCTAGAATTGGAAGGATCTTTTTCATCTTTTTACTCCTAGTGATTTTGAATAAGTCATCATCGTTGATGCGCGACTGTTGTTTAGCGAAAGCTACATATTTTAAATAACAGCAACCATGCCAACATAATAATTTTCACTAAAATTAAAATATCATGTCCATAATGGTTATATTTTTTCTGGCGTTTGCTAAAACATACTTTTAATTTAACCGAAAAAAATTATGCCATGTTATTACTTTGTCATGAGTAAGTTAAAGTTGGACTTGAATATTCAGAGTGTATGGTTAGCACGTTATTTATAAATGCTGATTTTTTGTGTGTTGTTTAAACAGTGTTGACACACTTTAGATGGAAATCTCTCCACTCAATCGTCATATACAGGGAATTTTCATTCGTTCTGTTGGTCTTAACGAACGTGCTCAATCGGCTTCATGGTGATTGCTGAATATAACCGATTGTCCACACGAAGAAAAGCTGCGGTGGTTTGTTTGATATCGGATGTCTGTCTGACTCTCTGACAAGGATCTGTTGTGAGTGAGAAAGATTGCATGTCACCGCGGAATCGTGAATATTAATGCTGCGATTTATTTTACCGTGCTTCACGATGTTGCCATCAGCACGATAACTATCCATAAAATCAAGAAGAGATTGATATAGTGTTTGATTCTTTCTTTCCGAAACCTAAATTATTTTTCCTTAGCTTTGTGATTTGGGCATTACTGTGTGTGATCTGCTGGTACACCGGTGGGCGTGAGTTAGGTGCTGATTTTAGCCTCGGCTATCTGGTCGGGATGGGGTTTCCACCGCCGCTTCTTGTGGACGCCGCTCCTGCGGCTCAGGCTGCTTTTCAACAAGCACAGGAGAGTGCGACTAATGCCTGGCTGTATCAATATATGTTTGTCTGTTATGCCCTGTTTATTGGCGTCTGGTTCAAGTCCGGTGGGCAAAAATGGGCACGCTGGTCTGTTGTCGGGTCTGGTTTGATCGTATTTATTACTTGGTTTCAGGTCGAAGTCAGTGTGATGCTCAATGAATGGTATGGTAATTTTTATAACCTGATCCAGAATGCACTGACAAATCCCAACAGCATTACTCTCGGTGAGTTTTATGGTGAACTGACAACCGTTGCCGTGATTTTGCTTATTGCCATTATGGTCGCAGTTTGTAATCACTTTTTTGTCAGTCATTATGTGTTCCGATGGCGTACCGCAATGACGGATTATTATACTGCTCGTTGGCAACAAGTCCGCCATATTGAGGGGGCATCACAGCGGATTCAGGAAGACACGATGCGCTTTGCTTCGATCATGGAAAGTTTAGGGGTCAGCCTATTAAATGCGGTGATGACACTGATTGCTTTTTTGCCCATTTTATGGGGGCTCTCCGGCCATGTGAAAACCTTGCCATTCGTTGGTGAAGTATCTCAGGGGTTGGTCTTTGTTGCCATTATCTGGTCAATCATCGGTACGGTATTGTTAGCGGCTGCCGGGATAAAATTACCGGGATTAGAATTCAAGAATCAACGGGTTGAGGCCGCCTACAGGAAAGAATTGGTCTACGGTGAGGATCATGAACATCGTGCTGAACCGCAAACCTTAAAACAATTATTCAGTGATGTCCGGCATAACTACTTCCGCCTTTATAAACATTATGTGTACTTTAATATCGTCCGTTATGGTTACTTACAGGTTGGCTCATTCATTCCGATCATTGCTCTGGCACCGTCGATTGTCGCGGGGGCTTTTACATTGGGGGTCATGCAGCGAATTATCAATGCATTCGGGCAGGTTGAAAGCTCCTTTCAATATCTGATCAACTCATGGACAACGATTGTTGAATTATTGTCCATCTATAAACGTCTGAAAGCATTCGAAGATCAAGCGAATGATTTGGAAAATATCCCGCTCATCGAAAATCCGGCTGAAAACTAATCTTATCAAGGGCTTCTGCTAGGAAGCCCGAGTTATCCGCTGTGTTCTCTTCTGGCCTTTACTGTAAATATGACAGATCCCTGAATGATCGGGTGTGGTTATTGTTCTACTCGATTATGAGAGATTCCTTCCGCAGTTGATGACGATTTTGACATTTGCATTACACAAACGACATTATGTTATTACATTATATTTTTTCCTGTCACGATATCCTTGGTTAACAGAAGGTGCTTTCGTTGCAGACACAAAAATGGGCGGAAGATGGATGCGAAGCCGTGCTATGCTTTTGCCTGAGACGTTCAGTCAATAGAGAGGAGAGTATCAATGAAATATGGACTGATTGCTATATTCGCGTTGTTTTTGAGTGCTTGTTCTTCAACTTGGAACGGTGTGAAAGAAGACTCTTCTGCAATATGGGACACAACCAAAGAGAAATCGAGTGAAGTTTATCATTCAACGAAAGAAGCAATTCATGAGGCCACCGCTGAAGAATAACTTGTTCTCGCTATGATTTGATTGGGGTTTAACTGACCCGATATGTGTTGGACGCTGTTGTTATCGATGTCATTTTGCCGACATTGAGTATGGATGGATAAAGCGTTCTCAACAGCAGCGTATCTCTGATTGGCAGCCCACTGAACATAATACAGACAATCCCAGTCGTTTAAACGGGTCGTTATGCCGTCAACGTCTGATAGAAGTAGACCTGAGAAAAAAGAAGTAGAAAGAATGCCTGATAATAACGCTTTATTGCTGGATAACCAGCTATGTTTTGCCCTTTATTCGACCTCTTTGGCGATGACCCAGATGTATAAACCGCTATTGGAACCGCTGGGGCTAACGTATCCGCAATATCTCGTGTTGCTGATTCTTTGGGAGCAAGATGGTATCGGTCTGAAAGATATCGGTGAGCGATTAGGACAGAAATCCGGTGCTTTAACCCCCGTGATTAAGCGGATGGAGCAAGAAGGGTTGATCGATCGCACCCGACAGCTACACGATGAGCGTTCATTGAATGTGCGTCTGACCCCGAAGGGGCGGCAACTGAAATCCGAAGCAATGAAAATTAATCAGTGCCTCCTTGAGGCTTGTGGTATACCCACTCGGGAACTGATTGATATGAGAGATAAAATTACGACATTAAGAAATAACTTACTCAAGCACCAGCCCAAGTAGGTAATCTGTCAAAAAAATATATTGCGCAATAACTATTATTGCAATAATATTGTCTCATGAAAGAGAAAAGCTGTGGGCTTTTTTTAATTTGAATAATTATCGCAATAACTAACTGGAGGTTAGTCATGAATATTCTATATACAGCACAAGTAACAACCACAGGCGGACGTGACGGAAAATCTGTTTCTGACGATAACAAATTACAAGTGAATCTTAGCACCCCGAAAGAATTGGGGGGTGCCGATGGTGAAGGAACAAACCCAGAGCAGCTTTTTGCTGCGGGCTATTCTGCCTGTTTTATCGGTGCGATGAAGTTTGTCGCGATGCAGGAAAAGATCAAATTATCTCAGGATCTGAGTGTGACGGCAAAAGTCGGCATTGGTCAAAATGAGGCTGGTTCCGGTTTCGGGATTGATGTCGAGTTGCACATTTCTCTTCCGAATCTTGAGCGTAGCGTCGCACAGGCGTTGATCGAAAAAGCGCACCAAGTGTGCCCATATTCAAATGCCACTCGCGGTAATATTCGGGTTGAATTGGTGCTTGTATAACATCTTGAATGTGACATCTATGTCTATAGTGAAGATATAGCAAGGACAGGCACGCTTAGCGTGCCTGTCTGCTTTCGGTCGAAATATCACCCAATCTTTTATTGGCTTTTCAGCGACTCATCCAGCCACGCATTAAACTGAGAATAAGGTAGTGCTCCGTTGATCGTATTAAGCCGTTGCCCGCGGTGAAAGACCATGACCGTTGGAATACTGCGAATCTGAAATTGCGCTGCCAGTGTCTGTTGCGCCTCAGTATCAATCTTGATAAACCGAACCGCCCGGAGACGTTCTTGTGCCGTTTGCTCAAAGATCGGCGCAAACCCGACACACGGGTTACACCAGGGGGCCCAAAAGTCGACGACCACAGGGGTATCACTATTCAAAATGGCCTGAAAATTATCGACTGTCCCTTCAACAGGTAAGCCGTCAAGGAGGAACTGTTTACACTTACCACAGACCGGGAGCTCAGAAATACGCTCGGTGGGGACACGATTCATCGCCCGGCATGATGGACAGCGGGTTTTTATACTGGTCATAGGACGCTGACTTTAATCACTCGGTGAATAGGAAGTCATAAATTAGCACCAAATAAAAGTCGATAACAACCATGAATTAAGCATGGAAAAGCGTATACCTCTGGCGTGTGGTTGCCGATTGTCTGCTTTGATTGAATGGTTCGTTTATGCTGAATTTGTGGGATGGATCCATGCGCTTTTTTACCGGATAGCATATGCTTAAAGGATAATATATCTTAGGGTGGTTATTTGGTAATTTTGTCTCTGATACTTGATGGAGGTTAGGATGGCGTATAAAAAGCATGGCCTCACCATTGGACTGGAACGGGTCGATCACGAATTTTTTGTATCGATTAAAGCCGTCGGGACATTAACGCATCATGATTATGAGATGATCACACCACTTCTCGATGCTGCACTGGTCAAAGTGAATACTCCGAAAGTCGATGTGTTGTTTGATGCCTCCGAGCTGGAAGGATGGGAGCTTCGGGCCGCATGGGATGACTTCAAACTGGGGCTGCAACATGGTGCGGACTTTAATAAAGTCGCACTTTATGGTCATCAGGACTGGCAAGCTCTGGCAGCGCAGGTCGGAAGTTGGTTCATCTCAGGAGAGATCCGCTATTTTGACAATCATGATGAAGCGATTCGATGGTTGCAGGATTAACCGAACCGTGAAAGACGATTACTGTGATATGGGTCAAAGTTATGCTTTGGCCCATATTTTTATTACATGAATTTTATCGATTAACTTAACAATTTATTTACACTGGGTTGGTTTTAATTCCATTTTTGCAGGTCTGCACTCTCTAATTGTGCTTTTTATCACTAGACTTTAGTCATACATCCACTATTCAAATCAAACACTGAGCGTCATGTTGGTCATTTAAATTTCATCGCATTGGGTCTGTTTCGTATTCGAATAATAAGAAGTTTTACAGAAGCTGATGCACATTATTTTAGGATGCCATGATGTTTAGTAATTTTACCATCCGTATGCAGCTCGGCCTGTCTTTGGCCTTTTTAACTGCGATCATTGTTTTTTCCGGGTTACAAAACCGGAATTCACTGAACCTGCTGGAACGTAATATCCAACTATTTGCTGAACCTCTGAGAAAAGCTCAACGGGATGTGCTCAATGCTGACCGCGATTTGTATCAGGCGCTGAAGGGGCAGCAAGATGCGCTGCTGACGAATGACGAGAAGATATTAAAGGGAGCACACGGTGACTATCAGGAAAATGCTCAACAAGCTTATGAACGTATGCAAAACTATTTGCAATATATGAATGAGCGTCAACAAATTGTTGCGCAATTCAATGACTTCGACCGTATTTTTAAAGACTGGAAGGATCAGTCCGATCGGGTGTTTTCACTGATAGAAAAAGGTGATAAGACGCAGGCTTACACAAAATTTATCGAGTCTGAAAAATATTTTGAGCTCCTACGTAACGAGTATGATAAAGCCGGAGAGCTGGTCGATCAGCTGGGAAATGAACTCTATGGGCACTCAAGTGATGTTGTCGGACAGAGCATTTTCTGGAATATGATGATTTCTCTCATCTCGGTGGTGATTGGGCTGATATTGGTATTTTTCATTCCCAAAGCGATTACGTCTGCGATCTATTCCGTGAAAGATAAGATCGATGACTTAACTCAAGGGGATGGTGACTTAGTGAGCCGCTTGACGGTGAAGAAAAAAACCGAACTGGGAGATTTGTCTTCAAGTGTGAATCACTTGCTGGAGCAGCTCCAACAACTGGTGAAAAGTGTAATTGACGGGGTTGAGAAGCTGGGGGCGGATACCAGTCATCTTCAGGATGTTGTCAGTAAGACCGAAACGATTGGTCACAATCAGCAACAGCGACTGGAACTGCTATTTCAAGCGTTTGAGCAAATCAATCTGGCAATTCAGGAAATTACGACCAATGCACAGCATACGTCTTCTAAAAGTGAGGAGGCCAATCGCGCTGCGAGTAGTGGTATGACACTGGTGGATAAAAACGTCGCGTTGAACGATAAACTGTCAGTGAGTTTTCAAGAAGCCAGTCAGAAAATGTCATCACTTGCCGCAGATTCTGACAATATTACTTCAGTGCTGGATGTGATTCGTGGCATTGCTGATCAAACGAATCTACTGGCATTGAACGCTGCAATTGAAGCGGCACGAGCCGGTGAACAAGGACGTGGTTTTGCGGTTGTCGCTGATGAAGTAAGAACGTTGGCACAACGGACACAATCTTCGACAGAAGATATTCAGGAGATGATATCCGGCCTTATCACCGGCGTGAATGAAACGCAGGCGGCCATTCAAGGCGGGGAAGATGCTGTCACTGAATCAGTCGGTATGGCTGATGAAATGAGACATGCATTTCAGGAAATCAGTGAACTGATTTCCACGGTTCAAGAAATGAATATTCAGATAGCGGCAGCGACAGAAGAGCAGAGTTCGGTGATTGTCGATGTGAATCAAGGCATCTTTGAGCTGAAAGAACTGTCGGATAAAGCCACCAGTGTCCATCAGCGTGTGGCCGATACCGGTAATGTGGTGGCCGATATTTCGTTGCGCCTTTCTAACCTTGTGAGTCAGTTTAAAGTGTAGTTATCAGCGAAAAGATGAGCCGTAACACGGTACATCGGGGATGAAGCATTTTGTATAGGGGAGAGAGTCATGGACTCTCTCCCCTAACTTATTGTGTTTGATTGCATATTGACAATTTTTCTACAGTAACAGCGAACTGAAAAGAATGAGGGAGATCCCAAATACAGGGACTTTAAATTGATTTATATTCACTTTTGGCTGCAAATTGCCAAAAATGTGATCAAAATTTTTAAAATAGTGTTTTGAGCTAAAATTTGACAAATAATTGTCAGTTTATTGGACAGTACGATTTTTTAGTTTTTGCGAATAGGTGCCACGAATTACAGAATCTGTTCCGGCTGTCGATATACGTCGTATGATGTTTAAAAATGTCGGATATGACATTTTTTTGATATATCTAATTGTTATAATTTAAATGGAATACTTTTTGTTGATATACCACATTATGGAATGTAGCGACTGTTGTTGGCTACAAATTTGAGAAAGGGTCATGGATATAGTATGAAAAAGGTATCATTTAAAGCTAAATTGCTTGCCATCGTTGTTGCGATTATCTGTGTGACGATATTCACCGCCTACGTGAGTGCTAATTTTTATATCAGTCGCTATATACATCAAAGTGATAGTCAAGTGATCCGGACACAGATTGACACGATCCGTTCTGTGGTGGAAGGAAAGCTGAAAGACAATATCGTGCTGGCTCAGTCAACGAAGTTCAGTTTTTACGAGGTCAAACAGGCAATAGAAAAAACCGGCTTCAAAGATGCGATTAAAGTTGCCTTCGGTATGACCATCAACCGGGATGGTGCCATTAAAGATCCTCAGGCAGCGCAACCATATATGGATATCTTTAAACAGGCGAATGGTGAACTGACCGTCAGCGATGTTTTTATGGATGATGGTAAACCAACCATTACCATCACCGTGCCTGAGAACAAAGACTCCGGTAACATTTTCTACATTGATCTCTCTTATCTCGGTAATCTGCTCAGCTCAATGTCTACTGACGGCAGTTATCTGGAGTTGGTGGATGACAAACAAACGCAGATTTTTTCCAATAAGATTGAGGGGCATGATCTGACCCCACTGAATGCGAAGATTAATGTCGCCGGAAAAGAGTGGATACTCACCGGATACATCGATAACGACTATATTCAAAATGACACAGATGAATTGAACGGTAACATTACAATTGCGTTGATCATTGCCGCGATTATTTTGATCCCGATTGCGATTTTCCTGATTAACTGGGTGTTCAAGCCAATCCTTTTGTTGAAGAATTTGATTGCTGATCTGGCGAATGGAAATGGTGACCTGACCCATCGTTTGACGGTGGATTCAAAAGATGAGCTGGGCATGATTGCGGATGGTATCAATCAGTTTATCGAAAATCTGCAGAATATGATGCGACAGGTGAGGGAATCGACAGATACGATTAGCCGGGAAATCGCCCAACTTGAAGAGCAAACCGATTCGAATAGTAAGCTGCTTCAGTCACACAGTCAGGAGATTGAACTGACGGTGACCGCCGTGAACGAAATGAGTTCGACGGCATCTGTCGTGGCAGAAAATGCGGCCAACACCGCAAGCCAGACCGAAGCAACCAATAGTGAAGCTGAGCATTCTAAAGAGGTTGTCCAACGGGCTGTTGCACAAGTCGGTGCATTGGCAGAAGAAGTGGAAGAGACGGCGCGATTCATTGCTGATATGAACACCCATACAGAAGAAATCGGTAAATTGCTGGGTGAAATCGGCGGGATTGCTGAGCAGACTAACCTACTGGCTTTGAATGCTGCGATTGAAGCGGCGAGAGCCGGAGAACAAGGGCGTGGTTTCGCGGTAGTTGCGGATGAGGTGCGGGCGTTAGCTTCGCGGACTCACCGGAGTACCGAAGATATTGTCCAGATGTTGGAACGCCTGAAAGCCGGAACAGCAACCGTGGTTTCCAGTATGGAATCAACCCGCAACAGCTGTCGGACAACAGAAGAGTCAACCACTGTCGTGGTGTCTTCATTGGATAAAGTGACATCGTCAGTTAATGAAATTAATGACCTGTCGATTCAGATTGCAACATCAGCTGAAGAACAAAGCAGTGTGACCGAAGATATTAACCGCAGTATGGTCGCTATTCGTGAAGTGATGCATACCATTAACGAGAATGGTGACAACACCGCAGAGACAACCCGTCGTCTGATTACCATCAATCAGCAATTATTAGCGATTGTTAATAAGTTTAAAATTGAATAATTTGTGTCATGATGACTATCCGGCCTGAGCGTCAGCTCAGGCTGGTGATTTTCTCACCCGCATTCCATTCCTTATTTCATTTTGCCAGTCTTGGAGGGCATCAATGAAGCTATATATTGGTAATAAAAATTATTCAACGTGGTCACTCAGACCATGGATTTTATTGGCAAAATCAGACATTTCGTTCGATGAAGTGCAGCTATCGCTTGATACGCCACAGTTTTACACAGCTTTGGCATCCGTGACTCCGACACTGAAAGTTCCTTGTCTGATCGATGGTGACATTACGGTATGGGATTCGCTCGCAATCTGTGAATATATCAATGATACCTATCTTTCAGGAAAGGCATGGCCTGCCGATCCGAAGGATAAAGCCACCGCGCGTTCACTGGCGGCAGAAATGCATTCAGGTTTTTCGGCACTGCGTCGTGAAGCGCCGATGAATATTCGTGCGACTCGCTCATTGAAGTTGTCTGAAGCTGCGCAGCAGGATCTCAAGCGGATTGAAGCCATTTTTGCCGGGCAGATGACACGTTTCGCGGATCAGGGGGGATGGCTTTTCGGTCAGTACTCTATTGCTGATGCGATGTTTGCGCCGATAGTGATGCGCTTAAAAACGTATCAGTTGAGCTTCGGAGAAACAGCTCAGCAATATGTGAATCATGTATTGTCGTGCCCGGTGTTGCAGCAATGGATTGATGCTGCGCTTGAAGAAACTGAAATTGTTGAGGCTGATGAAGCCGGAGAGCCTGTCAGTCAGTGAGTCATACCGGGGCATCATGACTGAACGATTTGAGATCTTGATGCTTCTGTTTCACAAACGTCGATTTTGAGCCAGCAGCGATGCTAAATCGACATATCTTTTCGCGGGCTGAATACCCATTGAAAGCTCGCAACAGATTCCACTATCAATCAAGTCAATATGCCGTATATCTGTTTGTATTCATTCCAGAACGAATGAATACAAACTGGTGCGGTATTTTTTATTTTTAGCTTATTTTTGTTGTTTAATTGTGCATTAATAGTGAAAAAATTGTTATTCTGCATTAATATAGTGCATGAACGTGTCTTAATTGTGCATATATAAAATATCGATAAAATTGAAAATATCAGAAGCACTTTATATTTATATGCAGTAGAATCCCCGTTTTGAGGCATTTATTTAAGTATTCATGCATTTTAGGTGTTTAAATATATTCCTTCCTCTGAGGTTGGAAAGAATAGCCGCCGATGGCATGAATTGTGCTGTTTTCAATGTTTATCATATATGAGATATCACTATGAAAAGAATAACGAATTTGAGTCTGCTTCTGCTGACTCTCGCTGCTCCTTTTGTTCAGGCTGCGGATCAGCCGCTGGTTCGGTTGGGTGTTGAACCTGGGTACGCACCTTTTGAGATGAAAAAGCCAGACGGCACCCTGACCGGATTTGATATCGATTTAGGGAAGGAAATATGTAAGCGAATTGATGCGCATTGTGTCTGGGTTGAAAGTGATTTTGATGGCCTGATCCCTTCTCTGAAAGCGAAAAAAATCGATGCGATTCTCTCTTCTATGTCGATTACACCCCAGCGTCAGCAGGAAATTGATTTTACAGACAAACTGTATGGCACGCCTGCCCGTTTGATTACGCCTAAAGGTGTCTCTCTGCAACCGACGGCTGCATCCTTAGGTGGTAAACGTGTTGGTGTTTTTCAGGGCACCACGGCTGAAACTTATGCAAAAGAGCAATGGGCATCCAAAGGGGTGGATGTCGTGACTTATCAGAATCAGGATCTGGTTTATGCCGATTTAGTCAATGGTCGTCTTGATGCTGCATTTCAGGATGCTGTTGCCGCGAGCGATGGCTTTTTGAACCGTCCTGTCGGTAAAGATTTCGCGTTCAGCGGCCCTGAAGTCAATGATGAAAAATACTTTGGTGTCGGTGCTGGGATCGGGGTACGTAAAACCGATGAGGCACTCAAAAATAAAATCAATGCTGCTTTACGCGACATGCTGAAAGACGGCACTTATGATGAGATTGCTAAGCAATACTTTGATTTTGATATTTACGGTAAATAAGCCGTCACTCCTTTCCGCTCCTTCGTTCGAGGGAGCGTTATTTATTTAGGAAGGCATTATTTAGGAAGGCATTATGCTTTATGGATATGGTGGCATTATCTTTGATGGTGCAATCATGACGATTGAACTGGCAGTTCTTTCGGTAATTTTCTCGATTATTCTGGGGTTGTTCGGGGCTTGCGCCAAACTTTTTGGCAATCGCCCGATGATCGTACTGGCTCATGTTTATACCACGCTGATTCGCGGGATTCCCGACTTAGTGCTGATGATGCTGATTTTTTATGGTTTGCAGCTGGGACTCAATCAGATCACTGAAGCTCTGGGATGGCAACAAATTAATATTGACCCATTCACCGCTGGCGTTTTGACCATTGGCTTCATCTATGGTGCCTATCTGACAGAAACGTTTCGCGGGGCTTTTCTAGCCGTTCCCAAAGGGCAGATTGAAGCCGGAACGTCCTATGGTTTTACACCGTGGCAAGTCTTTCGGGTGATTTTGTTCCCACAAATGATGCGTCATGCCTTACCGGGGTTGTCCAATAACTGGCTGGTGATCCTCAAGTCAACCGCGCTGGTTTCCATTATCGGCCTTGCCGATGTCGTCAAGGCAACGCAGATGGCCGGCAAAGGAACCTATCAGTTTTTCTACTTTACGATTGTTGCGGCTGTGGTCTATCTGATTTTTACCACCTTATCAAATCTGGCATTTTATTGGTTGGAACGTCGCTATGCATACAGCCATAGAGGTCGTTTGTCATGATTGAAATACTTGAACGCTACGGCAAAGCATTTTTGTGGACAGATGGTTACCACTTTACCGGTGTCGCTGTGACGCTATGGTTACTGGTTATTTCGGTGTCGCTGGGATTTATTGTCTCTATCCCACTGGCGCTGGCCCGGGTGTCTGAGAATCGTTGGTTGTCGTTACCCGTCTGGCTATTTTCATATCTTTTCCGGGGCACACCGCTGTATGTTCAATTGCTGATTTTTTATACAGGGGTCTATACATTAGGGTTCGTCCGTTCAACGGAGTTTCTCAACTGGTTTTTCCGCAGCGGATATAACTGCACGATTTTTGCGCTGTTTCTCAATACTTGCGCTTATACCCTTGAGATTTTTGCCGGTGCAATCCGGGAAACCAGTCAGGGAGAGATTGAAGCGGCAAAAGCATATGGCTTCTCCCGCTGGAAACGCTATCGGTGTATTGTGATTCCTTCAGCATTGCGACGTGCCATTCCCGCGTATAGTAATGAAGTGATTATCATGCTTCATTCGACATCCTTAGCATTTACGGCCACGGTGCCCGATATTCTGAAAATCGCCCGGGATGTCAATGCAGCAACATATAAATCATTTCATGCCTTTGGGATTGCAGCCATACTTTATTTAGTGATTTCATTTTTGCTGGTAGCCCTGTTCCGGCGGGCAGAAAAGAAATGGTTGCGTCATCTGCATCCGATACCAGTCAAACATTAGAACATCGATTTTTAGGTTTCCGGTGGCGGCTCACATTTGACGGGCTTGAGAATTCAGGAAACTGATTTTTTCAGGAAACCGATTGTTAAGGAACAAGCATTATGCAAAACACAAAACTGGCCGTTAGTGATCTCCATAAAAAGTACGGCCAGCATGAAGTCATTAAAGGCGTTTCTCTACAGGCAAATGCCGGTGACGTGATTAGTATTATCGGCTCATCCGGCTCGGGGAAGAGTACGCTGTTACGCTGTTTGAATTTTCTTGAGAAACCATCGGCAGGCGCAATCTATATCAATGGTCAAGAAATCCAGATGAAACGCGATTCAGACGGACAACTTAAAGTCAGTGACCATAAACAGTTGCAGCTCCTGCGTACTAAGTTGACGATGGTGTTCCAGCACTTTAACCTGTGGAGTCATATGACGGTGCTGGAGAATGTGATGATCGCTCCGGTTCAGGTGTTGGGTATCAGTAAGCAAGAAGCACGAGAAAGAGCGATTGCTTATCTCAATAAAGTCGGTATCGATGAACGGGCGCAGCAAAGTTATCCGACCCATTTATCCGGTGGACAGCAACAACGCGTATCGATAGCCCGAGCCTTGGCGATGGAACCGGAAGTGCTGCTGTTTGATGAGCCGACTTCTGCGCTCGATCCTGAGCTGGTCGGTGAGGTGCTGAAGATCATGCAGCAACTCGCTGAAGAAGGGAAAACCATGATCGTGGTCACTCATGAGATGGGATTTGCCCGGCATGTTTCAAACCATGTCATTTTTCTTCATCAGGGAAAAATTGAAGAAGAAGGGCACCCGGAAGATGTATTCGGTCAGCCGAAAAGTGAACGTTTGCAGCAGTTTCTTTCCGGTGCCTTAAAATAACGAGAAAAAGCAGCATGACAAGGCTGCTTTTTCATATCCGTATTGACACCATAAGTGCTCTGAATGATAAATGCAGCCTCATCGATTTACCAAGTTGCGATCTATCTGCCCGGTCATTACTCTTGGTATGCTATTGGCTCGTTGGAAGCCCCTTTTCGCGTTGCCAACGAGATTCTCGGTGAAGAGCGGTTTCGGTGTATTTATGTGAGACCAGAGCACGAGTCTTCCGAACTATCTTGTTTAACCAATCCTGTCACGTTATCTGATGCCTTTACGTGTGATTTACTGGCAATTGTTTGTGAGTCGCTGCCGGACAAGGCTGCATCACCGCTGGAAAAGAAAAAACTGCAATATTTCTATCAACAGGGAAAAACCATTCTTGCCAGCAATGCCGGGGTATTTTGGCTTGCTGACAGTGGGTTGCTGGATCATCGGCGTGCCGCAGTTCATTGGTCTTTGATGGATAGTTTTAGCGAACGTTATGAATCGATTGAACTGTCCGATCATCTCTATGAGCGATGTGAGCGGCTTATCACCACAGCCGGGCTGTCGGCAACGCTCGACTGCCTGGTGGATTTTCTGGAAAATACCGAAGGTAAAGAGCTGGCCTATGCTGTGTCTGATCAGCTGTGTATGGATCGTATTCGGCCGGCAGAAGAGCGCCAGCGATTACCATTTAAGCAGTTTGGCGGGGATATCCAACCGCGTTTAACAATGGCTGTTGAACTGATGGAAAACAATCTGGAAGAACCGTTGTCAACGGATGAAATTGCCGAATTAGTGCATATCTCGCGTCGTCAGCTCGAACGCCTGTTCAAGCGTTATCTTGATACGATGCCTGCCCGTTATTATCTTCAGCTCCGTTTGAAAAGGGCGCGCCAGCTGCTGCTGACGACGCATACCTCAATTGTACAGATTGGATTATTGTGCGGGTTTTCCAGCGGGCCGCATTTTTCCAGCGCGTATAAAGCTTACTATCAAATCACGCCCCGTGAAGAGCGCTCGAAGATGTTACAGGCGAAATAGCCAGTAAACTGCTCTTTTAAGCACGGCTGGCGTTTACCGTAAGATGTCTCCGCCGGCGCTGATAATCAAATAACTTTGTTTTGCGAATAACTTTGTTTTTCGAATAACGACCTCTTCCTAATTATAATGTCTTGGCAATCATACTGCCTGCGGCTGCGAGCATCATGAGCCCTGCGCTGCGAAAGAGCAGCATCTGAGCATTTTGGCTGGCAAGAAATCGTCTGACCTTCAGTGCTCCCAGAATAAAAATCGAACCAACTGCAATTAATACCGCAATGGTGAGTGGTACCAGCAACAGTCCCCAGGTTTCTATCGAGACGGTATCCAAGGTGATAACCAGAGGTAAGATTGCCAGATAGAATGCGATCGTTTTGGGGTTGCCTAAAGTAATGGTGAAACCGGAAAACCATGCTGAGGTCAGCTCTCGTCTGGAAGCTTTTTGATCGATCTGGATACTTTCCGGCTTGCAAGTAATGAATTGCCATGCCAGCCAAGCCAGATAGAGAGAAGAGGCCCAACTGATCAGTGTGAATAAAGTACTGAAGTTGTGCGCGATCACTGCGAGGCCAAATACCGCAAATGAGAGGTAGACTAAATCACCCAGAATCAACCCGGCCAGCATCGTAAACCCGGTGATTGCACCGCCACTCACGCTTCTGGCCACCAATGCGGTCATTCCGGGGCCCGGAATTGCAGCTGCGATGCCGAGGGCTGCAATATAGGCAAATATCTGTGTTGATTCTAGCATGGTTATGTATCCTACTTATATTGAACTGATTCTATCTGAGCCGTGCTGAACATGACCTGTGCAACAGGCTCCTTCAGGTTGGGTTTGATTGATTCTGGTGGAGCACTTCTCTGGCAAAAACCAGATCCTGAACGGCAAGACCGACAGATTTAAATAATGTACGTTTAGGGCGATTTTCCGGAATATGTGTACCTAATTCACCAATTTCCCGGCTGAGATGTTCACTCGGCAGATAGCCTTTCTCTTTGGCTTGCTGAAGACACTGAGAGGCATTCCAGCATGACTCTTGCGAATCAACATAGTGTTCAACCGCACCATAGATTGCTGGATCCAATTCTTGAAATCCAATCGCTGATGCACCGACCGCATTGATATGGCAGCTTTGTGGCAAGTCACCGAGGTGCAGCAGTGGTGCCCGGGCTGCGGTGACGGTGCAGATAATATCGGCGTCGGAGACTGCCTCGGCTGGTGTCTCTGCAATCGTTATCGTGATGTTGTTGAGTACGGGATGTTCAGCACACCATGTTGCAAATTGATCAACGTTGGTCGGATTTCTGCCCCAGATTGTCACCTGCTCAATCGGGCGTACGGCAAGCATGGTGAGTAAGTGTTTACGTGCTTGCAGGCCTGTACCCAGTATCGCCAGTCTGGTTGCTTGTGGTGGAGCAAGTAAATGTGTTGCCCAGGCAGAGGCTGCCGCAGTTCTGAGTTCGGTGATTGAACCCGCGTCAACCGTTACCATTTCTCCGTTTGCCTGTTCATCGAATAACAGGATACATCCTTCATGAGAAGCCGCGCCTTGGTGCGGATTAAAATCGACCAAGACAGATTTCAGGCCGAAGCCTGAATATTTGCCCTCAGAGATATAAGCGGGCATTGTTCCCATCAGTCGTCCGTCAGGTGCCGGGATAATACTACGGACTGACTGCATCACTTTTCCCTGACTCTGTAAAGCAAAAGCAACCTGACTTAACTCAATCGCAAGCTGGATGGAAAGGGCTTGTTCAACATGTTCCCGGTTGTAGTAGCGCATACTATCCACCTTATGCTTCGACCATATCCAGAAATTGTGCCTCAACAGCGGTGTCTGCCAAACTGTTGAGTAAGGTTGACATGGTCTTCTGGGAGATACCTAAAATCACGTCAAGCATATTTTGTTGTGTGAAGCCTGCATCTAAAAAATGGCGCGCCTTATCTTTAGGAATGGATCCCTGAGCAAGAATGACCGCTTGTGTAAATTGGTGAAGTGCTGCTAACCGGGGGGGAAGTTGCTCCGGGCGGTGGATCATTTTATCGACAATGTCACTGGCGACACCTTGGTGAATCGCAATCCAGCGATGGGCTTTAATCGTATAAGGACATTGGTTAATCACACCGGTTGTGAGCCAGACAACCGCTTTTTCTGCTTCATCGAGTGAACATTGTGAAAATCGGTCATGTGCAAACTGATAAGAAGCCAGCAAGTCAGGGGATTCAGCCATGTATGCACTTTGGTTGGGGATCCACCCGAAATTATCAATCGAACTTTGCAGTAGTGGACGACTGTCATCCGGTGCGCTGTCAATTGTGTGTAATTTCATCTCTATCATTTTTCTCTTCCTTTTTTGGTTCTTCTCGATCAATCAGCAGGTGAATAAACAGCACTTTATTGCGAAGATTTACATCCGAATACAGACCACAACATATGGATGGGACGGACATTGGATATAAACGATAAATTGTGCAGATCTGCTGCAATTTCTGTCGTTAAAGCAATATCGGCCTCATGTTGAGTCACGGCATTGGCAGCTTCACTGGTGGAATTCTTTTCAATAATGGTTTCGATCTGCAAACCTTGCGGTAGCAACTCATGAATTAATGGGATCGGTGCCGGATGAGACGCAATTCTCAGTGGTCGGCGCGGTAATGTACGATTAGTCGCAATCCCGTATAAAGGGGTATCAAAAACAAATGTTGCTAACAGATTCAAATGAGAGTCCATATAGAAATCATTAATTTTTTGATAGGCATTGGCGACAATCAGTAATCCGTTGTCTTGTTTGGTATGATCGCGCGCCAGCTCATAAGTTTCGTTCAGATTGATGGGATTCAAACTGTCAGAATAGAATTCTTTCATCCGTTTACAAAAATACTTTGAAGCGAATTCACTACTGGTCCCCGGCGGACCTAATGTATAAACAGGGTGACATGTTGCGTGAACAAGCCCCATGTCCATAAAATGCGTGTTCATTGGTCTATCTCTCCATGATAATCATCAATTCACACTCGTTAACCAGTGTTTAAAATGGCTCAGTTGTCCCCGAACCGATTTGAGATACAAACGTTGAATTTCTGAGGTGAGACTGTGTGGTTCAGCACTATTGAAATAACAGTGATCAATCTGCTCTACAGGGGTGACTTCTATCCCCGTCCCGGTCAGAAAACATTCATTTGCAGCAAAGAGTTCGGAGGGGGAAATATCTCGCTCCTCAACTTCAAGACCTAACTCTTCTGTTGCCAGAGTAATCACCGTGCTTCTGGTAATACCCTCGAGAATGTGAGAGTTAATCGCCGGTGTAATGAGTTTATTTTTTTTGACTAAGAAGACATTCGATGTCGTCGCCTCGGCAATGTTGCCGTGAACATTGAGCATGATGGCATCATCGTATCCGGCGCGGTACGCTGACTCCATTGCGAGTGCCGAGTTGATATAGCTGCCGGTAATTTTTGCCCGTGCCGGAATCGAATTATCGGATACCCTTCTCCAGTTTGAAATGGTACAGCGCAGGCTCTTCTGTGCTGATACCGAAGGCATGTTTAAACTATTAATCGCCAGCCCTGAACTGACACCAGAGAGTTTGACCCCAAATCCTTGCCCGGGAAGCAGGCTCTTTTTAAAGGCAATCGGGCGGATATAACAATCTGTGCCGGCCTGATTTTTTCTCAGCAGCTCAAGAATAATTGCTTTCATCTCTTGATGAGATGGTAAGTGATCAATCAGGAGAAGTTTCGAAGAATTGATGAACCGTTCAATATGCGCATCTAACTGAAAAATGTTCAAAGTGCGCTGGTCTTCTGCAAGATAAGCCCGGATCCCTTCAAAAACCCCTGTCCCATAATTAAATGCTTGTGTTGTAATCGGAATCGAAGCTTCCATCGCTGGTTGGTATTCATCGTCCAGATAGATAAAAGGGTGGTGGATATCTGGATGCGCTTGCTGTGGTTTTGTTTGAGTGACGGTGTCGGTCATTATTGAAACCCCCGACCTAATAGTGCAATGGCTGCGTCGCGATCAGCGTTATCGCCTTGTGCTCTTAAATCATGCAGTCTGGCGGCTTTCCAGCTGACCATTGCAGATGTACTGGTAATATTGGTGGTCTCACCAACCTGAATATCGATTTCAACGTGGCGGATTTTGTCTGCCATATAAGCCTTGGTCTGCGCGAGCATCACGGCTTGTTGCGGGATATCGTCGATTAACTCAACGATAATATTTAAGTGATCGATACCATTTTTTTCATCAATCTGAATGGCATAATCTAAGCAGCCGGTCAGTTTTTCCAGCAGGGCGGCCTCAATATCCCACGCGCAGTAGTTGCAACCACCTAACGTTAATGTATCCCGAACCCGACCAATCGGAACAATCTTCAGCCGACCGTCAGACATGCGTGTTGCTCTGACCATATCTCCGGTACGATAGCGAATGAGTGGTTTCTGCCCCTGATATAAGTGAGTGATTACCAACTCACCGCTGGTTTCGGTTTCTGAAGCCGGGAGCACTTCACCACTGTTCGGATCGACTAACTCATAGTAGTTATTCATCGGGACGGTGTAGAGTGACTGGTCGCGGTCACAAACTGCTAAAATAGACGATTCCTGAGAGGCGTACATACAATTGTATACTTGTGCACCCCATGTTTCACCGATGTTCCGCAGCAAAGCCGGTGTGGTTAATTCTCCTAATGTCAGAATGACCCGTACACTTGTTTCTGCCGGAGATACATGATGTTTCTTGAGGTATCGGGCGAGGTTGATTGCCACTGCCGGTGTGCACACCAGTGCTGTAATTTGTAACTCGTTGATGAGTGCCATCGTGCGGTTCATACCGACAACCGGAGAGCGAGGCCACATTTTGACCACACTATGGCCTAAACTGCGGAATACATCTTCAAATGTATCACCCGTTGAGTGCAATTCGGTCGGCCCCATGACGCCAACAATATGCTTATCGCCATGCTGTTGAAAAATTTGTCCGTAGCGCAGAATCAGGGGCGTATTATTATAGATTGAGTCTATTTCACTCCGGGGACATGGTGTGGGTGCCCCTGTCGTGCCGGTTGTTTCGTAGTATATCCAACTTTTATCGAGTGGTGCCGAAGCAAGGCAATTTCTATTTTCACGGAGATCATTCTTGGTAGTAAATGGTAATGTGCTCAACGCAGAAAGAGAAAATTTATCGATATCTGACGCTGTTATTCCTGATAAATGTTTTTTATAAAAACCAGAACCATCGATAACATATTTTAGAACTTCTTTAAGATTTTTTTCTTGATGATGAATCAGTTGCTGTTGAGAATATTCGCCATTTTCAAATTTTTCATGTTGATGAAAAATATCTTTGGCTTGTTTTACCAATTCATCTTTAAAAATCGCATACATGAGATCATCCTTAATAAATTCTCTATATGTTTAATTGGAGGTTATTAAATGTCTGGCGGTTTATTTAAATAACGGCAGATTACCCGTTAATTTATTAATGGTTTTTTTCGGACCAATGATACCAATCGCAACCAGTTCAATATGTTGGCTCGTCACCGAAGATATTCTTTCACCATATTCATCATACGTTTTACATGATTGCGCCAATGCACTAAAAGGCATGGTATAAATCTGTTCATCTTGCTCAGCGATGGCAAGCAGGTTTTGGATATGTTCTCCGGTCGACAGTAGAACCGGGAGCGGTGCATATATGACGCCGGGGTAATTAACGTTATCCATACTGTGCATATCAGGGCCAACAAGATTTGTTACTGTTTTACCAAAACTGATACCAATGACACTGGCAGCATTAATGGCTAAGCCGGGGGGTAAGTCTTGATCAACAATAATGGTGCATTTGTGTTTGCTTGCATCAAATTCCATGAATTTATCTCTCATTTTTTAAATCGTATTTACAGGGTGGATAACAAATCCAGATATCCGGTTGCCAGAGAAAAATCGGTGGACAAGTCAATATCGACAATATTCCATTCAGCAATCGCTTTCCATTTTTCAACACCTTCTCTATGATTTGGATGAACGATATATTTTTCCAAATCATCTGTGTTGTTAAATATTCCAATGACGATAAAGTCGGCAGCAATTTCCCGGCGAGATATATTTCGTCCACATATCCATCCTTTTATTTCCTCAATATGGCGAGGATGATTACGTGTTGCTTGTTCTGCCTCGATTGCATTTGTGGAAGACCAACTCCAGTTTTTTTTAAAGGTAAATAGCACAACATGTAGAATCATTAAATTCCATCCTTGGTGAACTAATAAATTGTGATGAACTGTAACTATTGTTTTACCAACTATGTTTTACCAGCCATGTTTTGACGTTGTTGTTGTTAAACATTATGCATCAGAATGATAGAAATTTGTTACCTATATCACGTTAGGAAAAATGCTTGTAGGGCAAAATTACCCGATAAATGGCAAAAAAATGAAAGGATTTAACCCTAGTGGCGCTGACAAAGACAGATACTCAAATTTTGACCTTATTGCAACAAGATGCACGAATGACCAATCAGGAGCTGGCAGATCAAATCGGCATGTCATCTTCACCCTGCTGGCGTAAAGTCCGTAAGTTGGAAGACGATGAAATTATTCAAGGGTACCGTGCGGTTTTGGATCGGAAAAAAATAGGCTTGGGTGTGATGGTTTTCGTCCGGGTGACGATTGATAGCCACAGTGAAGCCGAAGCACGTAAGTTTGAGCAAGAAGTGACTGCGCTTGAGAATGTTGTTGCCTGTTACAGTATCGGGGGCGATGCTGACTTCTTGATTCAAGTCGTCTCTCATGATCTCGATTCTTATGCGGAATTTGCAATGTCAGTGATTCGGCGTTTACCGGGGATTAAAGAGATGCAGAGTATGTTCGTTTTGAAGGAAATTAAACCCTTTGCATCGCTGCCTGTCGGAACGGCAACCAGTGTGTAACAAGTACCACCTCTGGAGGTGATGATATCGTTTACATTCGGGGATGTTCACGGTCTACTTCGGTGCTGGTCTGTGTTGCAATGATCAATGGAAATAACTTTTTATCTCTACCTCTCTCTTGTGGAGATCCTATGATGTGCCTGACTTCAGGCGCATTTCTCTGCCTATCTTGAGGCTGTTTTATTCACGCTCCCGGACTATCTTTTCAGAGGCATAATGTGATCTCTTTCTGATAGTTGCATATCTGTGGAAACGTTTTCACTAAACGGTGAGACGATCACAGTTTTATTACAATTCACTCAATATAGTACGCAACATCTCCAACAACATAACGATAAAACATCCCTATGAATGAAACATATAACGAGACTCATATTGAGCTGAAAACCAAATTATCCTACGGTCTTGGCGCATTAGGTAAAGATTTTGCCTGTGCACCTATTTATATATTTCTGATGTTCTACTTTACCGATGTTGTTGAACTCTCTGCCGCATATGTCGGGATGGTATTTCTGGCAGCCCGGGTGATTGATGCGATCACCGACCCGATGATGGGCATTGTGGTCGATAACACGCGCTCTCGTTACGGCAAATTTCGTCCGTGGATTCTGATTGGGTCTGCCATCAATGCGTTTGTGCTGGTTGCTCTTTTTTGTTCACACATGTTTGAAGGCACCACGGCTTATGTTTATGCCGCGGTGATTTACATTTTATGGGGGTTGACCTATACCGTGATGGATATTCCGTTCTGGTCAATGATTCCTGCTATTTCCGGATCGCGCCGGGAACGCGAAAAGTTAGTCGTCTGGCCGCGGCTGTTTGCCAGCTTTGCCTGGTTTGTGATCGGTAGTTATGGTCTATGGATGGTGACAAAACTGGGCGGTGACGATCAGGGTCAAGGGTTCTTTGAACTGTCGCTCATCATTGCGGTTTTATTTATCCTCAGTGCACTGATTACGTTTAAGAACGTCAAAGAAAAGGTAGTTGCAGGACAGACGGTTGAGAAATTTGGCCTGAAAGACGCCATCAGTATTATTGGCGGTAATGATCAGTTGAAAGTATTAATTGCGACCGTACTGGCGTTTCAGATCGGTAATATGCTGGTTGGTGGCTTCGCCATTTACTACTTTACCTATGCTGTCGGTAATAAAGAGCTGTTCCCGGTTTATATGATGGTTGCCGGTGCGGCTGAAGTTGCCGGGATTTTCCTCTTTCCGCGACTGGCGGCATTATTGCCGCGCAAACATCTGTGGGTGATCGCCTGTATGTTCCCGATTTTGTCATGCCTGCTATTGGTCGTCATGGGCGTGGTTGATCCGGGCAACGTGTATTTAATTGGTCTTTCCGGTGCGGCGATCAAATTCGGTGTCGGGATCACCAACGGTCTGCAAACCGTGATGCTGGCTGACGTGGTCGATTATGGTGAGCATATTACCGGCCGCCGCAGCGAAAGTGTGATTTTTTCGGTTCAAACCATGCTGGTTAAATTTGCCAGCGCGGCTGGTGCATTTATTGTCGGCGTCGGTCTCTCCGCGATTGGTTATGTGCCGAATGTACAACAATCAGAAGGAACCATTCTCGGACTGCAAGCATTAATGATTGGTATTCCAACTTTATTGATGATTGTGAGTGCGTTAGTTTATAAACGTTATTATCGTCTGCATGAAGGATTCCAGCCGGAGGTGCTTGAAGATCATCCTTTCAATACGGTCAAAGAAACTACCGCGTAACTACTTAGCCACTTCAAAACAACTGCATTGATGAGAAAAACACAGGCAGGATGGATATTTCCCTCCTGCCGACAACGAGGTATTCATGCGAACTTTTCAAGATATTATTGCCAGTCGAGACTGGCAGAATCCGGGCGCTGTCCGGATGCATACTCTGTCAGCTCACGTTCCGCTACACAGCTATCGTCAAATCGAAGATGCCCGTCAGAGTCTTGCGAGTAGTCGCCATTATCTGAACGGACAATGGGCATTCAAATTCTATTCTGCCCCGGAAATGGTGGATGTATCGGTCATTGAGCCGGAAAGTGACTTATCGGCATGGGAACAGATTGAGGTTCCCGGTAACTGGCAGCTGCAAGGGTTTGATCATCCGATCTATACCAATGTGAAGTATCCGTTTCCTGACTGCGCACCCACGGTACCCGCACAGAATCCGACCGGGTGTTATGCTCGTGATTTTGTTGTGGAACCAGCCACCGGAGAACAGACTCGCATCCTGTTTGAAGGGGTAAATTCAGCGTTTCATCTGTGGTGTAATGGTCAATGGGTTGGTTATGCGCAGGACAGCCGACTACCGGCAGAATTTGACTTAACGGGTCATATCCATCCCGGTCATAATCGTCTTGTCGTCATGGTGATACGCTGGTCTGACGGTTCTTATCTGGAAGATCAGGATATGTGGTGGCTGAGTGGTATTTTTCGCGATGTATATATTTATCACAAGCCCGCTATCGCAATCAACGACGTTTTTATCCGTCCGGAACTGGATGCACTCTATCAGGACGGGGCACTGCGCGTGACGACGAAACTCAGTCAGCAGACAGCCAACCACCGGGTTGAGGTGATGCTGTTTGATGCCGCAGGCCAGCCGGTCGTCATGCAGGAAGATACGTGTTGCGCCACCAATCAGCATGCGGTTGATGAGAAAGGCGGCTGGGCGGATCAGGTCGAACACCATCTGACCATCTCTCGTCCCCGTCACTGGAATGAGCAAACCCCTTATTTGTACCGTTGTGTCGTCGCGCTGTTGGATGAGCAGTCACAGGTGATTGAGTGTGAAGCCTTCTCGGTCGGATTCCGCACCGTTGCCATTGAAGATGGGTTGCTCAAAGTCAATGGTAAAGCCCTGTTGATTCGCGGTGTGAATCGTCATGAACACCATCCGGAAACCGGTCACTATGTCGATGAAGCGACGATGGTCAAAGATATTCTGTTGATGAAGCAGCACAACTTTAATGCGGTGCGCACCTCGCATTACCCGAATCATCCGCGCTGGTATGAACTCTGTGATCAGTATGGTTTGTATGTGGTCGACGAAGCCAATATCGAGACGCACGGCCAGTTTCCGATGTGCCGTTTATCTGAGGATCCGCAATGGAATCATGCTTACATGCAGCGCATGATTGGCTTGGTGGAACGGGATAAAAATCATCCGTCAGTGATTATCTGGTCATTGGGGAATGAATCCGGTATCGGTCTGAACCATCATGCCATGTATCAGTGGACTAAGCAGCGCGATCCGTCACGCCCGATCCAGTATGAGGGGGGCGGTGCCGATACGGCTGCCACGGATATTATCTGTCCGATGTATGCCCGGGTTGACCAGCATCAGGGGGGTACGAATCCGAAATATGCAATTAAAGACTGGATTGGCCGGCCCGGTGAACAGCGTCCGCTAATTCTGTGTGAATATGCCCATGCAATGGGGAATAGCCTCGGCAGTTTTGATAAATATTGGCAGGCGTTTCGCCAGTACCCACGCCTGCAAGGCGGATTTATCTGGGACTGGGTTGATCAGGGGCTTTCAAAGTGGGATGAGCACGGCCGGCATTACTGGGCATATGGCGGGGATTTCGGCGATGAAATTAATGATCGTCAGTTTTGTATCAATGGCTTAATCTGGCCGGATCGTACGGTTCATCCGACATTATTGGAAGCGAAGCGAGCTCAGCAGTTCTACCGGATTGAATTTGATGGTCAACATCGGTTGACGTTGTTCAGTGAACATCAGTTTGCCGAAGAAGCACTGATTTGTTGCTGGACGGAGCTGGAAGACGGCGTCGCAATTTCGGCAGGGGAGCACACGGTTGTGATAGCACCTGAAGCGGAACACTGCATCGAATTGCCTCTTGAGCAGCGTCTTTATCAGCCGGAGAAAATTTATCATCTGAATATTGATTTACTGTTAGCGGGACAGACGCTTTGGGCGCCGGCTCGTCATTCGGTGGCGCAGGCGCAGTTTGAACTGAAGGCTGCATCTCCCCGCTTACCCATGGACAAGGTAACACCATCGACCGACATTCATGTCTCTGAATCAGATGAGCAGGTGATTGTCACGGTCGCAGAGCAACAGTGGACGTTCCACCGAGGCAGCGGTTATCTCACGCATTGGGAGCGACAGGGAGAGCCGTTATTAGCGGCACCGTTGAAAGATAACTTCTATCGTGCACCGCTCGATAATGATATCGGGACCAGTGAAGTAGATCGACCTGACCCGAATAGCTGGATGGCGCGCTGGAAGCAGGCCGGGCTTGATCGTCTGGCAGGACGGTGCGTCAGTATGACGGTTGAGTCAGGGCAGCATTGTGTGATGATTAAAACGCAATTTGATTATACCTCGCCGACCGGACAGGTATTGCGGACGCAATGGTGTTACACGGTGAATCAGCAGGGTGAAATGCGGGTTGATGTCGATGTGTATCCATGTACGACATTACCGTCTCTGCCACGAGTCGGATTTTCTTGTGCACTGCCGTTAACCGAGCGTGTGACATGGTTTGGCCGCGGGCCGCACGAAAACTACCCGGATCGTTGTCTGTCCGCACGCTTCGGACATTATGATGCGACAGTGAGCGAGATGCATACGCCTTATATTTTCCCGACGGATAACGGATTGCGTTGTGATACCCGAAAACTCGCGTTGGGAGGAATTACGGTGCAGGGGACGTTCTATTTCAGTGTCAGCCGCTACTCACAGGCAATGCTTGAAACCGCCAAGCATACCCATGAGCTGAGTGCTGATGATGTGATTTACCTGAATGTGGATGGCTTTCATATGGGGATCGGTGGTGATGATTCCTGGACACCGAGTGTTCATCCGGAATTCCTGTTAGATGCAGCGCACTATCATTATCATGTCGTGTTGTCATCAATGCGTCCATAATTGAATTCGTCCTCCGGTTTCCTGATTGACGCTCAGGAAACCGGTTCAATAACAGACTTTTTGAGATTTAATGGTGAAAAACGGAGCAGATAATTGATGTGATCAGCGCAGTGACCATTGCGCTTTATGACTACTTTCTATGACTACTCTTCATGAGGATCATGCCTCATTACCACGTAATATGGATCGGTGTGCCAACCGGCACCAAACGAATCAATTCATCCATCTCTTGATTGGTTAGGGCAATACAACCATTGGTCCAGTCAAAACTTTGAATAAACTCCGGAGGACGCTGATAACCGTTCTTCAAGCCATGAATATGAATATCACCACCGGGATTTAAGCCGTGTTGCTGCGCATAGGCAATGTCTTTGGCAGACGGATAACTGATGTGAAACGCTTTATAGAAATTGGAATGAAGATTAATCGCATCGAGCACATAGTCACCTTCGGGTGTCCGCTGATCACCTTCCTGATGTTTCGGATCTTGCGGAAACTTGCCGAGGGCAATGCGATAGGTTTTGATCGTCTCTCCTTGTTCCAGCAGATAAAGCCGTCGTTTGGACTTATCAACGAGCACCTGGTCGATTTGCGCCATAGCGGAAAAACTCAGGCAAGTGATGAACATCATTAGCACAAGAGAGGGAGATTTTGTCCGCATAGATGGTCTGAGTCCCTGATTGATCGTGAGATGGAAAGTCACCGTTAAAACCAGTGACATACGCAAGTGATACAGAAACAAGTTATACACCGGAAAGCGATCTGGCGAAAGCCAGCCCATATCATTGATCGCGGTTGGTCACAGGTTGGTTACATGATGACAGTTTGATACATGGCGACAATTTGATCGTGAGATTGGGAGCAATTGACAGGGCATCACTGCGCGAAGCGCAATAATGCCCTAAATGCTCAAACCCGCGGATTTAAAGGTCTGGTAAGGTCTTGTCCTGCTTTTTACGGTTTTTCTTGTGCTGTTTTTCCGCTTCAGCTAACAATCGCAGCAGTGGTTTCGGGTCGTAGGCTTCTTGCCGGGATGAGTAGATCGACGCCTGAAGTTTGCTCACTTCATTTTCGATCGGTTCTCTTTCTTGCGCAGATAATCCCAGCTCAGCCATTTGGACTTGCACCAGATGTTGAATGCGAATCCCGTCTTGCTGCTTTAAGGCGTCTTGCAGAGACAGATGCTCAGTGGCTGTCGGCAAGTCCGGTGTTGCTACGGGAGACAAGCGCTTGGTATGCCAAATACGATAGAGCCAGCAACCCGTCGTCATAATCCAGAGGAACGCAAAAAGCGCAGTCAGGTATGGCCAGATGCCGGGATCTTTAATCTGGATCTCCTGAGGGGCGGCAGATGCTTTTTCGGGGGATTGCGGCAGAGATATCACTGTATCGACCGGTGCACCTTTGGCGACATTGAGTGTCAGGCCGGTGAGCATCGCCCGGCGTTGGCGGTGTTTCTGCGTATTCCACCAGTTGAAAGACATCCCCGGTAATTTGATTTGGCCGGATTGATTGGGGATCAACACCTGTTTGAGCGTCATCACCACCTCATCGTTATCCAACGTTTTAAATTGCGGTTTTTCCTGATAGACACGCACGCTATCCGGGTAGTTGATTTGCAGGTCGGGGATTTTATCCTGACTTACGCCTTTGATCTTCAGTTCAAGCGTCCGGGTGATTGAGTCTCCCACTTTGAGCGCGGCACTGCTACCGGAGATTGGCTTCCCTTGACTATCCGTCCAGCGTTGTGTGAGGGATAGGCTGGCAGTCGGGAGCCAGACACCTTGATAGTTTTTCGGTTTTGCCATGACCTGAATCGGGAATTGCTTGGCCGTGGTACTGAGGGTCAGCACTTTGGTTTCACCATTCATGCCACTATAGAGCAAGGTACTGCGAAACTGAGGTTCTGTGATGGTAAAGCGCCCCGGCTTTTGGGCGGTGACCCTGAATGTCTGCTGCACGACGGTGACCGACAAGCCATTGATAATCTCGCGGTGTTGTTCTGAGTCACTGGCGGCTTCTAAATTCATGCCCTTCACCGACGGAGGCGTGATCTTGGTATCCTGAAGACGACGAGGGTTGACCTTCACCATCATTTTGACATGCAATAGCGTACTTTCATCCGGGTAGAGGGTCTCTTTGTCGAGGGTTGAATGAATTTCTATCAGATCACCAGTATTCGGTAATGTGGAGTCTTGGACGACCTGAATCGCAATCGGCTGGGTCTTTTCTCCATTGACTTCAAAGCTGGGAATGGTGACGATCCCGGTACGCGTTGCAGCAATCGAGACATCCCACTCACTCCGGACGCTGCGATCACCGTTGATAATGTTGGTCGATGTGCCAAAACTCGGACGATTGACGAAAAAGTCGGGGGTGAGTTTGTCAAAATTCACATCGTCGCCGGACGCTTTTTGATCGGTGATGATCTGAAGCTGGAATAATTCATTCCGGGTCACCTTATTCTTGCTGACAGTCGCATAGGTAGCAGCCTGAGTGCTCAGGCTGACCATCAGACCGATGAACAGGATCCAGAATATACTTTTAAGTGAGTGCCGGGGTCTGTTTACCATGATTTGTGATTGTCCTCTGGTGGTTCTTTCTGTTCAGCCTGAAGCATCAGTTCTGCCCGCAGCAGACGGCTGGGATCTCTGGCATTTTCAACCTGTTCCAATTTACGGAACTCAGGATCAGAGGGGCGTTTCTGTGTGTGAGATGGTGACGCCTGATCCGCTTGATTATTTGATGCCTGTTGCTGCTGAAATTGCTTAGCCGGCGCATTTTTTTGCGTTTGTTCATCCTTGGGCTGCACATCTTTGCCTTGACGCAGGGAGCGATTTTGCTCTGATTGCTGGCTTTGGCTTTGGCTTTGGCTTTGGCTTTGGCTTTGGCTTTGGCTTTGGCTTTGGCTTTGTTGCTGTGACTGATGACGCTGAGCTTGCTCTTGTTGCTGCGACTTGGCTGTCTGTGACTGTCTTTTTGACGTCTCTTTTGAAGACTGCCCCTGCTGAGACTTGCTCTGCTGTTGGCGCGAGGATGAAGATTGGTTTTGCGCAGCGGTGTTGCTATTTTTTTGTTGCTGTTGCTGTTGCTGTTGCTGTTGCTGTTGCTGTTGCTGTTGCTGTTGTGCTTTTTTCACCACATCAAGGTTATGCCGGGCATCCTGATTGTCAGGATCTTGCGCCAGCACCTGCTGATACAGATCAATCGCCTGTTGCAAATCACCGTGCTTAGCGTACGCATTTGCCAGGTTATACTGCTGACGTGGTGTCGGAGACTTGATGGATGAGAGTGCTTCAATCGCTCGCTGATAATCTCCGGAACGATAATAGGCCGCTGCTTTCCAGTCCGGGTCGGAAAACTGCTGCGCTGATTGTTGATAGTCCTTGGCATCGAAGAGACGTTTCGCTTCCTGATCGTGATTGAGCCACGGTGATGCTTGCACCCGGGGCACGATTCCCGTTGAAATCACCAAGACCACCCAACCAAAAATCAATCCTTTACGGAACATCATCAAAGCCGGAATCAGCAACAGCGGAATAAGCCAGTAACCTTGATTTATCCGGTCTGTCACTTGCTGCTTGCCGGAGATTTGATGTTCAGCGGTATTGATTTGCGTTGCATCAACCAGTGTATCTACATCCTGATTGTTGAGCTGAACTGAAATAAACGTGCCGTGTAGTGACTGAGCCAGAGATTTCATGTCACTGAAATTAGCTTTGGCAATCACGGTCTGACCCTGCGCTGTTTTGAGTAGTGCGCCATTTTCCGTTGGGATTGGTGCTCCGGAACGTGAGCCCATGCCTAATATTGCCAATTGCCAGCGTGTACCGGAAAGCAAATCGCTAATCTCTTGGCGCTCATTGGCGTCAAGTTCATCGGTGATTAAAATAATTGCGCCCTGATGGAGCCCGGCATCCTCCATCATTTGAATTGCTTGTTTGACACCTCGGGCGGCATCAGCGCCTTGATACGGCATAATATCAGGGGTCAGATTAGGGAGCAGGTTACGAATGGTCGCAGTATCGGTTGTCATTGGGCTGATGGTGTAGGCATCTGCCGCATAAGCCACCAGACCGGTGACCCCTTCTTTCCAGCGTTTCAGTAAATCAACGGCTTTATAGCGCGCTTGGATGAGTCGGCTGGGCTGATTATCGGTGGCATACATCGAGCGGGACATGTCCATCACCAGTACCCGGGCTGCGGTATTGCTATAAGTCGGGCGAAGCTGACGTTCGAAGCTCGGGCCGGAAAGGGCCACGATTGCTATGGTCCAACACAGTGCCAGCAGAATCAGTTTATATGTTGACGTCGCTTCATGATACAGACCGAGCGCCTGAGCAATGTGTGGTGCAATCAACGATTGCTGTTTTTTGCGCAAGGCCAGCCATGCGAGCAGCAAGGCGACAGGAAGGAGCCCGATCAACCAGACCGGATTGAGAAATACAAAATCAGACATGATTTCTCCTGACGATCACCAAAATAAATGAAAGGACTAAGGCCAGAGCCAGCGGATAAATGAACCACTCACTTTGTGGACGCCAAGTCTGACTGGCTTGTTGAACCGGCTCTAATTGATTAATGGTTGCATAGATATCTTCCAGATCCTGACTGTTGCGGGCACGGAAATATTTGCCTCCGGTGATGTGGGCAATCTGTTTGAGGGTCTTCTCGTCCAAATCACGAGCGGTATTGACTTTACGTGTGAACACAAAATCTTTCACCACCATTTCTCCGGCGCCAATCCCGACGGTATAAATAACCGCGTGATACTTTTTCGCAATTTCAGCCGCCTGAATCGGATCCAGCACCCCGGCAGTGTTGGTGCCGTCACTGAGTAAAATCATCACTCTTTGCGGTGCTTGTCCGTCAACAAACGTTTTTGTCGCCAGACCGATTCCTTCGCCTATTGCGGTTTCCGTACCGATTAATTTCAAAACGGTCTGATTCAACTGTCTGCGTACGGTCTCGCGATCAAATGTGAGTGGTGTTTGCAGGTAAGCGTGATCCGCGAAGAGCACCAGTCCCAGCCTGTCTCCCTGCCGTTTTTCAATAAATGGGTCGAGGACTTGCTTCACAGCGGTGAGTCGATCAATATACTCATCACCGTTTTTCATATCTTTCTGGCTCATTGAGTAAGACAAATCAACCACCAGCATTAGATCCCGGTGTTTCGGCTGAACGGTGATCGGGTCGCCAAACCAAGCCGGGCGGGCACAGGCAACGACCAGCGCCACCCAAATCGCCCCGGCCATCAATTGACTAAACCAATGGCTGGGTTTAGTCAGGCTGCCTTCTGTCGGGAGATAAGTGAGTTGAATCGCAGCCGGTTGCCGGTGCGGTGGCAGTAATTTAGTGACCAATAGTGGCAGTGGTAAGAGAAATAACATCCACCACCAAATGAATTCAATATGTGCCAAAGATTATCTCCTTCTTCTTCTCTTTGGCGGCAAGGCTTCCTGTACCCAAGTCAGGCAGTCATCAATCAGATGTTGTTGGGATGGTTCTGATTTTAATTTTTGATACAGCACCTTTTGCCACAGGGATTCATTGGGAATAAACAGGGGTTTATTGATTTGCTCGTCTAAAAATGCATACCAGTCATGTCCGGTTAAATGAGCAATTTCCTGACGCGGGAAGTAGCTCAGACACGCTTGTCTGACCAACTCCATGGCATCGGACGGGGTGACATGGGCATGTGAAGATTGCAGTAACCGTAACGCAACTTTTTTCGGAGCCATACGTCTGCGTTTCCACACAATGAGCCAAGTGATCAGCAATATCATGACGATCACACATCCGATGAGGCTTAGCCAACCCCAGGCCAGCGGCCACCATGAGGGGGCGTCCGGCAGGTGCAGGGGCTGAAGGTCAAGTAAATCTGAAATCGATTGTGCCATTTAATAACTTCCGGATAGTTGTTTCAGCAAAGGTGAATCACTTGAAAGCCGGGTATAGGGAATCCCTAAAGACCGACTGAGTAATTCTAGCCTATCTTTCTGAGATTCAAAGGCTTTTCTGATTCCTGCCCGGGTATGCTTTGCTGAAAAATTAAGCCACCGACTTTGTTGTTGGTCAGCGACGAATTCAATACCACGAAAATCAGTATCACCCCGCTCGAGGGGATCATAAATATGGATCAGTCGCACCTGATTATGTCGGCGGAGCTGATTAAATTGCGGTTTGAGATCATCATCATAACGGGTGTAATCACTGATCAGAATTACTTCACTGCCCTTGGGTGATAAGCGGTTTAAGGCGGTCAGGCTGTCTGACATTGAAGAAGCTGCCACGCCATTGGTGTTTGCTGAGACCTCAGTCTGGCTGAGTTGTAACTGTTCTTTCTGGCCGTCGATAATTTTTTGCAGGAGTGCCAGTACGCTGGGTTGATGGCTTTTGGGTTTTATCTCGATCAACCGGTGTCCCAAATCGATCAGGGCACCACACCGATCTTTCTGGGCAAGAGACATCCATGCGAGTAACGCTGCCATATGAGCCGCTTGAACCGATTTCAGGAGTAAACGTGACCCCATATGCATGGTGGCACTCAAATCAATATAGAGAATTACTGGTTTTTCCCGCTCTTCGCTGAAAAGCTTGGTGTGCGTTTTACCGGTCCGGGCTGTTACCCGCCAGTCGATGGTGCGGATATCGTCACCGGGCTGGTAGCGGCGCACTTCGGAAAAATCCATCCCGCGACCCAATTTGCGACTCTGATATTGTCCCGACATGGTTGACCACAGGCTTTTAGCCGGTGGTAACCAAGCGGCACAGTGCTGTTTATAAACCAGCAACTCTTCCAGACATAAAGTGACGCCATTACTATAAGCAGGCAGTTCCATCCCTATCCCTCATCGTTTTTGCTGAATCATGATGTTCCGGTGTCATCAGGCACTGCCGACCAGAGACAAAATATGATTGATAATCTGATTCGGATGAATGCCTTCGGCTTGTGCCTGATAGCTCAGCAGCAGACGGTGACGTAATACCGGGAAGGCCATGCTTTGAACATCTTCAGGGCTGACGAAATCGCGTCCGGCAAGCCACGCACTCGCGCGCGCGCAGCGATCCAGTGCAATCGTTGCCCGGGGGCTGACGCCCATTTCGAGCCACTGTTTGAGTTTGTCGTCATATTTCTCCGGCTGGCGGGTTGCCATGACCAGACGCACGATATATTGCTCGATACTTTCCGCCATATGGATGTCCAGCACCGCTTGGCGGGCACTGAAAATATCTTCCTGAGAGAGTTTTTCCGGCTGTTGTGGTTTTACGCCTTGTGCTTCACCGCGGTTGAGTCGCAGAATCGCCAGCTCACTTTCTGCATCGGGATAATCAACATGAAGGTGGAGTAAAAAACGGTCCAGCTGCGCTTCAGGTAGCGGATAGGTGCCTTCTTGTTCAATCGGGTTTTGGGTTGCCATGACCAAAAAAAGTTTGGGGAGTGCGTAGGTTTTTCGCCCGGCAGTCACCTGACGTTCAGCCATGGCTTCGAGCATGGCGGCTTGTACTTTAGCCGGAGCACGGTTAATTTCATCAGCGAGCAGCAGTGAATGAAACACCGGACCGGGCTGAAACTGGAATTCCCCCGTTTCCGGGCGGAAGATATCCGTACCGGTTAAATCGGCGGGGAGCAGATCCGGTGTGAACTGAACCCGGTGAAAAGAGCCTTCGATAGAATCGGCCAATGATTTGATCGCTCTTGTTTTCGCCAGCCCCGGCGGGCCTTCAACCAAAATATGTCCATCGGCCAGCAAAGCGACCAACACCTGTCTCACCAGTGCTTCCTGACCAATAACCTGACTGTTTAAGTAGTGTTGTAACTGTTGAAAAGCGGTTGCAGATTGCATGACCCGTATTGCTCCAATTTTTGGGATTGATAAAAAATTTGTTGTGATGGTTCAACGACTTCTCGATTAGTTTTACAAACGTCAGAAAAGTTCACTTTTACCCACGAACGGTTGCTGCCGTGATGCCGGTATATCGGCTCAAAACAAATGATAAAAGTATTACGTATGCCATTCACTATTGCTTAGGCGATGAAGTATACTACGCGGCTGATATCTGTCGGGGCAATGCCCGCACCGCAGA
This sequence comes from Vibrio ruber DSM 16370, assembly GCF_900163965.1. Classification (GTDB taxonomy): domain Bacteria; phylum Pseudomonadota; class Gammaproteobacteria; order Enterobacterales; family Vibrionaceae; genus Vibrio; species Vibrio ruber. Next base: position 35,183 of record NZ_FULE01000046.1, read on the forward strand.
TTTCGGCCAGAATCTATGTACTTTGGGGAGGTATTGCACCGTATGTCGCTGATAATTTCAACCTCAAAGTCGGAATGATGAATAAGCCCGTTGTCCGTTTTGTAATGATTCAATTGTATCGTGGTGTTATTCGATACCCGTATAGTAAGTAATTCCGGGGCAACCGGGAAAGCAATAAGGCAGTCAATATGTTGTTTTTTAATGCAGTGAGTATAAAAAAGAAAGTGATATGGAGTATGGCATTTGCCGTACTTGCCTCGACGATGATCGTCGGTGGAATTGCCCAGTACCAATCGAGAGACGTGCTGGAACATCGGCTGGTGGATATTGAACTGCCATCGTTTTTAGATGGGATTCGCCATCAGATTGACCGGGATGTTTCTGAGTTACTGTTGGCAGCAGAGCAGCTTGCCAATAATGAATTTGTCAAAGCAACGATTGATACGACCGACATTGACCCAAAGTCAGAAAAAGTATTGATTCAGCAACTGAACAATCTCAAACAGCAATACCATCTGAATGATGCTTCTGTTGCAAACCGCAAAACCGCCTATTACTGGAACCAAAATGGGTTCTTACGTCAGCTCAATCATCAACAAGATCAATGGTTCTATCAGTTTGTCGCTTCCGGAAAACCGACGATGGTGAGTATGTTTCAGGAGCCGAATGGTGATGTGAAGATGTTTGCTAATTACCAGTCGGCTGAGAGTGGCACTTTATCCGGCATGTCAAAATCGATGGATGATATGGTGCGCTTGCTGAACGGGTTCCGGATCGAAGACTCTGGTTTTGTGTTCCTGACTGATGCGCAAGGCAACGTGAAAATTCATCCGGACAAGGCGCAGGCGGCTAAAAAATTGTCGGCTCTTTATGGTGCCGAGGCTTCAGTATTACTTGGTAAGGATGGCTTTCATCTGATTGAGACTCAGTATCAAGGTGAGGCGGTCTTTGTCGCCAGTGAATACATTCCATCCATGCACTGGTATGTGATTGCATCGGTACCGAAGCGTGAAGTTTATGCAGAGATGAATCAGGCCGCGCAAAATATGATGCTGAGTACAGTCGTGATTGCTGCGCTGTTTATTTTTATGAGTGTGCTGCTGGCAAACAGTATTACCAAACCGATTCGACAGATTGCAGCCCGCTTTACCGCACTGGGTAAAGGTGACGGTGATCTTTCCCAGCGTATTGAGATCGTGGGTAACGACGAAATTACTCAGCTTTCGGTCGGCTTTAATGATTTTATCGCGAAAATTCATCAATCGATGCAGGAAGTCGCATCAACGAGCCGGACTTTGTCGCATGAATCCCAGGTGGTCGCAGAGAAAGCCCACTTGACACATGATAACAGCCAGAGTCAGCGTGATCAGACTATCCAGGTCGTCACTGCCATGAATGAGATGGGAGCAACCATCAGTGAAATCGCATCGAATGCCGCCGTTGCGGCTTCAACTGCCAACGATGCATCGGTGAGTAGTGATGCAGGTCAGGTTGTGGTCAATCAGGCCAAAGATGCCATTCATCGCTTGGCTGAAGATATGCAGAAATCGACGCAAGTGGTTGAAAAACTGGCTGCAACAACGCAGGAAATTGGGTCGATTCTGGCGGTGATTCATGAGATTTCCGATCAGACTAACTTACTGGCGCTGAATGCTGCGATTGAGGCGGCCCGGGCAGGAGAGCAGGGACGAGGTTTTGCCGTCGTGGCTGAAGAAGTCCGTAATCTGGCTGGCCGGACTGCGGCTTCAACGGAGCAGATTCAAGTGATGATGACTCAGTTGAAAAATGATTCGAGCAATGCTGTACAGGCGATGAATGCCGGGCAAGAGAGAACGCAAGAAGGGGTCGCGGCGGCTGAAAGTACGGTGGAACAATTACGCCAGATTTCGGAGCGAATTTACGAAATCACCGACAGGAATACGCAGGTGGCGACAGCCACAGAAGAGCAATCTGTGGCGGTGCAGAGTATCAATGAGAACATTGAAGAAATTAACGCAATTAACGAACTGACGACCACGGCCTCAGAGGAGCTGGCAGAAGCCAGCCGCGAACTGAAAAACCTTTCAGAACGGTTGGATCATTTAGTCGGTGGTTTCAGACTCTAATGGGTTCCCCTGGCCGTTATGAGAGTAACGTACAGGGGGACAGACAGGCTTCACCGTACGTTGAAATTGATTTGCGTTGTAATTACAGATCAGTGAACACAGATTAGTGAAGCCGGAGCAATCTGAGCACTGTGTTATTCTGAACACAATGTTATTCTGAGCACAGTGTTATTGCTGAAGTGTACAGCCATATGTGTTACTGAGAGCGTCGGACCGGGTGGTGGAATCGTATCGATCCGCGGCTGGAGCATTTATTGAGAGCAGTGTACACTCGCAAAAAGTTAGTCTGTTAAGATATAAGCAGAGGTGATGTATGAACGATTTTGAACAAGAGCTCGCTGCATTGGCAGAGCAGGATGGCGCTCAGGAAGAAGCGAAGCTGCCTTCTTTGGATGAACAGAAAGCCATTGTCGCAAAGCTGAAAGAGTTAGAAGCAAAAGGGGAGCTGACACCGGAAGTGTTAGAAGAATATTTCGGTCAGTTTGCCGCAGATGCGGGGGTTCCGGTTCACTAAATAAACCGCGCCTGCCTGAACGGGTTATCTGGTCATTCCGGTCATTCGTTCAATGATAACTTTAATAGAACAAATATAACTGAGAATCGCTGACAGGACAGCTCCCCTATCAAGTCTGACTGTCAGCTTTATTGCCAATACAGGAGAAGTCACGTGTTTCATCATATTACCCCTTATGCCGGGGATCCGATTCTGTCCCTTATGGAAGCGTTTATGGCGGATAACCGTCCGGATAAAGTGAACTTAAGTATTGGCCTTTATTATGACGAAGCCGGTCAGATCCCAACTCTGCCGAGTGTTCGTTTAGCAGAGCAAGCGTGGTTCTCCGCAGATAAAGAACCTTGTATTTATTTGCCGATGGAAGGGATTGCTGATTATCGTCAGGCGGTTCAAACCTTGGTGTTTGGTGCAGAACACCGGGCTCTCGGTGAAAAGCGAGTTGCTACCATCCAGACATTGGGTGGCTCCGGGGCACTGATGATTGGCGCTGACTTCTTGCATCGTTATTTTCCTGAGTCAACTGTATGGGTAAGCAACCCAACATGGGAAAATCATAATGCAATTTTTGAAGGGGCAGGTTTTACTGTCGGTAGTTACCCGTATTTTGATCCTGAAACGCGGTTGCTGGATTTCAGCGGCATGATTCAGGCTCTATCGCAATTGCCGGCCAAAGATATCGTGCTGCTACATCCTTGTTGTCATAACCCGACGGGGGTTGATTTAACACCACAGCAGTGGGATCAGGTGATCGATATCATCGAATCTCGTCAATTGATTCCGTTTTTCGATATGGCTTATCAGGGGTATGGCGAAGATAGCGATCAGGATGCTTATGTTATCAGAGCCTTGGCTGAGCGGACATCGGTTTCATTTTTTGTCAGTAACTCGTTTTCAAAGATCTTTTCGCTGTACGGTGAGCGAGTCGGTGGTTTGTCGGTTGTTTGTCGTGATGCGCAAGAAACCGTCAATGTACTGGGACAATTGAAAGCAACCGTTCGGCGTAACTATTCCAGCCCGGCAAAACACGGTGCGGTACTGGTCTCTCGGGTGCTTAACGATCCTGCGTTAAATACACAGTGGCACGCAGAAGTAACGGCCATGCGTGAGCGGATTGCTGCGATGCGACATCAGTTGCATCAGCGTCTGCAGACCTTGTGTCCGGCGCAGGATTTTGATTTTCTGATTCAGCAAAAAGGGATGTTCAGTTATACCGGTTTCTCTGTCGAGAGCGTTCACACACTACGTCAGCAGCATGGTATCTACCTGATTGATAGCGGGCGGATGTGTCTGGCTGGGTTGAATGAACATAACCTTGAGCAAGTTGCGCAGGCATTTGCAGCTGTGGCAGCGACTCTCGCCAGCTAAGCTTCATTATAATAAACGCGGTGCAGTGTTTAATGGAGTGACGGGAGTGTGTCTGCTAATCCGTCGATTGTTTGGTGGAGCTCGGTGATCGGCCGGGCGCCACACAACAAAATGTGTTGTTCGATAATCATGGCCGGCACCGCTTGTATACCGGCCTCAAGCCATTGTTGCTCTGTTTGCACCACCGCAGATGACCATCCCGGATCAGCGAGCACCCGCTGACAATCCCGGCGATCTAACCCCTGAGCAACTGCGATATCGAGTAATATATCGGTATCGTCCATTGCTTTTCCTTCCTGAAAATAAGCCAGAAAGAGTGCTTTTTGAAATGAGGTCTGTTGTTGACTACGCGCTGCCCACATCATTAACTGATGTGCTTTACGCGTATTATAAATACGCATATCCGCAGTAAACTGAAAATCAATGCCCAATTCGTTACCGAGCTCAGTGAGTTTTTGCTGACTCTGTCGGCGCTGTTTTGCGGTCATTTGATATTTTGTCTGTAGATGCTGGTTAAGTATTTCACCGCCTGCTGGCAAGGTGGGGTTGAGTTCGAAAGGATGCCAGTGAATCTCAGGCTGGAGCTGTTTATCCGCACTGAGCTGCCCGAGAACTTTCTCCAATCGTGTATAACCAATGAAGCACCATGGACAGACAACATCCGATAAAATGTCGATTCGCAGCTTCTTCATCGAGACTCTCCACAACCCTACCGATGCTCTCTAGTATACCGATGATTTTATGTTCAAATCGAGTCGTTTACTTAACAAGATGATATGAAAATGATGCAAAAAAGTGATCATAATGTAGCTTGTTCGCGTGTGTCAGCGTAGCGAGAGTGTTTGGTTGTCATAAAATATGATCGAAAGGGCTAAAGAAAAATACCTCTCGGGCGATAAGCAACGAGAGGCATAAATGGCGCGTTTATATGTGTTAAGCGAAGGGAACTTTGAGTTACTTTAAATCTAGTTGACGATGGGGGATTCGGCAAATTTATTTGTCGGATATTTTTGTTTTTTATCTAACTTACTGTTATTGGATGATTATTTTTAATCATGATTACTGAAATCATCATGTTAAATCTGATAGATAGTTTGAGTCAGGTCAGGTATTAACGAGATTGATGAGATTGAATGCGTAAAAACTGATTTACAACAACATCTTGCTGGACGGGGCACCCTAGTATGAAAAACGCCATATCTGATGGCAACACTGTGGGGTGTTCGTTCTTTAACCAGTGAGAGTTATGTTATGGAAAGTCTGATAGATCGCTTTCTGCACTATGTGTCATTTGATACACAATCCAATCCATACCGGAGCCGCTGTCCAAGCACGTCCGGGCAGAAAAAATTGGCGCAGGCAATATATGAGGAATTGCAGGCACTTGGGCTCAGTGATGTAACGCTGGATGCTCATGGTTATGTCATGGCTAAACTGCCGGCAAATGTTGACGGCGTACCACCAATCGGATTTATTGCGCATCTGGATACGTCGCCGGATGCTTCAGGTAAAAAAGTCGTGCCTCAGATTGTTGAAAACTATCAGGGGGGTGACATCGCATTAGGGCGGGGCGATGAAGTGTTGTCTCCGATCCAATATCAAGAGTTACACCAGTTGCATGGGTACAATCTAATCACCACTGATGGGAATACGCTTTTAGGCGCTGATGATAAGGCTGGTGTTGCCGAGATTATCACTGCCATGAAAGTGTTGCTGGAACATCCGGATATTCCTCATGGTGAGCTCTGTATTGCTTTTACTCCTGATGAAGAAATTGGCCGGGGAGCCGATCTGTTTGACGTCGAAAAATTCGGGGCTCAGTGGGCTTATACGGTTGATGGCGGACCGGTTGGTGATCTGGAATATGAGAACTTTAATGCGGCAACGGCACATGTCACCTGTTATGGCGTTTCAGTTCATACCGGAACTGCAAAAGGCAAGCTGGTCAATGCTATGAACATTGCGGCTCAATTCCAGATGATGATGCCCTCTGATGAGACGCCGGAGAATACCGAAGGGTATCAAGGTTTTTACCATTTATCCTCAGCGAATATGGGCATTGCCCGTAGTGAGTTGATTTATCTGCTGCGAGACTTTGATCAACAAGGGTTAGAGCGTAGAAAAGCGCAGATGAAAGATCGGGTGGAAACACTCAATCATCAATTACATCGAGGCCGGGTCGAACTCGAGATTACGGATAGTTATGCCAATATGAAGCAGGTTATTGCATCCAATCCACATATTATTGATATCGCCAAAGACGCAATGATCGATTTGGGCATTCAGCCGCAAATCAAACCGATTCGTGGTGGTACGGATGGTGCGCAGCTTTCTTTCAAAGGGTTACCTTGTCCGAATTTATTTACCGGTGGTTATAATTTTCACGGGATCCATGAATTTGTCACCATTGAAGGGATGGAACAGGCGGTAAAAGTCATTGTAAAAATAGCAGAGAAAACCGCACTGGCTTATCGTGGATAAGTGAGGATCAACGTACAGTATCATTATGATTTATTGACCCTTTGAGATGCCTTCGTCTTTTGAAGTGTGTCAGTTGTTTCGGGTTTATTACTCTACATTATGAAAAAACTCAGATAAACTTGCAGTCATTATATCGCCCCAAATCATCAATAAGGTTGAGCAGTCCCAATCAGTTGATTGCTCCAGACTAAAAGTTTGTTTCTTATTGATGATTGGGATACGCATACAGAGTCTTAAAAAAATCAGTTCTGTTTTTGTGATGTTTGGTTGTGAGAGAGATGCATGGACTATGTAAACAACGTGCTAGATTATCTGTTGTCCCATAAGCTGCTGTTTAGTGTCATTATTGTTGGTTTTATTCTGCTGATTCGCCGCAGTGCGCTTGCGCTGATCCGGGGCGATGGGGCATTTATTACCGAAAAACAGCGTAAGTGGATGTCTCAGACTAAAAACGGTACGTTCGCTACGCTGTTAGTTATCGGTTTTTTCTTGTGGAAAGAAGAGATCAATGAGTTTGCCTTATCAGTGACTGCGATTGCGGTTGCGATTGTTGTGGCATCAAAAGAGATTATTCTATGCTTTACCGGTTCGATTCAGCGGGCGAGCTCTCGCTCTTTCCGTATTGGCGACTGGATTGAAGTCGGTTCGTTATGTGGTGAAGTCATCGAGCACAATATGATGGCAACCGTGATCCAAGAGATTGACTTGGGTGGTGGTCTTTACCATTACACCGGAAAAACCGCAACGCTCCCCAATAGTATGTTTTTTACCTATCCGGTGAAAAACCTGAACTTTATGAAGCGCTATGTCTTCCACAATTTCGAAATCGTGGTGCGAGACTTCGTGAATTTATATACCATTCTTCCCCAATTCCGGAAGCGAATCGAAGTCCATTTTGAGCATTTTATTGAAGTCGCACGTCGTTATAATCTGATGATTGAGAAACATGCCGGTGTCGATTTGCCGGGTGCGGATCCGGTGATCCATATTAGCAGTACCGCAACTGGCGAACAGAAAGTCCATGTGATGATTTTCTGCCCGACAGAGCGGGCTCACGAGCTGGAACAGTTGATCCGGGCTGACTTTATGGCCGTTTATGATGAGCATTTCTCTCATCAAGGTGAACGAAATCAGCTACATGATGTATCTGATATCACCTGATGTCACATCTCCAGCTTGTGAGTTTTCTTGACCTGAATCCCTAACCGCTTTGCTAACCGGGTCAAATTGGCCCGATCTGTTTGGAGCAATCTGGCTGCCTGAGCCCAGTTATAATCTGACTGAATCAACGCCTCTTTGACCAGTTGTCGCTGAAAATCATCGGTTGCCTGCCGCAGGCCACCACTTATAGGGACATGTGAAGAGGTTGTCGTTTCAGAACTGTCTGATGTCTCTGGCGTATTAATGGGCAAGCTTTCTAAAACGCCCACATCCGTTAATGTAATCGTGGTTAAGGCTTGCTGCGGTTGACTGGCTCTGGCTTTTAGCGCTGCCCGATTAATCACATGCTCCATTTCCCGGACATTCCCCGGCCAGTTGTATTGAATCAGGTAATCAAGGACATCTTGTGCCAGTTTTAGGTGAGTCATGCCTAGCTTTCTTCTGGCTTGTTCAAGGAAGTAACCTGCCAGCAGGCTGACATCACCTTTGCGTTCCCGAAGCGGTGGGACATGAATCGGATACACACTGAGACGGTGATATAAATCGGCCCGAAAGCGACCCGCTTCAACCTCTTGTTTCAAATCGCGGTTCGTCGCAGCAAGCACCCGGACATCAATATGTTGGACACGATCCTGGCCGACGGGCTGAATCTCATTATTTTGTAAGGCTCTCAGTAGCTTACTTTGAGCGGCAAGTGGGAGTTCTCCAATTTCGTCAAGAAAGAGAGTGCCTTCATGGGCCAGCGCAAATTTACCGAGTCGGTTTCTGTCTGCACCGGTAAATGCGCCTTTGATGTGACCGAACAATTCACTTTCAATCAGGTTTTCCGGGATTGCAGCACAGTTGACATACACTAGTGGTTGCCGTTTTCTGGCTGACAGATGGTGTATCCGTCTGGCAACCAATTCTTTACCGACCCCGGTTTCACCGAAAATCAGGATATTAAAATCCGATGAAGCGACAACGTCTATCTCATCATGCATCGATTGCATCACACGACTGGTGCCGATGATATCGCTGCGGTCTCTTTCCCAACCTTCCTCATTGAGCTCTTGCAGTCGTTGTTGGGTCTGACGGGCTTGTGTTTCTAACTGAGAAAAGGTCAGCGCCATTTTCAGCGTTGATGCGGCAATCGCGGAAAGCACTTTTAGGTGGCGTGCCGGGATATGGGTAAAGACACCCGTTTCCAGACTATCTAAAGTGAGTACACCGAGTAATTTTTCATCAAAAATCAGTGGTAACCCCATACAGGAGTGAATCGGGACATCACCGTCGTGATGCAGGAGTAGTCCATCGAATGGGTCGGGAAGGGCGCAATCGGCATCAAACCGAACTGCTTGGCGGGCACTGCAAATTTGTTGAAAACGAGGATGTTCGTCGATAATAAAACGCCGTCCGAGGGTGTCTTTGGTCAAGCCTTGCATGGCCAGAGGAATCAGCGTGTCTCCTTGGCGGGACATCAGCGCCACACAATCACAGGGAATGATTTTGCGGATGGTTTCCAGCAGGCGGTTAAATCGATTTTCATCATTGAGACCACTGGCAAGATCTATGGTCATTTCAGCGAGCGTTGACAGCGTTGTGATCGAAAAATTTTGCATAAGATGGCGGCAGTTTTTTGTTCATTTTAATCGCTAAACGAGCGGATGAGAAGGGCGAACCCATAACTGTGACAGTATGATGGTGTCAGGCTAAGATGTTGACTGAAGTGGAGATGAATGAACATCCAATCATAGGAAATATGCGAAACGGTTCATGAAACCAAAAAGCTTGAGACAAAAAATTAGCCAGCATACAACGCTGGCTATTTTTAAAGATTCTTGCCTATATGTTTAATTATAGGACTTTGATGTTTTCAGCTTGAGGGCCTTTCTGTCCTTGTGAAATCACAAACTCAACAGTTTGACCTTCAGCTAAGGTACGGAAACCGTCGCCTTGGATCGCGCTGAAGTGAGCAAAAACATCGGGACCATTTTCTTGTTGGATGAAACCAAAACCTTTAGTTTCGTTGAACCACTTTACAGTGCCAGTCACTGTGTTAGACATAATATATTCCTGGTAAATCAAAGTAAAACTAAGCCGATACCGGCCATTCTAGCGTGGAAAAGTAGATTGCTATTGCGTACAGAACGACCGGGGAGTTACAAAAATCCAACAAGACGTTATGGTAAACAAAGAACTGCTTCCTAGCCTTAGGTGAGTGTAGAGTAATCCTGAGGGTTGTCAATCAAATATTACGGCGAAACGTAAATGTGGCTGATATTTTTGATCGTTTTAGATTTTACTGAGATTTTATTTTCATTGTTACATTATTATTTTTAATGCAGTCATAAAAAACATTTTTTTACTTTTAACGAATTGACATGTCAATACAATGACTCACAATACGTTGCTTTTTTATTCACCACTATAAGAGAAGTGTTTCAAATGAAAAGAGAAAAGAGAAATAAAAACGCCAATCAGTCTCATGAAGTTGAGATTCAACGCGGTACGATTACGGATAATGCACTGAAAGCACTGGTCACCAGTCCGGTGTTTAAAATGCGGGTCGAAAAACCGAAAAAAGGTAAAGGAAGCTTTCAGCGCAAAGCAAAACATCAGGTGCGGGAGCCCTACTCAAAAGCTGCATAACGTTGCTTTTGAATAGAGTTTCTTCACCGTTGTTTAGGGGCTGTTGATCTTTCGTGATGGTTTTTGCAGCAATTTGTCTCGCATTTAGTCAAGGCAGGTCATGTGAAGTGTAGCGATCTACATGAACCATGACCTAACGCTGGATAAATGAGCGACAAATGCTGCCCAGAGGGTTCATCTGAACGTGTCTTGCTCTTTGTTGCGGGTCATTTGCTTAGGATAGCTAAGCGGCATGCCCCGCGCCGCGATCAATACCCGTTCAGATTGAACAAAATTCAACCACGAAAGGTCAACAGCCCCTAGTATATAGAACACAGTGAATGGTGAATTCTTTCAATAGGCTACATTTCAATAGGCTATAGTTGAGAAAAGAAGCAGTGTGAAGGACACGCGACATTGCTTCTTTTCTGTCATATTGCGTTTTCGCTACCTTTTAGATCCGAAAAGGGGTTCAACATGGTCGTTACACTCTTTTGGCTGGAAAAATTACTGCTGACTCTGGGAATCATTCTGATTGTGATGAGTATGATTCGTTATGGGAGAAGAAGTCAGGATTGGCGTGGCGTTGCTACAATGTTCTTTAAACGTATTCCAATGACAATTGAAGAGTATCGTCGTTATCGTTTTGGTGTGGCATTGGTTGTGTTGGCGGTACTACTGCGGATTGTCACGCTGACATTATGGCCGACAGTATAAGCTGAATAAGCTGAGCCTTGAGGTCACAAAACGCATAAAGATTTGTTTGTTCTTCATCACTTTGTGCCTGTAGATGTTGAATTCCCGTATACACTTTGAATGATAAAAGAAAAAGGTAAGGCCGATTATGGCGTTTTCAGTATTAATATGTGATGACTCTGCGTTAGCAAGAAAGCAAATTGCGAGATCATTACCAGCCTTCCTCAATGCTGAGGTTCATTTTGCAGTTCATGGCTTAGATGCGTTGGAACAGCTCAAACAGCAATCGTTTCAGTTAATGTTTTTAGATTTAACGATGCCAGAGCTGGATGGTTTCGGTACCTTGGAAGCAATGCAAAAGATGGCTGATACCACACCGGTTATCGTTGTTTCCGGTGATATTCAGCCTAAAGCGCAAGAGCGGGTACTCGGTCTGGGAGCCAAAGCGTTTATCCAAAAACCGATTGCCGCAGATGTACTGAAAAAAGTGCTCAGTGAGTTAATTGAGCCTCCTAGCCAGCCGACGGTTGTGACCCCCAGTCAGATCGAATATCCGATCCTGAAACGGCGCGATATTTACATGGAAGTCGCCAATGTCTCTATTGGCCGGGCTGCTGATGCTCTCGCGCGTTACTTTGATGTGTTTGTCGAACTACCATTGCCCAATGTCAATATCTTTGAAGTCAGTGAACTTCATATGGCACTGCGAGATTTGGTCGATAATGATCAGGTTTCCGGGGTTTGTCAGGGCTTCAGTGGGGAAGGGATTGCCGGTGAAGCATTGGTGCTTTTAAGTGATTCCAGTGTTTCTGAACTGAAACGATTGATGAATATTCCCGCAGAAAGTGATGACTTAGAAGAGCTCGAACTCTTAATGGATGTGTCTAACATTCTGGTGGGATCATTTCTGAACGGGCTCGGCGAACAGGCCGAGATTCGTTTTTTCCAAAGCTCCCCCGTATTACTCGGGCAACATATTCCGATTGAATCGGTGATCCGCTCGACTGCGGGTTCGTTCAAGAAAACGATGACCTTTGAAGTCAGTTACAACATTGAAGGCACTGCTATTCGTTGTGATCTGCTCTTTATGTTTGTCGATGAGTCTCTACCGCTGCTGGATAATAAACTGGCCTACCTGATGGAGGATTTGTAGTCATGAGCCTGCCTGCTGAATTTGAACAGTTTCACTGGATGGTGGATATGGTTCAAAACGTTGATCTTGGACTGATCGTGATTGATAAAGACTATAAAATTCAGGTCTGGAACGGCTTTATGACTCACCATAGTGGCAAACAGCCACATGAAGTGATTGGTCATACGTTGTTTGAGGTGTTTCCTGAAATCCAACCCGATTGGTTTAAACTAAAAACGAAACCAGTTTACCATCTCGGTTGTCGTAGTTTTATCACTTGGCAACAACGACCCTATTTATTTAAGTGCCGTAATGTCCGTCCTGTGACGCAACAGTGTGAGTTTATGTATCAGAATGTCACTCTTAATCCGATGAGAACACCGACCGGTGCGGTGAATTCAGTTTTTCTGTCGATTCAGGATGCAACCGCAGAGGCACTGATAGCTCAGCGATGTGAGTGTTAGATTCTCAATTAAAACGATAAAGAATTCTCCCATGACGATGACGAATGTTTTTTATTCGACCCAACAGGTTCGTATTGGTGAACACAAAGCGGCAAGTGCCAAAGGGCTGGAAATGTACAGTCTGATGGAACGTGCCGGACAAGCGGTTTTTGCGATTGGGATGGCACAGTATCCCAGTTCTGAACACTGGCTAATCTGTTGTGGTGGTGGCAACAATGGCGGTGACGGTTATATTGTTGCCAGTTTGGCGAAGTCGATCGGATTGTATGTGACGGTCTGGCAAGTTGGTGACCCCGAGTCGCTGACCGGTGATGCCCGGATGGCCTACGAACATTGGCAAAATCATGGGGGAAATGTCTCAGAGCCTCAAGATCGCATCCCTGAGAGTGTCGATGTGGTGATTGATGCCTTACTCGGGACGGGGCTTAGTGGCGTAGTCCGGCCGGGAATGCTCTCATTGATTGAAACCATCAATCAAAGTATGAAACCCGTGATTGCCGTTGATATTCCCTCCGGCTTGTGTGGTGATACCGGTAGTGTCCTTGGCGGAGCGATCGTAGCAAAACATACCGTCAGTTTCATTGGCTTGAAACAGGGACTGGTGACCGGAAAAGCGCGGGAATATGTCGGAGAACTTCATTTTGCCGGTTTGGGCGTAGAAGATGCGTTCGATCAACAGAATCACCCGACAGTAAGAGCAATCCACACCAAAACGCCGGGACAGATGTTACCCAAACGTTTTGCCACGTCACATAAAGGGACGCATGGCAAAGTATTACTCATCGGTGGTAATGACGGGATGGGGGGCGCGATTATCTTAGCATCGATGGCTGCAGCCAGGTGCGGAGCGGGGATGACAGCGGTTTTATGCCATCCACATAATGTGACGCCGTTATTGGTGAGCGCCCCGGAGGTGATGAGTGCTTGCTGGGATAAGGCACAGGCGATTGAACGACGGTTATCATGGTGTGATGTACTGGCCGTCGGGCCGGGACTTGGGCGAGATGAAACTGCTTTTGCTATCTATCAGGCGGTTCATCGCATCGAAAAACCGAAAGTCGTTGATGCCGATGGGCTGTATTTTTTAATGCAGCAACCGGATCAAGATCCACTACGGGTAATTACGCCACATCCGGCGGAAGCTGCTCAACTATTGCAAGTTTCAGTCGAGGAGATTGAAGCGGATCGATATGCCAGTGTACAGGCACTGCATCGTCAATATGGCGGCGTTGTGGTACTGAAAGGCGCGGGAACTTTGGTATATGACGGCAAGCAAATCTCGGTTTGTATGGCCGGAAACCCCGGTATGGCGAGTGCCGGTATGGGAGATGTGCTGACAGGGGTGATCACATCATTGATTGCGCAGGGGTTACCTTTGGTCGAAGCCACCCAACTCGGGGTTCTCATTCACAGTATGGCAGCCGATCAAAACTCACAATCGTATGGTGAACGGGGGCTGCTTGCCAGTGACTTACTGTCCCATTTGCGCCAGTTAGTCAACCACTGAATCCTATATTGCTCACTAAAATACCAGTCTCATCCCATCAAAATTGTCGTCATCGGGTCATACCTGTATTTTTTTAGCCACGATGACGATTCCGGTCAAAAGCGATAATGGGTTCCCAGCAGGAATATCGGGCTCGTGACAGCATCTTGTTCCTGCTCCTGATAAGAAATCTCAAAATTCAGTTCTAATCCGGAGGTGAGCCCTGATGGAATTGTGGCTCCGAGGGTAAAATAAGGCGCAATATTTTTCGATTCGATGTTCGGTAGTGATGTCGTAATCCCCGGATTATTGCCAGCTCTTGTGAAACTCAACCCGCCTTTTGCGTATATCCAAGCAACATCGAATACGGTGTGCTGAATGACGGCACCACCAAATACTTCCTGATAATACAACGTGGGCTGATGAGGAAACTGTGAAGAGAGTGACGCCATTTGGTCTGGATGATCAGTATTTTTGGCATAACCTAAATCAAAGCCAATAGTTGATGTCAGATTATAGTTATAACCGTACTGTGTTACCCAAGCATCTTCCGTACCTGTATGTTTGGATTTTGTGATGCCGGCGCTTTGATAAAAATAGTTTGCATCCGGTCCGGCAACCGCCCGAACAGGCATCATACTGAGTAGAACTAACACTGCAATAATCAGAGAAATGGTCGATTCCATCCTGCACTCCATGCGATCTCTGAGGTGATTTTATCGGTATTTATTCTTATGGAGGCGGTTATGAGAAAGTCAAAGAGGGAGAAAACCTGCCAGCGTTTTTTAACTGTAGCAAATTCGGATGCTATATGCTGCGTTGATGGTGGAAATTTGTATGTTTTTTACGCAGGGCGCACAAAAGTTTATGTGAATGATGTAATAGTGTGAAAGTGGTAAGAATAGCCAATGAAAGACATAAGTATAATTAGGTGTAACTCATTGATTATGAAGCTAAAATGGTAATTGTTTTTGCTGTTTTACAGGTATGCAATCTCTCAGAGGGTAGCATAAAAAAAAGCATAATATCAGTCTTGCAGGAAATAAAGTGATGCCTATAATGCTGAAAACCGGAGCGTCTGCCAACGCTCCGGTTTTTTTGTGTCCGATAATCAGAGAAACTGGCGTCTGCCAACGTCAGATTCGTCGCACTGCGAAATTGAGGCACAAGGTGAATCAATTAAGGAAAAGATAAATGCGTATCGAACAAGAATTAAAATTGGGCTTTAAAGATGTATTGTTTCGGCCGAAACGTTCTACTCTGAAAAGTCGTTCCCAAGTTAATTTAACCCGCGAGTTTACCTTCAAGCATAGTGGGCGTCAATGGTGTGGCGTGCCCGTCATTGCTGCCAATATGGACTCAGTCGGTAGTTTCGGCATGGCTGAGGCTTTGGCGAAATATGATGTCATCACGGCGATTCACAAGCACTACTCGTTACAAGAGTGGCAAGCATTTGTGCAGGCTGCGGATGCCGAGACGCTCAAGCATGTGATGGTCTCTACCGGGACATCTGATGCTGATTTTACCAAAATGCAGGACACTCTTGCCTTGAGTGACGACTTGATGTTTGTTTGCATCGATATTGCCAACGGCTATTCGGAGCACTTGGTCGAGTTTGTGGAACGGGTTCGCAGCGCCTTACCGGACAAAGTTATTGTCGCCGGAAATGTTGTGACCGGTGATATGACTGAAGAACTGATCCTTGCCGGAGCAGATATCGTCAAAGTCGGTATCGGCCCCGGTTCAGTCTGTACCACCCGGGTCAAGACCGGTGTCGGTTATCCGCAATTGTCGGCCATTATTGAATGTGCTGATGCTGCTCACGGTTTAGGTGGTCAGATTATCGGTGACGGTGGCTGTACCTGCCCGGGAGATGTGTCAAAAGCATTCGGTGGCGGTGCTGATTTCGTGATGCTCGGCGGCATGCTGGCCGGACACAAAGAATCCGGTGGCGACATTGTCGTCAAAGACGGGGAAAGTTATGTAAAATTTTACGGGATGTCCTCGAAAAGTGCGATGGACAAATATGCCGGAGGCGTTGCGCAGTATCGCGCTGCAGAAGGCAAAACCGTGTTACTCCCTTACCGGGGCAGTGTTGAAGATACCATTCAGGATATTCTCGGTGGCGTGCGCTCCACCTGTACCTACGTCGGTGCCGCCAACCTGAAAGAACTCACCAAGCGCACCACATTTATCCGCGTTCGGGAACAAGAGAATAACGTGTTTGGCAAGGAGTCGTGAAACAGCTTGTTGATTGGTGTTGAAACAACCATAAAGTGATAATTACAGCTATATCTTGAAATTACTACAGCCCCTAGTGATGTCTGTTTATGACAACTTCATAAAGGGGCTGTTCATTCACCATCAACACGTTCACTTTCAATCACATCGGGCTGCACGATTGGTTTTTGTTGTGAGTATAGGAACCAGAATGAGATGGCTGGTTCTTTGCCACTCTTCGCGATTTTCGCCGTCAAAGATTTCTTTTAACCGTTCTGGTTCTGCAAAACTAATATTCATGATATTTATTGACTCATAATTTATTGTATTCGTTGTTGCTCGGGAGTTAGGGCTTTTGACGTAGGAGTGTAGCCCCCACGTTCCGCTTCTAGCTGCTGAACCCACTTTCGAATAAATAGTATTTTCATGGACATAAACAGCTCTTCCAACTTCTGAACAACTGTAACCCGGCTCGACAACAAAGCTGGCTGCATCATGTTTAAATTCCGGACTGAATGACCGGAGTCAACAACAACAAGTGTTTAAAGCGTGGCAATGGAAGAAAGGTGTGACTAATGAGTCGATTAAGGCTGTACGCTAGCTCATTCTTTGTTTATTTCAGTGTAAATGGAAAATTTCTAATTGTTAGCAACAAAATTGTTATTAAATAAATTGACTAAAATATTATTAATCGCAATGAGTATCTTTCCTATTGACTATTTATGTTTGCGTGTATTAGCATAAATTTTAATAAAAATTGAACAATTATCTTTTGTGTATTTTAATCACATAAAGATAATTTATATAATAATAAATTTCAAAGTCAGACTAGGTGATTTATCACCATCAAAGGATAAAGTATAATGAATTCTTCTTTTCAAGAGAGGATGATGCTATCTATTCGAAAGCATCGATTTGTTCTAGATGAAGCTATTTTTTACAGAAATGAATTGTCATCGAATAATATAATAAAAATATATATTGTTCTAGATAATGGTCATTCTACACTTGTTTGTCGAGAAAAAATATTATCAGATCTTTATCGTATTGATGGTTTTGAAAATACAATGTGGGATATATATTTTGTCTCAAACATTCCTGTTGTTGATGGAAGTGTTGATTTTGATAAATTGCTTTCCCAATCTATATTGGGTAATGAAATTTCAGATATAGAAAGTATCAATATACTACCATCTTCTGAAATTGCTGATATACGATTCGTACTAAAAGAGCATGTCAATCCAAGTCGTCGATTACACTTGTCTGATCTTTTTTTACACCAGTACTTATCTAATGATTATGATAATATTCAGATAGATTCTGCAGAGTATACTGATACTGATTCGAGTGAGTACTATAAGAATATTGTTCGGGAAAGACCTAAAGCAATTAGTTGTGGAGGGGATTTGCCGGAATTTAACCACTCAGCTCGTACAATGAGTGAAGCTTTACTCACTACAGCAAAAATGTATCCAAATCGTGCTATCACATGTATTGATGAATCTGGTCAGGTAGTAAGATTAACTTATCAAATGTTGTTAGCTGAGGCTCAAAAAGTTTTAGCAGGTCTTTCATCATCTGGGATCAAATCCGGTGATATAGTCATTCTTCAGATAAAGAAACTTGATACTTACTTCCCGGTATTATGGGGATGTATTTTAGCTGGTGTTCACCCTATTACTGTTGCAGTTCCTCCGGTCTATCATCCGGATCAAAATGTTGTAAAGAAGCTATTTAATATTTGGAGCCTGTTAGATAAACCTGTTGTTATAACCACTCCTGACTATTATACAGAGGTAGCAGATCTATCATTAATGATGGCAATGGAAGGGCTACGTGTTTTTTCAAGTGACAATCTGATTAAAAATGGCAGTTCTGATGTATATGCTGAAAGAACACCAAGAGATATTGTTTTTTTGCAGCTTAGTTCGGGAAGCACTGGTATGTCTAAGTGTATTCCAGAGACAAGTCGATCAATTATTAGCCATGCTCAGGGTGAGCAGATCTATAATGGAGTCTGTGATAAAAATATCACGTTGAATTGGTTACCTATGGATCATGTAGTTCCTTTGCTAACCTGCCATTTAAAAGATGTATATCTAGGTTGTGAGCAACTGCATGTTGATACCGGATATATTTTATCTAATCCTTTAAGATGGCTTGATTTGATTGATACATATCGAGTGACACATACTTGGGCTCCCAATTTCGGTTTTCGTTTAGTGAGTGAGAAATTATCCGAAGGAACATCGAAACATTGGGATCTTTCTTCTATTCAGTATTTTATGAATGCAGGGGAGCAGGCTACGCTCTCTGTTATTAAAGCATTTATTGACGCTGTTACACCATTTGGAGTTAAACCCCACTCGATGCAACCAGCTTTTGGTATGGCAGAATCATCAACTTGTATTACCTATCAAAATAATTTTGATGTTGATACAGGAATATATCAGGTTCAACCGGATAAGCTGTTCCCACATATACTGCATGCATACTCAGGATCTGGAGAAGAACATTTTTCCTTTGTTTCTTTAGGGAAGCCAGTTCCTGGAGTTGAGATACGTATTGCAGATGAAAATAATGAGACGCTTCCAGAAGGGGTTATCGGAAATTTACATATTCGAGGGGCAGTCGTAACTAGCGGTTATATTCGAAATGATGTGGCTAATACAGAAGCACTTGTCGGTGATGGTTGGTTTAATTCCGGAGACTTGGGTTTTATTAAAGATAAAAACTTAGTATTAACTGGCCGTAAGAAAGAACAAGTAATCGTTAATGGTGCAAATTATTATTGCTATGATATTGAAGATATTGTGTCTTCTGTTTCTGGTGTCTTATCTGGTTATGTTGCATCTTTTGGAGCAAGAAATTCCCAGACAGAAACACATTCGTTAATTATTTGTTTTGTCCTATCTGATGAATCTGTTTTGGACGATTTTTCTATACTATGCCCTATTATTGATGAAATTCGTAGCTGTTTGGCTCGTCAGATTGGATTAAGCCCAGAATTTATTATCCCAATGGCTAAAGATCATTTTCCTAGAACAACTAGTGGTAAAATTCAACGGACGATGATTTGTAATCAATTCATCCAAGGGAAATTTGATCTCTTGCTTAAAGAAATTGATTTATATAGCAATAATGCCAATACTATTCCAGATTATTTTTTCAGTCAGACATGGAGTACTCGAAATGATTGCTCGGTGATATCAGATAGCGATACTCAGCCAGTCGTTATTTTTACTGACACTTATGGTTTAGGTGATGAACTATCTTATCAGCTAAGAAAATCAGGTATTGTATCAATAATCGTTGAGCCCGGGGATCAATATAATATGGTCTCTGAGGTGCATTATACATTAGATCCTCAGGCTCCCTGTCAGATAGAATCTTTATTTCAGACACTCAGGCAAAAGAATCAATTTCCATCTTCTGTTATTTGTCTGTGGAATTATAGGCTGAATAATGTTGTTGATGAGCATTTGAATTTTTCAGGTAATCTTCAGACTATTTTTCATCTTTTATCTTTGGCCAATACACTGGGCAAAGTGACAAGAGAAGATGAGCAGATCCATCTTATGGTTGTTGGCAGTCAGATGTATTCTGTCCTTCCAGATGATACTGTTGACTGGCGGTTAGGGGCGTTACCGGGATATCTTAGAACACTATCTCATGAAAATCCATGTATATCATGTCGTTATGTTGACCTTGAACCTCGTTCATCATTGGAACGGATTGATTCTACCGTCTTAGCTCAAGAATTAAGAATAATTTCATCAGCGACTGAAGTAGCTTATAGACATGGAAAGCGATGGGTTCCACTGTTGTCAAAAGTTCTTTTCCCACAACAAGAAACCGAACTATTTTCCTCTCCTTTCCAGCAGCATGGATGTTATGTGCTTACCGGAGGTTTGGGAGGAATCGGTTTCTTGGTTGCCAGACATTTGTTGCAACATTACCAAGCTCGCTTGCTTTTGATTGGTCGTGACTTATCGTCAGATAAGTCAGAGAAATTGAAAATGCTACAAAGTTTGCAGGGTGATGTACTGTACGAAAGTGCAGATGTTTGTAATCTTGAAGCAATCAGAGCGGCAGTAGAAAAAACAGAGTCTAGATGGGGACAATCATTGAATGGTGCTATTCATCTTGCTGGTCATTATTCAGAAAGAAAAATTGCCAATGAAAAGATTGAATCTGCGCTATTGGACATGGCTCCAAAAGTTCAGGGGGCTTGGGTTTTACACCAAATATTAAGTGCTCGGGAAAATACATTCTGCTTGTATATGTCTTCAGTTATTGGTCTGTTTGGAGGTATAGACGTTGGAACATATGCAGCGGGTAACGCTTTTCTGGGAAGCTTCACTCATTACCAAAATAGTTGTACATCTGTGAGGGCCTACTGCTTTGACTGGAGCATGTGGAACAATGTTGGTATGAATACTGGCTATAAGTTTAAGGATTTATTTCTTGCGAAAGGTTATTTCTTGATCCCCCCACGTCAGGCTTTATTTGCTATGGAAGCAGCATTGCAAACTGGTCCGGGGCGGATTGTCATTGGCCTTGATAAAGAGAATAGAAATATTTCTGCTCGTCTGGATCAGTATCCGGTTTCTTCTGAGAGTTGGTATGGGTATTATGTTTTACGTGATCAGGGCGTTCCATTGCCTGACAAACTGATAAAACAATATAAAACCGACTATGGTATTGCTGGCTTTATTGAATTAGATGAATTTCCACTGACTGACTCGAAGGAAATTGATTATCGTGCATTAGCACTCTACCGGGCAGAACAAAAAGAATATGTTAAACCTGCGAATGACCTTGAATTCAAAATTGCAGAGATTTGGCAAAGAATATTACAAATAGAAGATGTTAGTGTATGTAGTACATTTTTTGAGTTAGGTGGAAACTCACTTTTAGCAATGAAGCTCATTGAGCGGTTGAGTGCTTTTACCGGACATCCCTTGATGTTGAATCAATTATTTGATTATCCGACAATCAGAGAATTTTCAGAGTGGATTGCGACGCTTGAAATTCAGGAAAACCTTTATGAGAACATGTTACTTTCAGGCGCTGAACAAGATCGCTACAAGGCATTTCCATTAACAGATATGCAGCAAGCATATTTTGTCGGACGGCAAAATGTATTTTCTCTGGGAGGAGTGTCATTACACTGGTATGTTGAAATTGAATGCAGCTCATTAGATGTTTCCCGCTTTAATCAAGCATGTAATTCGGTTATCCGTCGTCATGAAGCACTACGAACAGTGATTGTTGAAGATGATCAGCAGTGTGTTCTTGAACATGTACCGACATGGGAAATACCGATAGTGGATTATTCACATCTACAAGATGTTCAAGTTGATAAATGCTTATCTGAAATTAGGGAAGAAATGTCTCATCAGATTATTGATCTAAAAAAATGGCCAATGTTTGATGTTAGACTCTCGGTACTTTCTCCGGAAAAACAAAGACTACATATTAGTATCGATGGACAATTTTTAGACACGAGAAGCTTTCAGATTATCTTGCATGATTTACTGGTTCAATATCAGCAACCAGCGGATAACGATGTATTGGAGCCGTTTGCGTTTTCATTTCGTGATTATGTCCAATGGCAAGAAAACCGACGTCAGGTTCAGGGACAACAACAGTCATTGAACTATTGGCGAGAAAAGATAAAGACGTTAGCGCCGGCCCCTGATTTACCATTGGCAAAACAGCCGAATCAATTGACACAACATCAGACCCGAATTCTTCACCGGAATCTTGCGGTTGATCTGTTGAATAGTATTGAGTCTCAATCACAGGAATATGGTTTAACCTCCGCAGCTGTCTGGTTGACTGCTTATACGACAATATTGGAACGATGGAGTCATTCTCCTCGCTTTACCATCAATGTGCCCGTTTTGAATCGCCCATCTGTACATGATCAGATACATGATGTTGCCGGGTTGTTTTCGACATTTGTTCCTGTGGAAGTTGATTACTCAACTGAAATGACTTTTGTTGAAAAGGTAAAAGATATTCAGTACCGACTTGCTGAAGCGATGGCACATACTGATGTTTCCGGTGTTGAGATATTAAGGGAAATTTTTCAGCAACAGTCTCATATCTCAGATAATCTGATGCCGGTTGTTTTTACATGTTTCCCCACGGGGCTGAGCTCATGGGATAAGACGCTTAGCAAACGTATGAAATCCGTATTAGGGGAGCCGGTCTATGTTGCCAATCAAACGCCTCAGGTCTGGCTGGATTATTTAGTGACCCAAGAAGAAGACTGCGTTCATGTTAGCTGGGTTGTTACGGACGGTCTTTTCCCTGAAGGTATGATTGAGGATATGTTTGATGCTCATTATCAACTTTTGTGTCAGTTGGGCACGATGAGTGAAGCATGGCATTGGTTGCCTCAGTCAAGCTGTCGTTTACCCGAAAAACAAATGGCTGTCCGTCAGCAGAGTAACAACACCGCAACGTCATTTCCTACTCATATGCTGCATGAGTTGTTTGATGCTCAGGCGGAAAGTCAGCCGGAAAGTATCGCTCTGATAGGTGGTGGAAAACGATTCAGTTATCAGGAGGTATTTCATCTTAGTAACCATATCGGTCATCTATTGAGATTGCATGGTATCCAGCCAAACCAGCTGGTTGCAGTCGTTATGAAAAAAGGCTGGGAGCAGATAGTTGCAATTCTGGGGATCTTAAAGTCAGGTGGTGCATATTTGCCCATAGATGCTTCATTACCAGAGGAAAGGCAACATTACTTGCTGGAAAATGCAGATGTAAGTATCGTGCTCACACAGGAAGAATTTGAATATTCATTACGGTGGCCTGAATCTGTTCGAGTTGTTCGTATTAACGATGATATGAAATCTGACGCTTCAGGAAGTGATAAATTGCCTGTTGTACAGTCATGGAATGATCTGGCATATGTCATCTTTACATCGGGATCTACAGGTCAGCCTAAAGGAGTCATGATCGATCATCTCGGGGTTACGAATACGGTGTTAGATATTAATCAGCGCTATCGTGTAACAAACAATGATCGTACGCTTGCAATCTCCTCGCTTAGTTTTGATTTATCTGTCTATGATGTCTTTGGTGTACTGGCTGCTGGTGGCACAGTTATCGTACCTGATGCGGATAAACTACGTGATCCGGAACATTGGTTTGATCTAATCGAACGGGAGCGGGTCAGTGTATGGAATACGGTTCCGGCATTGATGCAAATGCTTGTTGATTATGCTGAAGAATGTCATGGATGTCTTCCTGAATCACTTCGTATTGTTCTGATGAGTGGGGATTGGATTCCTGTAAGTTTGCCGGAACGCATCTGGACGTTGGGGCGGAAAATTGAGGTTAATAGTCTGGGTGGGGCGACAGAAGCCTCAATCTGGTCAATACACTATCCTATACGGAATGTGGATCCTCAGTGGAAAAGTATTCCATATGGACAGCCCTTGCTTAATCAGACCTATCATGTCTTGGATCATCAGCTGGCTGAAAAGCCGGATTTTGTAACCGGGGACTTGTATATCGGTGGTATTGGTCTTGCCCGGGGATACTGGAAAAATCAGGAAAAGAGTCGGGAAAGTTTTATTCTTCACCCAGACACGAAAGAACGCCTGTATCGGACCGGTGACCGAGGTTGTTATTTGCCTGACGGAAATATTCTTTTTCAGGGACGAGAAGATTATCAGGTCAAAATTCAGGGATACCGAATCGAGCTGGGAGAAATCGAGAGTGTTCTAAAAGAATGTGAATCTGCTCAGGATGCTGTGGTTATTGTGATTGAACCTCGGAAGGGGAGTCGCCAACTCGCTGCGATTGTCCAGAAAGAAGGGGAAAAAGAGCTCACAAGTCAGATAATATCTGAAGTATTAGAGAAAAAATTACCGGAATATATGGTGCCTTCAGCCATTGTTGTGGTTTCGAAAATGCCGTTGACATCTAACGGTAAAGTTGACCGGAATGCTTTGGAAAAATTGGCCTGTGAAGCTTATGAACAAAGACAGAACTCACAATCTTCAGTGCCTGTGTCAGATTTAGAAGCAACCTTGGCGAGTGGACTGCAAGATATTTTATCGGTTCCTTCTGTTGATTTAGAAAGTAGCTTTTTCTCGCTTGGTGCGACTTCTGTGGATGTTGTAGCATTTTACCGCAAACTGAAACAGTCGCTGTCATGTGAACTGTCTACTTCAGATCTCTTTAAATACACATCTATCCGTAAACTTGCTGACTTTATTGTATCGAAAGATTCTAAGAATCTTGATTTATCAGTTGCGAAATCTCGTGCCAGTAAAGCTCGACAGTCATCCACCAATGCCCGTTCCCGCAGAAAAAGTCGGTTGGAGAATTACGAACTATGAAAGAATTAACACCGGAAGAGTTACATAGTATTGCTGTTATTGGAATTGGTTGTCGTTTCCCCGGTGCAGATAGTCCTCAGCAGTTTTGGGATAACATGGCTGCCGGTTTGAGTGGAATGGGAGAGTTATCTGAGGACTATTTACAAAATAAAGGTGTTACAAAAGCCGAAAGATTTGATGAAAACTATGTAAGAACATCAGGGGTTCTTAATGGTGTCGAGTTTTTTGATGCTCAGTTTTTCAAAATGCCGCCTTCTGATGTTCGGGTAACTGATCCGCAGCAAAGACTATTATTGGAGTGTGCATATGAGGCAATGGAAGATGCCGGTTATGCCTCTGAACCGGAGGGTTGCCCGGTAGCTGTTTATGCCAGTGTTGGACTGAATACATATTTCATCAATAATCTACACAGTGATTTTGTCCGATCGGATTCGATCGAATATTTAAAATTACTGGTCGGGAATGATAAAGATTATGCAGCCACGATGATTTCTCACCAGCTTAATCTGACGGGACCGAGTGTTAGTCTCAATACGGCTTGTTCTAGTTCTCTTGTTGCGATACATATGGCATGTCGGGCACTATTATCCTATGAGTGTGATATGGCTCTGGCTGGTGGGGCGAAGATTATTGTTCCCCATGGTGTTGGTTATCGATATGTAGAAGGCGGCATATTTTCTCCAGACGGACAGATTCGGGCATTTGATGCTGATGCCCAGGGACCTGCTCCTGGAAATGGGGTTGGGGTCGTTTTGCTGAAACGACTGGAAGATGCACTTGCTGATAAAGATCCTATCTATGCAGTTATTCGTGGTTCTGCCGTCAATAATGACGGTGGAGACAAAATGTCTTTTACGGCACCGAGTCAGGCTGGGCAATCAGCAGTAATTGCTGAAGCATTAGCTATTGCTAATGTATCGGCGGAGACAATAGGTTATGTCGAAGCGCATGGCACGGGTACCGCTTTGGGTGATCCCATTGAGATTTCAGCACTAAGTGATGTTTATACTCAGGATTCTACGAAAAAAAACTATTGTGCTATTAGTTCGGTGAAAACTAATCTGGGGCATTTAGATGTTGCTGCCGGTGTGGCAGGTTTCATTAAAGCGGTAGGCTCACTTTATCGTCAGCAATTATTTCCCAGCCTGAATTTTGAGCGGCCAAATCCTCAAATTGACTTTGATAATTCTCCTTTTTATGTCAACACCCGGTGTCAGCCGTGGATTAGCAATAATGTCAGACGTGCAGCTGTGAGTGCTTTCGGCTTCGGTGGAACGAACGCTCATTTAATTCTGGAGCAGGCTAAGCTTCCTCTGAGAAATGAAATGCACGTAGAGACTAAAGAGGACATCTATCCTCTGTGTTTGTCTGCAAAAACTCCCGATGCATTGCGTGATCTTGTTCGGTCTTATCACAATTTTTTGCAGAACTCTCCGGAAGTTTGTTTGGCTGATCTTTGTTATACGGCTTCTGTAGGCAGAAATCACTATCAATGTCGGGCTGGTTTTACTGCCAGAAATCATCGTGAACTGGAAATCGGATTGTGTGACTTTCTGAAGAAAAAAAGTCAGCCGATATGGGCACCCTCTGGAGTGATGGCTTGGTCTTTTACCGGACAGGGGGCACAGTACCCGGGGATGGGGGAACAACTTTACCGGCAATATTCCGTTTTCAGAAAAGCCATTGATCAATGCGCTTCTCTACTGGAAGTATACTGGAGTGTCCCACTTACCTCTGTTTTGTGGGGAGAACAGAGTACGCTTCTTTCCCAGACTCAGTATACTCAGCCTGCTATATTTGCCTTTGAATATGCGTTGGCACAACTTTGGCGAACATGGACCGGTTTACCTGCCTGTGTCCTTGGACACAGTATCGGAGAATATGCTGCGGCCTGTATTGCCGGCATTTTCTCGCTTGATGATGCAATTAAGATGCTTGTTGCCCGAGGGCAACTGATGGAAGAACTGACCCTATCTGGCAAAATGCTGGCGGTTTTTACATCGGAGGTATTAGTACAGAAACTATTGGCTCAGTTTGAGCATACATTGTCCATCGCCGCAATCAATGGTCCGGAACATGTTACGATTTCAGGTACAGCTGAATGTATTGACGATTTTATAAATATTTTGCATGAACATGCCGTTGACTACCGTCCTTTAGACGTTTCCAGAGCTTTCCACTCCACCCTAATGCAGCCGATGTTGAGCGAATTTGAGCGAGTCATCAGTACGGTGACATTTCACTCCCCCCAATTAAAGATGATATCTACTGTTACCGGGCAAAGTGAGAGAGAGCTCTTTTGCGATAAACAGTATTGGGTTAATCAGATCGAACAATGTGTACAGTTTGAAATGGCGGTACATACACTCCATCGAGAAGGAACACAGCTTTGTCTTGAAATCGGGCCTGTGGATATTTTAAATAAACTTGCACAGCGATGTGTTCCTGATGGTGTTCATTGGCTGACTTCAATTGCATTTCGATATCAGGAACATCATCTGCTTGAAGTACTGACTCGTCTGTATACATTGGGAATAAATATCCACTGGTGTTCTGTATATGCTGAAAACCAATTGCAACGTGTTCATTTGCCGACTTATCCTTTCCAGAGACAAAGGTATTGGGTTGAAGCTGACATCAAAGCAAAATCCGTTCTTCCGGAACCGATAGATTCATCTTCGCATTCTTCACCTTTACATCCACTGTTGGGGCGTCCATTCTCTTCTCCGTTGCTTGAGAAAGACACTTTCTTGTTTGAATCTCAGGTTTCAGCGGATATGCCGGATTTTCTATCCGATCATGTCCTTCATGGTCAGGTCTTTATGCCGGCCAGTGCAATGATAGAGATGATCTTAGAGGCATCGGTTCAGGTGACTGGCAGCACATCTTTGAGTCTTCTTCAGCTAAGTATTTATCAACCACTTCAATTACCAAGAGACGGGGTTGTAACCCTGCAGGTTTCCTTGGTTAAAACAAATGAAGGATATACGGCAAAAGTATTTTCTTTCGAGCTGGGAAGTCGCCGTATCGGAGCCAGTGCTCTGCTACATGCGGAATGTCAGGTTATTGCTGATGAAAACAATCGTATAGCTGATGCCGGATTTACCGGATTATCTCAACGATGTACGGAAGAGGTTAGTGTTAGTGAGCTGTATGATATTCTAAAACAGCAAGGTATTGAATTTGGTCACTCCTTCCGGTTATTACAAACAGTCCGACGGTCTGCAGATGAAGCGTTCGCGACAGTTGAACTACCTGAACATATGCAATCACAAATAGAACAGTATTCTCTCCACCCCGCACTCATTGATGCTTGTTTTCAGACACTGAGTGCATTGGATTTGGGGGGGAATGCTGATGAAACTTTCCTCTTTCAGGGATTTGAATCGATGCATTACCATTCGGGGAAAGTGAGTAAATTAAATTGTGCAGTCCGTATAAGAACCGGGGTAAGTACTTCTTCGGGTTTACGTGTGGCCGATATTCTGATCATGGATTCAGAGCAACAGGCCGTTGCTTCTGTTCTGGGGGTTAAAATTCGGATTGTTCCGAAACATTTGCTGCAAAACAATACCGTTATAGAGGATCAACTGCCTCTTTATAATGTTCAGTGGCAATACAAGCCCCGCAGTTTTGTACGGGCCCGGTTGGAATATTTACCCAGTATTGAAGAACTGATGGCAGAGGTCATACATCAGGATAAGTCTCAGAATAAAACAAGTATCGAAAGTTATTTTGAGCAGCTTAAGTCTGTTGAATCTATGAGTATCGTATATGTTCTGAAAGCACTGCTGAAGCTGGGATGGGGGTGGCAGGCAGGAGAATCGTTTACAACAGAGCAATGTGTCCAAAAATTGGGTGTTATTCCTAAATACCAACGGCTTATGGCCCGTATTCTTGCAATGCTAACTGAAGTGGGTTTTCTGGTTCAGAGTGAGTCGCATCTTTGGCATGTGGTGTCTTTGCCGGAAGACGATGAAGAAGTGATTACGAATCGGGTGTTGGATTCGGTGATTGCTGAGCTGAACATCCTGCACCGTTGCGGTCCGGTATTGGATCAAGTGCTGATAGGCGCTGCTGAGCCTTTGGATGTGTTATTTCCCGATGGGGATGTTACCGATGTCAACCAAGTTTATGAGCATACACCGTTAGCTCAGAGAATGAACCAATTGGTGACTCAAACAGTCATTCGTGTTTTAGATACATTTCCTCTTGATCAGGAAGCCAGTATTCTGGAAATTGGTGCCGGAACCGGTGGTACAACGGCAGCTCTTCTGCCTTCTTTACAGAAACATTCGGTACATTATGATTTTACTGATATCTCGCCGTTGTTTGTTGAAAATGCTAAAGAGCGTTTCAGTGCCTATGATTTTGTCAGTTATCAGACACTAAATATTGAAAGTGATCTGGCCGAGCAGGGTTTTTCCGAACACCAGTATGACATGATCATTGCTTCTAACGTGTTACATGCTACACGAGAGATGCATTTGACTATGGCTCAGGTCCACCGGCTTTTGAAGCCAGGGGGAATTCTCGTAATGCGTGAGGTGATTAAGCCTCAGCGCTGGGGCGATCTTAGTTTTGGCCTGACCGACGGATGGTGGCATTTCACTGATATAGATTTACGCCCGGATTATCCTCTTTTATCGGGTAAACAATGGCAATGTCTGTTGCAAGATAATCACCTGACGAATACACACGTTTACCAGCTTGACGAAGCCAGTGCCGAAGCTTTGATTGTTACTTCCCGGGAGCCGGATATTGAAGTGGTTCCGTCGGCTCATTGGCTGATTTTTGCTGATCATCAGGGTGTCGGTGAATCTATGATGAGATTGTTGACAGCTCGTGGTGATCAGGTGACCCGTGTTACGCAAGGGGATGACTTTGTGAAGACCGATGACGGTCACTTCATACTCAATCCATCGGTAGCGCAGCATTACGACATGTTGAGCCAGCATGTTCCTGTTTCCCGGATTACTTATGTCGTCCATCTGTGGAATCTGGATTTATTGACAAATTATGATTCGCTGGGAGCTTTCACGAAGCAAGTCTCTACAACTTGTGCGAGTGTTCATGCTCTTGAAACATTACTTTCCGCAATGGCAGAGAGTACCTCCTCCGGTAAAGCTTGGGTGGTTACCCGCGGTGCTCAGCAAGTTAGTTATGAGGGCGCTGATGGATTTACTCAATCACTTGCTTGGGGGATAGGAAAAACGCTTTCAGTTGAGTACCCGGATTATTGGGGTGGATTAATTGATTTAGATTCTCACCGGGAAGACGGTATTAATAATGATGCTGAAGCATCATGCTTATGGCGAGAGATCACGGCAAACGATGGCGAAGAACAATTGGCTTTTCGTGGCCGTTCACGCATGGTTGCCCGGCTCACTTCTTTAACATCTGATACCGAAGAACAAGCACAGAAATTCTCTTTTGACTCAGAAGCTAGTTATCTGATCACCGGCGGTCTTGGTAAGCTCGGTTTGAGTGCAGCGACTTGGATGATTGAACAAGGTGCAAAACACCTGATTTTAGTCGGTCGAAATTCTCCGTCACAGCAGGTAGAAGCTGCCCTGGAAGAACTTCGGGTAAAAGGATGCAACATATACCTTAGTCAGACGGATGTTACAGACAGAGAATCGATGACGCGGTTATTTACATCTCTGAAACAGACAATGCCAGAAATTAAAGGTGTTATTCATGCAGCCGGAATTTCCGGAGGAGTAACACAACGATTTGATATCAATCGCTTGGATGAAGTCTTACAGCCTAAAGTTGCTGGTGCTTGGTATCTTCATGAACTCACGAAAGAGATGCCTTTGGATTTCTTCATTTTGTACTCATCGATGGTCTCTGTATGGGGAGCATCCGGACAGGCTCATTATTCGGCTGCAAACGCTTTCTTGGGAGCATTCGGTGCATTCCGCCGACAGCAGAACCTTGCAGCGTTAACAGTCTATTGGGGGCCATGGAAAGACACGCTGGGTCACCATGAACAGGAAATGGCAGAGAAATCCGGAGCACGTTTACTTCGCTCTGATGCGTCGTTAAATAAAATGTTCTCTCTGATCGAACAAGATATAAGTCATGGGATCATTGTTGATATTGACTGGGAAAAATTTAAAGCGGTGTATCAGTCACGAAAAGCCCGCCCACTTTTTACCAATATTGTCACTGATACGTCAGTCGCTTCACCGTCGAATGCGTTAGTGCCTGATGATAATTTGCAACAGATCCTTGCTGAACTTCCTCCTCAGGAACGTTTACCTCGACTGACGACATTCATTTGCAAGGAAATACTGGATGTTCTCGGCTTGCCACCAGAAGATATTGTAAACCCAGAGCAAGGGTTCTTTGATATGGGGATGGATTCCCTGCTAATTATCGATTTACGGAAGCGATTGTCTCGTCAACTGGAAGGCAGCATTGCAGCACAAGTGATGTTTGATTATCCATCTGTTTCCCGGCTGGCTGAGTTTATTTTGTCATCATTGCTTCAACTGGAAAGTCAGGCACCGACAGTCTCAGGGCAACAGTCTATCAATGCGATACAGAATGAATCGGATAACTACGAAGATTTATCGTCAGATGAACTGATGGCTCTATTGGAAGATAGTCTGACTGACTGAAAATAATTATATAAAAAAGGATTTATATCATGGGCAACATCAATGATGCAGAGAAACAAAAGACAGTTATGGCTAGGGCTTTGCGTCAAATAAAGACACTATCAGCAGAAGTGGAAGCATTGAAAGAGCCGATTGCTGTTGTCGGCTTAGGATGTCGTTTCCCTGGTGCTGATGATATTACTCAATTCTGGGATTTGCTCCGCTCTGGCGTAGATATGACGACAGACATGCCGGAAACGCGGTTTGATTTATCCCGCGACTATCATCCGGATCCGGATGTTAAAGGAAAAATGTCAGTTTGCCGGGGAAGTTTTTTCTCTGCGATTGATCAGTTTGATCCGTATTTTTTTGGTATATCTCCAAGGGAAGCACAATCGATGGACCCACAGCAGAGATTGTTGCTGGAAGTCTGTTGGGAAGCTCTGGAGAATACAGGACTGTTGCATGAGAGAAATCTCCCGTCTGCAACTGGTGTTTTTGTCGGTGTCAGTACAGGTGACTATGCTTCACCGTCGTTAATGCTTAATGATTACAAGCAGATTGATGCTTACTCGCTCACCGGGAATGCTGCAAATGCTACTGTCGGTCGTCTCTCTTATGTTTTTGGTTTTATCGGGCCGAATATAGCAGTAGATACCGCATGTTCTTCATCACTGGTTGCTATTCACCAAGCCTGTCAGAGTCTTCGATCCGGAGAATGTGAGCAGGCGATTGCCGGAGGAATTAATCTGATTATTTCCCCTGCTAATACAATTGCGTTGTCCCAGAATAAAGTGTTGTCCCCTGACGGACGGTGTAAAACGTTTGATGCTTCAGCCGATGGCATGGCCAGAGGAGAAGGATGTGGCCTGATTGTGTTAAAGCGGTTAAGCAGTGCGCTGCAAGATGGCAATCCTATCTGGGGGATTATCCGGGGATCAGCGATTAATCAGGATGGGCCAACAAGTGGTTTTACCGTACCTAACGGGCGCTCTCAACAATCATTACTTCAGACAGCATTAGAAAAGGCACAGGTTGAGCCTGATGAGATCGATTATATCGAGGCTCACGGGACAGGAACACCATTGGGAGATCCGATAGAGATTAGTGCGATTCAGGCTGTATTCGGTCAGACAAGACAAAATGTACAGCCGTTAAAAGTGGGTTCTGTAAAAACGAATATTGCCCATACAGAGGCTGCGGCTGGTGTTGCTGGCATCATTAAAGTTTTGTTGTCGATGCACCATGAGAATATTCCGGCGCATTTACATTTTCACCAACCAAATCCTGAAATTGCTTGGGATTCCAGAGTTATTGATGTTGCAGTGAAGCAGACAGTCTGGCAACGGGGGAGCCGAAAGCGTTTGGCTGGGGTTAGTTCCTTTGGTTTTAGTGGTGTGAATGCACATGTGATTCTTGAAGAAGCGCCATTGTCATCACTTTGTATTAAACCGACACATGATATCAAACCGGATGGCGGTCAAAATCATGTGCTTTGCCTGTCTGCTAAAACTTCAGATTCATTACATCATCAGATACGGCGATATATCAGTTACTTACGTGACCAGCCGGAGATGTCTCTTGCCGACATCTGTTATTCGTTAAATACAGGTCGGTTACATTTTGAAAACAGATTATCCGTAGTTGGCCATTCGGTGAACGAAATAGTTTCGCAGTTACAACATATTGTTGAAAACTTTTCGCCGGATAAATTTCGCCCGGCTAATGTGCCTGAACTGGTGATGTTTTTTCCTGAGACAGGTCATTATCGGCCAGATGTTGTGAAGCGTATGTACCATGATTATGCTGTTTTTCGGCAATGTATTGATTACTGCTCCAAATTGCTTATCCCACATCTGAACTACCCTTTATACGACATTCTCTGGTCCGAGACGGCTACAGGTGATTTTGTCGGTACTCTTTTACACGGGCAGGTTATAGGCTTTGTCCTTGGTTATGCAACAGCAATATTATGGGAGAGCTGGGGAATACCGATCCATACAGTCACTGGTGTTGGTAGTGGAGCTTATGCTGCTGCCTGTGTAGCCGGTATTTTGATGCCAGAAGATATCATTGCTTTGATCGTTGCTCAGGATAAGGGACGAAAGGCCTTCACTCAGGCTGTAGAACAAGCGGTTTACCATATGCCGAGTCGTGACTATCTTTCTCTGGCAAGTGGAGAAAACATTGCTCAGCATATGGCGTCGGCAACCGGTTGGCTGGAACAGTTTGATATGGCTAGTGATATGGATCAGCGATCACTACAGATTCGGCTTGAGTCCTCTGGTTATGATGCCTGTCTGATAGTCTCAACTCCGCCTTTCTCTTTTTCATCAGTAATGACATGTGTTTCTGCTTTTCCCGATATGCAGGATGACCACGCCAGATGCGTATTGCTTTCCTCGTTGTATCAGGCTGGTGTCATACTGCGCTGGAACGATATCTATCCGTCGGAAGGTTATCATCGCCTCCATTGGCTGCCTACCTATGCTTTTCAGCGGCAGACCTATTGGAAAAATCTGCCGAAATTATCAGTACGAGGTGATGGTGAAGTACATCCTCTTCTGGGACGAAAAGTCTTGTTGCCGCCAGTTTCATCGTTCATTTGCTTGTTTGAAAACTGGCTTTCGGTTCATTCAGTTACTTATCTAGCTGATCATTCGCTGGATGGCCGGGTCATTGTTCCTGCTGCTGCTCTGCTTGAAATGGGAATGATTGCAGGAAAGGCAGGGCTTAACCAAGATTCTATTGAATTAGAGAATATTGAATTTCAGCAGCCGCTGTATCTTGCTGATGATGGTTGCCTTGTGCAGACAACCTTGTCTGAATCCAAAGATGATTGTTGCTATACGTTTGGCATCTACAGTCGAAATGATGCGGCAGATGAACAATCGTGGCTTTGCCATGTTCAGGGGAAAGTTGTTCTCGTTAGCGAGAAAGATACACCGTCCAATCACGTTTTAAGTTCACTACAGGATTCTTGTCAGCAGGTGCTGGATGTCGATGTTTACAATATTACTTCTGGTGTCTGTTTAGGTGAGAGTTTCCAATGTCAGCGACAGCTCTGGGGCGGTCTGGAGCAGGTTCTTGCAAAAATCGAGTTGCCAGTATCGGTTGAAATGTCCAGAGGAGATGTTCTGCATCCTGTTCTTTTAGATGGTGCTTTTCAACTACTGGCTGCTTTTTTGGACAAGAATGAAAGAGATAAATCAGCACATTTACCTGTTGGCGTAAAACGTTTTCGTGTGTTGTCTCACCCGACAGCAACTTTGTGGGGACATGCCCGTCTGATTCGTGCTCGGCAGAATTCAATTGAGTTAGATTTGTGCCTGTTTTCCGAATCCGGAGAGATAGTTGCCTGTATTGATGGTTTTCAGGTTGTATCACGCAATCCATCTCATACGGCTGCTCAGATTCAGCATCTTCTTTATCGTGAAGACTTGCAGCATATCGAATTATCTACTGATGTCTCGCCAAACCTTCCTGAACCGGGGAACACATGGCTGATTTTTGCAGATCAGGATGGACAAGGGGCAGCCATGGCTGTGGATCTGGAAGATTTGCAGCAACGAGTGTTGCTGGTCTATAAAGAACGGCTTCCGGAAAAGCGGGGTGATAACAATACTCCAGCAGTGGTATATACAGATGCCGACGCTCTTGAAGCCTTATGTCAGGAATACTTAGGCGGTGTTCCAAAACAGGTGGGTTACTTATGGGGGCTTGATATATCAGCGAACGAGGAAGATGTTGCTGACAAAGTCTTCCACACTTGTCGATTATGGATGGAAACAGTACAGGCGTTGAGTCGTTTTGACTTTGTTCTTCCGCCTCGGATATGGCTGATTACCCGGCAGGTTCAGGAGCTTTGTCATGAAGAATCAGCTTCTTTGACTTGTCAGAATTTAGCTCAGGCTCCTTTGTGGAATCTGGGACAGGTTATGGCTTGTGAATTTTCTCAATGGCGTTTTCGGTTTGTTGATATCGATTCGGTGTCAGTGATGTCAGGCCGGGAGTCTCCGTTTCTCCATACGCTGCTGGCTCAGGATGAAGAAGCTCATTTGATGCTCAGGGGAGAGCAAACTTATGCCCGAAGGATTGCGCCATATCAGCCAGAATGGGGAGATGGACATACTTCCGCCTCTATTGATCCTGAAGGTTTGTATGTAGTAACCGGTGGCTTGGGTGGATTAGGGTTTGCTGTCACCGAGTGGCTTGTCAGCCAAGGTGCAAAACATTTGCTGTTACTCGGTAGGAACAGAGCAGGAACTGAAAAAGAGAAACGTATCTCCGAGCTGAGTCATCAGGGAATTGATATTCAGGTAGAGTGCGCCGATGTCAGCCACTACCAGGATATGGATAGAATTTTTTCCGAGCATGGTTCCAGATACCCGATCAAAGGTGTTATCCATACTGCCGGGGTTTTGGACGATGGTATGA
The DNA here is from genome assembly GCF_900163965.1 of Vibrio ruber DSM 16370. Classification (GTDB taxonomy): domain Bacteria; phylum Pseudomonadota; class Gammaproteobacteria; order Enterobacterales; family Vibrionaceae; genus Vibrio; species Vibrio ruber. The sequence goes on from NZ_FULE01000046.1 coordinate 70,831, forward strand.
TCAAAAATTATCTGCCTGAGCGATTGTCTGGTGTTTTAGCACCGAAAGTTGCCGGTGCCTGGAATCTACATCGTTTAACGCAATCATTACCTCTTGATTTATTTGTTTTATTTTCTTCAGCATCCAGTTATTTACCTGGAAATGGTCAAGGCGCATATGCCGCTGCCAATGGCTTTTTAGACACATTGGCATCGTATCGTCGTATGCATCATTTACCTGCACAGAGTATTAACTGGGGACCATGGCAGGACGTAGGTATGGCCTCTGCTTTGAATACCGCTGAACAGGAACGCCTGAAATCAATCGGAATGAAATTTATTTCCGTCAGACAGGGTTGTGAAATTATGCAGGCATTAATTCATGGTCAGTTAAAAGGTGTGCCGTCACAGGTTATGGCACTTGATATCCACTGGCCGCATTACGCCTCGCACTGCAAATTTCCTGCATTACTAAAAGCATTACCTGCCATGAGGGTTCAACGACTAGAGAAAGAAGAACAATCTCATCCGCTAACAAATAGCTCGACTTTGTCAAAGTTCCAAACCAGAACTACAACGTCTCCCTTGTTATCTGTATTAGAGCAGACCCCCGCAGATAATCGACACCGCGTACTAGCAACACATCTGGTTGATATGGTTGCTCAAGTCATGGGAATTGAGCAGGTTGAGATGATCGATATTGATAAGCAACTGTTTGATATCGGTATGGATTCGCTGATGGCAGTTGAGTTTAAAAATATGCTTCAAAATCAACTTGCGTACTCATTTCATTCCACGTTGATTTTTGATTTTCCGACAATTAAGCGACTTGCCGGGTACATAGTGGATGAATGCCTGTCATTTGGCCTGTCAGATGTTACTGACATAGATGAGGTTACCGAAGAAGAAAGTCAGATCGATACAGAGTCAGTTAGTACCCTTGGCATGCTTGAATCCATGACGGATGAAGAAGTTGCCGAATTAATGATGAGTCAGTTTGAAAGTTAATGGATGCATAAGAGAAAAATGACTAATACAGCCTTAGAAGAGCAAAGTTCCCAGCAATTATCTCCAATTAAGCGTGCTTTTCTTGAAATGGAAAAAATGCGCAAGGAGATCGCTTCACTGAAAAAGCAGACAAGTGAGCCGATTGCCGTTGTAGGTATGAGTTGCCGATTTCCCGGGGGTGTCAACAGTCCGGAATCATACTGGCAACTACTGTGTCATGGGATTGATGCTATTGAAGAGATTCCAGCAAGCCGATGGGATATTGAACAATATTACCATGCAGATCCCGAAGCATCCGGGAAAATGTATTGTCGCCATGGCGGTTTTTTAGCTGACATCGATCAATTCGATGCGGATTTTTTCGGAATCACACCTCGTGAGGCTGCAAATATGGACCCTCAGCAGCGTCTAATGTTGGAAGTCGGCTGGGAAGCATTAGAGCGCGCTTGTATTAGTCCTGATCAGTTAGTACAAACTTCAACGGGTGTGTTCATCGGTGTTAGTGGTTCCGATTATGTCAAGATTCACGGTGGAGAAGCCAATGCTTACATGGGGGTTGGTACATCTCTGAGTTCAACGGCAAGTCGGATATCTTATTTGTTGAATCTGAACGGTCCTGCTGTTGCAGTCGATACTGCATGTGCATCTTCATTGACTGCGGTGCATTTAGCCTGCCAGAGCCTGCACGCTGGTGAAAGCCATGTGGCTTTGGCTGGGGGAGTTTGTTTACTGCTCGATCCACATATGAATGTTGTGACTTCTAAAGCCAAAATGCTTTCAAAAGATGGTCGCTGTAAAGCATTTGATGCCTCGGCAAATGGTTATGTCAGAAGTGAAGGCTGTGGCATGGTTGTCTTGAAACGATTGTCACAAGCACAGAGTGATGGAGATACGATTCTTGCCCTTATCAAAGGCAGTGCGGTGAATCAGAACGGGACCAGCGGCGGGCTGACAGTACCCAGTGCCTACGCACAGGAGCAAGTCATCCGGAATGCTTTGAAACAGGCGGGGTGTTCTCCGAAGATGATCGACTATGTTGAGGCCCATGGAACAGGCACATCATTAGGAGACCCAATTGAGATCCGGGCATTGGAAGCTGTTTTTAATCAGGATCGCACGGCTCCGCTATGGGTGGGTTCTGTAAAAACGAACATCGGTCATACTGAGTCTGCTTCGGGGATTGCCGGATTAATCAAGACGATACTAGCAATGCAACATCGGCAATTACCACCTCATTTGCATTTGGATCATCCTTCCCCCCACATTCCCTGGGATAAATTGAATATTCGTATTCCTGTCCGGTTGAGTGAATGGGAGGCTGTGCAGAAAAGCCGAATGGCCGGGATCAGCTCTTTCGGTTTCACCGGAACAAATGCTCATGTGATTCTTGAAGAAGCACCAGTGCCTGCAACTGAGTCAAATCAGGAGCCAATGTCACCTTATGTTTTGACATGGTCTGCCAAAACGAAAGAAGGGCTTAGGGATGTTGCATCACAATTGTCTGCATGTCTGAGTCATACTCAGGAAGATCAACTATCATCTCTGTGTTATAGCGCGAATATTGGAAAGAAACATTTCAAATACCGTCAGGGGATTACTGCGACTTCAAAAGTTGAGTTGCAGTCTCAGTTACAGGAAATGGTTCATTCTGATAGTGAGAAGGTAACTACTACCGAAAGCAATATTGTGTTCTTATTTACCGGACAGGGTTCTCAATATGTCGGAATGGGGCAGACACTGTACCGGAGAAATAAACAATTCAAACAGTATCTGGATGAAATTGAAGATTTATTTATAGAACAGGTGGGTGTTTCCTTATTTAGTTTGCTCTGGGGAGAGTTTTCATCCAAATTGAGTCAGACTCAGTATACGCAACCTGCTCTTTTTGCTTTGGAATATGTACTTGGTCGATTATGGTTTGCATGGGGTCTCGAACCGATAGCCATGATGGGCCACAGTGTTGGTGAATATGCAGCAGCTTGTCACGCCGGTGTGTTCAGTTTTGAAGATGGATTAAAACTGATCGCAGCTCGGGGACGTCTGATGCAGCAGTTATCAGCAAAAGGCGAAATGTATGCAGTGATGGCTGATGCAAATATTGTGGAGACATTACTTGTGCCATTCGCCGGTCAAGTATCTGTCGCTGCATACAATGGACCGAAGCAAACGGTCATTTCAGGGGATCAAACTGCGTTACAATCGATCATTGAACAACTGGATAAGCAACAAATCAGATATTCTCAGTTAGATGTTTCCCATGCTTTCCATTCTCCATTAATGCAGCCAATGCTGGCAGAATTTGCAGTAGTGGCTGCAAGTATTCATTACGGGATCCCCAAGCGGACTTTGATATCTAATGTTTCTGGCCAAATAGCCCAGAATGATATTAGCACTGCGGATTATTGGGTTCGGCATATTCAGGCTCCGGTGAATTTTCTTCAAAGTGTCCGGGTGGCAGAGCAATCCGGAGGCAATATATTTCTGGAAATCGGTCCGCGTCCGACCTTGGTTTCATTAGGAAAGCAATGTATTGAGGATGAATCAGTCTTATGGCTGGGTAGTCTTCAGCCAGGCCGCCAAGAACCTGAACATCTGGCTGAATCTTTAGTCCACATATACCGGTGCGGAAGCCATATTTCCTGGGCTTCGTATTATCAGGGTTCTCGTTGGGAGAAAATGTTGTTACCGGTTTATCCGTTTGAACGTCAGCGGCATTGGTATTCTGAATCTGCATCCGGAAAGACAGCATTGCGTAACCCTGTTGCTCATTCAGAGATTTCTTTGCTAGGTTCTCCGGTTTCGATAGCAACCCTTTATGATGAATGGTGTTATGAGAAAACACTTTCATCTGCATCGTTGGGGTATCTGGCTGACCATAATGTCCATGATCAGATTATTTTTCCTGCTGCAGGATATTTGGCAATGATATCGGCGGCGATGAAGCAATTGCCGGGGGGGGCTGAAGACACCATCATCAACTTCAAAATAGAACAGCCGCTAGTGCTTCCGAAAACAGGCACTATCTCTGTTCAGACATCCCTGAAAAAGCAAGATGATGTCTATATCGGTCGTCTGTTCAGCACCGATGATTCCGGAGCTCAGTCGCAATGGTTACAACATGTAGAATGCCAGATAACATCAGTACATGATACGGTTCGGAATGATGGTCTCGCACAGTTGCACCGTTGGCAGCAATCCTGCCAACAGAGGATTTTCTCTGATCATTTTTATCAGCGTGCGGCCCGTCAGGGGGTGGAATATGGCCCTGCATTTCAGGCAATCGATGAACTTTGGGTTGGTGATCAGTCAGCACTTAGCCATATAAAACTTCCGGAACTGCTGGAAAATGATCTGGATTTTCATCCGGTGTTGCTTGATGCCTGTTTTCAGTCTTTAGGTGGGTTGTTACAGCATCAGGACGCCATCTACTTACCGACAGGCATTGAGCAAGTTTCATTTTACCACTCCAGTGAGCGAGAGTTGTGGTGTCACGTCTGCATTCAGTCACCTGTTCAGACTGACGGAACATCGCTTTATGCCGATTTAGACCTTGTGAATGCTGAAGGTCAGTGGGTCGCTCAATTCAAAGGACTGGTGCTTCGGCAGGTTTCCGGTTCGTCGAAACGAAGCATGACCTGGCAGCAAGCAGAACAGTTGCTTTACCAAGTGCAGTGGCAACAGGCAGACGTGGGTGAAACTCGCTCTGTTGCGGGCCAGTCTTGGATCATTGTCGGTAATGAATCTCAACCTGCCGAACAGGTTGCCAGATTGCTGCGGATGCAGGGATGTGACTGTGCTGTCTGCGATGCGACCGGAGTGGAGTCAATGCTTACTTCTCTTCAGGTTCCTTTCTGTCATGGTGTGATTGTTCTGAGTGAATTTCCTGTCACGGTATATTCGTCTGAGGTAGTGGATGATGGGTTGATTGAATCTTTGAGCGAAATGCCGACACAGATATTGTCTCTGGTGGAAGTTCTGTCCCGACGATTGCAGGATAAACCGCCACAGCTCATGTTGGTTACACATGGTGCCTGTGCTGTACCGAATGATCATCACACATATTCGGTCAGACAAAGCACATTGAATGGTTTGATTCAGGCTATCGATGCTGAGCATCCTGAATTGGCATGTTTGCATCTTGATTTAGACAGGGTTATGCCATCAGAAGACAATGATTTCCTGCCCATCGTTTCTGAGATAACTGCCAACGATGCTGAAATACAGGTTGCTTATCGTGGGAAACAGCGATTTGTCAGTCGTTTTCAACCCTTTGTGCATGATGTTAAAACCAAGACTCAGGATTTCAAAATTCAGTTGTCAGAATATGGTGTGTTTGACAATCTGCATCCGGTAACTATTCAGAAAAGAGAACCCCGGCAGGGAGAAGTTCAGGTTCAGGTTAGGGCCAGTGGCCTCAATTTTAAAGATGTTTTATATACGTTGGGGATGCTTGAAGAACATGCGGTAGAGCTTGGCATTCAGTCGGCAGAGCAACTACCTCTCGGATATGAGTGTGCTGGGGTTGTAACCGCTGTTGGTGAAGGTGTTGATCAGATTCGGGTAGGGACGTCTGTTATTGTATTTGCCGCCGGAACTTTTGCCAGCACAGTCACGGTTAATCAGGACTGTGTTGTCCCTATGCCGAAGACACTGGATTTTGTTCAGGCGTCAGTGTTGCCAACTGTTTTTATGACCGCATGTTATGCACTGAATCATCTGGTTTGTCTGCAGCCGGGAGAACGTATTTTAATTCATGCGGCTGCCGGTGGGGTTGGTCAGGCTGCGGTACAGATTGCTTTGTCACGAGGTGCGGAGGTCTTTGCAACAGCAAGTCAGCCGAAATGGGCTCACTTAGAAAGTCAGGGTATCTGTCATGTGATGGATTCTCGCAGCCATGAGTTCCGTCAGCAGATTCTGACACTAACGGACGGGCAAGGTGTAGATGTTGTTTTGAACTGCCTCAATGGGGATTTTATTCAGAATTCATTTGATGTGCTGGCATCGAAAGGCCGATTTGTCGATATTGGTAAGATAGGTGTGTGGAGTGAGGCGCAGGCTTATCAGTATCGGCCCGACGCTCAGTATTTTTCTTTTGATTTAGGACAGTCAATGGCAGTCACACCGGGGCTGCAGACTCAACTGTTATCGGAAATGGTTGATGGCTACCAGCAGAATTTGTATCAACCACTCCCGGTTCAGTCTTTCCCTGTGGAATCGGTTAAACAGGCATTCCGGCTTTTATCTCAGGGTAAAAATATTGGTAAAGTTGCTCTGTGTATGCCACCCAGAGAAATGGAGAGCAGACCTGAATCGATTGATCCCCTGGCTACATATATAATCACAGGTGGTTTAGGTGATCTTGGACTTGCCAGTGCAGCTCTGCTTGTTGACATGGGAGCTAAACATTTAGCTCTTCTTGGGCGTTCTGCACCTAGTGAGATGGTTTGTCAGGTTCTTGAAAGTTGGTGCTCCCGAGGTGTGAATGTTTCTTCATGGCAAGTTGATATTGCTGAAGAAACAGAACTTGCCTCTGCATTGAACAGTATTCGGGATACGATGCCATTAATAAAAGGAGTCATTCACACTGCAGGTGTATTACATGATGGTGTGATAGAGCAACAGACACGTAATACGATTGAGGAAGTCATAAGGCCTAAAGCAGTTGGTGCATGGTTATTACATCAATGGTGCCGACATGCCGATATCACTCTGGATTTTTTTATCAGTTATTCTTCTCTGGCATCGGTTGTGGGAGCAAAAGGTCAATCGAACTATGCAGCCGCTAACGCATTTCTTGATGGACTGGCACATTATCAAAGACAACTGGGCATTGCCGGATACAGTATCAACTGGCCTCTATGGCAAGATATGGGGATGGGAGCCAGACTTTCGTCTCAGGAGCAGCAGAGGCTTGTAAGGGCCGGATTAACCCCCTTGTCATCCACTGATGGTTTACAGATGTTGCAATTAATTCTGCAGTCACCATCACTTCCGGCTCGGCTTTGTGTGGCACAGATAGATTGGCCGACATGGCTGTCTTCTGTATCTGAACGGATGAAACACACATTTTATCGCCATTTCTATGAACGCTATCAGGAGCGCTGTGAAGCTGAGCATGATCTGCTGGCAGAAATTCGAGATGCTCACTTCAGTGATCAGCCTGTACTGATGTTGGAGTCAGTACTTCATGAAATCAAGAAAACTCTTGGCTTTGCCCATCATCAGACAATGGATGCGGACGCTCGTCTGACCGATACCGGTGTTGATTCATTAATGGCTGTCGAACTTAAAAATCAATTACAAAAACGTTTTTCCTGTCGCTTAGGTAGTACGTTGATTTTCGACTATCCAACTCCCCGGGCGATCGCACAGCATCTGTCAGAAATGTTGTTACCTCATCCGGAGACGGTGGAGGATGAACATGTTTCTGAAACATCACCAGCCCTCGTTACCGAATCTGCATCTGCAGAATTGGAGATAGCAGATAAGTTAGGAAATTTTGCAGAAGATCAATTGGATGAATGGCTCAATGATAAGTTGACTTTTGTCGATGGTTTAACGAATAGCGACTCAATCTAGAACAAGAACAAAATGGAATGATGTAATGAGAGATAATAGTCAGAATGATCGTCAGCGGTTACTCAAGGCTCTGACTGCGCTTGAAAAAATGGAAGGTAAATTAAAATCGTTGACGACAGCGCAAAATGAACCGATCGCAATTGTTGCTGTGGATTGCTGTTTTCCCGGTTCGGTCAATGATCCCGATGCTTACTGGCAAATGTTGCTTAGCGGAGAAGATGCTATTGACGATATTCCCGAAGGGCGTTGGTCGGCAGAAATATTAGAATCATTGTCTCAGGATGTTTCCATGATTCGTCAGGGGGGATTTATCGAACAGATAGAGCAATTTGATGCCGCATTTTTTGGGATTAGCCCCCGTGAAGCGATCGATATGGATCCGCGTCAGCGATTACTACTTGAGACGACCTGGTCAGCTTTGGAACGGGGGAATCTGTCACCGGAACGGCTCATGGGGTCAAATACGGGTGTCTTTATCGGTTACAGCGGTGCTGAATATATTAATGAACAAAATCGTATTGCCCCTGAACGAGTGAACGGTTATATGGGAACAGGCTCGGCACCAAGTGTTGCCGCGGGGCGGATTTCTTATATTTTAGGTTTAAAAGGACCGAGTAGTGTTGTTGATACAGCCTGTTCTTCCTCACTGGTTGCAGTTCACATGGCATGTGAAAGTTTACGCCGAGATGAGTGCAAACAGGCGATTGTCGGAGCGGCTAATCTGATTGTATCGCCACAGACCAGTATTATGTTTGCACGTTCGGGGATGCTCTCTGAAGATAGTCGGTGTAAACCATTTGATGACAGCGCTAATGGTTATGTCCGAGGCGAAGGTTGCGCAGTCATTATATTAAAAAGGCTGTCAAAAGCTATTGCTGATGGGAATGAGATTCTTGCTGTAATTAAAGGATCGGCAGTGAATCATGACGGTACAAGTTCTGGTCTGACTGTGCCGAATGTCCATGCTCAGGAGGAAGTCATTCGTCAGGCTTTGAAAAATGCCGGTATGACTCCGGATGATATTGATTATATTGAAGCGCATGGGACCGGAACACCACTAGGTGATCCCATTGAGGTTGGAGCGCTGACCTCGGTTTTTCATCAGCCTGAAGTCCGAAATCGTCCGTTATGGATAGGTTCGGTCAAGAGTAATATCGGTCATTTGGAAGTCTGTGCTGGGATGGCGAGTCTGATCAAAGTTGTTCTGGCGCTGAAAAATCGCCGGATACCAGCTCACTTGCATTTCCATCGCCCCAATACGCATATTGATTGGGAAGATACATCGGTTCAGGTGGTACGAGAAGAAATGGCCTGGCCTGAATCCGGTACAAACCTGCCATGTGCGGGTGTCAGTGCTTTCGGTTTTAGTGGTACTAATGTTCATATGGTGATTTCAAGTGCTCCGGATTATGAATCTCCCCTGAGTGTGAAGGAAAAGCCGCCAAGAGAACAGATTCTGACGCTGTCCGCAAAAAGTGGTCAGGCACTGAGTGATTTAGTTCAGCGTTATATTGACTTTTTAAAACCCTCAAATTCTGGCCGGGAATATCCACTAGAGCATATTTGCTATTCTGCGAATGTCGGACGGACACATTTCCGACACCGACTGGCACTACATGGTCATACTCATGACAGTCTGTATCGTCAGTTACAGGATTTTCAGAAAGCGTCTCTGGCGCAGAAAACTGCTCCATTTTCCGGGAACAAGGATATTGTATTGCTATTCACCGGACAGGGCTCTCAATATATTGGAATGGGGAAAGAACTGTATGACACCATTCCATATTTTCGTCAAGTCGTTGACCAGTGTGATGCAATTCTACAGCCAATTCTGGGATGTTCAATTTTGCCGATGCTATGGGATGAATCTCAGTCAGCACGTATCCATCAGACGCAATACACACAGCCAGCATTATTTGTACTTGAATATGCATTGACTAAATTGTGGCAGTCGTGGGGAATCCAGCCATCGGCAGTTGTCGGGCATAGTGTTGGTGAATATGCTGCGGCTTGTATTGCCGGTGTATTTAGTTTGAATGATGCATTATTGCTTATTGCAATGCGTGGAAAACTGATGTCCGAACTCCCGGGTGAAGGTGCTATGGTTGCAGTGATGGCTCCGGCGTCTGATCTGGTGGACATTATCCATCCTTTTGCCGAATCATTGTCGATTGCTGCCTGTAATACTCCGACTCAGACAGTGCTGTCCGGCAGCGAAGATGCGATGCAGCAAGTGCTTGATATATTAAAGCAACAAGATATCTCGGCTTATTCATTGGAAGTATCGCATGCTTTTCACTCCCCTCTAATGCAACCAATGCTGGATGAATTCCGGATCGTTGCCGAACGTGTGACTTACCACCGACCAACGATCAAGATTATTTCTAATGTCACGGGACATTTGGCAGATGAGCGATTGATGTCACCCGAATACTGGGTTGAGCATGTGACTGCCCCGGTTCGTTTTATGGAGAGCATCACCAATCTTCAGACTCAGTTACGTGGTGAGATTCGTTATCTGGAAGTCGGACCTAAGCCAGTATTACTAAAGATGGTGCAGCAGTGTTTTAAACAGCAACAGCTCTATGTGTTGGCGAGCATTCAGCCAGAGATACCTGATACCGAGTCAATGATGGCAACTTTGGGGCAACTCTATACCGATGGTGCAAGCGTGCTGTGGCAAAATTTTTATCAGAATTTTGCATTGCAGTTTTGCTCGTTACCGACTTATGCATTTCAACGTCAACGTTTTTGGTTTGATAGTTTTACTCAGTCAGAGCGCCCCCACAAAGAATACACATATTCTTCTGTCGCGACTCATTCCGGAGCTCATCCGCTATCGGGCAAACTGCTTCAGTCTCCTGTGCCTATTTTTGCTCTGGAGTTGTCTCGCATGAAAGATGCATTCTGGGATGACCACCGTGTTTATGATCAGGTTGTCATTCCAGGGGCTGCATTTCTAGAGACAGGATTTGCTGTTGCGAAAGCGCAATTTCCGGACAAAGTGTTCGTTCTGGAAGATATGAACATCCGAGCAATGCTAAGCTTTTCTGCACAGGATGCAGACCCTCTGCATTTGCAAACTGTGCTTCAGCCAGAGCAGAAAAGGACGCGATTTAGTATATACAGTCGTCAACAGGACGCATCGGAATGCGCTTGGACAGAACATGCGAGCGGTTTCTTCCAAGTAACTGAACCATCGGTAGAGTCATCCGAATTCCCTGAATGGATTGAGAATGCATCCGTGGTTGATGGAAAGACGTTGTACCATGTTCAGGACTCTGGCGTATTTTATGGCCCGGCATTTCAAAGTGTGTCATCACTTTATTTTAGTCGTACAGGGAGTGCAGCTGCCTGGCTGGAGGTTGCTGATGCGATAGATACAAGTGCATGGATATTTCACCCAACACTTCTAGATGGATGCTTTCAGACTGTCGGTGCGCTGATGAAACAGCAGAACATGCTTGATGGCCTATACATTCCGGTCAAAATTGGGCGGTTTTATATGCATCAGCCGGTGGGAGACAGTGTCTGGTGTGTCGTTGAGCAGGTAACCGACAACAGAGAGATTAAAGTTGCTGATTTAGTCTTTTATGACGCGGAAAAACGGCAGGTAGGTTATCTTGAAAGTCTCCAGTTACACTGGGTTGAGACACTGCATTTGCAAGAACAGTCGGAAATATCTGCCTCCGGTGATTTTTCGGATGACTGGCTGTATTCGATTTTTTGGCAGCAGAAACACCTGTATACACAGCAAGGCCAAATTGGATTATCTGTAGCGTTAAAGGATGTCGATTTTCAACGATGCATATTGAGTGAGTCGAGTCATGATTTGGGACTCATCAGTCAAGTTTTTGACCAGCTAAGTCTTGTCTATGTCAAACAGGCATTTGAAGTACTCGGGTGGTCATGGAAAGTTGGCGATGTCTTTTCTACGGGGCAACTTGCTACTGATTTTGCTGTTCATCCGAATCATATCCGTCTGTTGAATCGGATGCTTGAAATTCTATCTGAAGCAGAACTACTTGAATTAGATGGGGAAAAGTGGCGGGTTTGCCAGACTTTCGAGCCGTTGGATCTCGAAAGTGACATTGCAGATACGACAGATATGCTATTGGCACACTTTCCGGAAACAGTCAGTGCACTACGTTTGTTAAAACGTTGCGGAGAGAAACTGGCTGATGTCATTACGGATCGAACCGATCCTATCCAATTGTTGTTCCCGGGGGGGGATCTGTCAGATACGACCGCGGTTTATGAAAATATGCCGGAAGCACAGTTGATGAACCGGCAGATGCAATTATGTTTGCAGTCGTTGATTAAAAGTCGGCCGGCATACCGGGGGCTTCGTATTCTGGAAATCGGTGGTGGAACAGGTGGAACGACTTCTTCACTATTGGGAATGTTGGCTGATGTTGCCTGTGAATATACATTTACTGATATATCTCCATCATTTACTGCAAAGGCGAAAGTTCGTTTTAGTGATTATGATTTTGTGAAATATCAGGTTCTGGATATCGAATCTTTTCCACAAAGTCAGGGTTTTCAGCTTGGTGATTACGACATCATTATTGCAGCTAACGTTCTGCATGCAACACAGAACATGACCCGAACGATGACCCATGTGAAATCACTTCTGGCTCCCGGTGGTGTTTGCCTGATTCTGGAAGGTACGATTCGGCAGCGGTGGTTAGATCTGACATTTGGTATGACAACCGGGTGGTGGAGTTTTCAGGATGATGCACTTCGTCCTGATTATCCGTTAATGTCTTCCTCTCAGTGGCAATTGCTGTCAGAAGCGGTATCTCTGGAATCGTTTACTCTTGTTCAGCCAAAAGCTAAAACGTCACAGGCAGTTATCTTGGCTCAATCCCCAGCTGTCAGTGAATATAGTGATCACTACCTGTTTTTAGCCGAAGACTATTGCGCCCCGAGTTGTCATGAAGTGATGAATCATTACGGACTGAATTGTACGGTAGTTGTCCGAGGCGATGCATATTGCAAAATCGATGCGTACAACTACATGATTCGGGAAGATGAAGCAACAGATTACATCCGTCTGTTGCAGGACATCAACCATGAACAGGGCACGCAGACACAGATTCTATATGCATGGGAATCTGGTATTTCTCAGGATCTTGCTGAAAACCATCCTCTTGCTGCCGTCAGTCAGCAAAACTGTCGGAGTCTGTTGTACCTGACTCAGGCAATAACATCAGTCCAACTGCCTGCTTCTCTGACGTTTGCGACTCAAGGAGCACAGCCTGTTGCTGGTTTCGATTGTCCGAATGTTGCACAGTCAAGCTTATGGGGTATGGCGAAAGTTATTGCCATGGAACATCCTGAACTTCATTGTCGCCGGATTGATTTAGATCCTCAGGGTGATCATCATTCTAATCTTCTGTACCTGATTGATGAGTTGCTCAATGATTGTGGTGATGAGCAGGTTGCATTGAGAGACGGAAATCGTTATGTCGCTCGGATGGCGCATTACTATCATGAGAAGAAATTAGTTGCTGACGGGGACAACTGCCAGTTAAGGATTTCTGAGCCCGGTAATTTGTCTACAATGCAGTACGCTGTCTCTCACCGAAGAAAACCAACTGCCGGAGAAGTTGAAATTGAGGTGAAGGCTTCCGGACTGAACTTTATGGATGTTTTAGATGCATTGGGTCTGTATCCGGATCCCCGGCCCGGAGGATTAGGAGGAGAGTGCGCCGGTGTCGTCGTTTCAGTCGGAGAAAATGTTGAAGGCATTCAGGTTGGCGATAAGGTGATGGCTATGGCTCCGGGAGCTTTCGGGCGTTTTGTTTATACAAATGCCCATCTAGTGATGCCGATCCCCACTGCGATGACCTTTGAAGCTGCGGCAACAGTTCCGGTTGCTTTTTTAACGGCCATTTACGCGTTACGCCATGTCGCACAAATTCAACCGGGTCAACGGGTTTTGATCCATGCTGCTGCCGGTGGGGTAGGAATGGCTGCAATTCAGGTTGTTCAGGCCTGTGGTGGTGAAGTGTTTGCCACAGCGAGCCCGGAAAAATGGCCAGTGTTGGAATCACTAGGTGTTCGGCATGTGATGAACTCCCGGACTCTGGATTTCGCCGAGCAAATTATGCAAGAAACACAAGGTCTCGGTGTGGACGTTGTTCTTAATAGCCTGACCGGTGATTTCATCCCTAAAAGCTTGAACATTCTGGCTCATGAAGGTGTGTTTGTTGAAATCGGTAAACGGGATCGTGAACTGTGGGGAGAAGAGCAGATTCATCAAATACGTCCGGATGCACATTTCAGCCTGATTGATTTGATGGCGACTACTGGCTCACAGCCACAAATATTTGCTCCTTTGGCTCAGATGTTATCTGAAGGGTTAGAGCAAGGCGATTATCAGCCACTACCTTCAAAGATCTTTCCGGCAGACAAAGCTGTACAGGCTTTTCGTTTTATGCAGCAAGCGAGACATACTGGAAAAATTGTGTTGGATATGCAGATGTCGTCTGCCATACAGGAACGTAAATCCGGGCAAGCTTTTCTCTCTGTGGAGCGGAGCTATCTGATCACCGGCGGTTTAAAAGGGCTCGGTCTCTTGATTGCTCAGTGGTTGGTTGAATGTGGTGTCCGGCATATTGCTTTAATTGGCCGCTCAGCTCCTGACGATTCTGCTTTATCAACAATTCGTGCACTTCGCGACAGCGGGGCTGACGTTCAAATTTATCAAGTTGATGTGACATCGTATGATGAAATGGCAACACTCTTTCAGCAAATTGATCACGTAATGCCACCGCTTGCCGGTGTCATACATGCAGCCGGCGTTTTGCAAGATGGTGTGTTATCCAAGCAGAGTTGGGCACAATTTTCTAAGGTATTGTCACCAAAAGTGGATGGAGCCTGGCTTCTACATCATTTCACACAGCATATGGATCTCGATATGTTTACGCTGTTCTCATCAGCAACTGCATTGATTGGTAATGCCGGACAGAGTAATCATGCCGCTGCGAACAGTTTTCTTGATGCACTGGCAGGCTATCGTCACTCGCTTGGGCTCCCGGGATTAAGTATAAACTGGGGAGCTTGGTCTGATGTGGGGTCAGCCGCGTCACATTCACTCCTTGAACGTATTCAAATGAAAGGACTGGGTGTCATTACTCCACAACAAGGACTGCGTGCATTTGAATTCTTATGTTTGCCTCAGGTAGCTCATCAGGTTGGAGTCATGCCTGCCCATTGGGATGTGCTTCGTCAGGAATTAAAAAGTAAAGGAAGATGGTCAGATTTCCTGGAAGCTTTTGATGTGACTGATAACAGTACTGTTCCGATGATGCAGGAGCACTCGGCTCCAAAACACAATATCCGTGAGCAGCTTACTCAAAGCGCGCAGCAATCACACTTTGCTCAGATGTCCCGTTATCTCGAAGGTGTGGTTAAAACGATTTTGCAGTTGGATCAACATGATTCTGTAACGAGCGATCGTCCTTTACAGGAACTGGGAATGGATTCTTTGATGGCCGTAGAGCTACGCAATGTCATCGGTACCGGTACAGGGCTGAGATTAGCGTCAACCCTGTTGTTTACTTATCCAACGATTGAACAGCTCAGCCATTATCTTCTGTCAGAGTTATTTCCGGTGGAATCAGAGGAAGCGATTTCAGTTCCCGAATCATACTCAGATACTCCGGCTTCTTTATCGGACATTGATTCAATTACGCAGATTTCAGAACAGGAACTCGAACAAATGCTGGGGGGATTCTATCAGCCCCAAGAGGAAGTATGAGCCTTATGGAAAAATATTTACAGCAGATCGGACATTTATCCCGGAACCAGTTATTGCTGCTGGCTGCCCGCCAGCAGCAATCTTTGGAACATCAGCAGCAGTCAGCAGAGCAACGTTCGATAGAGAAACGACCGGACGTTCAGGAACCGATAGCCATTGTTGGTATGGCTTGCCGATTCCCTGGAGATGTCCGTGATCCTCAGTCTTTCTGGGAGGCTCTGGAAAATGGTCGCGATCTCATGTGCCAGCCTGAAGCGATAGGACGACAATTTGACTCGCGGCATCCGGAAGATCTTTGTATGGGATTACTCCGTGATATTGACTTATTTGATGCGGCATTTTTCGGGTTGTCTGAACGGGAAGTTGAGCAAATGGATCCGCAACAGCGTCTGCTGTTGGAAGTTAGCTGGGAAGCTTTGGAATGTGCAGGGTATAACCCTAGAGGGCAGAAAGAATCACTGACAGGGGTTTTTATCGGTATTAGTTCAAACGATTACGGGCGTTTTTCGACCGGGGGAGATAAGCCCTCTCTTTATAGTCTGACAGGAAATGCCGGTAGTGTCGCTGCCGGACGTATTGCCTACATGCTGGGACTCCAGGGGCCGACAGTATCCATTGATACTGCCTGTTCTTCATCTCTGGTTAGCCTTCATTTAGCGTGCCAGAGTTTAAAAATGGGAGAAAGCAATATGGCACTTGTAGGTGGTGTGAATCTGATTCTCGATCCCTACAATACAGCAAGTTTTTACGATGCTGGCATGTTGGCATCTGACGGTCATTGTAAAACATTCGATGCTTCAGCAGATGGGTTTGCCAGAGCCGAAGGCTGTGGAATGGTTGTTTTGAAACGTCTGAGTGATGCTCAAAGAGACGGGGATAATATTCGGGCTGTTATTTCAGGAAGTGCTGTTAATCAGGATGGGCGTAGTCAGGGGCTAACGGCTCCAAATGAACTATCTCAGGTCAAATTATTACGTGCAGCACTGAAAAATGCCGGTATGAGTACTTCTGATATTGATTATATCGAGTGCCATGGTACGGGAACGGCTTTAGGTGATCCGATAGAATTTTCTGCCCTTGCGACTGTATTTGGTGATGATCAGGCGCGCCGGGGAAATCTAATTATGGGTGCTGTGAAAACCAATATGGGCCATGCAGAAGCGGCTTCTGGTATGGCTGGACTTTTGAAAACTATATTATCGATCGAACATGGTGTTATTCCGCCAAATAAACATTTTCATCATCCCAGTCCTCATATTTTATGGGAGAAATTACCAGTAGAATTTCCGACACAATGTATGATGTGGAGTGATACAGAACATCCCCGGACAGCAGGGATTAGCGCGTTCGGATTTAGCGGGACGAATGCTCATATTGTATTGACACAAGCACCAGAGAAAACCTTGCAGAAAGTGAACCAGGCAGAGCGTTCCCATCATATATTGACATTATCTGCAGAAACCTCCGAGGCATTGGCGACGCTGGCAAAACGTTACAATGAAATGTTATCCGATAAGGAATATTTTGTTGGTGATGTCGGTTTCAGCGCCAATTTCGGAAGGTATGCTGCATCCCATCGGTTAGCTATTGTTGCCGAAAATACAACACAGCTTAAAGCTCTGATAACACAATATATTCAGGGAACTCCATCTTTACAGATTAACCATGCATACAGTGAAAACGAGAAAAAAATCGCATTTCTTTTTTCCGGACAGGGTTCTCAGTATGCAGGCATGGGATATGATTTGTACCGCTCTTCTCCGGTTTTCAGACAGGTGATCGACCGTTGTGAAACAATTCTGGCGTCAGAACTTGATTATGCACTTACTTCGTTATTATGGGGTGAACATACTCATCTTATGCGCCAGACTGAATATACACAACCAGTTTTGTTTGCGTTTGAATATGCACTGGCAACATTGTGGCAATCATGGGGGATTCAGCCGGATATATTAATCGGGCACAGTTTGGGGGAATATGTTGCAGCTTGCATTGCAGGTGTTTTTAGTCTGGAAGATGGTCTGAAACTTGTAGCAACAAGAGGACGTTTGCTAACAGTACGATGTCAGCCCGGCAGTATGATGAGTATTGCGGCACCAACTGATGTCGTTGCGACTATGATTCTTTCATTCCCTGGGGTCGTTATTGCCGCTGAAAATGGTCCGGCAAGTACAGTTGTTGCCGGAGATACCGATTGTATACTGGCATTGGAAGCCCATCTACAGGCACAGTCGTTGACGTATCAGATGCTGGTTGTTTCTCATGCGTTCCATTCACCGCTGGTCGAGCCGATGTGTGAAGCCTTTACGGAAGTGTTATCCCAAATTAAATGGGCTCGGCCTCAGCTTCCCGTGATATCTAATCTGACCGGCGAGCTTGCCGGTGAACAATTGTGTACCCCAGAGTACTGGCTTAATCATTTGTGTGAGCCAGTAAAATTTTATCAGGGAGTGCAACGGCTTGATGCTGATGGTGTGGATACCTATCTGGAAGTCGGTCCGTCGGCAACTTTATTGAGTATGGCTCGTCAATGTTTTCCATCCTCAATAAAACCAGTGCTCTGGTTACCTTCGCTTCGGCGGGGACATGACGAATGGCTGCAAATATTGACTGCAGCTTCTCAGCTTTATGTTTATGGACAGTCATTAGACTGGCAGTCACTTGAGCAGGGATTTCATCGTCAGCGAGTCACGTTACCAACTTATCCGTTTGAGGTTACTGGCCGATCATTCTGGTGCCAGAAGCAAGAGAAATCGTCTTTATCTCATCATGTAACAGCTCACTCTATTAATAATATTGATGATATAGACTCGGTATTATTGCCTCAGATTATTCCAATGGCTGAGGATGAATGGCTATGTTGTCTGACACTGGATCAGCATCACCCTGATTTTTTACAGGATCACCGTGTTCAGGGGACTGTTGTTGTACCTGCTGCCATGTTTATTGAACTGGCACTTGAAGCTGGAAGAGTCGTTCTGAAAGATGGACCTTTGTCTTTAAGTTCGATTGATATATTACGGATGCTGGTTATTCCTGATGGTGAAAAGATTGACGTTCAGGTTAAGATCAAACTGCTTCAAGATGGTACCTATCGTTTTTCGATCCACAGCCACCAGTTCCGCTGGGAGCAGCACTGTAGTGGAATCATTGAGTCTACGATACAGGTCAGGAACACCCCCCAGCACTCTTTGCAGCAAATTCAGCAGCAATGCCGCCAAGAGATTTCGATGTCGGAATATTATACACATATGGCTCAGGGCGGACTGGAACTTGGGCGTCAGTTTCAGACACTAAAGCAAATCTGGAATGGTGAGCAAGTGGCTTTGGCTCGGATTGGACTTTTGGAGGAAAGCGAGCAAAAGGGTTATTGTTTGCACCCACTGCTGATGGATGCTTGTTTTCAGATACTGTCCACATTAATTCCCGAAGATGATGAGGCTCTTTATCTTCCCCGTGCGGTCAATCAGATCCGACTTTTTTCTAAACCAGATTCTGCACAGGTATGGGCGACCGCCCGACTAATCTCGTATTCACCGGAACGGCTACAGGCCGATTTTGAGCTTATCACTGATGATGGTCAGCTTGTCGCTATGATCGAAGGGTTACAACTGGTTCCTTTTTCTGGTCAGCACGCTACACCGATGACCTTTTATCAGCGTCAGTGGATTGAGTGGAAGCCCGATGAGAATGAAGATTTCCCTCTGGTTCAGCAAACATGGCTCATATTCGCCGATCAGTCGGGATTTGCGCAAAAGCTGGCTGATATTTTGGCCGATGAAGGACATCAGGTAACTTTAGCCTATGCAGATTCAATACCGTCTGAATCGGTTGGTCATTCACACAATCAACTGGTATTAGATCCGAACGATAAGTGCGGATTTGAACAGTTGTTATCTATTTGGGGCGTACAGATAGAATCGACTGATAACTTGCATATTGTTTATTGCTGGAGTCTGGATACTTATGATGATGTGGTACAGAGTAGTCGTCTGAATGGTGCAGGCATCCTAAATCTGATCCAAGCGGTACCCAAAACGTTAGGTTCCGATATCCCTCAACTGACATTCGTGACGGAACAAGTTCACTCTGTTTTTAATGGAACAGAAGACCCGGTCATGAATCCGGCAAGCGCTATGTTATGGGGAATAGCTGATGTGATACGAATAGAACACCCTGAATTTGGTTGTCTTTCTGTGGATCTTCAGTGTGATGAACAGTCTGGATATATAGAACAGGCCCGACAATTATGTCGGCTGATCCACCGGCATGGCAAAGTGGATCAGGTTGCCATTCGTCGGGGAAGCTTGTGGAAAGCAGAACTTCGATCAGTGGTACCTTCGCAACAAAGTCATACCAATATTCGTCATGATCGTAGTTATCTGGTTACCGGTGCTTTTGGTGGTATTGGTCAGCAGGTTACAACATGGCTTGCTGAACAAGGTGCCGGGCATCTGATATTGCTGAGCCGGAGCGAGCCTCAGGAAGCACCGGATGTTCTGGAAGAACGGCTAGGTGTGCCAGTGACCGTTTTGACATGTGATGTCTCAAAGGCTGAGTCACTGAATTTTGCTCTTTCTCAGGTATCAGAACAGATATTCCCTCTGGCTGGAATATTACATTTAGCCGGAGAAGCACATGATACTGTTCTGATGAAACAGACGTGGGATGATTTTTCCCGGGTGCTCGCACCCAAGGTATGGGGAAGCTGGCATTTACATCAGTTCACTGAAGAACGTGCTATTGATCTCGACTTTTTTGTCTGTTTTTCATCGGTTGCTTCATTATTTGGTTCTGCCGGACAAGCTGCTTACGCATCAGCTAATGCCTTTATGGATGGGTTAATGCAGTACCGTTGCCAACGTGGTTTACCCGGCATCAGCATCAACTGGGGACGTTGGGATGATACCGGAATGGCAAAGCAGGTCTCCGGACACTTGGAGAAAGTGGGATTACTGCCTATCTCTGCTGAACAGGGGGTACAGGCACTTTTCTGGTTACTGGGTACAAATGAGAGCCAGATTGGAGCGTTCAATATCGATTGGGTACGATTCTTTGAGTATCTGCCTGAAGGTCTGCACCTTTCTATTCTGGATTCAGTTCGTCAGACTATTTCTACTCAAAGTACTTCTATTCAGAGTAATCATGCAGTTAGTCCAGAGATAACACAGTGGCACCATTTGCCACCGACAGAACAACAGCAACAACTGGAGATTTATGTTCGCCGACAGGTGACATCGTTGCTTGGTCATGGGACGGACCGACATGTCCGGCCAAGAGACAAGTTTTTTGATATTGGCTTTGATTCCATGATGGCGGTTGAATTGAAAAATCGACTTCAGTCTGGTTTAGGCCTGACTCTTTCTCCGACTTTATTGTTTGACTATCCCAACCTTCAGGCTCTGAGCTGCTATCTCGGAGAACTGGTTTTTGAACAAAGTCATGATGATGAGTCTGATCCGACACAGGCAGTTTCGGGGAATGTTGATGACATTAAATCACTGGATGACAGTGACATTGATAAGTTACTTGATGATTTAATTGAGGAAAATGTATTGTGATGAAGTCGTTTATTGATGAACTTAAGGGAATGTCTCCGAAGCAACTGATGTTATTGGCAGCTCAGATGAAACGTGAATTGACTGTGGTACAAAAACGACAACATGAGGCTATTGCCATTGTGGGAATGGGCTGTCGTTTTCCGGGGGGCGTCACAACTCCGGAAGTCTACTGGGAGAGACTTTGTGAAGGATATGATGGTATCTCAGATGTTCCTGCGGATCGCTGGGATAATGAGAAATACTACGATCCGGATATCCGGGCTCCTTGGAAGATCAGGACAAAAAAGGCAGGTTTCCTTTCTGATATTGATTTGTTCGATGCGGGCTTTTTTGAAATTTCTCCCCGAGAGGCGATGAATATGGATCCCCAGCAACGCATGTTGCTGGAGGTGAGTTGGGAAGCATTTGAACAGGCGGGAATGACTCAGGCACAACTCTATGGGAAAAATACCGGGGTATTCATCGGCATCAGTGGCGCCGAGTATTTATCTGCTCATATTCAGTCAAATCCGGATGATTTAAATGGTTACATGGGCAGTGGTTCAACGCCTAGTGTTGCTGCCGGGAGAGTTTCTTATACGTTTGGTTTGACCGGGCCCAGCATCACTTATGATACGGCATGTTCTTCATCACTTGTCGCACTCCACCATGCGGTTGAAAGCCTGAGACGTAGAGAGTGTGACAGCGCATTGGCCGGGGCAACCAATTTGATTTTGCTGCCAGAGACAAGCTCGGTCTTTTCTAAAGCACAGATGTTGTCTCCCGATGGGTATTGTAAAACATTTGATGAGTCAGCAAATGGTTTCGTCCGGGGAGAAGGATGCGGGGTCGTTGTGCTCAAACGATTGTCCGATGCTCAGGCGGATGGTGACAATATTCTGGCAGTGATTAGAGGGAGTGCAGTCAATCAAGATGGTGCAACAGCAGGACTGACAGTCCCCAATGGCCATGCCCAGCAGGCTGTGATTCGAGCCGCATTAGATGACGCCGGATTGACTCCAACAGCAGTTGGATATATCGAAAGTCATGGGACCGGAACGGCTTTAGGGGATCCGATTGAATTAGGTGCTCTGGGGCAGGTGTTTCGTCAGGGGTTTAGTCGGGAGCAACCGCTTTGGGTTGGCTCGGTGAAAACAAATGTTGGTCATCTGGAAGCAGCAGCAGGAATGGCGAGTCTGTGTAAGGTTGTGATGGCGTTACAAAAGCGCGCCATACCACCGCATCTGCATTTTCAAACACCGAGTTCGAAAATTTCTTGGGAGACACTTCCTGTCCGGATTCCGACACAGACTCAGGCATGGGAACCACGTGAGGAAACTCGGGTTGCCGGGATTAGTGCGTTTAGCTTTATGGGAACCAATGCCCATATTTTGGTTGAGCAGGCACCTATTCAAAAACAGCTTCCGGATGAACCGATAGCGGAACAACGAAAGGCATTCATGCTGAAACTGTCGGCTAAAAGTCTCTCGGCATTACGGGATATCGCAGCTGATTATCTGGCGAAGCTGCAAGGTGAAAATCTATCTGGCTTGGATAAATTATGTGCTGCAAGTGCTGTTAGACGCTCCGATTTTGCGTATCGGTTGGCTGCTATAGCTGAGACTTCACAGTCGATGGCGGAACAGCTACAAGCGTTTATCGATCAGCGCCAGTCGTCAGGTTTGCTCACTTCAGAGCAAGGGGAGCAGGAGCCGAAAATTGCATTTTTGTTCACCGGTCAGGGAAGCCAATATGTCGGGATGGGGAAGAATTTATATCAGTCGGAGCCTCATTTCAGACATGTATTGGATCAAATGAATGAACAATTTCTACAGCATATGGATGTCTCTTTGTTATCTGTATTGTGGGGAGAAAATCACCATCTTCTTGATCAGACTCAGTACACACAGCCCGCTTTGTTTTCTGTTGCATATGCATTGACAGCATTGTGGGAGCAGTGGGGGATTCAGCCTGATTTTGTTATGGGGCATAGTGTTGGTGAATATGTTGCAGCATGTACGGCCGGTGTATTTTCTTGGCAAGATGGATTCTCTCTCATTTGTGCCCGTGGACGTTTGATGGCCGAATTAGCTCAGCCGGGTGGAATGTTGTCTGTTCTCGCTTCTGTCGAACAAATTAAGCCATTGATCCTCGCAGACAAAGATAATGTTGCGGTTGCAGCCGATAATGGACCACGACAGGTTGTGCTTGCCGGCGATATTCAGACCTTAGAACGTATTCAGCAAACATTGCATACGATGGATATTACGGCAACGATGCTCAATGTTTCTCACGGTTTCCACTCTCCATTGATGACGCCGATGTTAGACGCATTTCGTGACGAGTTGGACAAGATCAGTTTTTCTGCACCGAAATTACCGATTGTTTCCAATATAACGGGTGAGTTGGCCGATGCTGATAAAATCTGTCAGCCTCAGTATTGGATTGACCATGTACTGGCTTGTGTTCAGTTCCGGAAAAGCATTCAGACTTTACAACAGTTTCATGTTGATACTTATATTGAAATCGGTACCGGGAATACTTTGTTGTCAATGGGGCGTCAGGTTTCTGAGAGGCATTCGGTATCTCGTCCTGTGGTATGGCTACCTTCTTTGGATCGGGGTAAGCAGGATGAATGGCAACTGATGAAAACACTGGGATATTTATATGTCCGCCATGCAAATATCTGCTGGTCAGGTGTTTATCCTAAGGGCTTTTCAACCCGCATCGAATTACCGAGGTATCCGTTTCAACGGCGGCGTTACTGGTTTTCAGACTCTCAGAAAACACTTCGGAAGTCTGACATGACCGCTTCATATATGTTTTCTGAAGGAAACTCATTGCTTGGAAAGCAGCTTTCTTTGCCAGCAGATGGTGATATTCGTTTTGAAAAATATGTCCAGTCTGACATGTCGGTGATACTACGCGATCACTTTTTGCTGGGACATTGTGTCATTTCAACATCCTACTATGCTGAAATGTTGTGGCTTCTGGGGCGTCAATTTGATCAAAGCTCTTGCTGGCGTCTTCAGGATCTGACATGGCACTCTCCCTGTATTGTCGCAGACGGGGAAGTAAAGCGGTTACATTCATTAATCACGAATACTCAAGATATGTCGAGGCAGGTTCAGGTATACAGTCAGTCAGTGGTTGAACATACCGATTCCATTGAACCATGGACAATTCATTTTTCTGCAGAGATGCATTCTGTCGATACGCAATCTCTTCAAGCTGTCCCTGAACAGAAAATAAAAGAAGTTCAGGAAACAGGGCGAGTATTTCAGGGGAAAGATTTTTACCAATATCTGTCAACGACAGGATATATGTTGGGAGATACATATCGTTGGCTGAAGAAAGGCTGGACGACTCAGGATCAATGTGTCGCTTATGTACAAATGCCGGAGACAGTGGCACTCGATACAGAAGTCTCTGTGTATCCCGGATTATTCGAATCTTGCTACCAATCCATGATGGTTTTGATTAACCAAATATATCCGGGGGTGCCTTATGCATTAAGCCGGATCAGCCAAATATCATGTTACGAGAATATTAAACCATCAGGCCAGTATAAGACTTGGGTGAAATTGACAACATTACCATCGGCTGCATCCGGGATTCCGGAGTCTCTCCGTGCAGATATCATCTTGATTCGCGATGATAAAGCTATTTGTTTGGTTTTACAGTCGGTTGAGGCTGCTCTGGTTAACGAAGACGCGATCCGAATGCTGGATAGTGCACTGCCAACTGCCGGGGATACTCGGATTTTTCTCACCGAGTTGTCACAGTTATCCGAAGAAGATCAACTTAAATCGCTCCAATTATATTTATGTGCGCTGATTGCTCCGGTTTTACAAATGAATGAACAGGATATTCCATTATATGAACCAGTCACCCGGCTTGGGATTGACTCATTAATGGCGATTGATATCCGAACCAAAGCCAAAAGAACGCTGGGAGTGATATTTTCATTAGAAGCTTTGCTGGGGCGGGGGACATTAAATGATCTGGCTGTTGATGCATTGCAGACACTAAAAGAGAGACATTTCTCGTTCGAAGGGGAAGCAGAAAGCCCGATACAGGATGTTGTTATAGATACACAGGAAGATGTGTTGAATTTATTGGTTGAGGGAGAAATATGATCCAGGAACTGTTTGATCAATTGATAGCTCAGGAAGTTGAGCTTTGGCTTGATGGTGATCGGCTTCGTTATCAGGGTCCGGATTCAGCAATTACTCAAGAATTACTTCATGTACTCAGAGAAAATAAACCTGAGTTAATTTCTTGTCTGAAAAAGTATCCGGAGAAGGGGCTGATTCGCTACCCCCTCAGCTATAGTCAAAAATCTCTTTGGGTCATCTATCAGCAGGATCCGGAAAGCCCTGCTTATAACGTAACTTTAGCAATCAGCTTAGTGCAGGATTGTGATCTGGATGATTTACACCGGGCTGTCCGTCTACTGGTTCAGCGTCACGCATCATTACGGACTATTTACATCGAAAGTGAGGGAAATCCAGTTCAGGTCGTTCAGCGTCAGGGAGCATTTGAATGGAATATTGAGTCCGCTGAAGCCCAAACCAGCCAATTACTAGAACACTGGATCGCTGAAAAAAGCGATAAGCCATTCGATTTGTCCAAAACACCGTTGCGATTTGATATTCGTCAGGATGCGTCGGATAGCTGGACATTGGTCATGACTGTACACCATATTGCTGCCGATTTCTGGTCGTTGGAAATTATGATGAGAGAGTTGATGACTCTTTATCAGGCAGTGAGAAATGAAGGAACGGCTTCACTACCTGCTTTACCGTATCAATACCATGAATGGGTTGAAAAAGAACAGCGTTGGTTGGCGTCGAGTGAAGGTCACATGAGCGAAGCTTTCTGGCTTCATGAAATGTCGGGTGGGCTCCCAGTTGTTCATTTACCTACAGATAAACCCCGACCAGCCAGAATGACCCGTCACGGAAATATCTGTCAGTTAACAATAGACAGCGCGAGAGTGAAACAAATTCGGTCATTATCAAAATCTTATCATGCGACGCCATTTGTTTGCCTGTTAACTGTTTTTCAGGTTCTATTACAACGGTTTACTAATCAGAATCAGTTGGTTATTGGCATACCGACTGCCGGCCGTATTGATGAGCATATGAATAATGTCGTTGGCCATTTTGTCAATACCGTAGTGTTTAAATCTGAGCTGAATTTGCAAGAACGCTTTGGGAATCTGGTTGAAGCATTTCATGTGCGGATTCTGAACTTGATGGAAAATCAAGGCTATCCGTTTCCAAAATTGGTTGAGCAGCTGAATCCTGAACGCGATTCCAGTCGTTCACCGATATTCCAGATTATGTACAACTGGAATCAGACACACGATAGTATCGATAAACGGGGACTGACGTCTGATTATCAGCATCTTATTGAAAAGATTTTATATACCTCCAGTTCTGGTGGAAGTGGGACAACTCATGATTTAGTTCTTACCGTGACGGATGAAGGGGAACAGTTCCAGTGTTCATGGTTGTATAACTCTGATTTATTTGAAGTATCAACAATAGAGAGGATGGCAGCATCTTTTCTTGAACTTGTCGATGAAGTGATTGCCCGACCGGAAAATTCATTATGTGATTATGAAATTATGCCCGGTGACGAGCGGGAGAAGATACTGCAACTCTGGAATCAAAATGTGTCAGCGATGCCTTCAGTTACAACTATCCATGAGTGGGTTGAAAAGCAAGTTGATATTCAGCCAGAGTCTGTTGCTGTCAAAGATAGTGATGGGAAGTCCTACAGTTATCGGACTCTCAATCAGCAGGCTAATCAACTGGCGCGGTATTTGAGGGAACAGGGCGCTGATGAACATACCTATGTTGGTGTGTTTTTGGAACGTTCATTTGACATGCTTGTCGGTATGTTAGCTATTTTAAAAGCTGGTGCTGCTTATGTTCCACTGGATCCTGCTTATCCAGAGAATCGTTTAGCAGCGATTCTTGACGACTCATCTCCTGTGATTGTCTTATCTCAGTTGCATTTAAAAGAGAAGCTTGAGTTTGACTTACTATCATCGGTCAATTTAGTCATTGCGATAGATGATTCTTTGGTAATGAAGACTGTCAGCCAGTTTATGACAACAAATTTGAATCTATCTTTAAGTGCTGATGCATTATCACATATTATTTTCACTTCTGGTTCTACCGGTCGCCCGAAAGGCGTGATGATCCAACACCAAAATGTGATTGCTTTACTAGACTGGGCACAACGAGAGTACCAGCAGACTGATTTATCCGGAGTGCTTGCCGCAACCTCGATTTGTTTTGATCTGTCAGTCTACGAAATTTTCTTCACTTTAATTTCTGGTGGAACGATTATTTTAGTAGAAGATGCATTGCAATTACCTGAGTCTCCGTGGCGCGAGTCGGTGACCTTGATCAATTCAGTTCCTTCTGCGGTGACAGCACTATTACAGCACCATGCTATACCTGAATCAGTCAAAATCGTAAATCTGGCAGGAGAGCCACTCGTTCGCCATTTGGTTGGGCAACTTTATGCCTTATCTCATATCGAGAGAGTCTATAACCTGTATGGCCCGAGTGAAGATACTACCTATTCAACTTATGAATGGGTTCCTAGAGACGAAAAGCGGGAACCAACAATTGGTCGTCCTATCAATAATACATCGGCTTATATTTTGAATGCTGATTTGAAACCTGTCCCTGTAGGTGTTTCTGGAGAGCTTTACCTAGGAGGGAGCGGTGTTTCTCTGGGTTACTTGCATCGTCCGGATCTAACTGATGAACGATTTATTCCAGATCGATGGAGTCATCAAAAGGGGAAAAAGCTATATAAAACCGGGGATTTAGTCCGCTACCTCCCTGATGGTCGTATTGAGTATCTGGGCAGAAGTGATTTTCAGGTCAAAATTCGTGGTTATCGCATTGAGTTGGGCGAAATTGAGAGTGTCATGCGTCGTCTAGATCATATTCTGGATGTAGTCGTAGTTGCAAAGACTGATGGGCAAGGAAATAGTCACCTGGTTGCCTATGTTATTCTTTCTGTTCAGTTGGATTCTTGGCAGGAAGGTATTCGACATCATCTGTATGAGTTGCTTCCTAAGTATATGGTTCCCTCTTTGTTCTTTGCGATTGATGAATTTCCTTTGGCGCAGACCGGGAAAGTTGATCGTCAGAAGTTAAGCGCTATGGTTCCGGAAAGTGGACCTTCGGAAACAGTTTATACTGCTCCTAGTTCGGCATTAGAGCAGGAACTGGCAGAAATATGGCAGCAGGTACTTGGTAAATCAGAAGTGGGGATCTATGATAACTTTTTTGCTTCGGGCGGAGACTCGATTATTGCATTGAAAGTCGTTTCCCGGATGAGGCAATCAGGTTATAGCATTGCTATGAAAGATCTTTTTGAATATCAGAGTATTGCTGAACTGGCTTACTTCATTTCTGAGTATACGACGGTATCCATGACCTCAGACTTTCAGGTAAAAACAATGGAGATCCCGGATTTCGGATATCGGGTTGAAAATTATGTTGATATCGGGAAAGTGGATTCAATTGAGTCTGTTTATCCATTAGCTTCTTTACAGGATGCTTTTCTGCAAGAGCTGGGTGTGGTGGAATGCTCTACTGTCGAGCGTTTGATTGTTCAATATATTGCTGAGCTGGATAAGATTAATGTTCAGGCATTGAAACAAGCTTGGGATAGTATTGTTCAAAGGCACGATATCCTAAGAACCAGTTTCCTGATGTCGGATTCCGGCGAGAAATTGCAATTGGTTCATCAAGAAGTTGTTCTGCCGTTTCAGGAGCTAGATTGGTCTAATCTTGAGCAATCTGAGCAAGAACAAAGTTTTGAACGCTGGCTCGATGAAGATCGACACTCAGGCTTTTTCTTCGAAAAAGCTCCGTTATTACGTGTTCAATTGATTCGGTTTTCTACCTCCTCGTTTAAAATGATATGGAGCTTTCATCATGCCCTATTGGATGGTTGGTCCGTTGATATTATTAAGCGTGAACTAGTATCGTTTTACGACCAATTTGCAAGCCAGCAACAACCGGATGTAACACTAGGGTATCCCTATTACCGTTATATTCAATGGCTACGAGACAAAGTTGCAGATCAGAAAGATAGCCGAAAGTATTGGCAAGACTATTTAGCAGGGAAAGAGCAATATACGCCTTATCCCGCATTGATGAAGCCGTCCGCAGATGACCAGAATTCACATGATTTTCTCCCTGCATATCATACGGTTGAGTTACTGGATTTGTTTTGTCTGAACCAACTGGAATCATTTGCACGGACTCAGCAAGTTACATTGAATGTAATTTTTCAGGCGGCCTGGGCATTATTACTCAGATTTTACTCAAATGAGGATGATGTACTTTTTTCTACTGTTGTTGCTGGACGTCCGTCGGAGCTGGATGGCTGTGATCAGATGGTGGGCTCTTTCTTCCAAGCTTTACCTGTTCGGATTCAAATGTCTTCACACTATGAAAAATCGGTGTGGCTAAAAGCATTACATCTCAATCAGATTTCTATGGAAGAACATAAATATGTCGGGCCAATGGTTATTCAGGATTGTAGCCAACTACCTGAAAATACTCATTATTCCAGTCAGACAATTCTAGTATTCCAGAAGTTTTCTGAAGAAACTAGTGAAGTCGATAGTTTAAATTCATCACATTGGCTCCATCGTCAGCCGGGAGCATCACTGCTGCATATTTCTTTAATTCCTCAAGATGAAACCATACAAGCCTATATACGTTATGACAGAAATAGTTATAGCCCTGAGTCTCTTAATAAAATAATGGAAAAATATAAGGATATAATATCTATTTTATCAATAGAAGGGGTTGAATATTTAGCTGATACCAGAATATTTGATTGATAAAACCAGATAATGCTGAATGTTGATGTCTTTTATTATTCATTTAAACCAGAAATGAAATGAGAGATGTTTAGATAATTATTCAATGAATGAATAATATTAAATATATTGATGACAATGAGAGGAACACTATGAATACCCAAATTCTTAATGAATTGATTTTTAACCCGACAGATAAAGATTTCTTATATAACCCATATCCATTTTATCGATGCTTAAGATGTGAAGATCCAATACATTATTCTTCTTTGGGGTTTTGGTTGGTGACTCGCCACAAAGATATTGAAGATGTACTGAGGAATAAATTTTTTGGTAAAAACTTCGGCGCAGTACTCGAAAAACAACTAAATACAAAAATAGCAGATGAACCTGCATTGAAGATGATTAATTTACAGGTTCTAATGTCCAATCCTCCGGCTCACACCAGGTTGCGAAAACTCATCATGACAGCTTTTGTTTCCAGTTCAATCAAGAAGCTACAGCCCATGATTGAAGAAACAGCCAACATGCTGATTGATCGGGTTGAGGCTGAAGGCAGTATGGACATTATGAAAAATTATGCTGAACGGCTTCCATTGATGGTCATTTGCAAAATGTTAGGGATTGATGCAGAAGCTGATATGGATTTTTTTGTCAGTCGGATTCCCAGTCGGTTGTTGGATTTAAAACCAGTTTCTCGTGAGGAACTTGATGAGATAAATCAGGATGTTATTGAGTTAAGTGCCTATATTAAAAAGCTGTGTGATGAACGTCGGGTGTCTCCTAAAGACGATTTAATTACCCATATGGTTCATGCCCGTGAAGATGGTGATATCTTATCTGATGATGAACTTGTTGCAAATATTATGTTAACACTGGGAGCTGGTTACGAGACCACAACATCACTGATCTCAAATGCGTTGCTGTTGTTGTTCCGTCACAAGGAGAGCCTTGAACAAATTAAAGCTGACCCTTCGTTAACTGCGAATGCAATCGAAGAAGCATTACGATATGAGCCTCCGGTACAGATTGCCGCGAGAACTGCTTTAGAAGATACATCTATTGATGGTCAAGTGATAAAAAAAGGAGAAACAGTGATCCTTGTTCTTTCTTCAGCAAACAGAGATGAAGAGGTTTATTCCAACCCAGATATTTTTGATATTTACCGGGAAAATATTCGTCCAATCTCATTTGGTGGCGGTGCCCACCTCTGCTTAGGGGCGCAACTTTCCCGTGTTGAATCAGCAATTGCTATTAATACAATATTAAAGAGATTGCCTCATCTCTCTTTAGATGATGTTGAACAGCCGAATTGGTCGTTACAATTTACAAGACGTATATTAAATAATTTAATTGCTCATTGGTAAAGCATGAACCATTATGAAGATAAAGAATATCCCAATTGACTTCAATTTGGTATAAACTGTTTGTTTCATCATAAATTGGAAGTCCTCTCATTTGATGCTAGGCTTGTAAGCTCTTCGGATGAAATAGAAAAATTTATAATTTTTATGGGACATTAATGGTTGTTTTACCAACAATGGTAGCTTGAGTGGTATCCTATTTATCTGGACATAAGAGGTCTCTGAAATATAAATGATAAAACTCATATTATTTGTTGAGCTTATAATTGGTTTTGTAAACCGTTAGAATCTGGTTTCACTGTAGTACAACTATCACTGTTGCTGTTCAATGGTAGTGACTTCCTATTTTATTGAGAATGATCTTTATTAAGAATATCTAATATAAAACTCTGTGTTAGCATCTAAATTAGATATTTGTTCTGTCTTTGTCATAGTTTTTATTGAAGGAAATTTTAAATCATGCCTGTTATCACATTTCCCAATGGAGAAAAAAGAGCATTCCCGGAGCCCGTCTCGGTTTTGGATATTGCTAGAAGTATTAGCCCAAGTTTAGCTAAATCTGCAGTTGCCGGGCAGGTGAATGATCAGTTTGTCGATCTCTGTGAACTGATTACCGATGACTCAACGGTACGTTTGATCAAAGATAAAGATCCTGAAGGAATTGAAATAATTCGTCATTCATTTGCCCATATGATAGGTCAAGCTGTTAAGCAACTATACCCAGAGGCTAAAATGGCAATCGGTCCGGTGATTCAGGATGGCTTTTACTATGATATTGAGCATGACCCCTTTACGACAGATGATATAGAAACGATTGAAGCGCTTATCCGAAATTTAGTGAAGAAAAATTACGATGTGATTCGGAAAAGAGTCACTGTAGATGAAGCGATTCAAGTATTCACTGAACGGAATGAACCTTATAAAGTGGAAATTATTCAAGAACTGGATAAAAGCATTACACATGTAAATCTATATATTCATGAAGAATATATAGATATGTGTCGGGGACCTCATGTACCGAACACTCGCTTCTTGCGCCACTTCAAATTGCTGAGAGTATCCAGTGCATACTGGAGAGGTGATTCAAGCAAACAGTCATTGCAGCGCATTTATGGTACAGCCTGGAACACTCAGGATGAACTGGAAGGGTATTTACATGCCTTAAAAGAATCAGAGAAGAATGATCACCGGAATATTGGTCGGCGACTTGACCTTTTTCATATGCAGGAAGAAGCTCCGGGGATGGTTTTTTGGCATCCGAGAGGATGGCGTATTAATAAGACAATTGTCAATTATGTAAGTGAACGGTTAGAAACATTTAACTATGATGAGATTCATACACCACAGTTAGTTGACAAGAATTTATGGAAGAAATCTGGGCATTCGGATAAGTATTCTGAAAATATGTTTGTAACTCATATTGATGGACGAGAATATGCAGTAAAACCGATGAATTGCCCTTGCCATATTCAGGTGTTTAATGATGGTCTGAAAAGCTATAAAGATTTACCGATCCGATATGCTGAGTTTGGATGCTGCCATCGCTATGAACCGTCTGGTAGTTTACGAGGTTTGATGCGTGTCAGATCAATGGTTCAGGATGACGGACATATTTTCTGCCAAGAGAAACAAATTCTTTCTGAAGTCGCTTTATTCACTTCTCAGGTGTTTCAGGTATATCAGGACTTCGGTTTTGAAGATAAAAACGTATCGATAAAAATTGCAACTCGTCCGGAAAAAAGAATTGGTTTAGATGAAGTTTGGGATCGAGCTGAAGCAATGTTGCAGGATGCTGTTACAAAAGCTGGTTTCGATTACGAGATACTTCCGGGAGAAGGGGCATTTTATGGACCTAAAGTTGAGTTCCATTTGAAAGATCGTATGGGACGGGAATGGCAATGTGGAACGGTTCAGTTAGATTACATGGTTCCTGAGCGTCTGGGGGCTGGTTTTATTAATGAAGAAGGTAATAAAGAAGTGCCAGTAATGTTACATCGGGCAATGTTAGGATCGGTCGAGCGTTTTATTGCTATTCTGATTGAACATTATGCAGGAGCGCTTCCAACATGGCTGGCTCCACATCAGCTTGTGATTATGAATATATCTGAGAAGCAATCAGATTATTGTCAGGCATTATATGAAACACTTAAGAAACAAGGAATTAAAGCTAAATTAGATATTCGAAATGAAAAAATCGGGTATAAAATTCGTGAAAACACGTTGAAAAAAATTCCTTACTTAGTTGTTATTGGTGATGCCGAAGTTGAAAGTAATCAGGTATCTTTACGGATCAATACTGGCGAAGACTTAGGAAGAATAGATATTTCAAAATTAATTAGTATTGTCTCTGATGATATTAAATTGAAACACCGTTCCCCATTAGTTGCTTTGGATGAGCAATTAGTAGCTATATAAATATTATTTTCTATTATAACCTAAAAGATTTGGCAATCTGTTAGGTTATAATTTGGTTAGGTTTAGGATATGGATTTAAATATAGATGATAGATGGTTGTATTGCCCCAAAAAAAATAAAGATGCAGAAAAAAGGATATTTATTTTTCCACATGCAGGTGGTACGGCTCAAGGATATAAAAAATGGGCAGAAGTATTATTTGAGAGAAATAATGTTGAAGTTTGTATCGTTCAACTTCCCGGACGTGCTGAACGGATGCATGAAGAACATGTAGTGCATATGCCTAGTTTAGTCAATGGACTTTTAGAATCAATCCAACATTTCTTGGACAAACCATATATATGTTTTGGACATAGTCTGGGATGTTTGGTTTGTTTTGAATTAATGAAGGAGATAAGAAGTAAAAGTCTTAGAATGGCTGAGCTCATGATACTTTCTGCGAAACGTGCTCCTCATTTACCTCGCCAATATGATAAGATCTCCAGTCAGTCAAAATTAGATCTTGTTCGTACACTGAAGACATTTGATGGTACACCTTCATTTATTTTAGATGATGATGATCTACTAAATATACTGTTGCCTATTATGCGGAATGATTTTTTATTAGATGAATCATATATATATAATGATTCAGAATCCCTAGATATTCCATTGATGATATTAGGTGCAGATAAAGACTTGCTAGCTAGTCAATCAGAATTGCTAGCTTGGGAAAAACATACATTAAATAAATTTAACTATAAAATATATAGTGGTTCTCATTTTTATATATTTGAACATGAAGATGAAATACTAAATTTAATGAGTGAGGTTATTAATGAAAATCATATTTAATGAACAAGGGGCTGTTGACCTTTCATGATGACTTTGAGCAGTATGGTAAAGGGTTATAATTTGTAATAAATTAACAACTCCATGCCAAAACTAATGCTAACTGATATGGTGGTAAAGCGGCTTCAGGTGATGAGAGCACAGGCCGCATATAT
Organism: Vibrio ruber DSM 16370; assembly: GCF_900163965.1. Lineage (GTDB taxonomy): Bacteria > Pseudomonadota > Gammaproteobacteria > Enterobacterales > Vibrionaceae > Vibrio > Vibrio ruber. The sequence continues at coordinate 105,344 of NZ_FULE01000046.1, forward strand.
AATAAATCCGAACACAGAATGATTTTTGAACACTACCTGAGTGTCCATCGCATTTAGCATCCTCGCTGCGAACATTCACCCACACAGGAGTGGTTGCGAAGTATCATAAAAGATGAATGTGGCAAGTTAATCGTCAAGCGAGTCGAAGATATGGGGTTGGATGACGTAGGCTCTGAATGGGCCTTGTTTTATAGAAATTTAAAGCTTGATTACGACATGGCCAGTTGTCTGGCCATTGGTGGTATCCTCAATATATTGAGGGACTTCATTTAACGTAATTTCGGTGCAAGTTTGCTCAAAATAACTAGTCGATAATAATTCAGCAATTTTTTCCTAGGCGGTAATCCGTCTGCCATGTGGACAGTTCACGGAATCAACACCTTACAAACGAATATTGCGCAAAATAAATGGCATCATTGTAAACACTGCTTACACCGTATGAAGGGTAAGGCAATTTTTATGATGATTCGTCACTCAATCAGTCTGAAATGCGAGGGGAAACACAAATCAGGAATAGGGTTTTAACTGACCTTAAACGTCAGAATATAGTGATCGGGGCAACCGTCGATATCAAAATCGATCACTTCAAACCCGGCTTGCCGAACTTCATTCATCGCTTGTTGGGGTGAGACCCGGGCATTGCTGCCTTTGTAATCGACGAAAACAAATTTCGTATCGCGGGTTGTCTGCTCGCGCATTTTGAGCAAAAACGCATCACGCTCCTGAATAAAACGGTATGTGTTGGCCATGAATACGGTCTCGACATCAGCAGGAATACATGGATCGTCGCGTTGCGATAAAATAACCCGGACATTGGCAAATGTCTCATCAGAAAACCGCTCTTGCATATAAGCTACCATATTAGGCTCACAATCAATCGCGTAGATTTTTCCCTGACGGATGATCTGTGAGAATAGATTAGAGAAGTAACCGGTGCCGGCACCGATGTCAGCGATGACTTCATGTTCTTTCAGTGCAAGGCTGCCAATGATATGGCTGGTTCTTTGCCACTCTTCGCGATTTTCACCGTCAAAGATTTCTTTTAACCGTTCTGGTTCTGCAAAACTAATATTCATGATATTTATCGACTCATAATTTATTGTATTGATTTATCTGTTCTTTTTTGGGCAGCGTATTGCTCGTGCTAACTCATTGGTTATCTGAACTCATCGGTTACCCGAACTAATTACTTGCCTGAAGTTCACGCAGTAGCGGGAATGTCTGACTGACATTGTCTTGCGTCACAACGAAGCCACAGAAGCGCTGATTCTGATCATAACCTTTTGCGACAATGCCTTGTTCGGTCATACTGATTTGCCAGCTGGCGGCCGTGTGACTGTTTCCCCCGAGCTGAATCGGATAGCGAGGTGTTTTCACTTTCGTAATCATGGGGGGAAGTGTCAGTTCACCGGTGTTAGTCAGCAACTGACTCGCCAGTACGTTGGCACTGAGCACAATCGGTTGTAAAAATGCCATGACCTGACCATTAATCTCAGCGCAGTCACCAAGCGCATAAATATCATCAACTGATGTTTTCATCTGCTTATCGACCACAATCCCACGATTGACTGCTACACCGGCTTGCTGTGCCAGCGCCGTATTAGGGATGATTCCGGCGGCAGAGATGATGCAGTCTGCCTGATATCGTGATCCCTGGCTGGTCACTGCGATGAGGCCACTTGCACCGTGTTCGACCGAGACCACATAGTCGAGACAGGCAATGTTTACCCCATCATGACGTAACTGTTTTTCAAGTGCTGTTGCAACAAAAGCAGGCATCAGGTTTTCCATCAGGTGAGCACTGGGTTCGACAATCTGTACCTGCTTACCGCTGGCACACAGATCCATTGCCAGCTCTGTACCGATCAGGCCACCGCCCATAATCACAATACGTTGGGCTCGGGCGATCCGGTGCTGTGATGTCCGGTATTCTGCCAGACTGTTCAGAGTCATCACTTGATTCACCGCGTCTCCGTGCAATTTCGGAATAAATGAGCTGCCGCCGGTTGCCAGTACCAGCTTAGAAAAATGATAACGGCTCCCGTTGGCCGTGATTGTGTGAGTGTTCGGATCAATTTCATCAACTCTGGTATTCGCGAAGAGCTCAATTTGATGCTGCATTGCAAATGCTTGTCCCTTGGCCGATATCAGGTCATCGGCGGTCTGCTGGCGGGTAAACACATGGCTCAGATCCGGTTTGTTGTACTCGTCGCCACTATCGGCGGTAAACAACTGGATCGGCAGATCGCTATTTTTACGCCGTAATGTTTTGACCAGTTGGTAAGCGGCAAAGCCGCTACCAATAATAATCAGCGGAGCATTCATTAAGCAGCCTCCTGACCATTGTTCCCGTGTTCAACAAACACCTCTTTGCCTAAATGGCATTCAGGGCAAAGAAAATAGTCCGGTACGTCGTCCCATGGGGTGCCCGGAGCGACTCCCTGATTGGGTTCACCGAGAGCCGGGTCGTAAACCCAGTTACAAACCGTACAGATCATACACTGGCAATCCGCCGGGTGTGAATCGGCTACCGGCGGTGTCGCGCTTTCAGTTGGTTCGGCAGCTGTCTGTCCGGGAGATTGTGTGACCAGTCCTTCATTGCTCAGTGCCCACAACTTCGCAACCTGACGGCCATGTTCACGGCAGGCACGCATGGCTTGACCGTCGGGACGCCACTTGGTTTTCAGGCTTAACGCGGTTTCAAATCCGGCATCGGTTAAACGCGCATGGATACGGTCAACGGCACCGCCATTCCAGCCATAACTACCAAATGCAGCAGCTTTTTTGTTTTTGAACCGTAACCCGGTGATCTCTTCCAGCATACCGGCAATTTTGGGCATCATCACGTTATTCATGGTCGATGAGCCGACAAAGATACCCTTCGAACGAAATACATTGGCCAGAATTTCATTTTTATCATGTTTGGAGACGTTAAATACTTTTACCGCCACTTTCGGGTCAACATCGTAGAATCCCTGAGCAATCGCATCGGCCATCATCCGGGTATTGTTCGACATCGAATCGTACAGAATCGTGATCCGATCTTCTTGGTAGTGATCCGCCCACGCTAAATACTGGTGCACAATCTGAGTCGGATTATCGCGCCACACAATACCGTGAGACGTGGCGATCATATCTACCGGCAGATTAAAGCTGAGCACTTCTTTTATTTTTGCCGTGACCAGGCTGCTGAACGGGGTCAGGATATTGGAGTAGTAACGCAGACACTGCTCCATCAATTCGTTCTGATCGACTTCATCGTTAAACAGATGTTCATCGCAGTAGTGCTGACCAAAGGCATCGTTACTGAACAGCACCGCATCGCCGGTGAGATAGGTCATCATACTGTCTGGCCAGTGTAACATTGGGGCTTCAACAAAAATCAGTTGCTTGCTATTACCAATATCAAGGGTATCGCCGGTTTTAACCGTTCTGAAATCCCACTCCGGGTGATGATGGTGGCCGACAATTGAGTCTATGGCCGCTTCAGTACAATAAATAGGAGTTCCGGGGATTTTATCCATCAGCGCAGACAACGCGCCTGAGTGATCTTCTTCAGCATGATTGACCACGATAAAGTCGATTGTGTTCAAATCGATTTCCATCTCCAGATTTTGCAGGAATTGAGTGCTGAAACGGTGATCAACCGTATCGATCAGAACGGTTTTTTCTTCGCGAATCAGATAGCTGTTGTAGCTGGTTCCTTTGGTGATTTTATATTCTGTACCGTGAAAGTCCTGTACTTCCCAGTCACGTTGTCCAACCCAGTGAATATTATTTTTTACATGAATCGTCATTGTTCTCTTACCTTAAAACGGTTATCACAGTTGTTTGGATAAGAGCAGGTTGTGTGCCATAAAATTAATCCAATAAATATCAATTGGTTAGTATTTATTGAATGCGGTTTTTATCTTTTTGACAAAGAAATATAATTGTCTTTATGATAAAGTTTTTGTCATATCGACAAAGTAAAGGTAAAAGCTATGGTGACGGAGCAGGTCGGCAAAGCGTGGGTACAGGTTGCATTGGATATTACATCCGGCATTTCTGATCAGGACAGATTCGACAGGTTACTGGCGACAATCCGGCAAACCTTGAAATGTGATGCGTCTGCCTTACTACTGTTTCGGGATCAGCAGTTCGTTCCTCTGGCAATTAACGGGCTCAGTGAAGATGTGCTGGGGCGTCGGTTTGATGTCCAACAGCACCCCCGTCTTGAGGCAATTGCCAGAGCCGGTGATATTGTCCGCTTTCCTTCCGACAGTGATATTCCCGATCCCTATGATGGTTTGATCCCCAATCATGAAGAAGAACTCAAGGTACATTCTTGTATCGGGCTGCCTCTGATGTTGGATGATCGTCTGATCGGTGCGGTGACGATAGATGCGTTTGACCCGACTCAGTTTGAGCGCTTCAAAGATGATGATCTGCGCATCATCAGTGCTTTGGCTGCCAGCAGTCTTAATACCGCCTTACTCATGGAGCAATTAGAACGGACGGCGGGGGTTGAAGCCAGCGCGTCAAGACGTTCCCGTACATTGAATCAGCAAGGAGACATGATCGGGCAGTCCCCGTCAATGCTGGCACTCAAATCACAGATTGATGCGGTTGCCGATACCGACCTTTCCGTACTGATCATGGGGGAAACCGGGGTTGGTAAAGAGTTGGTCGCGAATGCGCTGCACCGCCAGTCCGGTCGGGCTGAAAATGCTTTGGTGTATTTGAACTGTGCCGCATTGCCGGAGTCTGTCGCTGAGAGTGAGTTGTTCGGCCATGTCAAAGGCGCTTTTACCGGTGCGATCAGTCACCGAAAAGGTAAATTTGAACTGGCGGATAACGGCACACTGTTTTTGGATGAAATCGGTGAACTGTCACTCCCGCTTCAGGCCAAATTGCTGCGTGCGCTTCAGTACGGTGATATTCAGCGGGTCGGGGATGACCGCAACATTAAAGTCAATGTCCGGATTATCGCAGCCACGAACCGAGTGATGCATGATGAGGTCAAAGCCGGCCGTTTCAGAGCGGATCTGTATCATCGCTTGAGTGTTTTTCCAATCTTTGTGCCGCCTTTACGTGAGCGCGATAAAGATATCGTCCTGCTTGCCGGTTTTTTTGCTGAACGATGTGCACATAAATTAGGGGTAGCGAATATCAGTCTGGATGCGGCAACTCTCAGTATGATCCAACGTTACACTTGGCCGGGTAATGTCCGTGAGCTTGAACATGCCATCAACCGAGCCTCCGTAATTGCCAAGTCTGACTCTCCCTCAGAGCCGATTACGCTGTTGCCACACCATTTTAACTTTGCCGTCGAGGTTGCTGATCTCTCCGGGGCGGAAGAGCCGTCAGATCAAAGTATGTCTGAAAACCGGCTGGTCGAACTGCAACATCACGGACTCAAAGAAGCCATTGATCTGTTTCAGGCTCAGTTCGTCCAGTGTGCCTATCTGGAAAATGATAATAATCTCAGTGCTACCGCGAAACAGTTGAAAATGAATCCGGGAAATTTACACCGCCTGATGAAGCGCCTCGGCCTGAAATAAGGGGTGAAATTGTCTGACCCCCACACATAAAAGATTCACCAGTCGATGCAAGTCCGCAGCAAAATGTGGATTTTCTATCGGTCATGTTTTGCTGCTGCCTGATGAGCTGATTGAGTTGTATGCCATCAGGCTGAATGCAAAAATGTTATCTTCATTCAAAAAACAGCCTTCCCAAAATCAAACTGACTTGATAATGCGTGAATCCTGACCTGCATGTTGCATATAATGGTCCGACTTGCAGATCCATTTTTATTTCATATAAATCATCTGGCTGCGGTAGCGTGGTGAATCAGGAAAGGCTTGGTTGAAAAAATACCAGTCACCATGTTCCAACAATCATAAAGAAAGCAACACGAAGGGTGTTTACATGGCAACGTTAGGGTTCAGGCTCACCATCGATGGTGTCAATGATGAGACATTGGTGGTCCGTGACTATCAGGGGATCGAGTCCATCTCAGATTCAGTCGATGATCAAGGCCAGCCGGTTTATGGCTATCGCTATACCATCGATATTGCCAGTCGCAACAGCGACCTGAGTTTCGAGCAGATGGTCGATAGCACCGCACTGCTTGAAGTGCTGCGCGATCATGAGGTCGTGCAAAAAGTTCACGGCATTATCCGCAATTTCAGCCGGGGCGATACCGGTCACCATCATACCTTTTATTCACTTACCTTGGTGCCGTCACTGGAAAGACTGTCGCTGCGCCATAACAGCCGGATCTTCCAGCAACTGGACGTGCCGGAAATTCTCTCGGTGCTGTTTCAGGAAATGAATATCAATGATTACGCATTTTCGGTGCGGCGTGAGTGCGCCAAACGCGAATATTGCGTTCAGTACCGTGAAACCGATTTAGAATTCTTCCACCGTCTGGCGGCTGAAGAAGGGCTGATGTACCGCTTTGAGCATCAGCAAGACAAGCATGTTTTAGTCATCACCGACAATCCCGAAGGGTTCGGCCGTCTTGCCATGCCGGTGCCGTATAACGCCTTGTCCGGTGGGGTGTTTGAGCAACCCTACGTCTCAACTTTGACCGAGCACAAACAGACACAAGTCAGTGATGTGCAGCTGAGCGATTACAGTTTTAAAAAGCCGTCTTACAATATCACTCACTCAGCGACGGCTTCGGATATGAGTTACCAGCGTGGTGACTATGAACATTTTGACCACCCGGGGCGATTTAAAGATGACACCACGGGTCAGGCATTTACGCAGATCCGCCTTGAAGCGCTGCGCCGACAAGCACATACCTTCAGCGGTAAAAGTAACGACGCACAGCTTCAGGCTGGTCAGCGGTTTGATTTGATGGAGCACTTCGACAGTGAGATGAATCGCAATTATCTGCTGATTCAAGTCGCCCATCAGGGCAGCCAGCCGCAGGCGCTGGAAGAGTCCGGAGGCAGCGGTGCGACCACATATGCCAACCAGTTTGCTGCCATTCTCGGTGATCAGGTGTGGCAGATGACACCGCGCAGTAAACCGATCCTCAAATTCCCGACGATGGGGACAGTGGTCGGCCCCGAAGGGGAAGAGATCTACTGTGATGAGCATGGCCGGGTGAAAGTACAGTTCCCTTGGGATCGCTATGGCAGCTCAAATGAGCAAAGCTCTTGCTGGTTGCGTGTGACACAAGGTTGGGCCGGTGCGCAGTACGGGATGATGGCTATTCCGCGCATCGGGCATGAAGTGGTGGTGCATTTCCTTAATGGCGACCCGGATCAACCGATTATCACCGGGCGGACATACAATGCTAATAATGTCACGCCATATACGCTGCCGGAGCACAAAACCAAGACGGTGATCCGCACCGAGACTCACCAAGGGGACGGTTACAACGAGCTGAGTTTTGAAGACCAGTCGGGCAGTGAGAAAATCTATCTGCACGCGCAAAAAGATACCGACACGCTGGTTGAAAACGATGCAACCACGCATATCAAACATAATCAAAGTACCACCATCGATAATGACCGTTACAGCCATATCAAGGTCAATGACCATCACACGGTCAGCGGTGAAGCGCGCACCAAAATCGCCAAAAGCCAGACGCTGATGATTGAAGGCGAGTTGCATGTCAAAGCAGGCAAAGTGTGGGTCAATGACGCGGGTACAGAAATCCACATCAAAGCCGGTGAGCAAGTCATCATCGAAGCCGGGAATGAAATCACCCTCAAAGCCGGTGGCAGCTTCGTTAAAGTCGATCCGTCAGGTGTCTCTCTCAGCGGTGCCGGGGTGAATCTGAACTCCGGCGGTAGTGCCGGGAGTGGCAGTGGGTTTGCGGGTGAGATGGCAGAATTGCCGTTATCTGATGGGGATCGAGTTGAACTGGGAGTAAGTTATGCCGACTAAAAAACCATTGACAGAAATTGCGAGTCATCGTCAATGCCGTTTAGGTGAACGAATTAATTTACCGGATGGGACTCCGGTGAATGCGACCATTCATCTTATGGATGAACTAGGGCATATTTTGGATTCAATCTCTGAAGCACTAAAAGTTGTTGAGAAGAAGATTGAGCACTTCCTGAAAATTGATGATTTAGTGAAGCAAAAGAATATTCCGGTAGAGAAAGTCTCTCAGGTTAAAATCGAAGTAGACATCGATCACGATAAGGCAAAGCAGAAGAACAATCAGTTAGTGCTAGATGTGATTCCAACAGTATTGAAATCAGATTTATTAAAACCATCAGAAGCACTCAATAAGCTAGCAGTCAAGAAACGTAAATTTTATCGAAAAGGTGATAAGGGAGATGAAGTTGAGTTAATTCAGAAAGCTCTAATTCAGCTTGGGTTTGATTTAGGGGCTGCCGGTGCTGATGGTGATTTTGGGAGTGGGACGAAGAGTAAAGTAGAACTTTTTCAAAATAGCTATAAACCTAAAAATGATGTTCATCCAGATTATCAATTAGGTGCTGCTGATGGTATTGTTGGTCAAAATTCGATTAAAGCATTAGATGAGGCTTTGGTTGATGGGTGGAAATATGAAGTTAAATTATGGAAAATTATATTTAATAAACCAACCACTCTGACTGGTACATATAATCAATCAGTAGAGATTGTAAACTCCGATGGAAATGTAATTCTAAAAGTTAGAGGTAGTAGTAAACCTAATCCATTTAAACCTAAAAACTCGTCTATTAAGGGGGAAGATGCTTATCCTTATGTTCAATCTGGTACATATAGTGTTGACCACGGATTACATAAAGGAAAGCCTGCATTAGTATTAAATTCAAATGGTTATGTGCCTACTATAAATATAAACCCTAATCACCCATCATATGGAAAAAATGCTAATTATATCCACATACATTGGGGGTATTCTAAAACATGGAGAGGATCGGCTGGTTGTATGACAATCCATCCTGATGATTGGGCTTCATTTTTATCATCGGTTCCTGTAGGAAAAGGCGAGGTTATCATAAAATGAAAAAGATCATAATATTACTATTTTTATTCACGGATTTTTCTTTTGCACATGAGATAGTTGAAGAATATAAAAAACTTTCTTCAGATTTCATTGTAGAGTATATAAAAGGTAGTGGTAATGCTAAAGAAATTGCATTGAAGCAGTTGGATATAGATCCGTCTGATTCAGCGGCTTTATTACGATTGTCTATCTCTTTAGATGATAAACAGTGTAAAAATATTAAAAGTTATTATCTTGAATTAGGATCTGAAAATGAGATTCAAGATATTTCACGTGCGATTATACAAAGAAGATGTCACTTTAAATAATTATGTTAATAAAAATGGCAATATGGATAATTGGCTAATACTTTATTGATTTTGAATAAATACACATACAAAATAATCGAGCCACAAATGTAGCTCGATTATCACATCACAAATACCAGTCATGTTTTTATAAGATTAGTTTTTATAAAAGACTTTCATCCCCGTCTTCATGATACCGACAATAGTGGGTGGTGATTAAGTTATTGAGATAGAGTAAAACTTCACACATTTCATGTCGGTTTTCCCGTTGTTCCGCCAGAAAAATCTCTTCCAGTTGGCGTAAATATTCGCGGGCTTTTTGTGATAGTTGTGGATCATAGTGGATGGTTTCGAACATAGTAAATTCCCAGGTAAAGTTGGACTTTGTTCCACCACGGAAAGGGACCAATCTTTTGGTGGTGGACTGTATCGGGTTTGGTCCTACCGTTACCTAGGCTACGGCCAGCCCGGAGGCTGCCCAATCAGTCCACCATAATTTTCAGGCGGCACTGATAGTCGCATAAAAACAGTTCGCTGAGAACCGTTGTTTATGCACCTAAGTATTCAAAACGGGGGACCAATCCCGTCCCGGAGTGTTTCCGGTACAGGGTTAGATTAATGAACGTCGGGCACAGGTACAATAGACGCAAGTATGGAAAAAGTATGAGGTTCTTCGAGTCAGTTCACTTTTCTGATGGAATCTAAAAGAGAAGCGCTATTGATGATTAAAACGGGTATACAATCAGCCAGATGAGAATTGGATGAAGGTTATTCAGCGTACAATACAACTCAATTCATTATGGCAACGTTAGGGTTCAGGCTTACCATCGATGGTGTCAATGATGAGACATTGGTGGTCCGAGACTATCAGGGGATCGAGTCCATCTCAGATTCAGTCGATGATCAAGGCCAGCCGGTTTATGGCTATCGCTATACCATCGTTATACACAAAATATATCTTATGATTCTGGAAAGAAGAAAATATAACAAGATCTTAAAGGGGATATTTTGTTATGAAAAATGTAGTAATAAATAGTTTAACAGGAATTTTGGGATTAACATTATCGATGTTTGTCTTCTCATATACATTATATGACCCCCAAAAATTTGATGAAGAGTCATATGAGATAAAAAAAATAGACGTTAATTTTGATGGTAAATTAGACTATGTTGTTTATAGTAAACCATTTATGGGGGATGAGTTGTATTTCTTTGTCAATAAAAATAATAAATATTATCTATCTCTCAAAGGGTATAATTTTTCCCAAGATGGTGGATATATTATGACAAATATTTATCCTGCTTCGGACAAAAGTAATAGATTAAATATAAGGACTTCTTTTCCTGGTGCAGGCAATGGTGAAATAAATTATCTGATTTCATATGAAAATAAAAAATATTTTCTAGATGAAACAATTCATACAGTTAGATATTCATTTGATAAAGATGGACGAGTAGATATTTGCACTGTAAAGCAAAATATAGATTTACAAATGCTCTACTCTAAATCAAATATATCTCTCCATGAAATTCCTAGTGAAGATGAAAGAGATGAAAAATGTACTATATTATTTAAAATAACGGCATCCATTGATGACTTTATTCAAAGAGTACGTGAAGAACCATACAGTACATATGAGACAACTCAACGTTATGAAGCATTGATTAATAAGTATAAAATAACTAATAAAAATGTAACTCAGTATAATGATTTGGCTTACTTCCTAGAAAAGCGTGGAGCATACAAAGAATCCATTTTTGTCCTTAGACATATTGTTAAAGATTTTCCCTCTAGAACTGTTGCATATATAAATCTAGGTGATGCACTTTGGGGAAAAAAAGATAGAGATAAAGCGAAGGATGCATATCAAACTTATATTAAGCTAATGAAAGAGCGTGGGAATGAGAGTAAGATTCCGAAACAAGTATTTAAACGGGTGTCTCTGTGATATTTAAGAGTGTGCTCTTTTCCTTGATAACTATAATGTTATCTGGATGTGTTTCTATGACTAGTTTTAATGATTTGGTTCATACTGATAAAAATGAAATATATTACTTTGATGTGAATCGTGATGGGACTAAAGACGCTGTTATTAATGATCCATCCAATGATGAGATATTGGTATTTCTTAATGTAGATGGAGAATATAAGTATAAGTATAAATCTGGAAATTATAATTTTCAGGGTGTTTATATGGTTGTAAACATTAGAGAAGAAAAAGGTGATGATGTTAATTTATCTTTAATATCAATGTTTTCTGGTGCTGGTGGTCAAGAGAAAAAATACTTCTTAGGTATAAATGATAATAAATTAGAACTTGTTCAAACAGTGACGTTCGATTATTCTTACAATAATGAATCGTATTCATTACGTATCTGTGTAATAAAGAAATCGGGTAAAGAAAAATGCCACGTTAAAAAATCTGACAAGCCTTTTAATTCTAAGTATATAGACGAATACCCTTATACAAATGTTCCATAACTACTCATGTTTTATTGTTAATGCAAATTGCTCAAGAGCCAATAAATCATGTTCAAATCGAGCCGCAAAAGCGGCTCGCTGATCACAAACACCAATCATGTTTTATACAAAACTTTCATCCCCGTCTTCATGATACTGACAATAGTGGGTGGTGATTAAGTTATTGAGATAGAGTAAAACTTCACACATTTCTTGTCGGTTTTCCCGTTGTTCCGCCAGAAAAATCTCTTCCAGTTGGCGTAAATATTCACGGGCTTTTTGTGATAGTTGTGGATCATAGTGGATGGTTTCGAACATATAAACTCCAAGTAAAAATAGATGATGTTGTTCTACCACGGAAAGGGACCAATCTTTGGGTGGTGGACTGAGCCGGGTTTGGTCCTACCGCTACTTGGATGACGGCCAGCCGAAGCTGCCCGATTCAGCCCACCATGATTTAGGCGCACTGATAATCGCATAAAAACAGCTCGGTTAGAACCGTATTTATCTATCCAAGTATTTAACAACGGGGGACCAATCCCTTCCCGGAGTGTTTCCGGTACAGGGTTAGATTAATGAACGTCGAACGCTGGTACAATAGACGCAAGTATGGAAAAAGTATGAGGTTCTTCGAGTCAGTTCACTTTTCTGATGGAATCTAAAAGAGAAGCGCTATTGGATGATTAAGACGGGTATACAATCAGCCGGATGAGAATTGGGTGAAGGTTATTCAGCGTACAATACAACTCAATTTATTATGGCAACGTTAGGGTTCAGGCTTACCATCGATGGTGTCAATGATGAGACATTGGTGGTCCGTGACTATCAGGGGATCGAGTCCATCTCAGATTCAGTCTATGATCAAGGCCAGCCGGTTTATGGCTATCGCTATACCATCGATATTGCCAGTCGCAACAGCGACCTGAGTTTCGAGCAGATGGTCGATAGCACCGCACTGCTTGAAGTGCTGCGCGATCATGAGGTCGTGCAAAAAGTTCACGGCATTATCCGCAACTTCAGCCGGGGCGATACCGGTCACCATCATACCTTTTATTCACTCACCTTGGTGCCGTCACTGGAAAGACTGTCGCTGCGCCATAACAGCCGGATCTTCCAACAACTGGATGTGCCGGAAATTCTCTCGGTGCTGTTTCAGGAAATGAATATCAATGATTACGCATTTTCGGTGCGGCGTGAGTGCGCCAAACGGGAATATTGCGTTCAGTACCGTGAGACCGATTTAGAATTCTTCCACCGTCTGGCGGCTGAAGAAGGGCTGATGTACCGCTTTGAGCATCAGCAAGACAAGCATGTTTTAGTCATCACCGACAATCCCGAAGGGTTCGGCCGTCTTGCCATGCCGGTGCCGTATAACGCCTTGTCCGGTGGGGTGTTTGAGCAACCCTACGTCTCAACTTTGACCGAGCACAAACAGACACAAGTCAGTGATGTGCAGCTGAGCGATTACAGTTTTAAAAAGCCGTCTTACAATATCACGCACTCGGCCACCGCTTCGGATATGAGTTACCAGCGCGGTGACTATGAACATTTTGACCACCCGGGGCGGTTTAAAGACGACACCACGGGTCAGGCATTTACGCAGATCCGCCTTGAAGCGCTGCGCCGACAAGCACATACCTTCAGCGGTAAAAGTAACGACGCACAGCTTCAGGCCGGTCAGCGGTTTGATTTGATGGAGCACTTCGACAGTGAGATGAATCGCAATTATCTGCTGATTCAGGTCGCCCATCAGGGCAGCCAGCCGCAGGCACTGGAAGAGTCCGGAGGCAGCGGTGCAACCACATATGCCAACCAGTTTGCTGCCATTCCCGGTGATCAAGTGTGGCAGATGACACCGCGCAGTAAACCGATCCTCAAGTTCCCGACGATGGGGACAGTGGTCGGCCCCGAAGGGGAAGAGATCTACTGTGATGAGCATGGCCGGGTGAAAGTGCAGTTCCCTTGGGATCGTTACGGCAGCTCAAATGAGCAAAGCTCTTGCTGGTTGCGTGTGACACAAGGTTGGGCCGGAGCGCAGTACGGCATGATGGCTATTCCGCGTATCGGGCATGAAGTGGTGGTGCATTTCCTTAATGGCGACCCGGATCAACCGATTATCACCGGGCGAACATACAATGCCAATAACGTCACGCCATATACGCTGCCGGAGCACAAAACCAAGACGGTGATCCGCACCGAGACTCACCAAGGCGACGGTTACAACGAGCTGAGTTTTGAAGACCAGTCGGGTAGTGAGAAAATCTATCTACACGCGCAAAAAGATACCGACACGCTGGTTGAAAACGATGCAACCACGCATATCAAACATAATCAAAGTACCACCATCGATAATGACCGCTACAGCCATATCAAGGTCAATGACCATCACACGGTCAGCGGTGAAGCGCGCACCAAAATCGCCAAAAGCCAGACGCTGATGATTGAAGGTGAGTTGCATGTCAAAGCCGGCAAAGTGTGGGTCAATGAAGCGGGTACAGAAATCCACATTAAAGCCGGTGGCAGCTTCGTTAAAGTTGACCCGTCAGGTGTCTCCCTCAGCGGTGCTGGGGTGAACCTGAACTCCGGCGGTAGTGCCGGGAGTGGCAGTGGGTTTGCGGGTGAGATGCCGAAATTACCAGTAAGTTATGGTCGTCGACCAAATCCTTTTGATGAACAGGTTCGTTTAGTTAATGCTCAAAACAAAACTTTGGCGAATGTTCCTTATTATATAGAAACAAGTGCTGGCCAAATTTATAAGGGGATTTCAGATAAATCAGGAAAAATAGAAAGAATTCCAACTGAAGGTCAAGGGCAATATAAATTATTACTTGGTGTCAAGGCATTAGAAAAATGGTAAATATCAAACAGGTTAAAATATAATGAATTTAGAACATAGCATTGAAACAAATGATACTGATAATTCTTTATTAGATGTAACAACATCTGATATACCTGGTCGTGCATTCTTCTTTGTAGTTGTCGATGAAGTAGGTATTGATGGGCTATTAACAAGAAAAATATATGCAAGTTTAGATGATCCATATTTAAAGGCCATGAATTTACCTGAAGATAAAATGTTAAAAGAAGTGTTTCCAGAAAGATATGGGTTAAGTGGAAAAGACTTATCATCTTCATCCACAGTTGCTGAACATGTTATGGGTATTAATAAGTCAAAATATACTTCAACAAGTTCTCTTTTTCCTGACGGCTCTCCTCGATTCCAAGGTAAACCAATATATATAGATATAAATAAGGCAAAACAAGCTGGCGCTGAATTGGTTTCAACTCGTGAAATTATTGAAGCACTTGAAAAATATAAAGAGTTAGCACCAAAAAGAGTTAAACGAATTGATCAAATTATTAGCTATGTCAGAGATATCGATAAAGAAGTTTTAATTGCCAATAAAGTGCCTGCTCGAGCTATCTTTACCCCAGAGTCATATACCTTTGTGAAGAATATTGGTCGAGTGGGGAAAGCTGTTCAATTATTTGGTATTGTTCTTACGGCATATGATCTTACAGTGGCTACAAAGGAATCTATTAAAACTGAGAGTATGGCTCCTATAGGTGCTGAAGTTATTCGCCAATCGGGAGGATGGGGAGCAGGGGGTCTTGGATTAAAAGCTGGGGTTGTAGCTGGCGCTGCTTTAGGTATAGAAACAGGTCCTGGGGTTTTTATTACAGGAGCTATTGGTGGAATTATCTTTGGCGCAGCAGGTTATTTCGGAGCAGATTGGGTGGCAGATTTTATTTATGAAAATTAATTTATTTAAAAATTTATTTGGAAATAATAAACAGGATGAAAAACCTTCGTTAGAACTTGATTTCTCAAAGGAATATCCTAGGGTTACTTTATCTGAAGAACTAAAAAAACAGGCTTATAATCTATTTTTTTTAGTTGATAAAAATAATTTTAATGAATTGTCTACATTGCTATTACATCAATATTCAACATTTAATGTCAATTTGATGAGGCATCCTCAAGATCTATCGGATAATAATGGTGGCATATTTAAAATTAACTTATTAGATGATTTCAATGGCATTGTTGTTCATATAATATCTAATGATCATGATTTAATAGATAAAATCCAAAGCCTTAATTTAGCACCACCATTGCCATCTGTTTCTTTTCCTAGTTTAAATCCAGAGGAATATGGGAGTTTACAAGGTGATGTTGATTTTTGGTTTACATGGTTATGGACCCCATATTGGGTATCTCTGACTAGTGAACAACAATCTCAACTTCCTTTAAATGAAGAATGGAGAGAATTTATTGAGGTGAGAATAATATAGAAATTATAAATAACATAGAACATCTGATAGAGAATTGACTTTGTAATATAAAATTTATAACGAAAGCATTATTATCAATTATTATATCAGTAGTATTATTTTTGCTATTTTTAATCACTATTGAAAAAAGCTTATATCCACTATATGAAATCGTGATACTGAATGGGCATAAATATATTGGTGGAACATATGTGATTCATTATTTGACATGCTTAACATTAATGTTTTTATTATATTGATACTAAGCTTATCTCTCATTTTTTCAAAAAATATTATGGATTTCTAGATGTTACTAGTATCATAGCTTTTGATGGGAATGCATTCTTTTTGAAAAATAATGATCATTTAAAAATCATAAATACGTTGATAAATTCAAATAATTAAATTTTCTAGTTCTCTATATCTAAGAGTTACAATATATGAAATATATGCGAGCCGCAAATGCGGCTCGCTGATCACAAACACCAATCATGTTTTATACAAAATGCTCATCCCCGTCTTCATGATACTGACAATAGTGGGTGGTGATTAAATTATTGAGATAGAGTAAAACTTCACACATTTCCTGTCGGTTTTCCCGTTGCTCTGCCAGAAAAATTTCTTCCAGTTGGCGTAAATATTCACGGGCTTTTTGTGATAGTTGTGGATCATAGTGGATGGTTTCGAACATAGTTGTCTCCTAGACTGAGTTAAATTTTTCCATCATCCAAAGGGACCAATCTTTGGGTGGTGGACTGAGTCGGGTTTGGTCCTACCGTGTCTAGGAAAACGGCCAGCCCGGAGGCTGCCCAATCAGTCCACCATAATTTTCAGGCGGCACTGATAGTCGCATAAAAACAGTTCACTGAGAACCGCCAATATGCGCCTAGACTGGTTAAAACGGGGGACCAATCCCGTCCCGGAGTGTTTCCGGTACAGGGTTAGATTAATGAACGTCGAACGCTGGTACAATAGACGCAAGTATGGAAAAAGTATGAGGTTCTTCGAGTCAGTTCACTTTTCTGATGGAATCTAAAAGAGAAGCGCTATTGATGATTAAGACGGGTATACAATCAGCCAGATGAGAATTGGATGAAGGTTATTCAGCGTACAATACAACCCAATTTATTATGGCAACGTTAGGGTTCAGGCTCACCATCATACCTTTTACTCACTCACCTTGGCGTCATTACTGGAAAGACTGTCGCTGCGCCATAACAGCCGGTCTTCTGCAACTGGACGTGCCGAAAATTCTCTCTTTGAATACTTATGTCAATGATAAAAAATAATAACAGGGGTAATTGACTGGTGTTTTGTTTGCTTCGAATTAATCTTTGTATATATGTTCAGAAAGAAAAATTTCTATGGAAATAATTGCAAAAATATTTATATCGATAGTGGCTTGTGTTATTTATTTCATGTTTCATGAAATGATCTCTCAAGTATATATGTATTACTTTAGTCCTATTTCTAGAGGTGTTGGATTGTCTTTTGTTGCATTTTCTTACATATATATAGTTATCCCATATCTCCTGTTATTTACTTTTATTAAAAATTCATACCGATGGATTGTTTATTCTCTTATATCATTTTATTTTATTTATAGTTGGGGTGGTAGCAATCCATATAGAACGCTGCTTATTATTTTTTGTATAACTGTCGCATCCTTATTTATTTACATAGCTGATAAAAAGAATCGATATGTAAGGGTAAGTTAGGTGTTTTTGAGGTAATTAAATGAGGTTGTTAAAGAATATAATATTATACTCATTAGCATTCATAGGCTGTCTTTCACTGCTTTTCTTATCGGTTGTGAAAGTTGATAATACTAATTCTTTTGAAAAAGAAATTGTGAGTGGCATTCTGTGGATTCATGCACCAGATGATAGCAATGGTTTCAAAATATTATCATCTGAACATCCTATGTATAAGATGGTGATATTTAATAGAGAAAAAATGGTGTTGGCTAGTGGCGAGTTTTTATATAAGGGGCATAAGATGAATGAATTACATTTACCAGATATAATAGGATTTGATGGTAAGTATATCCACCTTAAAAACAATGAATATTTAGAATGTTGCAATGTAAAATGTGATTAATCATTTATTGTTTTTTTACAATGGGATATTGCCTGATTTTTCAATGTGACTATGTGAAAATTAAAATGAATATTCTAAAGAAGTTATTACTGTCAATGGCCATATCATCAATGTTATTTCTGTTATATCTGACGATAATTGCTAAAGAATTATATCCGTTGTATGAACGGTTTGTACTGGACGGGCAGAAGTATGTTGGTGAAACTTACACTATATACTACATAGAATATCTGGAATTGGTTTTTTGGGTGATATTATTTATCGTCAGTTGTTTAATATTTTTTATTAAACATACCGGTTACTCCCAAAATAGTAAATGATATCTTCCTGTGACTCATCAGCACTCAAGCCGAGCCGTAGAAGGGCTGATGTACCCGCTTCGTGCATCAGCAAGAAAAGCATATGTTAATCATCACCGGCAACCCCGAAGGGTCTGTCTTGCCATGCCGGTGATGTAGCGACAGCCCGAACATTGCGAGCTTTCATCGTATGGGTGTCTTATCTTAATGCTCCAAATCCTATCGAGCCATTACAATGAAGCCACTCTGAGAATGTACCACCCCCACACCTACCATTACCCCATGCGCCTGTATTATCGTTTTGATCTTCAGCTTGGCGAACCACACCATTGACGACAATATAATCCACTTGAACATCACGATTCCCGCCATCATTTGTAAAACCAACACGAATTTCACCGGTCGCATTCGTTTTTACAGTATAGTCAGCCATGTAATTTGTCGCAGTCCACTGCTTGATTGTGGTTCCTCCTATTTGCAGGTTAACGCTTTCATCGCCAACAACGCCACTTAACCGAACAACGATCGTGTTACTCCCCGTGCCATCATCAGCACCGGTATCTACTAATTGCAACATTTTGGCTGCATAGCGCCGACCCATTTCACGCGCACCTGCAGAATCAAAATGATATTGATCGTGAATATTCAATCCCGCAGCACTGACAACATGTGCGTTGGTAATTAGTGACGGCAATTGTGCGATTAAACGATTATGGCTAGAACAACAGGCCGGGTAAGGCAGCTCACCTGCAATGAAAGGAATATTACCAAGGCCCAAGTCGTTACGCATATCGGTCACTAACTGTTTTACACGTCCGGGCCAAGCCGGATCACCCGTATTACTTTCACCTTGATGGAAAATAATACCTTTTATGACACCTCTCTGCTGCGCTCTGCGTGCAAGATCGATCAGCCATTGATAGCCACCCCTAAAATTATTGGGTGTTGAACCAAAGGTCGGTGTACATGCGTTAAAATCACGACAATTTTTGAGGAAATATTCTATTTTTTGACCACCATGTGCAGCACCGACTAAACCAATCGTTACCTTCGGATCAGAATTGTTTGCCATGACTTTGCCAAAGTTATCGCCGGGGCCTAAAGCGCCAGAACAACGAACTAAAGGCGGTGATGCTACGCGCCATTGACCGTAATATCCGATGCCTCCACATGATTCGTCTTGTAATACCATGACTCTGGGATTCGTGATACGGTCTTGCGGTTCAACCGGTGAGGCGCCTTCCATATTTGATTGCCCGACCATCAAGTAAATATGAAAGTTTGGATCAGGCTCTGCTACAGCATACATCGACATCAAAGCAATAAGTGCCGTTATTATATATTTCATAATCATCACCTTAATTTGGTGTTGTGAGGTTTAATGCGGCAGTAAAAACACGCACTATCACATAATTATTTTATTCATATCGCCACCCATTATCGGGTGGCGAGAGCTTACTGCATGATTATTTTTCGCTGATTAAACCAAGTCTATATGGTAAGCGATTGTAATCTGATACACCTGAATTTGGATTTTGCCCTTGATACAAATACTGCATATTACATGCATTAATCGTAAGGGTTTGATCATATCCTGAACGTATCATCTCACCGTGACTAATATCATCCGTCCATTTTCCGCCTGGGAAAGAAACATTTGCTGCCCCTGCGAAAGGATTTGATTTGGTATCCGCCAAAGGTGTCCAGGGACCATCTAAACTCGTCGATGTCCAAGAGCGGAAATAGCGCGGAGCATATGCTTCCACTAATAATAAATATTTATTAGTGCCTTCCACTTTATAAACGTTAGAGGCTTCAAACAGTCTCGCAACGCTATCTTGCATCACAACTTCATAACCGGAAAAGTTCGGGAAGTTACCAATCGATACTTTTGAACGATACAACTTACCGTCGTCGCCAGAGAAGAATAAATGACAATAGTTATCGTCACAGATCACCCAATAATCGATGCCATTACTCAACCCATTTCTTAATAACGGTTTAGGTGATGTCCAACCAGCCGGATTACTGATATCGGTGTTAGTTGAATATTTAGCGCCCCATTGGTAAATCATGTACCATCTTTTTTCTGGTTCGAAATAGAATACTTGCGGTGCAACTGTATTGCCTGCCCGTGTGGTGCTCATATCGACTTGATTTGCAGAACCGGCTTGTCTCCAGTCACTAAAGTTGAAGTAAACGCCACCCCAAGTATTTCTGGCTGTATCAAATACCGTCGCAAATACGTGATATTTATTGTTGTACCTAACAATAGTTGGATCTTTAATTGACGCCCAATTCTGTCTTTGAGGCGCAATTAACGGGCCTGTTGATGTCCAGCTGTATTTCGATTTCAGATCACACACCTGATTGCCACCGCCGGCCTCACCCCCAATTGAAAAATCATCCGCATAAAAACTCACGGTTTCACTATCAGATTCAATAATGAAATGCTCAAAAGGTGTACCGCTTTGTGTATAAAAGCCGTGTAGTAACGTCCAGTGATTAGCCGATGCAACGGCAGTCGCAACCTGTTCATACTCATTGTACGTTGAGCTATCACCGTCTTCCTGACGTTTAGCAGTTAACGTAATGGGTACATCAGGTGAGCCTGCGGCTAATTTAACCCATACTGCGACGTCATATTGATTACCATTCACTAAGGAACCGACATTAAAGGTAATACCGTGCCATTTGGCAGTGCGTCCAGTAATGAATACACTTGATGAACCACTGTGACTTTGTGTATTGCTTAAACGGATAGAGCCGGCCGTTGTAGACCAATTCATTAAGCTGCCTTCTGCACCACCGTTGTCAGCAAAGTTATCACTGGGTACTTGATAATCACCGTCATCACCGCCGCTGTTATCAGCAAGCAGACGAATATTACCTTGTGCAGCATTGAGTGTAACTTTATCTAATTTAGCGCCATCTTCGCGTCGTAAAATTCTCAGCGTGTGGTCGCCGGCAGTCACGTTATTGAAAGTCTGAAGCCTCACGTTGCCCCAGCCATTGGTGGCGGTGTTATTTTGAGTGACCCAGCCACCCGAATCTAACTGATAATAAAATGAATCATCGTTGCCGCCAGCCAATGACGCCCGAATGTCCAAACCGACATTTGTTGTTTGAGAAACATTGAATTTTATTGCTACCTGTCCGCTGGCAGAATTGGAAGGGCTGCTTAATACTTGATTACTGCCGTTGTTTGACCATTCAATATATTGCCCGTTAGAAGCGCCATTATCTGATTTAACACTCAATGGACTAAAATTACTTTGTCCGGATAAAGACTCTAATTCCACGGACAGTGTGCCACTTCCGGGATTTCCGCCATTACCGATAAACTGATACCAGTTCAAGTTATGCCATCCATTGGCGCGCAAATATACATCATGCACACCGTTTATCGTGGTGTTTAATGCTGATAATTGGGTTTGCCACGTTTGCCAGCCACCCGTGTCATCAATATTAATTGTGGCCACTGGCGAGTTATTCAAATTATCCAAAATAACGTCTAAACTTGAGCCAGTATCTGTTGCTGCACGCAGTTTTAGCTCTTGAGCACCATTGCCAAAATTAACACCAGATACTTTTATCCAATCACCGGTACCCATCATTATATTTAAGGTACCATCAGCCGTGTTCTCAGTTTCTATGCCATTTTCTTCATCAAACATCTCAGCCTGATTGATATTAAATGCATTGACAGTTTTAAGTTGTGGTGCGCCAGCGCGCCCGGCATTCACTTGTTTTATGCTACCGTCAGCGTTGTACTCTAAAAGGTCAACATTGACAGAACGCTGAAAACTGCTCGCGCCACGTGCGTTAGCCACAGCCCGATTATGATAAAAAATGTAACTTTTACCTTTATAGTCAACAATTGAAGCATGATTGTTATTGGAGTTATTTTCCCATGGATTGGGTAAAATCGTACCTCGGTAGGTAAATCCTGTGGTCGGATTATTACTGGTCATATAATTAATTTTCAGACCCGAACTGGTATCGGAAGAATACGATAAGTAATAAGTGCCGTTATGCTTATGCATGTAAAGCGCTTCAAAGAAGTTTGGGACATCGATGGATATTGCACTGCCACTGGTGCTAATCATGTCATCATTTAATTTGATTACACGAGCATTCCCCGGACCACCGCCACCAAAATACAAATAGGCTTGACCATCATCATCAATAAACACGCCGGGATCAAAAATCCACTGCACACTACCGTTTGGTGTACTGCTATCCACCAGTGGGTGGCCTAGTGGGTCAACATAAGGACCTTCTGGGTTATCTGCAACGGCCACACCAATTGAACCGCCACCATCAGGAAAATATAAATAGTATTTTCCATTTCGTTCTATAAAATCAGGTGCGTAGGCCAAATTGGCCCAGCTAGTATTCGTTTTAGAATTCCAAATAATGCCATGATCTTGCCAATTCACCATGTCGTCGGAAGAAAACAAATAGTAATCTTTCAATTGGCTATAATCGGTTTGGTTATCCTGATCGTGCGTGGTCACTACATAGACCCGCCCATTAAAAACACGGGCGGCAGGATCAGCTGTATAGACATGTGATACAATAGGGTTCGCTGCAAGCGCGGTTTCAGGTAAAGTCACACTGCTTGCAAGTATTCCAAGCACCATGGCTGCCGATGCCTTGGCATACATGTTCTTAGAGAGACATTTTATATTCATTGTGTATTCCTTTTACAAATTAATAATGTCCGGTTAGATGTTGTGATGGTTCTCAATTCAGCGACCTGATTAAAATAAGGTCATTTGCTTCGTTAGCATTATTGAAAAAAATAATGTTCGTCAGTTAAGTGTGTCACGTAGTTGAATAAATTTTAGAGTGATTTTCTTGACTATTTTGTCAAATAAAAATCGACTTTTTACGATCATGTAAAACATAGTATTTAACTTTGAAAGTGCAATTTTTAGAATTTGTTTATGGATTATGTTATTTATTATTTTTGATCGCTGCCACTACTTATAGGTACACTATTAATACAATTAACAAAACCGTTTGTGTCTTAGATGAATTTTAGGCTAAGTGTGTATGTAGCACCTAAGTTTGAGTCGTGTTTTAATCATCCCTTAAACTAGGCTTATAGATTAAAATATATTTTTATTTCAATGGCTTAAAGTGATAAGCGCTGTGATAATACTGTAATAAGAGAGCCCCTGTATGTGTTTGCTGCAACCGATGCTTAACAGCCGTATGACAGAAGAATTTAATGATTTTTTTGATTTTAATCTGGCTGTAAATATATCCGGATTAGTTAAGCTCGGCTATTGATAGGTAGAAGGATTATATCTTTTATATTGTTGCCAATCTCTAATTACTGTGAATTTTTAGGACATTAAAAAATCTTTTCTCGAAATTTTAATGGTATATTTTTAGTTTCTGAATAAAAGCCGTTATTCTGTATATTAGTTTCAATTTTCCTTGCTACATCCACAACCGCCTTGAACCAGCCATAATCAGTCTTGCTAATTGTTTGAGTTTTCAACGATACGACTTTACGAACAATATCATGATGATGATGAGTCTCATCGATATCTGAATCATGACCAAATTAAATCATGGAGATCAAGCGGCGGAGCCAGTTTATTTTTTGCTTGTCGCGATACCTTTCTCAGCCCGGTTTTCAAGCTAATTCACTTTTTGAATTGGCTTTGATGTTAAATTTGGTTAGTTTGTGTTGAATGATGTTGGCGTGATTTGAATGAGTGATTGCAAGGAGAGATGTCTTGAACAACGTAAAAGTGATTTTAGTAAACGCTTTTATTGAAAATGGCAGCGGTGGCAACCCTGCGGGCGTAGTATTGGATGCTGATAAACTGTCAGACCAAGAAAAGTTAGCCATCGCACAGGCCGTCGGCTATTCCGAGACGGCCTTTGTCTCGCAAGCGTTATCTTCACAAGCATCGTCTTCACAAACACTGCCACAAGAGCGTGAAGCCGATTTTGAAGTCTCGTTTTTTACCCCAACCGAAGAAGTCGACTTTTGCGGGCACGCAACGTTAGCTACGTTTTCAACTTTGTATCACAGAGGATTGCTCACAGAAGGGCAATACACGCAAAAAACGAAAGCGGGATTGCTCGGTGTGATGATCGAACCGGATGGTCACGTCGTGATGCAGCAGAATTTACCGGAATATATCAAAGTGATTGATTATGAGGACATATCCCCGTTAATCGGTATTGATGCAGCTCTGTTGGCATCAACCGGATTGCCAATTGAGGTTCTCTCGACCGGGTTGCCGGATATTATTGTGCCGCTCCCGTACGGTTACCTCAATCACATCCAAGTCAATCACGATTTACTCAGCGACTTCTCACAACAACATCAGGTGACGGGAATGCATGTGTTTGAGTTATGTGAGGAGAATAGTGAATTTACGGCAAAGTGCAGAAATTTTGCGCCCTTAGTCGGAATTCCGGAAGAATCAGCCACCGGGAGTGCCAACGGTGCACTGGCATGTTATCTGACCAAACACCTGTATGCCGGTCATTCTCGCACTTTTACTTTCGAGCAAGGCAGGGCGATGGGCAGTCCCTCAAGAATTACAGCGTCCGTTGAGTCAGACATGTCAGGGGTCACTCAAGTCTCGGTCGGTGGTTTTGCACAAGCATTTGGGACGCGTTTACTGCCGTAAACATATCCGGGGGGCACGGGTAAAGATATGACTGACATGGATGAAGCTTCAGTGCTCCAAGAGCCAGCCGTAGCTGCTTCATCTTCTCCCGGCCCCACAATATATAACGCATGATATAACAGACGGTGCGTATAACTTAGTTCATACTACATGCAGTCATTTCCTGCCACTGACTGTCTTGATAACAGAGTTTCGGTGGTGCTGCCGATAAATCGTTGGTCTGGCGGCTGCCATTGTCACTAAAAATTACATTCAGGGAAGCGAGTTCCTGATTGAAATCATAGCAATAGCTGTTGTTTTCCTTCGTCATGGCAACACCCGGCCACGATACCGCATTGACAGGAGAGGCTGCTTTGACATTCCAGAAGTAAAGATAAGGTTGGTTAAAGTCCTGCCGGTTGTCATAACACACTTTGTTATTTTGCACCGTAGGATGATCGTTATCTCCGGGTTTAATGGTAAAGCCACACCCACTCAGCGATTTCCAGTTGCCGTTCATGTAACAAGTACCGGATTGAGTGGTGAGATCAACGGTCTTAGAGGCTCCCTGATCCGAGAAAATCACGTTAACTGTCGTGAGCTGGGCTCCGGGTTCAAAGCAAGCAAAATCACCATTTTTCGTCATCGCGACCCCGGGCCAAGTGGTTGCTTTTAATGCGCCTGCCGGGGCAACATTCCAGTAATAGATCGAAGGTGTATTAAACGCGGTATTTTTGTCGTAGTAGCAGATTGCCTGTGCACTCACTGCTGTTGCAGGAACGGGCTCATTCGGTTGCGGCGGTGTTGTTCCGCCATCGATTTTTGCCCCCATGTGAATCGCAGCCGCATTTTGCAAAGGGACACTAAATATGGCGTTACCCTGACTGTCCACGTGAATGATATTGCCGCTGCACGCACCATTATTCGGGTCAAAATTACCGGAGATAATATCGCAGTAGTCCCCTTCAGGCATGCCGGTATTCAGTGTTTTGTCCAGTGCCGCGGTATCACTGCGGTTAATGACGACAAACCCAAGTCCGCCACGGCCGAACGCGATCTGATTGCTACCGTTATCCCACCAGTGAGTAACTTGTTGCTGCGTGGCGGTGACGTTGCGAAAGGCAACCATATTGGCAACACCGCGCCATTGATGGGTACAGATCCAGTCACCGCCATTAAAGCGGCAGGCATTCCCTGAATGGACGCCAGTCGCCGGCGGTGCATCATCACTGTGATTAAATTGATAGCCGGACATAATTTTCGGATAACCGTAAGGGTAGGCCAACATAAACACATTGCCGAGCATGTATAAATTGCCTTGGTCTTTATAGGTCAGCTCGTTGCTGGCATTGGTGCGTTCATCATCATGGTTGGTGACGAATACGACGGCATCATCGCTGGGGAGCCAGCCGCTCCAATGATTCAGCTCTTTCAGCTCATTGATGTGGCCGTTTTTAAATTTACTGCCAAGGGTACGGGCAAAGTTAAACTCCGTGACATCCCCATTGCCAATATATTCTGAAGGCTGGATTGGTTCGCCACCTGCCCCAATCACTTCCTGAAAGATATATGGATTGCCGTTGAGTTTACTTTTTATTGCAGCAATATCGCCTGCCGGAATATGTTTGGCTGCGTCAATTCGGAAACCGGCAACCCCCATACTGATGGCATCATTCATATAGTCCGCAATTTTTTGCCGCACATAGTCTGATTCGGTTTTTAAGTCATTCAGCCCAACCAAATCGCAGTTTTGCACTTGCCAGCGATTCCCGTAATTAATATTGCCGGTACAGTTGTGAAAATCATTGGGGCCATAAGGCACATCGGGGAAGTTGCGATTTAACGCGGCCATATGATTGATGACAGCATCGAGATAAATATCAACGCCTGCCGCTTTACAGCGACTGACCATATCTTTGAACTGCTCGCGGTTACCACTGCGGTTATCAAACTGGTAACTCATCGGTTGATAACGAGACCACCAGGCTGGGTTATCAATACTCTTCTGCGGTGGCGAAATCTGGACAGCCGCAAACCCTTTTGGCCCCAGAAAGTCTTCACACTCGGTCGCAATGTCAGACCAGCTCCATTCAAATAGATGAACAAAGGCGGTTTTGGGCGCATCCTGTGCATATGCCGGAGAGATCCCCAACAGGCAGCTGCATAGCATGATCCCGGTCGATAGTTTGTTGTTCATATTCTCATCCTAACCATTTCAATTTGTCTTGATTGTTCCGTTACCATGTGTTCCGTCAATATGTCACTCAATCATTGGCAAACTGATGCTTGCAACATATCAACACCCATTATCATAGAAACAAATCATGGCGGAGAGCTCATCCACTGGTTCAAATGACCGGGAGGAATACGGCAGGCGTAGAATTGTATGCGCCAACCTTTTTGTGAGAACAGTCACCGAATTAGGGATGAGAATTATGTAACTGGATGAAATATTCATCCGAACTATTGGACTGATCACAAATTCATTTTATGAAGATGAGTTGTTTATGATTTTATTTGCGGGGCTAATGCGTAAAATAAATTTATTCTTAAAGTAAATGATACCATTCATAAATGTTTTATGGATGATGTTGTTGTTTAAACATTGGTTTTTTACGCTATTAATTATTATTTAATTGATTGTGGTCAGGTTTGTATAAATTATTTATGTGCTATGGTTGTTTACAATTTATTGTATTATCAATGATATATAAATATTTTGTTAGGCTAAGATCACATTTCTTTATTTTTTAATATATGGTTTTATCGATAGGGCAAATGGAATGAATTCAATGAGCACTTCCTTTTTACTCCTGAGTCTCGGCAGTTTGATATTTTTAATTACAGCGCTTCCTTTAGCTTTTGGTAAGGTAAAACCGAATCGTTTCTATGGTGTCAGAATAAAATTAACATTTAGCAATAAACAACAATGGTATCGGATTAATAAAATATATGGCTGGGCAATGACATTTTCTGTGATTGCCTTTTTTTCGGTCACACACTTAATGAATACATGGCAGGATGCACAATATGAGGTACTGAATCTTATTCTGTTTGTTGCTCAGGTCATGGTACCAACACTCGTTGTTGTTTTTTTTGTATACCGCTCAGGTAAGGAAAAGTAATTATGAGTCAATCTCCTAGTTTTTTGGAAAATGTAAACCACCTGCGAGCTGCATTTGTGCAAAGCTCACTTTCGTTGAAAGAATTTAAAAATGAGCCTGCGGCAATGATTGAGAAGCATAATCTTAATTTTGCGGTGAAAACAGGCGACCAAGAAATACTTTTTTCAGACTATCTCAACCGGATTTCACCGACCGCCAGACAAGTGGTGGTGAACTCTGTTATTGAAGGGTTGCACATGAGCGATCACCATCCTTCGATTGACGGATACGAAGCCAACGATGAGGATGATGGTTGGATTGATGATGTGCATGGTGGTGTCGCTCTTGCGATTGCTGTCGCGAATGCAGTTGCTCTTGCGAATGCACTTGCGAATGCCAATGCGATTGCTAACGCCAATGCGATTGCCAATGTGAATGCAATGGCCAATGTCGGTGGCGGTGGTGGTGGCGGTCCTTTAGCCTCTCCGCGTAGTCACGGTAACGATATGATGCCGGAAATGCGTATTTATCTGGATGATAGCGCTGTGAGTCCTGAGCTCTCTACTTATCTGAGTGAACGGGGGCTGAATATGTATCGACAGGCTGCTTTGATGAAGCACCTCGCGTGGAAACTCTTGTCACAGTCACGTCCTCACGATGTACAAGAGGGGGTACAACATGGTGCTCAGGTTGCATATAAGGATATGAGTATCCACTTAACTATTGCTACCACAGGTGATGCATATCAAATTACTCAGGCAGATATTGTTCATTAACTGATGCTGTTCCTGTTTGTCTGAAGCTTGTATCAAACATAGGTATAGCAATTGATGAGTGATATTAATCAACTGACGATTCTTACAACGAATCGGTGTACGGCCTCTTGTGAACATTGTCTGATGAACTCTTCCCGGCAAAGGCGGGAGAAACTGAGCTTAGCAACCATATGTGACACGGTTGATCAGTTACTGTCGGCTAGTCGTGATTTTGGACAGGTTATTTTTGCCGGTGGTGAGCCGACATTATTGCGCTCAGAGTTATTGGATGCTATTGCGTATTGCCATGTGAAAGGGCTGAAAACTCGCATTGTCACCAACGCGTCTTGGGCGAGTAGCCGGCAAACCGCAGAACAGATGATCGAGTCACTCCGAGAAGCGGGGCTGGCGGAAATTAATTATAGTGTCGATGACTATCATCTGCCTTTTGTGCCGTTCGAACGTGTTGCTAATGCGTGGCGTGCCAGTAAGAACAAAGGCTTTGAAAGTGTGGTGATTGCCAACTGTTACGGACCGCGATCAACGATCACCCATGAATATATCTGTGCTCAATTGGGCGAAGATATTGCAACATTCTGGGATGATAACGGTATGCCGGCCTCGTTGACGAATCCGGCACCGGACGGAACTCGCTATCTGTTGTCGAACGCACATTTGCAACGGCTGGGGCGTGGCGCAGATATTCCGGATACACAAGTGGTTTTCCCCAAGCATCAGGCGAGCCTGAATATCGCTTGTCCCTGGGCAGTGCGCAGTGCTGCACTGTCTGCTCAAGGGCACTTGGTGGCTTGTTGCGGCACGGAAGCTCATGGCCATGAGTTTCTCGATTTTGGTGCAGTCAACGATACCAACGTGGCAGAATTGCTGGAACGCGGTGATCGACAGTTGGTCGTCCGGGCCTTGCGAAAATTTGGCCCTTATTTCCTGATGCAGTTTGTCCGGGAATTTTCGGATGAGACTCTGTTTCATCCAAAAACCCGTTACAGCTCGGTATGTGAGATCTGTGAGAACGTCCTTAAAAATCCACAGGCGAGACATATTATTCATACACATTTGGATCAACTTTTTCCTCTATTTGAATGACTATGCAAAAACTTACCCAATACTTAAGTAACATTGGTTACGCAGATCTATGTAGCTCATTTTTTCCCGGAGCACCTCGTCTGAGTAACTGGCTGAATGTTCGTGACAATATTACGGATCCGGTATTACGACGTTTTTATCGATTGTTATTGATCAATGAAGCGGTGGATGACAGTGATTTTCTGCCTGAAGAAATGGCATGTTTAACACCGTTCATTGCAAAGCAGGTAATTCGTCATGAGCATGGTCAGTTAAAAGCGCAGAATATGTCCCTGTTGGTGGTGATGGGCAACTGGTTGCTTTTTGAAACACCCAATCCGAATCCGAAGGTCTACTATGGTGATGATTCATTCGGTTTGCTAAGTCGGCTGCGTCCTCAAATGAATGGCGCAACACTCGATTTATGTGCCGGCCCGGGGGTTCAGTCGATTTATAGTGCGGCGAAAGCATCCCGTGTTGTATCAGTCGAAATTAATCCGGTTTCTGCTGCAATTGCCGAGATTAACCGGGAATTAAACCAACTGGATCATTGGGATATTCGTGTCGGTGACTTGTATCACGCTTTGCAGCCGGATGAATCTTTTGATCATATTGTTTGTAATCCACCTTTATTGCCATTTCCCGACGATATTGAATACCCTTTTGTCGGCCATGGCGGTCATGATGGCTGGGCGGTCTCATGGCAGGTGTTGGATGGGTTGCCGCATCATTTGAATGATGGCGGACTCGCTCAGATTATCGGGACAACATTAAGTGACGGTATTGAACCTATCATTATGGAGCGTCTGCGCCAGTGGGCTCGAGCCACGCAGATGGATTGCCATTTATCATTAATTGCTCAGCATCCGCTCAAACCGGGGTGTGAATATTTTGACGGGTTGATTTTTTCTGCTGCCGCCATGGGCGCTGCGCATCCGAATCAACTTACCGAACGCTTTGAACAATTTTTAGCTGAGTTTCATGTCTCGATGTTGGTCAGCCATGTACTGTCCGTGCACCCGGGACGCGGTAAAGTGATGGTGACCGATTTCTTCCATGAATCGCGCGGATCATCCGGGCTCTGGTATATCTAGCTGACGCCTGATCGTCCATGCTTATTTTTCTCTACAGATGACTTTGGTCTCAAGACCTACTGTTCAACGATAAGATTATGGTTATGACTGTGACTGAGCTGATTCATCCCTGTTTGGTATCTTTCGTGGCACAGCCACGACCCGAAAGTCAGGTGCTCTATATGGCTCCGGAGTTGGCGCTTTCGGAGGATGCTGCCCGTGAGCGTTTTGCATGGGTGATTGAACCGCAAAAGTCGGATGGGGGTGAAAGCAAGATTTTTTATGCAGAAAGATACGGTGGTATCGGGATGGGATCTCACGGTGGTGGTGCCCGTTGTGGCTATGACGGAGAAAAATTTCAGCTCAAAGGTATCGGCCCGAATCCATTAGTCGGGGTTATTGATGCCGATAGTCTGAAGCAGAGTAACGGCGAGTTGACACTTGCTTCCGCGCTGTATGAAATGGTTTGGAGTCGGATTTTACAGCAGTGTCTGCCTTATGGCGTGAATGCCTGTCTTGCGGTTTTAGCCCTCCCGGATAGCGTCATTTCCGGTCAATCTCGGGCTTTACTGGTGCGAGAATTATTGATCCGTCCCGCTCATTTTGAGCGTGCTGCGGCATTTCGTCACCCCCGGCCGAGTCCGATTGCCGAGCGGTCGCAAGATGTACGGCGGGTTGCCGCGATGTGTAATCATCTTGCGCCAATCTTACAAGCAACATATTCCCTCGATACGGTTAAAGCGGCACAGGTTGTGCCAGCCGGGTTATGTCAGTTTGCCTGCCGACAAGCACACCAGTTAGCGTTTGCTCAGTCGCACTTTCTTTATCACAGTCTCTCTTCATCTAATTTTTCAGTTGATGGTAAATGGCTGGATTTTACGGCTACATCGCCCCTGAATCCGGCTGGTATTTTTTCTGCGCAAGGGATGGATAGTGCTTGGCTGTCACTGTGGGATCAGGACAGTATTATTGTCGATGTTTTATATTCATTGGTGATGCATTATAGCAAATATCAGCATTTATCCGATGCCACAAAGCAACATTGGATTGAGAAGATCATTACAACATTCAAGGATGAGCTTCACCAAGCATCCGCTTTGTATTTACTGCAAATGGCGGGAGTTCCGGCGCCGATAGCGAAAAAAATTGCTGCTGAAGCGGTCAGTATTGATTGGGCACACGCGCTGATTGAGGTGTTAAAAATTCTGCCGGTCTATCTCTGCACAGACGAGCAAGAGCTGATAAGTCTGGTTGATTTGACTTTCAGTGCGACTGCCCGAGCCGACTGGCCAAAATCATTCATTCAGCAGGAAGCAGTGCAACGCTATTTACAGTTCCGGGTGCAAGTGTGGCAACTCATCCTCATGACCGCGCAAGCTCTGGATATTTCAGAGCATCACCTACGAATCGGCATGACACTCAGTGCGATTAAGCGGACACAAAAACCAGACTATTTTTCATACCACGGCATGATGAATGAAATCGAAACCACACTGAAACAGCATGAGGACTATGCCACTGATAGATGGCAACTGCTTACCCATTCGCTCAGACAATGCTGTGATGCCCTTGTCGAGAGCGGTGTTTTTTACATGACGTATGAGGCTGGTCTCGATGTGGTTTGTTGGCAAGAAGACGGTTACCGTTTGATTTATCATATTGAAAATTATGACTTTTCCGTCGAATATGACAAGCGGCGTGTGTCAATCTCACGTTCGCAGTTAAACAAGATGAGCAATTCATATCCGTTTTTGAATTCATGTCTCGACTTTTACCGTCACCACCGTGCGGAGCAATACATGAATGGGGAGGTGGGATGAATTTGACCGGTGTGGTTCGAGAAGGTGATAAGAAAAGATTGATGCTGCTAGGGAGCGTCACCAGTATTCTTTCCCGACATCCGCAGTATGCAAATCGGCCTGTATCGTGGGTACGTCATCGTGTTGAAGATGCGATTGCACATCAGCAACTTGATCTGTTTTATTATCGGGGAATGCCTGTCGGGTATGTCTCTTGGGCCTATTTGTCCGAGGATATTATCGGGCGGATTTTATATAGTGATTATACCCTGCACTGGACTGAGTGGTATGAAGGCGATTACCTATGGATTGTCGATCACTGCATGTTACGTCATTGCGTTGAGGCGGAAATTATTGCGCAGTTTTGTCAGCTATTTGCCGGACATCGCTTTATTTATTGGGCTTCTCAACTGCCCGAATGTGATCTTATTTTCCGGTTGGATATTGCGAGACAGCGTATTTCGTCAATGCCGGCCGTACGGTTTATGGAGACGATTTCACGACATCATCGTGATCGGGATGAAGAGGATGAATCGCTGCGATGAATCGACCGACATTCCGTCAAGAAGCTATTGATGCACAACGAACACCGGTTGCCGGTGACATTATCCTGATCCGCCCTGTTTCCTTTAGTGTGATTACGACGGTGGCTGCGTTGATGATGCTCGCGATTATGTTGTTATTTACGTTTGGCAGTTATTCGCGCAGAACCACCGTAGAAGGTATGGTCGTCCCCGATAAAGGGATTGTGAAAATTTATCCGCAGCAGACCGGTATTGTGATGCGAAAATTAGTGAGGGAAGGGCAACATGTACAGCAGGGCGATGTGTTGTATACCATCTCGACTGAATTACAAAGCGTCAATGGGGATCGCACGCAAGCGGCTATTTTGCACCAGGTGACGCGGCTCAAACAGTCGCTGCAAGAAGAGTCTGAAAAACTACGCCTGCTCCATCAAGATGAAAACAAAATGCTGCAAGATAAGTTGATTAGCCTCAAACAACAGCGTCAGCGTCTAGATTCACAAATGCAAGCGCAGCAACAAAGAGTGGTGCTGGCAAAAGAGAGCGTCAAACGTTATCAGCAATTACTGAATCAAAATTATGTGGCTCACGAGTTGTTACAGAAGTATCAGGTTGATCTGCTTGATCAAAAATTAAAGCTAATGAGTTATCAACGTGAGTTAACCGGCCTTAAGCAGTCAATCAAAGAGGCCGAAAATCAGCGCGACAGCCAGGTACTCCGCCACCAGAATCAACTGTCACAAATAGAAAGAGACATCATTGATGCGAACCGGACATTGATTGAAATCGAGTCACGTCGCGAGCAGGCTTTTACCGCTCCGGTCAGTGGGATTGC
This sequence comes from Vibrio ruber DSM 16370, assembly GCF_900163965.1. Taxonomy (GTDB): domain Bacteria; phylum Pseudomonadota; class Gammaproteobacteria; order Enterobacterales; family Vibrionaceae; genus Vibrio; species Vibrio ruber. Next base: position 139,545 of record NZ_FULE01000046.1, read on the forward strand.
CACGGCATTATTGGCAGAACCGGGGCAAAATATCGATACATTGCATCCTATTGCCACCATTATGCCGAGTCATGCCGTCTGGTTGGCTCATCTTTTTGTACCAAGCTCGTCAATTGGGTTTATCAATCAAGGCGATACAGTCTTAATTCGTTATCAGGCTTATCCTTATCAGAAATTCGGCCAGTACCGGGCTAAGGTGGCATCTATCACACGAACATCGTTATCGGCAGAGGAATTGTCGCGGAGCCACCTCTCGACGCTGGTGATGACCGAGCGAGGGGATGAATTTTATCAGGTCACCGCGGCGTTAGATTCGCAAACTATTACAGCTTATGGCCAGTCACAGCCCCTACAAGCGGGTATGGTATTGCAGGCCGATATTATGCAAGACAGCAGAAAACTATATGAATGGATTTTTGACCCGCTTTTCAGCCTGACCGGGAAATGGTAGCAAGATATGGTTTTCTTCGAACGATTATCACTTGGTTTAGGTAAGAAACTTCCCATCATTCTTCAGGTTGAAGCAGCGGAATGTGGCCTTGCTTGTTTGGCGATGATTGCCAGTTATTATGGTTACCATACCGATCTTGCGATGATGCGCTCTCGCTTTCCGGTATCGCTGAAAGGTACTGATTTGCGCCGGATTATGCACATCGCTCACAGTCTGCAGCTCGGTACGCGTGCCTTACGGATTGATTGCGCGAAAATCCCTCAAGTCCGCAAGCCTTGTATTTTGCACTGGAACTTCAACCATTTTGTGGTGCTCAAGGAAATGAATCGTAAATATGCAGTGATTTACGACCCAGCCAGCGGTATTCAGAAAGTTTCTCATGAGAAATTCTCACAATGTTATACCGGTGTGGCGCTGGAATTGTGGCCGACTCAAAGTTTTGAAACGCGGCGACCCAGCGCGCGGATTCGTTTGAGAGCGTTGATTGGACCAATGACAGGGTTGGCCAGGTCGCTCAGCCAGATTGTGATTCTGGCGTTGGTTCTGGAGATTTTTGCACTTATCCAACCGCTGTTTTTACAATGGGTGATTGATGAAGTGATTGTCAGTGCTGATCGAGATTTACTGACGGTGCTGGTGATTAGTTTCGGCTTGCTTTTGGTTATGCAACAGACGATTAGTGCAGTTCGCAGTTGGGCCATGATGTATTTCAGTACATCAATCAGTGTGCAGTGGCGAGCCAATGTTTTTTCTCATCTGTTAAGTTTACCGATTAAATATTTTGAGCGACGTCATCTCGGCGATGTAATTTCACGTTTTGGTGCTGTAGAAATTATTCAGAAAACCCTGACTACCTCATTTTTGAGTGCCGTGGTTGATGGCTTGGTTACGGTCATTACGCTTGCGATGATGTTCTTATATAGCTGGAAGCTCAGTTTTGTCGCGTTAATCACGATGACATTGTACGGTCTGCTCAGAGCGATTTGGTTTCAGCCGTTGCAGCGAGCTACGGAAGAAGAGATTATTCAGGGAGCCCGGCAACAGAGTTTCTTTTTAGAAACTGTCCGGGGGCTCAAAACCATTAAACTGTTCAATCGACAAAGTGATCGCCGGGAAGGGTGGTTGTCCCTGTTCATCGGCCAAATCAATGCTGGTTTACATATGCAGAAAATGCAACTGCTGTATCAACAGCTGAATGGGATCTTATTCGGGATTGAAGGGTTAGTGATTATCTGGTTGGGTGCATCAATGGTGATTGATAATGTGTTTACTGTCGGGGGACTGATAGCATTCAATGCCTATAAAATGCACTTTGACGGGCGAGTCAGCGGGTTGATTGATAAATATTTTGAAGTCAGGATGTTGCGGCTTCAGGGTGAACGTCTGGCCGATATCGTACTTGCTGAGCCCGAACAACACGAAGATGTACCCTATTTACTGCGGGAAAATGATCAGGTTGCAGCCGATATCCGGTTTGAAAATATTAGTTTCAAGTATGCTGAAGGGGAGCCGATGGTACTTGATGGTGTCACATTGGATATTCAGGCTGGCGAGTCTGTTGCAATTGTCGGTGCATCGGGGTGTGGGAAAACGACACTGGTTCATATACTGTTGGGGGTGTTAACACCTGAGCAGGGACGTATTTGTATCGGTGGTATTGAGCTCGGGCAACTGGGGCATGAGCAGGCGCGGAACTTGATGGGCAGTGTCCTTCAGGATGATGTCTTATTTGCGGGCTCCATTGCTGACAATATCTGCTTTTTTGATACCACTCCCGATTTGGAACGGATTACAGAATGTGCCCGAATGGCAGCAGTACATGAGGATATTACGGCCATGCCGATGGGATACAATACGCTGGTTGGTGATATGGGAACGGTGCTTTCCGGTGGCCAGAAACAGCGGGTCTTACTGGCAAGAGCGTTATATAAACAGCCGATTATTCTGGTATTAGATGAAGCAACCAGCCATCTGGATATTCAACGGGAACAGGAAGTGAACGCTGCGGTTGATCAATTACAGATGACCCGGCTGATTGTCGCCCATCGACCCGAAACGATCGCTTCTGCCTCACGAGTGGTGACCCTCGCCCAAGGCAAAGTGATCAGTGATTCGGATAATCAGCTGGTTGCTGAAGTGATGTGCAACTGAAAACTTGCTCACAGAAATGCCGTTGAGGGGGGTGAGCCAGAGATAAGAAAGGAGGCTGCGATGAAAGCAACGGTTTCATCTTGGGACAGTGCAACAACATTTTTTTGCACACCACTTGAAACAATGTTCAGACTGTCACCCAACGGACAGTGGCTGTCTTATCTGCATACCGATCCTGACCGGCACCATATTGGTCTCAGTCGTATTGATGAGCATTTGAACCTCGAACCGCAATACGATTATCCACTGAGAGATGATGAGTATGTCTTAGATGTGGTCTGGAAAACGGACGAGATATTGATTGTCACGACGATGGTATGTGGTGCGCAGCACAAACAACTCCATATGATCGACATCACTGCAAATCGGTTTACGGATTTATCCGGTGAATTGGCCATTTGTGAACTGGCCTGTATGTTACCCGCCCGGCCTGATGAAATCCTGACTTATGATGAAGATGAGCAAGGTTTAAGAGTCGTCTCCCATCTTAATCTTCGTACGCAGGAGCGAGTTACCTTACTGATCTGCCAGCCGGATGATACACAGCTGTTTTTTGATTGGGCCGGCCAGTTAAGACTGGTTCTGTCTGCGTCTGATTCGGGTTATCAAATCAAGAAGCCGATTCCACAGGAAGGACGGTTTGAGGTGGTCGGTATCTGCCCGTATGATGCGTCGTTTACTCCGATCTTTACCGATGTCGATCCTGACCATGATTTTTTCGCCCTCACCAATATTGAGCGGGACTCGCTCTCTCTGGCTCGGGTCAATATTGCTCAGGCCATGACCATACACTGGATTGAAACCGATGCAGACAAAGATATGACCGGAATTACGGGGGTTGATCCGAATGGTGATATTGAAGGGGTGGTCTTTGCGACGACACCGCAGCAGTATCATTTTTTTAATGCGGATACAGATAGGCTTTATCAGCGAATTAAAGCACGGATCGGGCTGCCGTTGTGTACTATGCTGGCGAAATCGGCAGACGGAGAGCGATTTGTATTTGCGGGGGCATCGGATGTACAACCCGAAATTAGCTATCTTTATGATGCTACAGTCGATCTGTTGGTGGTGCTCGGTAGTGCTTTTCCTCAACTGGATCCGACGACGCTCGCTACCACTCAATTTTATACAGTCCCAAGTTTTGATGGATTACGCATCGAGTGTTACCTGACTATTCCTGAGGTGCAAACACCGCGACCTCTTATCCTTTTCCCTCACGCTGGGCCGTGGGGGCATGACCGTTGGGGATTTAATGCGATTGTGCAGTATTTTTGTGCGGCCGGTTTTGCGGTATTACAGATGAACTTTCGGGGCTCGACCGGGTCGGGTCGTCAGTTTATTCAGGCCAGTATCGGGCACTGGGAAGATGATGTTCAGACTGATATTGAAATTGCATTGAAACATGCCTTACAACACGACGCGATTGACTCCCAGCATATTCATGGATTTGGTATCAGCTTCGGTGGCTATTCGGTGTTGATGCAGCTGATTCGTCACGCGATACCGTTTACTAATGCTGTCATTATCAATGCGCCGTCAGACATGGCATACCTGCTGGAGAATATGCCGAAAGACTGGCAGCCGATTCAAGAAGCGTTCTATCACTTGGTTCATGATCCCAGAATACCGACAGGCCAACAAGCGTTACAACAGGCCTCGCCTTTGCATCATTGTCATCGTATTCATTGTCCGTTGATGATTGTCCACAGCCGGCAGGATCGGATTGTACCGGTTGGTCAAAGTGAAACGCTTGCGGCAACCATGCAGGCGCAAAACCAGTCAGTAACGCTGCATGTGATCGATGATGAAGGACATGAGATTCTAAAACCACAGTCTCTTCGCCGAGTGATGCAGCAATCGCTAGATTTTTTACTTCAGCCTCTGCTCATCCAAAATAGTTGAGCCCTAAAAAGACCCCGGATATCAAAGGAAACCAGATGATTCACTTATATTTGCTGCGACACGGGAAAACCGAAGGCAAGCCGGCACTGAACGGGCATACGGATGTCCGTGTCGATGAAGTGACCCAACAAACTATGGCGCGTGCTTTACTGACCCATTATCAGTTTCAGGCCATCTATACCTCGCCTTTAACCCGTTGCCGCTACCTGGCGGAACAATTAACTGCATTGAATCCGGCCCTGAATTTAACGGTAGATGAACGGTTTAAAGAGCAGAATTTCGGTCGGTTTGACGGGGTGCCGTTTGATGCATTGAAAGACGAATGGGAGACCCTAGAACATTTCTGGGCGGATCCGGCGCATATGCCTCTGCCGGATGCTGAGCCATTGGCTCACGGTGTAGCACGAGTGACCGAAGCGTGGGAAGCCCTGATTGAACAGTGCCAGCATGATACCCTGATCATTGCCCATGGCGGGCCGATTCGCTACATACTGGCGCATGTACTCGGGTTAGACTGGCGCAACCCGCAGTGGTATACCGGACTGGCGATTCCGAACCAGAGTGTTACGCATCTCACTCTCAACCGCTATCAGGGGCAGTCTTATCTGACCGTTAACAGTATTGCATCTCCGCTAACGGTTTGACGGTCAGGATGTTCTCATCACGATTATGCTACGAACTCCGCTAACTCACTGATATGGCGACAAGTGGCCTGAAACGAAAGCGTGGTATGTTTTGCCGCAACACCGCCAATCACAATCAATGCGGGAGATTTGATCTGAGCTTCTTCTGCACGCTGGGCAATATTAGCAACAGTGCCGGTGACAACTTGCTGATTGTCCCGGCTGGCATAACGAACCACCGCCGCCGGGGTACTGACCGGCTTACCGCCATCCATCAGTTGTTGACAGATATGTTTGATTTGGCTCATGCCCATAAGAATCACCAGCGTCCCGCCCAGTCTGGAAAATTGTGACCAGTCGAGCGGGTCTTTACCCTGTTTCAAATGGCCGGTGACCACATGAAAAGAAGACGCACAATCACGATGTGTGACCGGAATTCCTGCACAGGCGAGTCCGCCAATCGCTGAACTGATACCGGGAATCACTTCAAATTCAATATCGAATGCTGCCAGAGCTTCGGCTTCTTCGCCGCCGCGGCCGAAAACATAAGGATCGCCACCTTTCAAACGAACCACATTGTGCCCCTGCAACGCAAGCTGGATCAGGCAGTCATTGATATCATCCTGAGGAATGGGATGATAATTAGGTAATTTGCCGACATTGACCATTTTGCAGTGGGATGGTGCTTCCTGCAAAATCTCATCACTGACCAGACGGTCATAGACGATCACTTCGGCCTGACGAATGCAGTAAAGTGCTTTCACTGTCAGTAACGTCGGATCGCCCGGCCCGGCGCCTACCAACCATACTTTGCCTTTCATCGTTTTACCTCATTTTGATTTATTGGTCGGAGTGACCGTTACGCTTATTGAACTTTTCGTTTATTGAACACTGCCCGTCAGAAAAGATCGTTGATCCAGACGGGGGTTTATATGCATAGACGAATATTTTTCGGGCAGGCGATGTATCGCTGAACAATCCATATCGCTGTGACTATATGACGATAAATTGATGATTATCAATGCAATCTGAAAACATTGTGTCAGTGTGTTCATACGAATAAACATCATTGCTTTGATGATAATCCGATATCCAGCCTCCCAAAGTATGGCCTGTCAATGTTCGGCAAGAACGACTTGCAACATATTGAGGCAATTTGGATACGGATCGGAAGTGAGGTGCAACTCCTCCACAGCCCCCGTTGCTGTAATGCTGACGACCTGATTAAACCACTGTGCAAACGGGAAGGGATCAGGAAGGTTGAAGCTAAGTCAGAAGACGAGTCAAAGCAATTCCGTAACTCCTTCGGTGGGAAGCGAGTAGGGTACAGCCGTCAAATCGTCGATTTGGGGGCGGTTGCTTTATACCCGCAATTCACCAGTAGAACAGAACTTGGTTAAACCGGTCTTGGTTGAACCTTTCTCAGTTAAACAGTGATTGGTGGTCTATGAAAGCAAACCCAAACCGATGCCAGACAACAAGTCAGCAACCGCAATCCTTTATTCAACAGCCGCAGCAAATTGAATCGACCAGTTTTGAGATCATTGATCAGATCATTGAGACCGATTTTCCGACCTATCGTTTCCATCATCCGCTTGAGAAAAAAATCATTACCCGGGCGATTCACACGACCGCCGACTTTGACTGGCTGGAAATTTTAAAATTCTCACCCACGATTCTGGCTGAGTTACCGGCCCGGATTGCGGCCGGATGTGTGTTTTATACCGACACCACCATGGTGCTGGCCGGTATGAATAAATCTCTGTTACGTCAGTTTGGCTGCGAGGTGCGTTGTTATATTGCCGACCCGGATGTGGCAGCGACGGCCAAGGCACAAGGCAAAACCCGTTCGATGGTGGCGGTTGAGAAGGCGTTGGCTGAAAGCGAAAATGCGGTGTTTGTCTTCGGCAACGCCCCGACGGCACTGTTTCAATTACTGCAAAGTGCCGGAGCAAACCGGCCTGTCACTATCGGGGTTCCGGTTGGATTTGTCGGTGCGGCTGAATCGAAACAAGCTCTGTATGACAGCGATTTCCCTTTTATTACCGCTCTCGGGCGCAAAGGCGGCAGTAACGTTGCTGCCGCGATTGTCAATGCGGTGTTGTATGACATGCAGGAGGCGCGATGACTGAACCTGCGCTTCAGGATCTTATCTGGCACCGGGGAAAAGCTTATCGCAAAGGCTATACCACCGGCTCGTGTGCGACCGCGGCAGCGAAAGTGGCGGCCTTGATGCTGCTGCGTCAGCAACTTATCCATCAAGTCTCTATCGTGACGCCTTCCGGCGTCCCCTTGAACCTGAGTGTTGAAGAAGCATCTGTGGCCGAGTCTGAGGCGGTTGCTGCGATTCGCAAAGATGGCGGGGATGATGTCGATGCCACCCACGGGATGTTGATTTTCGCCCGGGTGACCCGCAATCCCGGAACATCCATTGAGATTATCGGCGGGGTGGGGGTCGGTACCGTAACACGGCAAGGGGTTGGCTTGCCGGTCGGTGCTGCGGCAATCAATAAAACCCCGCGGCATACCATTGAGCAGGCCGTCCGTGAGGTCATCGGGCCCAATCAAGGCGTGACGGTCGAGATTTTCGCACCGGAAGGCATTGAGCGAGCCAGGCAAACCTACAATGCCAGGCTCGGGATTGAAAACGGCATTTCGATTATTGGCACCTCCGGTATTGTGACCCCAATGTCTGAAGAGAGCTGGAAACGTTCGTTAGCCATTGAGTTGGAACAGAAAAAAGCCCAAGGCCACCGTCGGGTTATTTTGGTGCCGGGCAATCATGGCGAACGGTTCGTGCGTCAACAGCTGCATCTGAATCACGAGATGGTCGTGACTATGAGTAATTTTGTCGGCTACATGTTGCAAGAGGCGAATCGTCTTGAATTTGAACAAGTCTTACTGGTCGGGCATATCGGCAAACTGATTAAGATTGCCGCCGGGGTTTTTCATACCCATTCGCATATTGCCGATGCACGGCTGGAAACACTGGTCACCCATTTAGCCTTGCTGGGGGCACCGAATGCCTTGTTGCAACAGGTTTATGCCTGCCTGACTACCGAAGAAGCGCTGGCATTGATTGAACAGCATGGCTATCAGGCGGTTTATACCGCGCTGGCGCAGCGGATCTGCACGCGGGTCGCAGACATGCTGCGCTATGCCACTCGTCCGTTCAGGTGTGATGTGGTGCTGTTTTCTTATGACAATCAGGTCTTAGGTGCTCATCGTCCGATTGACGAGATTGTGGAGGATTACCAATGATTTATGTAGTCGGCACCGGACCCGGCCGGGATGACATGATGACGGTCGCCGCACGTCAGTTGATTGACCGTGCCGAGGTGTTGGTCGGCTGGCCGAGATTATTGCGTCTGTTTCCTGATTTTCAGGGGGAACGGATTGCGATGTCGGGCTGTATCGACGTCATCATGCAATCTCTGGCTCAGCTCGCATCGCGTCAGGTGGTGGTGCTTGCATCGGGTGATCCGATGTTATTTGGGATCGGTAAACGTATCTGTCAGCATTTTCCGCCCGATGAGCGGCAAGTCATACCCGGGATCAGTTCGATTCAGATGCTGTTTACTGAAATCGGCATGGATATGAACGATCTGTATATCACCAGCAGTCATGGCCAGTCACCGGATTTCGATTTTCTGTTTGCACACGACAAGGTTGCGTTAGTGACCGACCAATATCTCGGGCCGTATCGAATCGCACAGCAAGCGCTGGTTCGTCAACTGAAACGGACATTTATTATCGGTGAGAATCTGGGCTATGCCGACCAACGGATTTCGATGCTACAGGCAGAGCAGGTGCAGCGTTCATATGACATGAATGTTGTCATTGTCCTAAATGAATGCTCTGAACGAATGTACTGAACGAAAGAGGGAAAGATGAAAGATAGCGAATTTCTCAGGGCCGACAAAGTGCCGATGACCAAGCAGGAAGTCCGCGCTGTAGTGTTGGATCGTTTAGCGCTCGGTCAGGCACAGCGATTTGTCGATGTGGGCGCCGGAACCGGAAGTGTCGCCATTGAAGCGGCACTGCGTTTTCCTGAACTGGCCGTCACCGCGATTGAAAAGAATGACCATGCGGTTGCGATTATGCAGCAAAACCTCAGCCACCACGCTGTTGCGCATATTGAACTGGTACAAGCAATTGCGCCTTGTGAGCTGTCGGTAGCGGCGGATGCCATATTTATCGGCGGCAGTGGTGGCAACCTCACAGCGATCATTGACTGGGCTCTGGCTCATTTGACGGAACAAGGCCGGTTAGTGATGACATTTATTCTGCAAGACAATCTGCATCAGGCGTTAGAGCACCTGAAAAACTGCCCGATCCGAGATCTGGACTGCACACAGATCATGGTGTCTCCGATGACCCCGCTGGGGAGCAGTTACTACTTCAAACCCAATAACCCCACGTTTGTGATTTCATGTACTCGGTGTACGAAAGGGAGCGCACAATGACGGAAACGCTGGACAAAAGCAAAGTCTATTTTGTGGGAGCCGGACCCGGTGACCCGGAGCTGATTACCCTCAAAGGTTATCGCTTGCTGCAACAGGCGGATGTGGTGATTTATGCCGGTTCACTGATTAATCCGGCCTTACTGGATTACTGCAAACCGGAAGCCGAATGCCATGACAGTGCTTACTTACATTTACAGCAGATTATTCAACTGATGGTGGATGGTATTCACCATAATAAGCTGGTGGTGAGACTGCAAACCGGAGACTTATCACTGTATGGCTCGGTTCGCGAACAGGGTGAAGAACTTGCAAAACAGCAGATTGGCTTTCGCTGTATTGCCGGGGTGTCTTCTTTTCTTGGCGCTGCGGCGGAACTCGGGGTTGAATACACCGTGCCGGAAGTATCGCAAAGCCTCATCATTACCCGGATGGCAGGGCGGACGCCGACTCCGGAACTGGAATCGCTGATACGCTTTGCCGGTCATCAGACTTCAATGGCAATTTTCTTGTCCGTCCAGGGGATTGGGGCGGTGGCCGAGCAGCTGGTGCAGGGCGGATATCCGACAGAGACCCCGGTCTCTGTGGTGTATAAAGCCACTTGGCCGGACTGCCAGATACTCAAAGGTACGCTGGCCGATATTGCTCAGACTGTGACGGATGCAGGCATTCAAAAAACAGCGTTAATCTTGGTCGGTCGCTTTCTGGGAGAAGAATACCACTACTCCAAACTTTATGATGCGGCGTTCAGTCATGAATACCGTTAACGGTTTTTCCGTCTCACTGTTCAGCCTGACCCCGGGCGGCCAGCAGATTGCCCGTCAGATCCGTCAGGCGTTTCCGGCATTGTCGATGCATTGCTACTGTGCTGAAAAGTATCTACAGGCCAATTTTCTGCCATTTGACGGCAGCCTAAAGCAGACTGTGGCGCAACGGTTTGGCTGCGATAGCGCCCTGATTTTTATTGGTGCCTGTGGGATTGCCGTCAGAATGATTGCTCCGTTGCTGCAAGATAAATTCACCGACCCGGCGGTGTTGGTGATTGATGAACAAGGGCAGCATGTCATCAGTATCTTATCGGGGCATGTTGGCGGCGCGAATGAACTGGCCCGGGAGGTCGCAGCACGAATTGGTGCGCAGCCGGTGATCTCGACGGCAACCGATGTCAATCAAACCTGTGCTTTTGATGTGCTGGCGCAACAGATCAATGCGGCCAGTGAGCAGTTTCGGGTGGCGACTAAAACCGTGAATCAACTTTTGGTCAGCGGACATGCTGTCGGGATTTATGTTGATCCATGGCTTACAGCAACACTTGGTTTTGATATTCGTCAGTTTGATATTCGCGGCTTAACCATTGTGACTGAACACGATGTTGGCCGTTATGAGTTGTCCGCGCTGATCGATGTGTCGATGCAACATACGCGGCCTGACTGGCCGATCCCCAGCTTTCAGTTGATCCCGAAACGGCTTGTGGCCGGGATTGGTTGTCGGAAAAATATTTCCCCCGTACAGCTATTGACTCTTTTTCAGCAACAACTGCAACACATCAGTATTCACCCGCTCGCGCTGGCTGCGATTGGCAGTATTGACCGCAAATATGATGAGCCGGCGATCCTGCATCTGGCGCAGCAATATCAGGTGCCATTCAAATTATTCAGCGCAGCCGAATTAAGTGCGTGTTCCGCACCGTTTCCTCAATCGGAATTCGTCCGACAGACGGTAGGCGTCGGCTGTGTGTCTCAACCGGCAGCCTGGCTGCTCAGTGACGGTTGTCTGTTGGGAGAAACCCTGAGACAACAAGGTATTACCCTGACCTATGGAGTCATGAAATCATGTTATATGTCGTAGGAATTGGCCCCGGTGGTCCGGAGATGATGACCGCAGAGGCGCGCGCTGCCATTGAAGCGGCTGAAGTGATTGTCGGATATAAAACTTATACCCACCTTGTCAAAGCCTTGGTGGGCGATAAACCGGTGATTAAAACCGGTATGTGCAAAGAGATCGAACGGTGTCAGGTCGCTCTTGATATCGCCCAGTCGGGTAAAACCGTCGCTTTGATCAGCAGTGGTGATGCCGGGATTTATGGCATGGCTGGCTTGATTCTGGAGATGGTAACCAAGCAGACGTGGCATGTTGAAGTGAAAATTGTCCCGGGCATGACCGCGAGTATTGCTGCCGGTGCGGCGCTGGGGGCGCCGCTGATGCATGATTTCTGTCATATCAGTCTGAGTGATTTGCTGACGCCATGGTCCGTGATTGAGAAACGCATCCGCGCTGCCGCTGAAGCGGACTTCGTGATCTGTTTTTACAACCCGCGCAGTCGGGGACGGGAAGGGCACCTGCGTCACGCGTTTGAATTAATGTCCCCTTATAAAGCAGCGGACACCCCGGTCGGGGTCGTTAAAGAAGCGGGACGTCGCAAAGAAACCAAATGGCTGACCACCTTTGCCGACATGGATTTTGAACGGGTCGATATGCGCACCATGGTGATTGTCGGCAATCAGTCTACTTATGTTGAGCAGGGGCTGATGATTACGCCGCGAGGCTACACACTATGATGAGCCCCGCGCATGTGCTGGTTTTCGGCGGCACATCCGATGCTGTCACACTGTGCCGGATGCTGGAGCAGTACCGGATCCGCTATACGTTGTCGGTAGCAACTCCGGCCGGGCTGGCCACGGTACAGTCACTGACGGCACCGGTGATTCAAGGCCGCTTAGATGCTGAAACAATGCGGACATGGATCCTGGATCATCAGGTCGATTGTGTGATTGATGCCGCCCATCCTTATGCGCAGCAATTACGGGAAACCATCGTCGCTGCCAGCCTGAAAACCGGGTGTCCGGTGATTCGTTATGAGCGACCGATACCGGTTGATGTGGCGGCTCATCCGTTGCTTATCAAGGCCGGTAGTATTGCGGATGCCTGTGACCAGATCACGTCGGCACAGCAGAAAATTTTGCTGACCACCGGCAGTAAAGACCTCGCTCAGTTTTGTCAGCGACTTAACGACAAAACAGTGTATGTCCGCGTTTTGCCGACCACTGAGGTCGTCGCGGAATGTGAGTCCCTCGGGTTGAGTTATGCGCAAATTATTGCGATGAAAGGCCCTTTTTCTGCAGCGATGAATCACGCGCTGTACGACATGATCCAGCCGGATGTGGTGATCACCAAAGAGTCCGGTCAGGCAGGCGGATTTACTGAAAAAGTGCAACCGTGTCTTGCACTCGGGATTCCCTGCATTGTGATTCAACGGCCTCCGCTGCGTTTTGTCACCCACTATGTTGAAACGTTACACGATCTTGACGCGTGCGAAGCATTGTTTTGCGCGTGGCAACAGAAGGAATCATTTGATGAAAAAAGCACTGTTAGTGATTAGTTTCGGAACCAGTTATCCGCAAGCGCTGCAAAAAAATATTGCGGCGAGTGAACAAGCTTTAGCCAATGCATTTCCCGACCGGGATTTTTTCCGGGCTTTTACTTCATCGATGATTATTAACAAGTTATCGCAGCGGGACGGGATCGACATTGCTCATCCGCGTGAGGCTCTGGCAGCACTCAAACGTGCCGGATATCGGGATGTGTTGATCCAGTCACTCCATATTATCAACGGGGACGAATATGAAAAAATTGTCCGGGAAGTGGCACATTGCCGACACCAGTTTGAGCGCATCGAAGTCGGTGTCCCTTTGCTGAGTGACTGTGATGACTATCAGCGCTTGATTGACGCGATTGAATACCAGTCACCACCACTTGCAGCGGATGAACGCTTGGTGCTGATGGGGCACGGAACGACCCATCATGCGTTTTCAGCCTATGCCTGTCTCGATCATATGATGCAAACGCATCAGCGACCTTTTATTGTCGGTGCGGTGGAAAGCTATCCGGGTATCGAGACCGTTATCAGTCGGTTGCAACAGGCGCAGGTGCGTAAAGTTTATCTGATGCCACTGATGCTGGTGGCCGGTGATCATGCGATTCATGATATGGCATCCGATGACCCCGATTCATGGAAAGTCCTGATTGAACAGGCTGGGATTACCGCCGAGCCGATTGTGCAGGGATTGGGCGAAAATCCGCTGATTCGTCAGTTATTTATTGATCATTTAACCGCGGTTTCATCCTCAGACATGGCATCACAGCAAGCGGGAGCAGCAAGCCAGACGTCGCAGACTATTCAACCATCCGTCATGACGTCAATGCATGTGAAGGAGCCAGTCGCATGAGTGATGGAAAGTTAATGAATGGTGAAATGTTAAAAAATGGCGGAAAGTTATTTGCAATGGGCACCGGTCCGGGTGCCAGTGACTTAATCACCGTCCGTGCTACCCGGATTCTGGGTCACCTCGATGTGCTGTACGCACCGGCTGGCCGTCGGAAGGGGGACAGCCTGGCCTTGTCGATTGTACGCGAGTATCTGGGGGAGCAGGTGACGGTAAAAGCGCGCCATTTTCCGATGACCAACGATGCCGGAGAAAAACGTCAGGCCTGGGAGCAAATTGCCGCAGAGATAACTCAAGATGTAGCCGCCGGGAAACAGGTTGGTTTCATCACTTTAGGTGACAGTATGCTGTTCAGCACTTGGGTTTTTTTACTGGAACGCCTTGCCCCGCAAGTTGAGATTGAAGTGGTGCCGGGGATTACGTCATTTGCTGCGATTGCTGCCCGGGCGCAATTCCCGTTGTGTATGGAACAACAATCAATGGCGGTGATGTCTTGTACTGCAAATGAAGATGTGTTGCGTCGTGCTCTGGCTGAGCATGAATGTGTGGTGTTGATGAAAGTATATGGCCGGTTTGAAACAATCCGTACCCTGCTGGAAGAACTGGGCTTGCTGTCATGCGCGATTTTGATGGCGAACGCGTCGATGGATAATGAAATCTATTATCCCGATCTGAGCGCTATTCACCCGGGAGATGGTACGGGGGAGTCGCTGCCCTACTTTTCGACTATTTTAGTCAATCGCCGTTTTGCCCATCACCGTTTCGGTCATCAGGGTGCAGAAAAAGCCAATGGTTGCGAGCAACTACAACCGTTCGCCCCCGTATCAACCGACAAATAAGGAACAGACTGATGTTTGCTCGATTCTCCCGCATTCCTTCCGGGGTATTCCTCGGGATGATGATGTTTTTAATGTTCCCCGCCAGTGCCAATGCCATGCATATCATGGAAGGTTTTCTGCCACCGGTATGGGCGCTGAGCTGGTGGGTCTTCTTTTTACCCTGTTTGATTTTGAGTATCAGAAAAGTAAAGCATCTGGTCGCCAGTGACAGTGACAGAAAGGTGTTGTTGGCGCTGTGCGGGGCATTTATTTTCGTTCTGTCGGCGTTAAAGCTGCCTTCGGTGACCGGCAGTTGCTCTCACCCCACGGGGGTTGGTCTGGCGGTGATTCTGTTTGGCTTTATGGTGGTACCGCTGCTCGGCGGGATTGTTTTGCTGTTTCAGGCGCTGTTACTGGCGCACGGTGGTTTATCAACTTTAGGCGCGAATGGGATGTCGATGGCCGTCATCGGGCCTTTGGTCGGTTATGTCTTGTGGGTCATGGCAAACCGACTTCATGTCAGAAAGGATATTGCCGTGTTTTTGTGTGCCGCCGGGGCGGATCTTGCGACGTATTTGGTTACCTCAGTTCAACTCGGATTGGCCTTCCCTGATCCGCAGCTCGGTATGGTTGCTTCGGTGAGTAAGTTTATGGGGGTTTTTCTGCTGACACAGGTACCAATTGCCATTGCAGAAGGGCTACTGACCGTGTTGATTTATGAACAACTCAATAAACGGGCACTGCTCGGAACAACACAAGGTGGACTGAGATGAAAAAGAACATATTGATTCTGTTGTTGGTCGGCTTGGTGATTGTCATGCCGTTCGTATTAGGTGTTTCCGGTGAATTCGGCGGTTCGGATGGTGAAGCGGAATCGGTGATTAGTGAAATCGCACCGGATTATCAGCCATGGCTTGAACCGATATTTGAACCGGCCAGCGGTGAAATTGAAAGTTTGCTATTTACATTACAGGGCTCACTTGGTTCGGCGGTAATTTTTTATATCCTCGGCTTCTATCAAGGGCGTCGGCGTCGTCATGCTATTGATCGATAAATATGCTTATCGGAGCCGGTGGGTTGGTGTCTCACCGGTCTATAAAGGCTGGTTTTATCTCGTCTCGTTGTCGCTGGCACTCACGCTGCCGGTTATCTATCAGGGGGGATTATTTCTGGTGTTAATGATGCTGACCTGTATCGGTGGCCGAATCTCGCTCAGGCAATATCTGCGTTGGCTGCGCTTACCCGGTGGATTCTTGCTGTTCAGCATCATGGCGATGGTACTGACTTATCATCAACGGCCGGACGAGTTGATCATCAGTATGCCGGTTGCTGACGGATTTGTCGGGGTCAGTGGTGAACTTTGGGGGATGGCTGAGCATACATTAATGCGCTGTTTATGCTCGATTGCGGCCACTTTCTGTTTTGTGGTATCGACACCGTTCAATCAGTGTATCCGGCTGCTGAAAGCCACCCGATTGCCATTGGTATTGATTGAACAGGTACTACTGACTTATCGGTTTATTTTTATCTTGATTGAAGAAGCGCACGCCATTTTTACCGCCCAAACGCTGCGCTTCGGTTATATTCGTCGCCGCCACTGGCTGAAATCGCTGGCTCAGTTAGCGGGGATGTTATTGCAGCGGGTTTTGATACGCCATCAGCACATGAAAGCGTCCCTTTTTGTCAAGTTATACCAAGGAGAGTTTCTCTGATGACGTTATCGGTTCAAGCGGTTGATTTTGCCTATGAGGATGGCTCACCCGTGCTCAAGCGAGTGGCGATGAATTTCGCAGCGCATCCTGTTGTCGGTGTCGTTGGGGCTAACGGTTGTGGTAAATCGACGCTGTTTAAGTTATTGCTTGGCTTATATCGGCCACATCACGGTAACGTCTTATGGCAAGGTCAACCGCTGACGTATGCTAAAAAAGCGCTGTTTGAGCACCGTCAGCGTGTCACTCTGGTATTTCAGGAACCGGAGCAGCAAATTTTTTATACCGATGTTTTCGATGACATTGCTTTTAGTCTGAGAAATCTCGGGGTAGACGATACTGAGATCCAGCGACGTGTCAGCGATGCATTATCCTTGGTGGATGGTCAAAACTTAATCAATAAGCCGGTGCAGTATCTCAGTTACGGGCAAAAGAAGCGGGTCGCGATTGCCGGTGCACTGGTATTAGACAGTCAGTATCTGTTACTGGATGAACCGACTGCCGGGCTGGATCCTGCCGGCACGCGGCAGATGAAATCTCTGATTGAGAGATTTGCAGCGCTCGGCAAGCATGTGGTGATGTCCAGCCATGATATTAATCTGATTTATGAGTTGTGTGATTACGTGTATGTGATGGCCGACGGGGAAGTAGTCAGCGAAGGCAAACCAGACACGATTTTTCTCGACCGGGTTGCGATGGAAAGGATTGGTTTGGCACAGCCGTGGCTGGTTCAGATGCATCAGGCGCTGGGTCTCCCGCTATTTCGTAACGAGCAAGAGATGCACAGTTATGCAGCACTCACCAAATGACAACCAAAGACACAATGAATACGGCGTCGGGCCGAGTAACAGAGTGAGCAGAGTGGGGCGGAGCCCACTCTGCGCTGGTTCGGCGCGTGTTGAACGGCCGGTATTACTTCCGGCATACAGAAAAGATATCTTGTGTCGGCCGATAGAGTTGTGTTGACACATTGAGTGCGCCAAGCAGTGAATCAAACAGATTATCATGTGACACCTGAGCGGTTTGAGCCTGCTGTTTCAGGCACGATTGGTCAATATGCTGCGCGGCCCGGTATCCATCGGATAACCACACCATCAACGGGACGTGTTTCTGTTCCTGCGGTGCGATCGAGTAGGGTAAGCCATGTAGGTAGATACCATTTTCCCCTAATGATTCCCCATGGTCAGAGAGATAGATCAGCGCAGTATTATATTGCTCGGAGAGTTGTTTTAACCGGGTAATCGTTTGAGCAACCACGTAATCGGTATAGCGAATAGTGTTGTCGTAAGTATTGACCAGCTGCTCATGGGTACAGTTTTCAATATCGTCCCGCTGACAATCCGGCTGAAAGTAAGCAAATTGTTGTGGATAACGCTGAAAATAGGCCGGCCCATGGCTGCCGATTAAATGAAGAACCACTAAACGATTCCCCTGAAGTGCATTCACATCCTGCTCAAAATTATTGAGCAGAGCCATATCTTTACACCCGGCGAGACTGCATAACGGATCCTGAGAATTGCGTTTCAGCTCCTGATATTTGACATGTTTTGGAATCCCTTTGCTGGCACCATCATTCTCTTTCCAGAAGATATCGATACCCGCCCTTTTTAGCACGTCGAGCAGGTTGTCCTGATGATAGGCGCGTTGCTCGTTATAATTTTTCCTGTCGAGGCGAGAAAACATGCAGGGAACAGAGACTGCGGTTGCGGTACCACAAGAGGCGACATGCCGGTAGGAGATCACCGGCAGCGTATCGGTGAATGGGGTCGTGGGTCTTGGGTAGCCGTTTGCATGGTAATTGTATGTTCTGGCAGTTTCACCCAGAATGAAAACAACCAAAGACGGTTTTTGGCCGGGAGCTGCCGTTTGTTTGGCATCCAATCCGATATGAACATAAGGTAATGGCCGGTAAAAATAGGTTTGATGAATATATTCAGCAATGCCATTAATGTAATACGTCGGAATAATCATCCGTTTGATATAACCATTATTGCGGCCGACCGATGCATAATCCTGATAATATGCCGAGGCAATCAGCACGATTCCCAGTCCGGAAATGAAAATGACACCCAGTTTTTTCGCAATCAAAGGCACTAATTTTTCATGTCTAATGGGGGTTAAAATTAACAATATGGTTGGCAAGACCCCCAGCCCGAGAAACCAGATCACGGAGCGAAAACTCAGATAAGACGAGGCCTCACCGACGTTAGTCTCAATAAAGTTTTCTATCATTTCAGCGTCGAATATCGTGCCATAATTATAAGTGGCATAACTGACAAGGCTCGATGTCAAAAGCAGAACGGAAAAGAATATTTTGGTGATTTTCGGCCACGAAAATAAACTGAAAATTATTGTTAAAGCGAATGTAAAAAAGAATGGAATAGAAATAACGAATCCAGTATTAACTGCATCTAATTGATTAAATATTTCATGCAGTGATTTATAAACCGGCAAATTTAAGATAACAGCAAAATAAATCGCAATGATGATTGTGATGGCATGATGAGATAATTTTAATTGTTTGATCGTATTTATTATTTTCATTTTGTCATGATTCGTTAGTCAGAAAATACTGCGAAATATCTACAGCGTTCAAGTGGTACAAGTTCAGTTACCTATGATTCAATTCCATATGAAAAGTTGCGTAACGTTATAGGTAAAGATGTGATCTAGTCAACAAAAATTAGATCGGATTGAGTTTGATACACAATTAAATTCGTATTTATATGATGGAATAAGACCATTGTCTTGAGATGAGATATGTTTTTATCTTATTGATTATTCAATGAATAGTCACAAAGTAGCGTGGCCGGATAGAAGAAGGCTGTCTGCTGGTATGAACAAAATCCTGTCACGCCGATACATGAGTAACCCTGCGCGTCATCATGCATCGGTGTGACCAGAATTTAATATATTTACTTAATTTGACTGGCGAGCCGGGCTGTTTTATCCAACCAGTTTTTTCGATGTTTGCTACTGGCGCTGATCATTGGGCCAAAATAAGTTGAAGAGGTGTTTTTAATTCCACAGAATTCCAGAATAGTATGTTTTAACTGTTTGTATATTGGGTTACCGTAGATAAGCTTGTACCAGAAAGGAGGCGTATCAAGGGTAATAATGAGTTGAGATGTACGCCCTTTTAATAGTTTTTGAGGAATCGATTTACCCTCTAAATATTTGAACGAAAAGCCCGGTAAAAAGGTTCTATCTATTGCACCTTTGAATTTGGCTGGCATGGCTCCCCACCAGACAGGACTAATAATCACAATATGTTCTGACCATTGGACTTTATTTTGAAAATCTAATAAATCAGGTTCTAAGGTTGTTATTTCACTGTAGCCTTCATCTAAGCTGATTTTGAAATTCAAATCACCAATATGAATTTGTTCAACGTCATGTTTATCTGCCGCAACCGATGTATATTGCTCAGCTAAAGATTTACAAAAACTGTTAGATTTGGGATTGGCATTGATGACTAGAATTTTTGTCATGATCTGATAGCTCCGTATTGTGTCCAGACGGGTAGTTTAAACTCTTACCTAAAGGTCAGAGTCAACCCCTCGAACACACTGATCAATCGAAATACGATATTCTGCGATACGTTGCTTTTGTATTTCCAGCGCTTTTATTTTTTCTTCAACGAGTTCTTGCTGCTGAGCCAGAAAATCACTCACTAACGCCCAATCTAGATCTTCTTGCTCACTTTTTAAGGCGACCAGATCGGAGAGCTGAATCCCAAGAGTTTGTGCTTCTTTAATGATTTTAATCAGGCTGATGTGTTGCTGATTGTAAACACGATATTTGCCAGAGCGGGAAACATTCAATAGCCCGAGTGATTCATACAGTCTGATTGCCCGTTGAGTCGCGCCGGATCGTTTTGATGCTTCATTAATGAACACATTTATCCCCTTGTTCTTTAACCACTTCACATTCTGTAAGAATTGTTGCATATCGTTATGAAAAGACAAGTCAGATCATCCCAAGAATACATTGAAACTCAAGTGTCTTATGCAGTGCTTTTATCTGTGGGGTGTGTGATAGATAGTTTGTCAGAGGAAGAATTTAGTGGGTAGAGAAGGGAGGTCAGACATATTGGTTTTTGACTTGTGTGGCACCAACGGGTGCTGATGCCACATAAAGTATTACATCACAGTGACTTGCGCTGCTTGTAATCCTTTTTGACCTTGTTCAACCACGAACGATACTTTTTGGCCTTCGTTCAGTGTTTTGAAACCAGTTGAAACGATAGATTGGAAATGAACGAAAACGTCATCACCACCGTTGTCAGGAGAAATAAAACCAAAGCCTTTCGTTTCGTTGAACCATTTGACTGAACCAGTTGTTTTATTAGACATAGATACCTCTATATTTGATAATTTTAATTTAAGTGTTGTTAGCTAATAAGCGCTATTATCTATTTTAGAGATATATATTTTATCGTAGGTACGCAAACGAAAAAATCGATGTAGAACCGAGAGAAATTTGATCTTAAAGTAAATAAATAGCTCTTTTCTTAAGAGCTGGTAAGCAGTATACCGATAAAACAGATAAAGGCTAGCTTTTTCTTGTTTTATTTTTTTATAACCCTTCAATGTTATCGGATTAAGCTTGTGTTTAAGTGTAAGGTGTTGATATATATTGATTTTATGGTTTGTTTTGCTTGCTGAGCCAAAAGGGAAATTGGACTTGATTGTAAAAAAACGAAAATGACTATCTATTTGCTATAATGTGTGTATAGTGACTCCAGCTCCTAAACGTGAGTTATTGATGAAACATATAGTTCGAGTATCTTCTTCGCTTTTTTCGAGTCATTTCGTTATACAACGCCTGTAGCAACTTATTCTTTATCTTCCATTAAATAGCCTCATTTTCATCCGTTTAGGTAAATGATGCCCCTGAAATAAATATAGTTCTGGGGGAGTGTTCACAAACATCATTAGCAATATATATAAAGGATATGGATTCAGATTTTTTAGATAATAAATATCAATTTTGGCTGTATAACTGGAATATTCAATTTATCTTGGTGTCAATTATTTTGGTAAAAATAAAAATGACTCTGATTCAATCGTTACCCATTTCCTTGATGTGATCTGTTTAGAAAAGGAACAAGAATGAGAAAGAAACACGTTAAATCTCCCAAAAAACATAAGAAAAGCAACTACGAAGCCAAGTTCGAGCTGATGGTTAAAGAATACCATAGTGCCCAAGAGGTCCTAGATGGAATGTCCGAGGACTCTGCTGACTACGCGCAGCAGAAAAAACACTGTGAATCTCTCTTTGCCAGCGCTGAACGCTTTTTCAAGCAGAATCAATAATCTTCAACTTATCTTCATAAACTGCTGACTCTGATTTACAGCAATCGCCTTGTATGGTGGGCATAACACAATGGCATGGCGAATGCTGTCAGTTGAATGTATGAACGGTGGACTCATGAAAGTCTCCGGCTTATTGGTAAAGTGAGCCTAAAATCATCACTATCGTGAGAGACGGATGTCATCCTTATATTATACGCTTGAATTATTTATCTTTTTTCAGATACTGACTTGTTATGCTTTTAACTGCACTAAGTTACGAAAAGAAGTTCATAAAATTCAATTTTGATGATGTTTATGCTATGTTTCTGATAATTTTGGGGCTGGACATGGTTTTTAATGTAGATGAGTAAACTACTAAATATTCAGGGTCTTCGTGGAATTGCCGCATTATTGGTCGTTTGTTTTCATTTGCTTCCGATAGAAGAAAAATATGGTGATGGGAGAGTTGTACTTCCCGATTTTTTCATACATGGGATGTTCGGTGTCGATCTTTTTTTCGTAATAAGTGGCTTCATAATGGTCTCTATTACAAAAGGTCAGTTTCAACACACGTCAAATGCACTGAGTTTTTTATATCATCGTGCTTCTAGAATATATCCAACATACTGGTTTTATAGTTCATTAGTATTGATTTTTTTTCTTATAAGGCCTGAGTGGGTTAATAGCGCTCAAGGAAACCATGTCAATATTATTTCTTCTTTTTTATTGTGGCCAGAAGAGACACTTCCTCTCATTAATGTAGGATGGACTTTAATTCATGAAGTTTATTTTTATATGGTTTTTTCTATTTTATTAATATGTATTCCTGAAAAACGACTGAGTATATTTCTTTTCATATGGGGTGCTTTAGTTGTTTTTGTTAATTTGTATGTTGTTACAGATAGTTCTGTTATTCATTTGATTGCTCATCCTCTAACAATGGAGTTTATTGCTGGAGCCCTTCTAGCGATTCTTTATCATAAAGACAGTAGCTGGAAATTCGCTGTGTTTTTAATGGTTGCTTCAGTATTATTTTCATCGATATTGATTTTGTTCAATCAATCAAAGTTTCCTAGTGATTGGTGGAGAGTCGGTATCTACGGTACGCCAGCCGCAGCCATTCTTTATTGTCTTGTTATAGCAGAAAGAAGAAATATTGTGTTCAATAAATATTTAGTAAAGATTGGTGATGCATCTTATTCTATATATTTATTGCACATTCTTGTGTTGAGTGCTGTTGGTAGAGTGATTTATGTTCTGTCATCACGAACTGAATTTTCTATACCTAATTATGCTTTGCTTATTGTGTTATTATTTTGTGTTATTATCTCTGGGTTGATTAGTTACAGAATTATTGAACGACCATTATTGAAAATATCCAGAAAATTATACGAATCTATCAGAACGTACAAGTCAAATATAAAAATTAAGGATGATAGGCTTCATTAATCTGATATATTCTTTCAAAATTAATTTATCAGTATATGAAGATTACACAAATCATACTCTTATTCGACTCTGATTTACAGCAATCGCTATGTATGGTGGGTAAAAAAACATAATGTCATGGCGAATACTGTCAATGATGTGAGAAGAAGAGGCGCTATAGGCCCCCGGTCAAATCCAAATAGTTGCCTGTGGAAAATGATGATTTTTCACAGGCTAGCCAATAAATTGCCTCGGCAACCTCTTCAGGTAAACCGCCTCTTTGCAGAGGAATGACACTTTTTAGTCTCTCGATGCGCTCAGGCTCACCACCGTCAGCGTGCATATCTGTGTAAATAAAACCGGGACGAACACAATTGACCCTGATCCCTTCAGCTGCAACTTCTAACGACAACTCTTTGGTCAAAGTGTCAATTGCTCCTTTTGAGGCTGCATAATCAATATACTCATGAGGCGAACCCGAACGTTCTTGTGTCACATGATTGGCAGCCTTTGTATTGGATTTATAGTTGATACAGACGGCGTAGCCATGGTGAGCGAAAAGTTTTGCAGTTGCAGCTGTAGTGGTACGGTGAATTTGGCCACCTGATTAGAGGTGTTAAAATACACCTCATAGCATGACAGGTGAAACTATGACCAAGCGTACCAGACGCACTTTCAGTGCGGAATTCAAACTCGAAGCAGCGCAACTTGTTCTCGATCAAAACTACACCGTTGTTGAAGCTGCAAAAGCCATGGGTGTTGGTAAATCGACAATGGATAAGTGGGTAAGGCAGCTCAAGCAAGAAAAAA
>NZ_FULE01000092.1 GCF_900163965.1 Vibrio ruber DSM 16370
CCGGAGTGATTTTCAGGTCAAAATCCGGGGATTCCGGATTGAGCTGGGAGAAATCGAGTCTCTGATGCAGGGATATGACGGGATAGCGGATGCGGTGGTTGCCGCGCCGGAGATGGCGGACGGTGAGCCCCGTCTGGTGGGTTACTATGTTGCTGAAGCAGGGACACAATCGGGAGAGGATTTCGAGGATGGTTTAAAAGCCGAATTACGGCGACGTCTGCCGGATTACATGGTGCCGGGGATTTACATGGCGCTGGATGCCTTCCCGCTGACCCCGAATGGTAAGGTAGACCGCAAAGCATTACCTGAAGTTGATGCTTCGTCGCTGCCGCGCCGCACGTATGAAGCACCGCAGGGAGATATGGAAACCAGACTGGCGGTGATTTGGTCTGAGTTATTGGGTGTTGAGCAAGTCGGTCGTTATGACGATTTCTTCGCACTGGGCGGTTATTCGCTGGTTGCGATGCAGCTGATTTCTCGCATTCGTCAACAATTTGAGGTTGAGCTGACATTAGCGGCTGTATTTGGCCAGCCGACCCTCTCTGCATTGGCCGGCGAGCTTGCTGAAGCTTCGCCGACACCCGTGAAATCGGCCATTGAACCATTAGCCACCGATGTGGCCCCACCGCTGTCTCTTGCTCAGCGGCGGCTATGGCTTTTATCTCAAATTGATGATGTGGCAACAACCGCTTACGTGATGGTCGGGCGTTTCACTTTGCGCGGACAACTGAATGTTGCGGCTTTGCAACAAGCGTTTGATCATTTGATCTCGCGTCATCACATCTTACGCACTTGTATCGATATTCGCGATGGTGAGCCGGTACAGCACGTTTTGCCGGAAGGGCAGCGGATGATGCTCACTCAGATCGCCGCAGATGATGTTCAAGCCATGGCATCATTTGCAACAAATATGGATCTTGCTACCGGGCCACTATTTCAGGGACAACTGATAGCGATTGATGCTCAGACACATATTTTGCGTCTGGCGATGCATCACATGATTACCGATGGCTGGTCGATCAATCTGTTGATGAGAGAAGTCAGTCAACTTTATCGAGCTCTTATTGAGGATACCCCGAGTCCGCTGTCACCATTGTCGATTCAGTACGGTGATTTTGCAGCGTGGCAACAGCAATACATACAAGATGATCTGCTGCAACAGCAAAGTGACTATTGGGTTGAGCAGTTACACGGGATTCCGGAATGTCTGACGTTACCGACTGATCGTGCTCGTCCTGCCAAACAGTCCTTTGATGGTGCCGAAATAAAACTCGTGCTGGATAAAGCATTAACCACAGCACTGCAAAGCTTAAGCCGGGCACAGGGTTGTACGCTTTACATGACGTTACTCGCCAGTTGGTCTGCCTTGATGGGGCGTCTTGCCAGTCAGGATGATGTGGTGATCGGTTCTCCGATAGCAGGCCGGACCCGAACTGAATTAGAACAATTGATCGGGATGTTCGTGAATACGCAGGCAATGCGGGTCGATCTGTCTGATAACCCGAACACGATTGAGCTGTTGACGCAGGTGAAAGCGACAGCTCTGGCTGCTCAGGCGCATCAGGAAATTCCGTTTGAACAGGTCGTAGAAGCGGTTGCACCGACACGCAGCTTATCTCACTCACCGGTTTTTCAGGTGATGTTTGCTTTACAAAATGTTCCGGATGGTGAGCTGACGTTACCGGGGCTGTCCATCTCAGCGGTTGAAGCTGAAGTTTCAACGGTACAGTTTGATTTAAATCTCTTTGTCTATCCGTCAGATGATCAGCTTGAGGCTACCCTGCATTATGCAACGGCACTATTTGATGCCGCCACAGTGGAACGTTATCTCGGCTACTGGCAAGCGTTGTTGCAGCAGATGGTAGCGGCACCGACACAAGCGGTCAGCTCCCTGAATATCCTCGCAGATGATGAACGTGACTTGGTGCTCAATCAGTTTAACCAGACACAAACTGCATTCCCCGATGATACCTGCCTGCACACCCTGATTGAGGCGCAGGTGGCGCGTAATCCTGATGCAACCGCCGTGGTATTTGAAGACCAGTCACTCAGTTACGCCGAGCTGAATGCCCGGGCCAACCAACTGGCGCACTGGCTGATTGAGCAGGGCGTGCGTCCTGACAGCCGGGTGGCAGTGTGTCTGGAACGCAGCTGTGAGCTGGTGGTTTCCCTGCTGGCGATTCTCAAAGCGGGCGGTGCCTATGTGCCGCTTGACCCGGGGTATCCGGTTGAGCGGCTGACCTATATGTTGTCCGACAGTGCACCGGTAGCTTTGCTGACCACGGGGGCATTGCGCGACGTGTTGGGTGAAATCCCTGCCAGTACACGTCTGGTGGACTTAGCCTCAGCGGTGCAGCCATGGCTTGATTGCCCGCAGACCAACCCTGAAGTGGCGGAGCTGGCCAATCGTCATCTGGCGTACATCATTTACACCTCCGGTTCAACCGGCTTACCCAAAGGGGTGATGAACGAGCACCGTGGCGTGGTCAACCGGCTGTACTGGATGCAACAGGACTACGGTTTTGGCAGTGATGATGTAGTGTTGCAGAAAACCCCGTTCAGTTTTGATGTCTCGGTGTGGGAGTTCTTCTGTCCGTTATGGTCGGGTGCAACTCTGTTGATGGCCAAGCCGGAAGGACACAAAGACCCGGACTACTTAAAATCGCTGATAACCCGTCAAGGGGTGACTATCCTGCACTTTGTGCCACCAATGTTGCAGAGCTTCCTTGAGGTGGTAAGTCCTGGAGATTGCCCATCATTACGGCTGGTGTTCTGTAGCGGTGAAGCGCTGCCGGCAGAAGCGATTCGTAAGAGCTATGCCCGTCTGCCACAGATTGAATTACATAATCTGTATGGCCCGACGGAAGCGGCGGTGGATGTCACCGCGTGGCACTGTCCGCGGCAACTGGAAGGTGACCGGGTGTCAATTGGTCATCCGGTGGCGAATACTCAGATGTATGTGCTCGACAGTGACGGCCGTCCGGTACCGGTCGGGGTTGAAGGCGAGTTATACATTGGTGGTGTGCAGGTGGCGCGTGGTTATCTGAACCGCGATGAGCTGACCGCAGAGCGGTTTGTTGCCAATCCATACAACGAAGCTTATCCGGTGATGTACCGCACCGGTGATGTGGGTTGCTGGTTAGCGGACGGGACGATTGAGTACCGGGGTCGTAATGACGACCAGGTGAAAATCCGAGGTTTCCGCATCGAGCTGGGTGAAATCAGCTCGGCGTTACAAAGCTGCACCGGGGTGCAGGATGCGGTGGTGATTGCGCGTGCCTTTGGTGAGAATGGCGACAAACAGCTCGTGGGTTACTACACCGCGGTGAATCAGGATACGGTACCGGATGTGGCAACACTGAAAGCTGAATTGTCTGAGCGTTTACCGGCGCATATGGTACCGGCGGTGTATGTACTGATTGATGCAATGCCATTAACACCGAACGGTAAAGTGAACCGTAAAGCGCTGCCTGAGCCGGATATCAGTTCAGTGGTGCGGCATGAATATCAGGCACCGGTCGGGAATGCCGAGGAAAAACTGGCGGCGATTTGGTCTGAGTTATTGGGTGTTGAACAGGTCGGCCGGTCAGACAACTTCTTTGAGCTGGGCGGTCACTCTCTGCTGGCGGTGCGGATGGCTGAGCGACTGCGGCAGCACGGTTATCAGCTCGTGATCCGTCATCTGTTTTCCCGGATCACACTGGCAGAGCTGGCAGAGACTTTGGAACAACAAGATGCCAGCAGCGAAATCGAGATACCGCCGAATCTGATCCCGGACAATTGTCAGCACATCACACCGGAGATGTTACCGCTGGTGACACTCGATCAGAAAGAGATTGATGTGATCAGTCAGACGGTGACTGGCGGTGCTGCCAATATCCAGGATATTTATCCGCTGGCACCGCTCCAGGAAGGTATTCTGTTCCATCACCTGTTAGAGCAACAAGGTGACCCTTATGTGACACGCGTGGTGCAAAGTTTCAGACATGAAACGGATATTGAGACGTTCATCGCTGCGCTCCAGCATGTGGTGCAACGACATGACATTCTGCGTACGGCAGTGGTTTGGGATGGTCTGGAGACGCCTGTTCAGGTGGTTTGGCGTCAGGCTCCGGTTGTACTGCAAACGCTACGGACGGAGCAGCTGGATAATGGCGACAAGAGTGATGATGTTGCCACTCGGTTGTGCCAATACTTTGACCCGGCTGATACCCGAATGGATATTCAGCGGGCGCCGATGATTGAAGCCTATCAAGTGGCCGATCCGGCGCAAGACCGTTGGCTGCTGTGTTTTCTGCTCCATCATTTGTGTAATGATCACACCACGCTGGAACTCCTGATCGAAGAAGTACAAGCCTATATCAGCGGCCGTGAGGCAGAACTGCCAAGGCCGTTACCATTCCGCAACTTTGTTGCTCAGACCACGCAAAAAGCCAATCAAGAGGCGCATCTTGATTATTTCCGCGAGTTGCTTGGTGAGATTGATGAGCCTTGTGATCCCTTCGGGTTGCAAGCCATTGGTGATGATACCCATGTTGAAGCCACGCATGTAGCAATTGCAGATGATGTCGCGCAGACAATCCGTGAGCTGTCCCGGCGTTTCAGCATCAGCCCGGCGGCATTGTTCCATCTGGCGTGGGGTGTGGTTGCCCAGCGAGCCACCGGGCAAGAGGATGTGGTCTTCGGCACAGTTCTGTTTGGCCGGATGGCCGGTGGTGACGGGGCCGATCGGGTGTTAGGGATGTTCCTCAATACCTTGCCGCTGCGAATCTCCCTTGGTGCAGATACTTCAGTTGAATCCGCACTGAGACAGACTCAGCAGCGTTTGGCTGAATTACTTGAACATGAACACACATCTCTCGCCTTGGCACAGCAGTGCAGCGGTGTGAGTAATCACAGCCCGCTATTCAGTTCACTGCTCAACTATCGCTATGAAGGGGGAAGTGCTCAAACGACCCCTGCAGACCAAGGGACACTTGGCACCCTTGAGATGGCGGCAGAGAATACCAACTACCCGCTGACGGTGGCCGTCAATGACATTGTGACGGGTGGCTTCTCGTTAGATATTCATGTCAGTCAGCGTATTGGGGGCGAGCGGGTCGGTGCGATGATCGTGACAGTACTGAATGCGTTAGTGAGCACGCTGATGACTCAGCCTGATGTATCGGTGAGCCGGTTGAAACTGTTACCTGCGGGTGAACGTGATTTAGTGCTCAACCAGTTTAATCAGACCGCAATGCCATATCCCGGGCACGCATGCCTTCACCAGTTATTCGAAAAACAAGCCGTGCAGACCCCTGATGCACCAGCTGTAGTCTCGGGCGATGACTCCTTAAGTTATGCCGCGCTGAATACCCAGGCCAATCAGCTAGCCCATCGCCTGATTGCACTCGGCGTGACGCCGGGCAGCTATGTTGCGGTGATGGTCGAACGCAACTGCGCGATGGTCACCACCTTACTGGCAACGCTCAAAGCCGGTGGTGCCTACGTACCGCTAGACCCGCTGTTCCCGTCCGAGCGGCTGCAATACATGGTGGCCGACAGTCGCCCGGTGGTGCTGATTACCGACGGGACGGTTGATATTGCCGCGACATTCGGTGCGCAGGCGTCGCAGCTACAGGTTTTGACACTCAATCGTGAATCATGGGCGGATGAGCCGACAGATAACCCGGTGGTTCCGGCACTGAGCAGCGAGCATCTGGCGTATGTAATTTATACCTCCGGCTCAACCGGACAACCGAAAGGGGTAATGGTGCCGCATCGCTCGGTGGTCAACTTCCTGACCAGTCAGCAGCATCAGCATCAGGTCAGCGGGGATGACCGCTTACTGGCGGTGACCACGATTTCATTTGATATTCATGTGCTGGAAATCTACCTGCCGCTGTTAAACGGTGCGGCATTGCACCTGGCGGACAAAGCGCTGTCACGGGATGGGGAAGCATTAGCCGCTTATCTTGATAGTCAGGATATCACGCTGTTTCAGGCGACGCCGGCAACGTGGAAGCTGTTATTGGCAGCGGACTGGCAGGGCTCACCGCGGTTAAGCGGTCTGATTGGCGGTGAATCATTCTCGAAAGTTTTGGCGGATGAGATTCTCACTCGCGTCGGTCGGTTATGGAATATGTATGGCCCGACAGAGACCACCGTCTGGTCTGCGACACATCCGTTGAGTTTAACGGATGAGGGGGTATTGATTGGTCAGCCGATAGGCAACACGCGGATTTATATTTTGGATGCGTCGCACCAGCCGGTGCCGGTCGGAGTCAGTGGAGAGATTTATATTGCGGGTGCAGGGGTAACGGCTGGGTATCTTAACCGTGATGACTTAACTGCTGAGCGTTTTATCCCTGACCCGTTTGTGACTGAATCTGACGAGCTGATGTACCAAACCGGTGACTTGGGTCGCTGGGACAGTGAAGGCCGGATTACCTGCTTAGGCCGGAGTGATTTTCAGGTCAAAATCCGGGGATTCCGGATTGAGCTGGGAGAAATCGAGTCTCTGATGCAGGGATATGACGGGATAGCGGATGCGGTGGTTGCCGCGCCGGAGATGGCGGACGGTGAGCCCCGTCTGGTGGGTTACTATGTTGCTGAAGCAGGGACACAATCGGGAGAGGATTTCGAGGATGGTTTAAAAGCCGAATTACGGCGACGTCTGCCGGATTACATGGTACCGGGAATTTACATAGCGCTGGATGCCTTCCCGCTGACCCCGAATGGTAAGGTAGACCGCAAAGCATTACCTGAAGTTGATGCTTCGTCGCTGCCGCGCCGCACGTATGAAGCACCGCAGGGAGATATGGAAACCAGACTGGCGGCGATTTGGTCTGAGTTATTGGGTGTTGAGCAAGTCGGTCGGGCGGACGATTTCTTTGAGCTGGGCGGTCACTCCCTGCTGGCAGTGCGGATGGTCTCTCGGGTACGTGAACAGTTGGGTCGGGAGTTATCACTGGCAACACTGTTTTCCCATTCAACCTTACATGAAGTGGCAGCCCTGCTTGATGAGGCGCAAGGCGCGACATTACCGGCAATTACACCGTTGGCTGAAGGGGAAGCGATTCCATTATCACTGGCACAGAAACGGTTGTGGTTCTTGTCGCAAATGGATCCGGATTCCGCTTCAGCGTACGTAATTTCCGGTGGGCTACGTTTGGAAGGGGCGTTAAACATTGATGCGTTACAGCGGGCGCTGAATCAGATTGTTGCCCGTCATGCACCGTTGCGGACACACTTTGCGGATCTTGATGGTGTTCCTGTGCAGATAGTCAGCAAAGTCCGCCATGAGTTCCCGATCCATTGGTTGGATGGTGAGGCTTTGATCGATGAATTATCACCGTTCCAGCCCCAGTTTGAGTTAACCCGAGGCTCATTAATTCAAGGGCAACTGATCCGGATTCATGAAAACGAGCATTGGTTACGGATAGCCATGCACCACATGATTGCGGATGGCTGGTCGATTGGCGTGCTGACCCGCGAACTCTCGGCTTTATATCGTGCATTCTGTCAGGGACTGGCGGATCCATTACCTCCCTTGCGTATCCAGTATGGTGATTATGCTGCATGGCAGCAGACCCATCTACAGGGTGAAGTACTACAACGTCAGCAGCAGTATTGGACGGAACAACTGCGTGATATTCCCGACTGTCTGACTTTACCGACAGATCGACCTCGTCCGGCGACACAGAATTATACCGGGGCTGCAATTCCGGTCAGTTTATCATCGTCGCTCACGGCATCTTTACGTGAATTCAGTCAGCAGCACCGCTGTACGCTTTACATGACCCTGCTGGCCGGATGGTCGGTGATCATGAGTCGGCTCTCCGGTCAGGAAGATATTGTGATCGGTTCACCGGTTGCCGGTCGAACGCAAACTGAACTGGAAGACTTGATCGGTATGTTTGTCAACACGCAAGCATTACGGATCAACCTAAGTGAGCAGCCGGATAGCGTGACATTGCTGAATCAGATCAAAACGACATCGCTACAGGCGCAGGCACATCAGGATATCCCGTTTGAGCAGGTCGTTGAGGCCGTTACGCCCGCACGGAGTCTTGCGCATAGTCCAATCTTTCAGGTGTTGTTTGCACTACAAAACTTACCGGAAGAACAGATTGAGCTCGATGGTATGCATCTGTCGTTGTTAGCGGAAGAATCCAATAGTGCCCAGTTTGATCTGAGTTTGATCGTTCATGAGTCCGCCGATCGCATTGAAGGAGCGCTGAATTATGCGGCAGCACTATTTGAGCCTGAAACCGTACAACGCTACCTCAGCTACTGGATTACCTTGTTAGAAGCAATGGTGCGCCAGCCTGAGTTACCGGTGAACGCACTGCCGATGCTGACCGACAGTGAGCAGCAACACCTGCTCCACCATATCAATCAGACCCATAACCCTTATCCGTCCGATTGCGGGGTACATACGCTGTTCAGCCAACAGGCAAGCACATCACCGGATGCGATTGCCGTTATCACTGAAACCGGCGAATGGCATTATGCCGCGTTAGAAGCACGCGCCAATGCGCTGGCACAGCGGCTGCAAACCCTTGGTGTGACTGTCGGGCAGCGGGTTGCGGTGCGCTTGCCGCGATCAGCGGCGTTAGTGGTGGCGGAGCTGGCGATTCTCAAAGTCGGTGCGGTGTATGTCCCGCTTGATCCCGCAGCACCAGCGGAGCGGCTCGACTATGTGCTCTGCGACAGTGGTGCAACGCTCATGCTTGCAGAGCCCGGTACCGCGGATGATTACCCGTCTCAGCAGATCTTAGAGCTGACACCGTCACTGCTTAATGAGACCCGTGATGAACCGATCGCGGTTGCTGTCAGCGGTGATGCGCCGGCCTATGTGATGTACACCTCGGGCTCGACCGGTCAGCCAAAAGGTGTCGTCGTGCCACATCGGGCGATTGCCAGACTGGTGCTGAATAACGGTTATATGGCGGTGCAACCGTCAGACCGGGTCGCGCTGGCGGCCAACCCTGCCTTTGATGCCACTACCTTAGAAGTATGGGCTCCGCTGCTCAATGGTGCTGCTGTCGTGGTGATTGAGCAAGAGACGTTACTCAACGTACAGTCTTTTGCCCAAGCGCTGATTCATCATCGGGTCAGTATTCTGTGGCTGACGGTGGGGCTGTTCAATCAGTATGCGCAAGGGTTAAAAGCAGTGTTGCCAAGTCTGCGTTATCTGCTGGTGGGCGGCGATGCCCTTGACCCGGCCGTAATCCGTCGGGTGCTGGCGGAGAGTGCGCCACAACATCTGCTCAATGGTTACGGCCCGACAGAAACCACCACATTTGCCTTAACTCATGCAATCACGTCAGTTGATGAAGACGCGGTAAGTATTCCGCTGGGTCGTCCGATTGGGAATACCCAAGTCTATCTGCTCAACACACACGGCCAGCCGGTGCCACAAGGCGTGGTAGGAGAGCTGCATATCGGCGGTGACGGTGTGGCGTTGGGTTATCTCAATCAGGATGAGCTGACCGCAGAGCGGTTTATCCCAGACCCGTATTCATCACGCCCGGATGCGCGGATGTACCGGACGGGTGACCTTGGATATTTGCGAGCCGACGGGACAATCGAGTTTGTCGGGCGGAATGATTTTCAGGTCAAGGTCCGGGGTTTCCGGATTGAGCTGGGTGAGATTGAGTCAGCGCTGGTGTCATGTGGTGTGGCGTCAGCGGTGGTGATTGCCAGCGGCGATGCTGCATCGAAACGACTGGTGGCTTACTTCACAGCGGGTGATGAGGCTTTGACGGCAAGTGAACTGAAGTCGCGTTTGGCGAAGCATTTACCGGATTACATGGTACCGGCGGCTTATGTTGCGCTGGCAGAGATGCCGCTGACGGCCAACGGTAAGGTGGATCGCAAAGCATTGCCGGAGCCGGATGAAACAGCATTGGTTCGCCGGGAATATGAAGCGCCATTGGGCGAACTCGAAGAGATGGTTGCCGAGATTTGGCAAGCGCTGCTTCAGGTTGAAGCTGTCGGTCGTCAGGATAGTTTCTTTGAGCTGGGCGGGCATTCATTGCTGGCTGCCCAATTGATTTCAAGAATTCGCAATGAACTGGATTTGGAAGTGCCATTGGTTGAGCTTTTCTCTCATCCCACATTAGCCGCGTTCAGTCAACGTGTGGCTTACATCGGTCTTGCTGAGTTTGATGTCAGCGATTTAATGGATTTAGCAGAATAATGGGAGACATACACCATGAGTACAAATGATGATTTAGGTGCATCAATGAATAACTTATCTGGCGATGATGTCGTCAAATTATTTGAGTTGGCAAAAGCACGAGGCCTGAAGCGGAAAAAGAAAGAAAAGCCAGCAGCTATTGAGCCGGTGCCCCGTTCTCCGGAAGGGGAACCTTTAGCACTGGCACAGCGACGCATTTGGTTCCTGTCTGAAATGGAGCAGAGTGCATCGGATGCCTATATTATCAACGGTTCATTCCGGCTGAAGGGGCAACTTGATGTTGCCATGTTACGAGCAACACTGGATCAGATGGTTTCTCGTCATGAGTCACTCAGAACGGTGTTTATTACCCGGGATGGTCAGCCCTTACAACGGATCATGCCTGCGGATACCCGATTTTTACTCAATGAGATCCCGTGCGATCAACTTGATCGCATCGATCTCTCAGAACCTTATCTCCCCCATTTTGATCTATCAACCGGGCCGTTGGTCAGGGCTGAACTGGTTCATATTCAGGAACATGAGTTCGTGCTGCGTGTCGCGTTACATCATGCCATCGCCGATGGTTGGTCGATGAGTGTGTTTATCCGCGAAGTCGGCATGCTGTATGCCGCATTGTGTCAGGGGCAAAGCAATCCGTTGCCACCGTTACCGATTCAGTTTGCCGATTATGCTCACTGGCAACAATCTTTTGCCGAATCGGTCATTCCCCGTCAACGAGACTACTGGATTGAGCAACTGAGAGATGCGCCGGAGTGTCTGGCGCTCAAAACCGATTTTCCTCGTCCTGCCGTGCAAGATCATGCCGGTGCCAGTGTGAATTTCACGTTAGATCCGGCGCTGACCGCAGCATTGAAAGCATTGGGACAGCGTCATGATACCACCTTGTTTATGACGTTGTTTGCCAGTTGGGCAACGTTGATGAGCAGGCTGTCCAGTCAGGATGATGTGGTGATCGGGGCTCCGATTGCCGGACGTAATCGCGCGGAGCTGGAAGGTCTGATCGGGATGTTCGTCAACACGCAGGCGCTCCGGGTAGATTTAAGCCAGCAGCCCGATACGCCCGCGTTACTGGCACAAGTGAAAAACATGGCACTGGCAGCGCAGTCGAATCAGGATATTCCGTTTGAACAGGTGGTTGAGGCGACGCTGACAAGCCGGGATCCGGCTTATACCCCACTGTTTCAGGTGATTTTTGCGCTTCAGAACTTGCCGGACTCAACGTTGAGCCTGCCCGGAATTTCCTTATCTCCCGAAGAAGAGCCGTTTAAGACCGCGAAGTTTGATTTGAGTCTGCTGCTGAGTGAAGCTGATGACACCTTGTCTGGCTATCTGAATTATGCGACTGCCTTGTTTAAACAGGCGACCGTGGAGCGTTATCTCGGTTATTGGATCCGTTTACTGCAAGGTATGGTTGAACAGCCTGAATTACCGGTCACCGCGTTACCGATTCTCGGTGAGGATGAATTCCAAACGGTCATTCATCAATACAACCAGACCCGTTACGATTATCCCGCAGATAAGGGCGTTCATAGGCTGTTTACAGAGCAGGTTAATGCATCTCCCGATGCGACAGCGGTGGTGACCGATGATGGCGATCTGACTTATGCCATGCTCGAGGCGCGGGCGAATGCATTCGCTTACCGACTGCAGACACTTGGCGTTCAGCCGGGACAGCGCGTCGCCATTCTGCTGCCGCGCTCCGCGGCTTTGATTCAGGCTGAGCTGGCGATTCTCAAAGTCGGGGCCGTGTATGTGCCGCTTGACCCGGCCGCACCGACAGAGCGACTGGACTATATACTGGACAATAGCGGTGCGACGATTTTGATTGCAGAACCCGGTGTCGCAGCAGACTACCCGGCGCTGAAAGTATTGGAGATGGATGCTGCGCTGATCACTGCGACGCGTGATGAACCGGTGTCGGTGCCGGTCAGTGGTGAGGCTCCGGCTTATGTGATGTACACCTCTGGCTCAACGGGACAGCCAAAAGGCGTTGTCGTATCCCACAGAGGGATTTCACGGCTGGTGATCAATAATGGTTATATGACGGTGCGCACCGCTGACCGTTTTTCATTTGCAGCCAACCCTGCCTTTGATGCGACCACATTTGAAGTGTGGGCTCCGTTGCTCAATGGCGCGACGGTGGTGGTCATTGATCAGGAGACGTTACTGAACGTTCAGGCGCTTGAGCTGGCATTGATCAATCACCAAGTCAGCGTGTTGTGGATGACGATTGGCTTGTTCAATCAGTATGCACAAGATTTGAAAACGGTGTTACCGGGACTGCGCTATCTACTATTTGGCGGGGATTCACCTGATCCAATGGTGATCCGACGCGTGTTGTCCGAGGGTGCGCCACAGCATGTGGTGCATTGCTATGGCCCGACGGAAACCACCACCTTTGCTGCAACACATGAAGTGATCGCCGTGGATGAGGATGCCGTGAACATTCCGCTTGGCTATCCGATTGGCAATACTCAGATATATCTGCTGAACAGTCAGGGGCAACCGGTCCCACAAGGCGTGGTCGGTGAATTATATATCGGTGGTGACGGGGTCGCATTGGGGTATCTCAATCAAGATGAGTTGACTGCTGAACGTTTTATTCCAGATCCATACTCACCGCAGCCAAATGCACGGATGTATAAAACCGGTGATTTAGGTTACAGACACCCGGACGGCACGGTAGAATTTATCGGCCGGAACGATTTTCAGGTCAAAATTCGCGGATTCCGGATTGAATTGGGTGAAATTGAAGTGGCATTGCTCTCCAGTGGTGCTGACAGTGCGGTTGTGCTTGCCCAAGGTTCGGATGCCGGTTCGAAACGTCTTGTCGCTTATTTTACGACACAAGATCAGCAAGTCACGGCAGCCGAACTGAAAGCGCGATTAGCTGAGCGTTTGCCCGATTATATGGTGCCGAAGGCTTATGTAGTTCTGGATAAAATGCCGCTCAACGCCAATGGTAAGGTTGACCGCAAAGCCCTGCCGGAGCCCGATGAAAGTGCTTTTGTCCGTCAGGCATTCATCGCTCCGCAAGGTATCGCTGAATCGACCTTGGCTGACATCTGGTCTGCGTTACTCGGTGTAGAACACGTAGGGCGGGATGATAACTTCTTTGAACTCGGCGGACAGTCGTTACTGGCGGTGCAAATGATCGAGCGGTTACGTCAGCGGGGCTATCAGATGGTGATTCGGGATCTGTTTGCCCGGCCGACACTGGCTGCGCTGGCTGAAACACTGGTTGCGCTTAACCCGGCTCAGCAGCATGAAATTCCGCCCAATCTCATTCCGGCGGATTGTCAGCACATTACGCCGGAGATGTTACCGTTGGTGACGCTGAACCAGTCAGAGATCGATCTGATCAGTGAGACTGTGGCTGGCGGTGCGGGCAATATTCAGGATATTTATCCGCTGGCACCACTACAAGAAGGCATCTTATTCCACCATTTATTGGCTGAACAAGGCGACCCGTATATTACCCGGTTTATTCAAGGTTTCAGCAGTGAGACTGAAATTGAGATATTTATCACTGCGCTTCAGCAAGTGGTGCAACGGCATGACATTTTACGCACAGCCGTCGTTTGGGATGGTCTCGAAACACCGGTTCAAGTCGTGTGGCGTGAAGCACCGGTGGTGCTGAAAACTCTGCACGTTTCTCAATTGGATCACGCTGGACAGACGGATGATGTTGCCGAGGCGTTGAGCCGTCATTTTGACCCGACCCACACCCGAATGGATATTCAGCGGGCTCCGATGATTGAAATCTATCAAGTTGCAGATCCGGCGCAAGACCGTTGGTTGTTGTGCTTTCTGTTCCATCATCTGTGTAATGACCACACCACGCTGGAATTGCTGGTTGAAGAGGTACAGTCCTACATCGTGGGACGGGAAGCGCAGCTGCCTAAGCCGCTACCGTTCCGTAACTTTGTCGCGAAAACGACCTTGAATCCCGCTGACCGAGAGCAACATTTACGTTATTTTCAAGCGTTGCTGGGTGACCTTGATGAACCTTGTGTGCCCTTTGGGCTGCAAACACAAGATGAGCTGGCCGAAGGTGTGCATGTGGCCATTGAGCCGCATCTGTCTGAGCAGTTACGCCTGCTGGCACGCCAAAAAGGTTTAAGTCCGGCAGCACTGTTCCATTTGGCATGGGGACTTGTGGTTCGCATGGCGACAGGACAGGACGACGTGGTTTTCGGCACGGTTCTGTTCGGTCGGATGGCCGGTGGTGAAGGGGCTGACCGCGTACTCGGCATGTTCCTCAATACCCTGCCGCTGCGCCTTTCGTTTGCCGACGCATCGGCAGAATCAGCGCTGGATCAGACCCAACAAAGGTTAGGGGAGCTATTGGAGCATGAACATACCTCATTAGCACTTGCACAACAGTGCAGTGGTGTGAGCAATCAGACGTCACTGTTCAGTTCGCTATTGAATTATCGTTATCAGGGCGGCAGTGCGCAGCAGACCGAGGAGACAAATGCGCTCGGGTCGGTTGTTTTCGCCGCTGAAAACACCAACTATCCGATCACGGTGGCGATCAACGACATTGTTCACGGTGGATTCTCGTTAGATATTCATGTCAGTCAGCGTATCGGCGGTGAGCGGGTCGGAGCGATGCTAGTGACCGCGTTAAGCGGATTAGTCGACGCATTGATGACACCGTCTGATACGTCAATTCGTCAGTTAAATCTGTTACCGGCTGATGAGCAAGACTTAGTGCTCAATCAGTTCAACCAGACGCAAACCGAATTCCCCGATGATACCTGCCTGCATACCCTGATTGAGGGGCAGGTGGCGCGTAATCCGGATGCAACCGCCGTGATATTTGAAGACCAGTCGCTCAGTTACGCTGAGCTGAATGCCCGGGCCAACCAACTGGCGCACTGGCTGATTGAGCAGGGCGTGCGTCCTGACAGCCGGGTGGCAGTGTGTCTGGAACGCAGCTGTGAGCTGGTGGTCTCCCTGCTGGCGATTCTCAAAGCGGGCGGTGCCTATGTGCCGCTTGACCCGGGTTATCCGGCTGAGCGGCTGACCTATATGTTGTCCGACAGTGCGCCGGTAGCTTTGCTGACCACAGGCTCCTTACTTGATGTATTGGATGAGATTCCCGAGAGTACCCGAATGGTGGACTTAGCCTCGGCGGTTCAGCCGTGGCTTGATTGCCCACAGACCAACCCGGAAATGGCGGAGCTGACCAATCGTCATCTGGCGTACATCATTTACACCTCCGGCTCAACCGGCTTACCCAAAGGGGTGATGAACGAGCACCGTGGTGTGGTCAACCGGCTGTACTGGATGCAACAGGACTACGGTTTTAGTGCCGATGATGTGGTGTTGCAGAAAACCCCGTTCAGTTTTGATGTCTCGGTGTGGGAGTTCTTCTGTCCGTTATGGTCGGGTGCAACTCTGTTGATGGCCAAGCCGGAAGGACATAAAGACCCGGACTACTTAAAATCGCTGATAACCCGTCAAGGGGTGACTATCCTGCACTTTGTGCCGCCGATGTTGCAGAGCTTCCTTGAGGTGGTGAGCCCTGGAGATTGCCCATCATTACGGCTGGTGTTCTGTAGTGGTGAAGCGCTGCCGGCAGAAGCGATTCGTAAGAGCTATGCGCGACTGCCACAGATTGAATTACATAACCTGTATGGCCCGACGGAAGCGGCGGTGGATGTCACTGCGTGGCACTGTCCGCGACAACTGGAAGGTGACCGGGTGTCAATTGGTCATCCGGTAGCGAATACCCAGATGTATGTGCTCGACAGTGACGGCCGACCGGTTCCGGTCGGGGTTGAAGGAGAGTTATACATTGGTGGTGTGCAGGTGGCGCGTGGTTATCTGAACCGTGATGAGCTGACCGCAGAGCGCTTTGTTGCCAATCCATACAACGAAGCTTATCCGGTGATGTATCGCACCGGTGATGTGGGTTGCTGGTTAGCGGACGGGACGATTGAGTATCGGGGTCGTAATGACGACCAGGTGAAAATCCGGGGTTTCCGGATTGAGCTGGGTGAAATCAGCTCGGCGTTACAAAGCTGTACCGGGGTGCAGGATGCGGTGGTGATTGCGCGTGCCTTTGGTGAGAATGGCGACAAACAGCTCGTCGGTTACTACACCGCGGTGAATCAGGATGCGGTACCGGATGTGGCGACACTGAAAGCTGAATTGTCTGAGCGTTTACCGGCGCATATGGTACCGGCGGTGTATGTACTGATTGATGCGATGCCATTAACACCGAACGGTAAAGTGAACCGCAAAGCGCTGCCTGAGCCGGATATCAGTTCAGTGGTGCGACATGAATATCAGGCACCGGTCGGGGATGCCGAGGAAAAACTGGCGGCGATTTGGTCTGAGTTATTGGGCGTCGAGCAAGTCGGCCGTGCCGATAACTTCTTTGAGCTGGGCGGTCACTCTCTGCTGGCAGTGCGGATGGCTGAGCGACTGCGGCAGCACGGTTATCAGCTCGTGATCCGTCATCTGTTTTCCCGGGTCACACTGGCAGAGCTGGCGGAAACGTTACAAATCCGAGACTCTAAATCTGAGTGTGAGATACCGCCGAATCTGATCCCGGACAATTGTCAGCACATCACACCGGAGATGTTACCGCTGGTGACACTCGATCAGAAAGAGATTGATGTGATCAGTCAGACGGTGACTGGCGGTGCTGCCAACATCCAGGATATTTATCCGCTGGCACCGCTCCAAGAAGGTATTTTGTTCCATCACCTGTTAGAGCAACAAGGTGACCCTTATGTAACGCGCGTAGTACAAAGTTTCAAACATGAAGCAGATATTGAGACGTTCATCGCTGCGCTCCAGCATGTGGTGCAACGACATGACATTCTGCGTACGGCGGTGGTTTGGGATGGTATTGAAACCCCGTTGCAAGTGGTCTGGCGTCAGGCTCCGATCGTTCTGCAAACCCTACCGGCAAGCCAATTGTGTCACGCAGATGGTCAAGATGGTGTTGCTCACACCGAGGATATGGTGACACGCTTATGCCGTCATTTTGATCCGGCTCATACGCGGATAGATATCCAGCGGGCGCCGATGATTGAAGCCTATCAAGTGGCCGATCCGGCGCAAGACCGCTGGCTGCTGTGTTTTCTGCTCCATCATTTGTGTAATGATCACACTACGCTGGAACTCCTGATCGAAGAGGTACAAGCCTATCTCAGCGGCCGTGAGACGGAACTGCCAAGGCCGTTACCATTCCGTAATTTTGTGGCTCAGACCACGTTGAAAGTGAATCAAGAGGCGCATCTTGATTATTTCCGCGAACTGCTTGGCGATATTGATGAGCCTTGTGATCCCTTCGGGTTGCAGGCCAGCGGTGATAACGCTGATGTGGCTGCAACACATATGACTGTCGCAGACCATATTGCTCAGGAGATCCGTGAGCTGTCCCGGCATCTCAGTATCAGTCCGGCGGCATTGTTCCATCTGGCGTGGGGTGTGGTTGCCCAGCGAGCCACCGGACAAGAGGACGTGGTCTTCGGCACGGTCTTATTTGGTCGGATGGCCGGTGGTGACGGGGCTGACCGCGTACTCGGCATGTTCCTCAATACCTTACCGCTGCGGATCTCCCTTGGCGCAGACATTTCAGTTGAATCTGCGCTGATGCAGACTCAGCAGCGTTTGGCTGAATTGCTCGAACGTGAGCATACGTCTCTCGCTTTGGCACAACAGTGCAGTGGTGTGAGCAATCAGACGCCATTGTTCAGTTCATTGCTCAATTACCGCTATCAAGGGGGAAGCAACCAGACCACGGTTGATGAGCAAACTGAGCTCGGTTCGCTTGAAGTGGCGGCAGAGAATACCAACTACCCGCTGACGGTGGCCGTCAATGACATTGTGACGGGTGGATTTTCATTGGATATCCATGTCAGTTCACGCTTCAGTGGCGAGCGCGTCGGGACAATGCTCATGGTTGCTCTGGAAACGCTGGTCAGCCAGCTGTCGGTGCAACCTGCTGCGCCGATCAGCCAACTCGGTATCCTCTCTGACACCGAACGAGACCTTGTGCTCAATCAGTTTAACCAGACGGAGACTACATTCCCCGATGATACCTGCCTGCACACTCTGATTGAGTCGCAGGTGGCACGTAATCCGGATGCGACCGCCGTGGTATTTGAAGACCAGTCACTCAGTTATGCCGAGCTGAATGCCCGGGCCAACCAACTGGCGCACTGGCTGATTGAACAGGGCGTGCGCCCTGACAGCCGGGTGGCAGTGTGTCTGGAACGCAGCTGTGAGCTGGTGGTCTCGCTGCTGGCGATTCTTAAAGCGGGCGGTGCCTATGTGCCGCTTGACCCGGGTTATCCGACTGAGCGGCTGACCTATATGTTGTCTGATAGTGCCCCGGTAGCTTTGTTGACCACAGGCTCTTTACTTGATGTGTTGGGTGAGATTCCCGAGAGCACCCGACTGGTGGACTTAGCCTCGGTAGTGCAGCCATGGCTTGATTGCCCGCAGACCAACCCGGAAGTGGCGGAGCTGACCAATCGTCATCTGGCGTACATCATTTATACCTCCGGTTCAACCGGCTTACCCAAAGGGGTGATGAACGAGCACCGTGGCGTGGTCAACCGTCTGTACTGGATGCAACAAGACTACGGCTTTGGCAGTGATGATGTGGTGTTGCAGAAAACCCCGTTCAGTTTTGATGTCTCGGTATGGGAGTTCTTCTGTCCGTTATGGTCAGGGGCAACTCTGTTGATGGCCAAGCCGGAAGGACACAAAGACCCGGACTACTTAAAATCGCTGATAACCAATCAAGGGGTGACCATCTTGCACTTTGTGCCACCGATGTTGCAGAGCTTCCTTGAGGTGGTGAGTCCCAATGATTGCCCATCACTACGACTGGTGTTCTGTAGTGGTGAAGCGCTTCCGGCAGAAGCGATTCGTAAGAGCTATGCGCGACTGCCACAGATTGAATTACATAACCTGTATGGTCCGACGGAAGCAGCGGTGGATGTCACCGCATGGCACTGTCCGCGGCAGCTTGAGGGTGACCGGGTGTCAATTGGTCATCCGGTAGCGAATACCCAGATGTATGTGCTCGACAGTGACGGCCGTCCGGTACCGGTCGGGGTTGAAGGCGAGTTATACATTGGTGGTGTGCAGGTGGCGCGTGGTTATCTGAACCGCGATGAGCTGACCGCAGAGCGGTTTGTTGCCAATCCATACAACGAAGCTTATCCGGTGATGTACCGCACCGGTGATGTGGGTTGCTGGTTAGCGGACGGGACGATTGAGTACCGGGGTCGTAATGACGACCAGGTGAAAATCCGGGGTTTCCGGATTGAGCTGGGTGAAATCAGCTCGGCGTTACAAAGCTGTACCGGGGTGCAGGATGCGGTGGTGATTGCGCGTGCCTTTGGTGAGAATGGCGACAAACAGCTCGTCGGTTACTACACCGCGGTGAATCAGGATGCGGTACCGGATGTGGCGACACTGAAAGCTGAATTGTCTGAGCGTTTACCGGCGCATATGGTACCGGCGGTGTATGTACTGATTGATGCAATGCCATTAACACCGAACGGTAAAGTGAACCGTAAAGCGCTGCCTGAGCCGGATATCAGTTCAGTGGTGCGGCATGAATATCAGGCACCGGTCGGGGATGCCGAGGAAAAACTGGCGGCGATTTGGTCTGAGCTATTGGGTGTCGAGCAAGTCGGCCGTGCCGATAACTTCTTTGAGCTGGGCGGTCACTCTCTGCTGGCGGTGCGGATGGTCTCTCGGGTACGTGAGCAGTTAGGCCGTGAATTATCACTGGCAGCACTGTTCTCCCATTCAACCTTACATGAAGTGGTAGCCCTGCTCGATGAGGCGCAAGGCGCGACATTACCGGCAATTACCCCGTTGGCTGAAGGGGAAGCAATTCCATTGTCACTGGCGCAGAAACGGTTGTGGTTCTTGTCACAAATGGATGAACAGGCCACAGCCGCTTATACCGTACCAAGAAGCGTGCGGCTGCAAGGCAAATTAGATGTCGATGCATTACAACGGGCACTGGATCAGATTATCGCCCGCCATGCCACATTACGGACGCACTTTGCTTTGATTGATGATGAACCACTACAGGTGGTG
Organism: Vibrio ruber DSM 16370; assembly: GCF_900163965.1. Classification (GTDB taxonomy): domain Bacteria; phylum Pseudomonadota; class Gammaproteobacteria; order Enterobacterales; family Vibrionaceae; genus Vibrio; species Vibrio ruber. The sequence continues at coordinate 20,279 of NZ_FULE01000092.1, forward strand.
AGTGAGCCGAGTGTCGGGTTCCCGTTGACCTACCTTGACGGTGAAGGTGTGATGGATGAGCTGGCACCACTGTCACCAACGTTTGATCTTTCGCAGGGGCCTCTGGTTCAGGGGCAGTTAATTCGTGTCGCTGATAATGAGCACTGGTTGCGGATTGTGATGCACCATATGATCACCGATGGTTGGTCGATGGGGATCTTCAACAGTGAGCTGGCGACGCTCTATACCGCCCACTGTAACGGCGAGGCTGACCCGCTGCCGCCACTGACGATTCAGTATGGCGATTATGCGGCATGGCAGCAGACCCATCTACAGGGCGAAGTATTGCAACATCAGCAACAATATTGGACAGAACAGTTACGTGATATTCCTGATTGCCTGACCTTGCCGACGGATTATCCGCGTCCGGCACATCAGGATTACCGCGGTGCCAGTCTGCCGGTTACACTCAGCCGCGAATTGACCGAACAACTGCGCCATTTGAGTCAACACAGCGGTTGTACACTCTACATGACACTGCTGGCCGGATGGTCGGTGGCGCTGGGACGTCTCGCCGGTCAGGATGATATCGTGATCGGTTCCCCGATAGCCGGACGCACCCAGCGTGATGTTGAAGATTTGATCGGCATGTTTGTCAATAGTATGGCGATGCGGGTTCAGTTGACAGATTCGATCAACACATCTGCTTTGTTAGCTCAGGTTAAAGAAACCGCGCTGGCGGCTCAAGCCAATCAGGATATGCCGTTCGAGCAAGTGGTTGAAACGGTCGCACCGGTGCGCAGCTTGTCTCATGCCCCGATTTTCCAAGTAATGTTCGCGTTGCAGAATACACCGACGGATCAGATCCAACTGCCGGATCTCACACTGGAAGCTCTGGACAGTGAAATCTCAACGGCACAGTTTGATCTCAGTCTTGAAGTCCATGAACACGATGGTGGGATCAGTGGTTATCTGACCTACGCCACGGCATTGTTTGAGCCGGAAACCGTACAACGCTACCTCAACTATTGGACAACGCTGTTAGAAGCAATGGTGCACCAGCCTGAGTTACCGGTGAGCGCACTACCGATGCTGACCGACAGTGAGCAGCAACACCTGCTCCGCGACGTCAATCAGACCTATAACCCCTATCCGTCCGATTGCGGAGTGCATACGCTGTTCAGTCAACAGGCAAGCACATCACCTGAGGCGATTGCCGTGATCACTGAAACCGGTGAATGGCATTATGCCGCGTTAGAAGCTCGCGCCAATGCGCTGGCACAGCGGCTGCAAACCCTTGGCGTGACTGTCGGGCAGCGGGTTGCGGTACGCTTGCCGCGTTCAGCAGCGTTAGTGGTCGCGGAGCTGGCGATTCTCAAAGCCGGTGGGGTGTATGTCCCGCTTGACCCGAATGCCCCGGCCGAGCGTCAGCGTTATGTTCTGGATGATTGTGGTGCCAGCGTATTGGTGACTGAGACGCAGATTACTGGGTCGGAAACAACTTTCGATACCTCGCGACTCACCGTCGTGACGCTGACAGATTCACTGCTGGAGGAACTGCTGAACGAACATGGTGCAGCATCCGTGTCGGTCGCTGTCAGCGGTGACGCGCCGGCTTATGTGATGTACACCTCAGGCTCGACCGGTCAGCCAAAAGGTGTCGTTGTGCCACATCGGGCGATTGCCAGACTGGTGCTGAATAACGGTTATATGGCGGTGCAACCGTCAGACCGGGTCGCGCTGGCGGCCAACCCTGCCTTTGATGCCACTACCTTAGAAGTGTGGGCTCCGCTGCTCAATGGAGCGGCGGTCGTGGTGATTGAGCAAGAGACGTTACTCAACGTACAGTCTTTCGCCCAAGCGCTGATTCATCATCGGGTCAGTATTCTGTGGCTGACGGTGGGGCTGTTCAATCAGTATGCGCAAGGGTTAAAAGCAGTGTTGCCAAGTTTGCGTTATCTGCTGGTGGGCGGCGATGCCCTTGACCCGGCCGTAATCCGTCGGGTGCTGGCGGAGAGTGCGCCACAACATCTGCTCAACGGTTACGGCCCGACAGAAACCACCACATTTGCCTTAACTCATGCAATCACGTCAGTTGATGAAGACGCGGTAAGCATTCCGCTGGGTCGTCCGATTGGGAATACCCAAGTCTATCTGCTCAACACACACGGCCAGCCGGTGCCACAAGGCGTGGTGGGAGAGCTGCATATCGGCGGTGACGGTGTGGCGTTGGGTTATCTCAATCAGGATGAGCTGACCGCAGAGCGGTTTATCCCAGACCCGTATTCATCACGCCCGGATGCGCGGATGTACCGGACGGGTGACCTTGGATATTTGCGAGCCGACGGGACAATCGAGTTTGTCGGGCGGAATGATTTTCAGGTCAAGGTCCGGGGCTTCCGGATTGAGCTGGGCGAGATTGAGTCAGCGTTGGTGTCATGTGGTGTGGCGTCAGCGGTGGTAATTGCCAGCGGTGATGCTGCATCGAAACGGCTGGTCGCTTACTTCACACCGGGTGATGAAGCATTGACGACAAGTGAACTGAAGTCGCGTTTGGCGACGAATCTACCGGATTACATGGTACCGGCGGCTTATGTTGCGCTGGCAGAGATGCCGCTGACGGCCAACGGTAAGGTGGATCGCAAAGCATTGCCGGAGCCGGATGAGACGGCTTTTGTCGTGCGGCAATACGAAGCACCGAAGAATGCCATGGAGACGACACTGGCTGAAATTTGGAGTCAGTTACTTAATGTGGAACGGGTGGGGCGTCAGGATGATTTCTTTGAATTAGGCGGACACTCGCTGTTAGCGGTTCGACTGATTTCAGAGATTCAGCACCGGCTGCGGATAGAGGTGACAATTACCGAGCTTTTTGAGCATTCTGTGCTCTCTGTGTTAGCCATGAAGCTGGCTTATATCAAACTTTCTGCTTTTGCATCACAGGATATTGAAAATGTGGCGCAGCGTTTAGCTAAAGGGAAGAAATAATCATGACAGATACACGCTTTTCTATTGATGAATTGTCACCCGAAGAAATGATGGCAATTCTGGAACAACTTGAACAAGACGGGGCGTCACAGCCCCAACTTCCCGAGCAAGACATCATCACGGCTGCTGATAAAAATCAACGGGAATTTCCGCTGTCGCTGGCGCAGCAACGGTTATGGGTGATGTCACAAATGGATGCTGCAACCACGGCTGCCTACGTCATTGCTGCCGGGCTGCGCATTCAAGGGCCGCTAAATATGCTGGCTTTAACGCGGGCATTGGATCAATTGGTGGTTCGTCATGCCGCTTTGCGAACCCATATTGAGGTGCGTGACGGGCAACCGATGCAGATCATCGGTGCGGAGGATAGTGGTTTTCCACTAGAAATTTGTGATTCGGTGGCGGGGAAGACTGGCACTTATAAAGTACCTCAATTTGATCTTACCCGGAGCCCGCTGGTGCAAGGGCGCTTAATTCGTCAGACGGACACCGATCATATCCTGTATATCGCCATGCACCATATTGTCGCTGATGGCTGGTCGATGGGGATTCTGACCGAAGAGTTGAGTGTGCTATACCGCGCGTATGCCCAAAATAGTATTGACCCCCTGCCACAATCCATGATCCAGTTCGGTGATTATGCTCAGTGGCAACAAGAGCACATTCAGGGGGAAGTGCTTGAACAACAGCAGCAGTACTGGGTATCTCATCTGCAAGGTGCGCCTGAGCTACTGGCGTTACCGACTGATCGTCCCCGTCCTGAGCAACGGGACTATCTCGGTGACAATGTTCATGTAACGCTGGATGCCGAACTGACAGCAGGGCTGAGAGCACTCAGTCAGCGTTATGGTTGTACGTTATACATGACGTTGTTCGCCAGTTGGGCGGCACTGATGGGACGTCTGGCAGGGCAGGATGATGTCGTAATTGGAACGCCGGTCGCCGGGCGAACCCGTCAAGAAGTCAGCAATCTGATCGGCATGTTCGTCAACACGCAGGCGTTGCGGGTTGATTTATCGCAACCATTAAATACCGAAGCGTTGCTGACCCAAGTCAAAGCGACCTCACTGGCTGCGCAGTCCAATCAGGATATTCCGTTTGAGCAGGTGGTTGAGGTGGTCGCACCGCAGCGCAGCCTGTCTTATTCTCCGGTTTTTCAGGTGCTGTTTTCCTTACAGAATCAGCCCCGAGTTGACGCTGAACTGGGGGATATGCGGCTGTCGCATGCCGAAGTGCCCGATCACTCCGCCAAAGTTGATTTGGCTCTGCTCATGACAGAGTGTGATGATCACTTATCCGGTACGCTCAACTATGCGACCGCGCTGTTTGAACCGGCGACTATCGAGCGCTATTTCAGTTACTGGAAGTGCCTGTTACAAGGCATGATTGCTGAGCGTGATGCCGATGTCCGGACTTTGCCCATTTTGCCGCAGTCCGAGCGGGATTATCTGATTCAAACATTAAACCAGACCGCGATGGATTTTCCTGACAACTGTTGTATTCACCAACTGTTTGAATCATTTGCCGCTGAGACCCCGGATGCAAGCGCGCTGGTCACGGATTGTGAATCGTTAACCTACGGTGAGCTCAATGCACGGGCGAATCAACTGGCACACTGGTTGGCCGAACACGGGGTTCGCCCGGATAGTCGCGTGGCGATTTCTTTGCCTCGCAGAGCCGATTTGCTGATTGCCATGTTAGCGACGATGAAAGCCGGTGGGGTGTATGTACCGATGGATCCCAATTACCCTGACGGGCGGCTGATCCATATGCTGACCGACAGTGCGCCACAGGTATTGATTACGCAAGACGACGTGCTGCCGCGTCTCGGTGACATCGCACCGGACTGCACGGTTGTGGAGATCGATGTTCATCGTCATCTCTGGGCTGAGTATGAGACGACTAATTTGAATACGGCGGCGCTTGGTCTGACGGCGCAACATCTGGCTTATATCATTTATACCTCGGGGTCGACCGGCAAACCGAAGGGCGTGATGATTGCTCATCAGGGACTGTGTAATGTGTCATACGCGCAGCGAAAAATGCTGGCGGTCGGCAAAGAAAGCCGGGTTTTACAGTTCGGGTCGATCAGTTTTGACGCCAGTCTGTTTGAAATGATATTGGGAATCTGTTCCGGTGCGGAGTTACATTTTGCCGGGCCGGGTCAACCGCTCGGAGAGGAGTTACTGACGATTCTCAAATCCCGCCGTATTACCCATGCGCCTTTACCGCCTGCTGCGTTGTCAAGTATGCGCACGGATGTGCCGTTACCGGATTTGAAAATGTTGCTGACAGCGGGTGAAGCGGTTACGCGTAGCGTCATTGAACCCTGGTTGACGGAAGGGCGCATCGTCTATAACGGCTACGGGCCGACTGAAACCACGATTTGGGGCACTACCTGCGCCCTACATCAGGGATTTGACGGTCAGCCGCCGATCGGACTGCCGAGACCCAACGGCACAATCTATATTCTCGATACCCGGGGTGAGCCGGTGCCGTTCGGTGTGACCGGTGAAATCTATATCGGTGGGGTCGGTGTGGCCCGCGGTTATCTCAATCGCCCTGAACTGACAGAAGAGCGTTTCTTGCCTGACCCGTTTTCGGCTCAACCCGGTGCACGGATGTATCGTACCGGTGATTTGGGCTGCTGGAAGCAAGACGGCCAGATCCACTATCAGGGACGCTGTGATAATCAGGTTAAAATCCGTGGTTATCGTATCGAGCTGGGTGAAATTGAAACAGCCCTGCGTCGCTGCGCAGGGATTCACGATGCAGTGGTGACCGCGCAAAAAGATCAGCGCGGCAATCAGCGTCTGGTGGGTTATTACACGCAGACGGCTGGCGCAACCGTAGATTTGGCAGGGCTGAAATCTCATTTGCATGAGACCTTACCGGATTACATGATTCCGTCTGCTTATATGTTGCTGGCACAATTACCGCTGACACCAAACGGTAAAGTCGATCATAAAGCCTTACCTGAGGCTGATGAAAGCGCCTTTGCGCACCGGGTCTATGAAGCACCGCAAACCGAAGTGGAACTGTTACTCGCAACCATCTGGTGTGACTTGTTGGGGATTGAGAAAATCGGCCGCCGGGATCATTTCTTCGAACTTGGCGGACACTCGCTACTGTCGGTTCAGCTGATTGAACAACTGCGTCAACGCGGGTATCACCTGAGTGTCAAAACCTTATTCAATCATCCGACACTGGCTGCACTGGCAAATGCGCTGAGTGAAACTGATTCACCACAGGCCGTAACCGTACCGAGCAATCAGATTCCTGTCGGGTGCACACAGATACTGCCGGAAATGTTGCCACTGACCGAGCTGACAGCCGCGGAGATTGACGTGATTACCGCCAGTGTTGCGGGCGGAGCTGCCAATATTCAGGATATCTATCCGCTGGCACCGTTACAGGAAGGGATTCTGTATCACCATATCCTGCAAAAGGAGAGCGACCCTTATATTACCCCGGTGATCCTCACTTTTGATCAGCAATCGCGGATGACGGATTTTCTCAATGCGTTACAGGCGGTGATTCAGCGCCATGATATTTTACGCACCGGTATTGTGTGGGACGGACTGCGCGAAGCGCATCAGGTGGTTTGGCGCAACGCGCCGCTTGCGGTGCATGAACTGCAAGCTGAACTATTGGTGAATCACGCTGCTGAAAACGGTGCGGATAATACGGCTGATGCAGATATTGTCCGACAACTTCAGGCTCATTTTGCCCCTTCCCGGGTGGAGATGGATGTTTCTCAGGCACCGATGTTGGCGGTGCATTATGTGGCGGATCCGACACAGAAACGGTGGGTGATGTGTTTGCTTCAGCACCATCTGTGTATGGATCACACCACACTGGAACTGGTGATTGAAGAAGTTCAGGCGCATTTGCTCGGGCAGGAACATGCGCTGCCGCGGCCAATCCCGTTTCGTAATTTTGTCGCTCAGGCGCGACGTGAACTCAGTCAGCAAACCTATGTCGATTATTTCCGTGAGCAGCTCGCCGACATCGAAGTGCCGTGTGCACCGTTTGATGTGTTGGATACGCAAAGCCACGGTTATGAGATTGAGTCACTTCGGCATCCGGTCAGTGAGCAACTGGCACAGCAGATCCGCTCTCAGGCGCGGCAATACGGCGTCAGTGCTGCGAGCCTGTTCCATCTGGCTTGGGGATTAGTGGTTCGAGCAACCACCGGAAGAGATGACGTGGTTTTCGGTACGGTACTGTTCGGTCGGATGGCCGGTGGTGACGGGGCGGATCGGGCGTTGGGGATGTTCCTCAATACTTTACCGCTGCGGCTGTCTCTGGGGCAGACGGAGACCAAAGACGCTGTCCTGAATACCCATCGGCAACTGGCTGAGTTACTCAACTATGAACATGCACCGCTGTCACAGGTACAGAAATGCAGTGGCGTCAGTGCACCGGCACCGTTATTTACCTCGCTGTTAAATTACCGCTATCAAGGGGGCAGCGCCCAAACGGACATCGATACGACACAGTCTGCCTCAGCTTGGCAAGGGATTGAAATGGTTGCCAATGAAGAGCGAACCAATTATCCCGTCGGTCTGTCGGTTGATGATCTTGCCGGTCAGGGCTTCAGTCTGGATTTCAAAGTGGCGCGCCGTATCGGTGCCAAGCGCTTGGCGGTGATGGTTGAGCAAGCATTAACCGAACTGATGGTGGCCTTAAGTGATGATCCGACGCGTCTGATCGGCCAGATGACGGTTTTACCGCCATCCGAACATGACCTTGTGCTCAATCAGTTCAACCAAACGGAGACTGCATTCCCCGATGATACCTGCCTGCACACCCTGATTGAGGCGCAGGTGGCACGTAATCCGGATGCAACCGCAGTGGTATTTGAAGACCAGTCACTCAGTTATGCCGAGCTGAATGCCCGGGCCAACCAACTGGCGCACTGGCTGATTGAGCAGGGCGTGCGTCCTGACAGCCGGGTGGCGGTGTGTCTGGAACGCAGCTGTGAGCTGGTGGTCTCGCTGCTGGCGATTCTCAAAGCGGGCGGTGCCTATGTGCCGCTTGACCCGGGGTATCCGACCGAGCGGCTGACCTATATGTTGTCCGACAGTGCACCGGTAGCTTTGCTGACCACTGGCGAATTGCGCTACGTGTTGGGAGAAATCCCTGCCAGTACACGTTTGGTGGACTTAGCCTCGGCAGTGCAGCCATGGCTTGATTGCCCGCAGACCAACCCTGAAGTGGCGGAGCTGACCAATCATCATCTGGCGTACATTATTTATACCTCCGGCTCAACCGGCTTACCTAAAGGGGTGATGAACGAGCATCGTGGCGTGGTCAACCGTCTGTACTGGATGCAACGGGACTACGGCTTTGGCAGCGATGATGTGGTGTTGCAGAAAACCCCGTTCAGTTTTGATGTCTCGGTATGGGAGTTCTTCTGTCCGTTATGGTCGGGTGCAACCCTGTTGATGGCCAAGCCGGAAGGACACAAAGACCCGGACTATTTAAAATCGCTGATAACCCGTCAAGGGGTGACTATCTTGCACTTTGTGCCACCGATGTTGCAGAGCTTCCTTGAGGTGGTGAGCCCTGGAGATTGTCCATCACTACGGCTGGTGTTCTGTAGTGGTGAAGCACTCCCGGCAGAAGCGATTCGTAAGAGCTATGCGCGACTGCCACAGATTGAATTACATAATCTGTATGGCCCGACGGAAGCGGCGGTGGATGTCACTGCGTGGCACTGTCCGCGGCAACTGGAAGGTGACCGGGTGTCAATTGGTCATCCGGTGGCGAATACCCGGATGTATGTGCTCGACAGTGACGGCCGTCCGGTACCGGTCGGGGTTGAAGGCGAGTTATACATTGGTGGTGTGCAGGTGGCGCGTGGTTATCTGAACCGTGATGAGCTGACCGCAGAGCGGTTTGTTGCCAATCCATACAACGAAGCTTATCCGGTGATGTACCGCACCGGTGATGTGGGTTGCTGGTTAGCGGACGGGACGATTGAGTACCGGGGTCGTAATGACGACCAGGTGAAAATCCGCGGTTTCCGGATTGAGCTGGGTGAAATCAGCTCGGCGTTACAAAGCTGCACGGGTGTGCAGGATGCGGTGGTGATTGCCCGTGCCTTTGGTGAGAGCGGCGACAAACAGCTCATCGGTTACTACACCGCGGTGAATCAGGATGCGGCGCCGGATGTGGCGACACTGAAAGCTGAACTGTCTGAGCGTTTACCGGCTCATATGGTGCCGGCGGTGTATGTACTGATTGATGCAATGCCATTAACACCGAACGGTAAAGTGAACCGTAAAGCGCTGCCTGAGCCGGATATCAGTTCAGTGGTGCGACATGAATATCAGGCACCGGTCGGGGATGCCGAGGAAAAACTGGCGGCGATTTGGTCTGAGCTATTGGGTGTCGAACAGGTCGGCCGGGCAGATAACTTCTTTGAGCTGGGCGGTCACTCTCTGCTGGCGGTGCGGATGGTCAGTGAAGCGCAGCGACAAGGGGTGACACTGGATTTAGCGCGACTGATGAGTACGCCTGTCCTTCGTGAACTGGCAGCAACCGTACAGTCTCAGGATGCGGTTACGCCAAACTCAGATAATCCGGTACAGCACGATCAAGTCATTCCGTTCCGCACCACAGGGAAACAACTGCCGCTGTTTATCGTCCCCGAATTCAGCGGAGAGTTGTTATACGGACCGGCATTGACCGCGAATATCGATCCGGATATCCCCGTCTATGGACTCTCAGCACCGGATCGGATGCAACCTTCCCTGAAAACTTATCAGCGCATGGCAGAACGCTATGTCAGTATGATTCGCCGGACACAACCCCAGGGGCCTTACCGTCTGTTTGGCTGGTCTTCCGGTGGGGTATTGGCTTATGAAGTTGCATCTCAATTGCTGGGACAGGATCAACAAATTGAATTTATCGGTCTGTTAGATAGCTGGGTGCCGGGGGTTATCAAACAGCCGGAACAGAGTGATGAGGAGATGATCACTGCGCTGAGCCACAATATGGTCGCGTATCTCGCAGGTCAGCTGAATGGTGCGCCGGTTGAATTACCACAGCAAGCTCACTGGCAGGACTATTACCAGCTTGGATGTACAGCGGGATATCTCCCTCAAGCATGGACGGAGACATATTTCCATCAGATGTTGATCCATCAGAAAGATTTTCTCCGTGCGGAATATCAGCCATTGCCTGTACCGGTTCATATTGACTTGATTGCAACACAGCAATCACAGGCAATAGACCCGTTACTGGGATGGTCACAAGTGTTGCCCAGTGAGAATATCCACTGTGTCACCGTGCCCGGAACCCATTATGAGCTGATGAATGCTTCTTATATCTCAGATGTCGGAGCCGCGATTTCACAAGTGATTGCTCATCGAACCGAGTTTTATCGGCACAATCCACCACAACATCTGTCTGTTGAATCGCCGGTGATGAAACTACAGAACGGGCAACCGGGAAAACCGTTTGTCGTTTGTATTCCCGGTGCCGGAGATAATGTGTTCTCGTTTGTTGATTTTGTTCAGACCATGCCATCGGACTGGACGGTGCTGGCGATTCAACCGCGGGGATTATGGGGTAACGGCATTCCTCACAGCAGTGTCGAGGCCGCGGCATCTTTCTATCTTGATGCTTTGCAAGATCAGTTGGGCGAGCAGACGCTTCACGTTGTCGGTCACTCATTTGGTGGTTGGGTGGCTTTGTCACTGGTCACGCAGATGGAGGCGCAGGGTATTGCAGTGCAATCACTGACTATTGCCGATTCCCGGGTGCCTTTGGGGTCATACCATCAGGAATATAGTGATCTTCAGGCTTTGATCCGTCTGATCGAGTTATTTGAAATGCGTGGCTGCTCACTCGGATTGTCACAGGCTGAGTTGGCACCTCTGTCATATCATGAGCGGCTTTCACTGACGCTCAGTCGTTTGATTGACAGCGGACAGCTACCGAAAAGTACCCGTACCAGTGACTTTGCCGCGATTTATCGCTCCTTTGCGACACAGATTCGGATTTGGTTTACACCGGATGTATTACCGAAAACGCCGACCACGCTGGTGATCGCACAAGGTTCGTCACCGGAGCGTTTTGTCGGTTGGAAAACACTGATGCCTGAAATCAGAGTGTTACAGAGTTTGGGCAATCATATGACATTATTAAAGCAACCCGACGTTCAGCGATTGACTGATACGATACAGGGTAAGACTGCTATTTAAGTGAAGATGTTGTGGTCGCTGTATTTGATAGCGCAACCACATTCAAACAGATGAGGAATTGAGATGTTTAAATCCATTTTAAGTCGTTTTAAATGGCAGGTTTTTGCGGCAACCGTGCTGAGTGTCGTCGGTGCGTTAGCCGGTATTATGATGCTGAGAATTATCACCGCTCAGGTCAGCCTGATTGGTGCCGGAAAATCACCCGGCCCGCACGCGTTTTTGATTTTTGTCGGTGTGGTGGCAACGGTGTTGTTGTTTAGCCTTGCATCCCGTTATCTGCTGGCAAAATTGAGTGCTCGGGTGGTGTATGAGTTTCGTGATTCATTGGCGAAGCGTCTGCTCTCAACATCGTATGCAATGCTGGAACAAATCGGCGGGCACCGCGTGATGGCTGCGATGAAAACCGATGCGGCGAAGTTATCCGACGGACTGCTGTTACTACCGGGGTTTATCTACAGTTTAGTGACGGTGCTGCTGTGTCTCGGCTACATGGTGTATACCTCATGGGAACTGTTTTCAGTGGTCTTCGTGTTGATCGCATTGATTGTGGTGATTGCCAAGTTTTTCCTGAAACGCGGCTTTCATCATTACATGCTGCTGCGTGAGTATGAAGATGACATGTTCAGTGGCCTGAAAACCTTGGTGGACGGGATTAAAGAGCTGAGTATCAATGCCAACCGCCGTCGCTTTACTTACAATCAGATCCTTGAACCGAACTTTAAAGCGATTCGCGAGCGGAGCGTCAAAGTGTCGGTGATCTTTACCATGATGGGCAGTATGGCTTCGACGCTGGTTTTCTTCGTGATTGGGATCATCGTGTTCGGCAGCCGAGTTTATTTCCCCAATGTACCGTTGGAAGTGATTGTCACGTTTGTCTTAACCATTCTGTATATGGTTAATCCATTGCAAGGCGTGATTGATTCTATGAGTCGTTTCAGTGACTGTTCAAGCTCTTACCGGAATATCGAGAGCCTTGAACTGGCAGAGTTGGATGATTTTCATCGTACCACCGACGGGGAGAAAAAACCGCAGACGGAACCTGAATCTTGGCAGCGCCTGACCGTCCGGGATTTAATGTTTCAGTATCAGTCTGAGGATGATGAATATTCATTTCATGTCGGTCCGGTGAATGCTGAATTTCATCGTGGTGAGGCGATTTTTCTCACCGGTGGTAACGGCAGTGGTAAGTCAACTTTCGCCAAACTACTGGTCGGATTGTATCGTCCGAACCAAGGGACAATTCAGTTGGACGATAAAGTGGTCTCGGAAGCGATTGATACCCACGAGTATCAGCAGATGTTTTCGACTATCTTCTCGGATTTCCACTTGTTCGAGCACGTGCTGAACAGTGAAGGCGAACCGGAAAGTGATGAAGTGATCCAAAAGTATCTGGCGGATCTGGAGCTGACCAGCAAAGTGACTTCCAAAGACGGCAAGTTATCTTCGGTGGCGATGTCTCAGGGGCAGAAAAAGCGCCTTGCGTTATTGATGTCATATATCGAGGACACGCCTATTTGCCTGTATGACGAATGGGCAGCGGATCAAGACCCGCGTTTCCGTGAGATCTTTTATACCCGGATCATCCCTGAACTGAAACGTCAGAATAAACTGGTGCTGGTGATCAGCCATGATGATCGTTATTTCCACCTCGCTGATCAGCTGATTAAGTTCGAAAGCGGCAATATTGTCGAGAATATCGTCGCGAATCAGCTCCAAGTCGATTCCGTGGCAGCCGCAGAAGAAAATGAACTGATGACGATATCGGTTTAACATCAGGCAGATATTGGACTTGAACGAATCAGGGCGGTAGTGATGTGACTACCGCCCTGATTTTTTGGTCAATGGAAATTGGATAAACAGTATTTCGTAATAGGTCTGATTCTTTTTAAATCGCTATTTCGTGCTATCAGTGGTTCAGTTTGTTGGATGCTCTTTGCTGTCAACTCTGATAGCTTTTATTCTTACTGTCAGTGCTGCTATTTATGGTATAAAAATCTGGAGATAATCTAGATCTTGGCGGTGGTTGTCGTGGTTTTATTCGTGGTTCATTTTAGAAAGCTTACCTGAAATGCCGTTAGACTGTTTACAACAAGCCGGAACAGAGATTATGCAGCGCTTACAGACACTGATGCTGGAATCACTTTCATATCTATTTGTTCATAAGTTTTTGTAATTGATACTGATTGATATTGTGTACATGGCAAGGCTCAATCCTCTCTGTCTACTTACCTTACCTCTCTAAAAACAAGTCTCTTTCATAAACAGCGCCTTGTAAGAGTCAATAAAGTTTCCGTAGAAAAGTATTCTTTTAATATGACCAATTCCCGATAAGAGCGACGTATTAATATCCGATTATTGTTATTTTCTTGAGATATCATTCTAGTTAATTTTTATATGTGTGTTAATGGTTTTAAATTGGAAACTTATATTAATATTTATCTAGTTAAGATTTTGAATATTAGGTGATTTAAAACTATTTTTTGGTTTTTTAGTTTCTTTTTTGAAATCAAGTGTGGGATGATATAGTATTAGTAAACTAGTTTAATATGAGAGGTCTTCAGCGCGTCATGAGAGCGGCATCGAACCGAGTACCTAAAACATTGTGTATGAATTCTATGTACATTGATGAAAAAAAAGGCTTACTTTCTCCTAAGGTTGTTTTGGTGCTTGGCTTGTTGAGTGCTATTGCTGCTTTATCCACCGATATGTATCTGCCATTATTTCCTGATATTACGAGTTCGTTGCAGACTACTCCTGCTAGAGTTCAACTCAGTATTACAGCATTCATGATCGGTTTGTCTGTCGGGCAACTGATCATTGGCCCTTGTTCAGACCATTATGGTCGGCGTAAATTATTACTGGGTGGAACGATGCTGTTAACCGTAGCTTCAATGGCGTGCGCGTTATCTTCCAATATTGAGTTACTTATTGTTGCGCGGTTTTTCCAGGGATTGGGTGGGGCCGCTGGTATAGTTTTGGCTCGTGCCATTATTTCTGATTTATGTCCGAGAGACAGGGCTGCGCAATATTTTAATTTGGTACTGGCAATACAAGGTATAGCACCGATTGCTGCACCTTTAATTGGCGGGGTGGCCTCCTATTTCATCTGGCCCGTCGTATTTGTGTTTATGGCACTTATCGCATGCATTACTACATTCTTTAGTGGCTATTATGTCCGTGAAAGTTTGCCTATAGATCAGCGGCCGCCATTTAGTTTCTATAAATTTTTCAGTCAGTTATATTGTTTGGTGAGTAATAAACCCTACCTTGCTTACACCTTGATTTTTTCTACTCAATTTGGTGCGCTTTTTGCCTATATATCGGCATCACCGTTTATCTATCAGTCATTATTCAAATTTTCTGCTGGCGAGTTTTCTATCATATTCTCTATTAACGCAGGGATAATGATGCTCGGCAGTATCATTAGTGCGCGATACGTTTTGAAGTACGGTGCTAACTCTCTAATGAGAGGAGGGATTATTTGTACATTAGTCATATCTACGCTGTTGTGTATTGTTGACAGCCTATCTCAGTTTCAGTGTGAGATTACTATAATCCTACTGTTTTTTATGATGTTTAGCATGTCCTTTATCTTTGGTAATGCTGCGAGTATGGCAATGGCAGCAACGTCCAATTTGAAAGGGACTGGTTCTGCTGTTATGGGCGCTATTCAGTTTTGTTCTGCCGCTATCACTCCACCATTGCTTGGTTTCGGAAATCCTTTATCTGTTCTTCCTATGGCACTGGTTATCACTGGGTGTTCGGTAATCTCTATTCTTGCATTATTGTTGACAACTACAGAAGGGCGGAGTGATGAATAAGAGTGTTCAGTCCAACATAAAAATCGTTGGGGCGAGAAAACATAATCTGAACAATATTGATGTTGAGATACCAAAAAATAAAATTACGGTGTTTACTGGTGTTTCAGGGTCTGGGAAAAGTTCACTGGTATTTGGCACCATTGCCGCAGAGTCTCAGCGCCAGCTAAATGATACATTTCCTCCATTTATTCGTCATCGTCTGCCACATTACGGTCAGCCTGAAGTTGATGAGATAGATAATTTGTCGGTGGCAATTATTGTTGACCAGAAACGTATTGGTGGTAATGCGCGTTCGACGGTAGGCACTGCGTCAGACATTTATACTTTACTTCGGCTATTATTTTCTCGTGTTGGAAAGCCCTTTGTTGGATTTTCAAATATTTTTTCGTTCAATCATCCGTCTGGAATGTGTCCGGCCTGTGATGGTTTGGGATCGGTCAGTGCCATTGATATCGATCGACTTATCGATCAGAACCTGTCACTAAATGAAGGTGCTATCCGTTATTCATCTTTTGCTCCCGGCTCCTGGCGTTGGAAACGGTATGCTTGTTCCGGCCTTTTTGATGTCAATAAAAAAATCGCCGATTATTCCAGAGTTGAGAAAGAGTTATTCATGTATGCGGATAATCTCACACCGTCATCTCCTTTACCTGGTTGGCCTAAAAGCGCCAAGTTTGAAGGGGTCATCACACGTTTCACGCGAAGTTATCTGAAACAAGAAACGAAAGAAGCCAAAAGCGAAGAATTCAAGCGGGTTGTTACCATGCAAGTCTGTCCGGACTGTCATGGTATGAGACTGAATGCGAACATACTTACCAGCCGGATTGAAGGTAAAAACATCGGCGAATATACAATGATGCCTATTAAAGAGTTAAAATTGCTGGTAGAGAAACTCGATTATCCGTCTGTCAGACCGTTGCTTGATGCGCTGAAGGAAAGGCTGGATGCCATGTGTGCGGTCGGGTTAGGCTATTTGGATTTAAACCGGACTACCACAAGCTTGTCAGGTGGTGAATCCCAGAGGCTGAAAATGGTTCGGCATCTGGGGAGTAGCCTGACAGGCATGACCTATATTATTGATGAACCCAGCACCGGGCTGCACCCGGCCGATATAGATCGGTTGAATACATTAATTGTTAAATTGCGTAATAAGGGGAATACTATTCTGATGGTCGAGCACGATCCGGACATGATTGCGATTGCGGAGCACGTCATTGATTTAGGCCCTGGCGCAGGCAATAAGGGAGGAAATATCGTATTTCAGGGCGGTCTTTTCTCACTGAAACAGTCTGATACCTTAACGGGAAAATATATCGCTTCACGGGCTAAAATCAATCAACACCCCAAACGTGCAAAAGAGCATGTTTCGATAAAAAACGCGGTACTGCATAATCTGCGAAACCTGTCCGTAGATGTACCGCTTAACGTCATGGTTGTCGTAACGGGCGTGGCAGGCTCAGGAAAGAGTTCATTGGTTATGGGGGAGCTGGCACCGCAATATCCCGACGCGATCATCATTGATCAAAAACCCATACATACTTCGATTCGTTCGCATATCGCTTCGTGGTGCGGTGTGTTTGACACGATTCGTATGCGATTTGCGCAAGCCAATCACGTGGCTGCTTCATGGTTTAGCGCCAATAGTAAGGGCGCCTGCCCTGAATGCAATGGACTGGGGGTAATACAGACTGATTTGGCTTTTATGGATACCGTCACACTGCCTTGCGATGCCTGTCAGGAGCAGCGCTATAATCCACAGGCTCTGACTTACCTTTATCAGGGGAAAACTATCGCTGAGGTATTGTCCATGTCGGTCAGGGACGCCGGAGATTTCTTCTGTGATGATCCACAGATGTCACTTGTCTTCAGCCGCTTAATCGAGGTTGGGTTAGGGTATCTGCGCTTAGGCGAGTCTTTGAATCACCTTTCAGGTGGTGAGTGTCAGAGGCTCAAGTTAGCAGCGAATCTCAATCGTGACAGTGATATGTATATTTTTGATGAACCTACAACCGGCCTTCATCCCAGTGATGTGGCTTCGCTCGTTAAACTGTTTAAACGGTTGGTGGACAGAGGCAACTCAGTCATTATTATTGAACACAATATGGAACTGATTGCTCAGGCTGACTGGATCATAGATATAGGCCCGTATGCCGGGCAGGACGGTGGAACACTACAGTTTAGTGGCACGCCGGGATCCATGCTGGACTGTCTCAGTTCGCTGACAGCTGAGTGGCTGCGAAAACATTGCCAATCAGGCAGTGACGAAAAAAATAATGGTCGGGACAGCCAGTCAAGTCTGGCAACAATGTGATGCATCTCCATTACTATACTGATGTATTGCCCCGTTAAGCTTATTTTTGTGCTGGCCAGTGATAATCGCTGTCCAGCCAACCATCTAGGTCATAATCCATCATGCACTGTTCGGCAAAGCCTTTATATTCCTCAACCTTTCTCACCGGCGACTTGGTAACTTTGAGACGCCTGAAAGTGTGACCTCGCAGCTGGCTGCCACTCATTTGTCACTATCTGACGGCCCGCTGAGTGTGATTACCATGCTGAGTTCGGATGCTGAACAAACATGGCTGGCGTGCTGCTTTCATCACATTATCATTGATGCGCCATCGGTACGGATTGTCTTACAAGAATTGCTGCAATTATATTGTACTATTAGTGAGCACCGACCTTGGCCAGCGTTTAAGGATATGGGGAGTTATCAGGAATTTACCCGTTGGCAGGCTGAGGTACTGACCGCTCCAGAGAATAATGAGATGCGGGAATACTGGCGTCAGGTTTTACAACCGGCTCCACCGCTTGCTGATCTTCCGATCGATTTCCCTCGCCGTGTTCATGAAGATACGCACGCCGCCTACGCAACGTTGATGCTGAATGACCGTGAGATGAATGCGCTGCAAAAGCATTCTAGGACGTTGTCGATGACTCCTTTTATGTATTTATCTATGTGCTGGCAATTTTTTCTTAGTCGTATGAGCGGGCAGGATGATATTACCATCGGCGTGCCATTTACATTAAGGGATCAAAGTGAATTTTCAGAAACTCCGGGCTATATGATTAACACTCTACCGGTTCGTATGCGTGTAAAATCCAGCGACACGGTAAGATCACTGGCTTCAGAAGTTCGTCAGAGTTTTATCGATGCACATTTCAATAAGCAGATTCCTTTCAATGAGATCGTTGCAGTGTCAAGGGAAAATACCGGGCAGGACAGCCCGCTTTTCAGCACAATGTTGGTGATGCCAGACACTCGGACTGAAATTTTCGACACGTTGCCATTTAAAGTCACGCTGAACGATTACTTCAGTCAAATGACCAAATATGACCTGACTCTGTTTTTTGAGGCTGAACCGCAAGGTAAATTAGTGTTGGAATATAAGAAAGCGTTGTATCACCCGCAGACTATGGATTATTGGCTTAAAATCTTTTGTCATTTGTTGACTTCTATGGGAGAAAATAGTGACAGGCTGCTGGAGTCGCTGGATCTGCTGGATGTACCTTCAAAACGTGACCTTATCGTTCGTTCAAGCCGGGAACCAGTTGAGGATATCTCGTTTAACGCCTTTGAAGCATTCAATCAGTATGCTGCAAATCATTCTGCCCATACTGCACTTATCACAGCGGAAGGAACGCATTCATATGGTTGGTTAGCAAAGCGTTCAGTGCAGATTGCCGCTTATTTACAACAGCACTTTAATATCGGCCCTGGTAAACGTGTGGCGTTATCACTGGGGCGTGATGCGGAAGCTATAGCGACACTATTCGGCGTAGTAAGAACCGGCGCGTCATACATTCCAATCGATCCTCAGTATCCGCAGGAGCGTATCAGTTACATGTTGCAGGATGCATGTGTAGACTGTGTAGCCATAACCCGAACCTTGGCTCCAACGTTCCCGTTTTCTGACTCAGTGCCTCGGTTAATTATCGACGATATACCAATGATGGATCCTTTAATGTGGTCGGATGTCGAACGAAACCCCGATGATGAGCTTTATATCATTTATACGTCAGGTTCAACCGGACAACCCAAAGGAGTACGGTTATTGAACAAAACGCTTGATAATCTAATTGTCTGGCAACGTGATGTATCGGACTGCGGTGAGGGAGACTGTACCCTGCATTTTATGTCACTTTCTTTTGATGTTTCGGTGCAGGAGATCTTTGGTACATTAGCGTCTGGCGGCCGTTTGTACATTGCCAGTGAAGAGGAGCGTAGGGATCTTGGTCACCTGCAAGATGTAATCGTAAATCAAAGAATTAACCGCCTCTATTTTCCCTATGTCGCTTTACAGCAATTCGTGCATTTAAGTGAACTTGCGAACCGAGTGTTTCCAAACTTAAAAGAAGTGTATTCCACTGGTGAACAATTAGTGCTTACTGCTGATATTAAGCAATTTTTCAGACAACCAATTCGCCTTATTAACTTATATGGGCCGTCTGAGAGTCATGTCTGCTCTGCATTTATCCTGCCACCGTATAGCGATAAATGGGGAGATGCGGCCTCTATCGGTTATCCTCTACCTGGATTCAGTCTGCTGGTGGTGGATGAGCATGTACGTTTGGTGCCGGCCGGAGTGGCGGGGGAACTGCTTATCGTCAGCGATTTTCTCTCTCCGGGTTATCACAATAAAGAGGAAGAAAATGCCCGGAGGTTTTTACAGATCGATACATTCAATACGGAAAGCAGACATGCATATCGTACTGGTGATTTGGTCAGGCTGGAGCATGACGATAAGTATAGCTATCTGGGCAGGATAGATAGCCAACTGAAAATTCGTGGCTTCAGGATCGAACCGTCAGAAGTTGAAGCTGCAATCAATGCGATGGAAGGGGTACTGGTTTCAGCCGTTGTGGGCAGAGAGGCGATTTCGGGGGGGAAGCAACTGGTTGCCTTCATCTCTGGTTCGTTCGGAGATAAAATCAATAGAAAGGAAGAAATTCAGAGCCAACTTCGCTTGTTACTACCTGAATATATGGTACCCACCCGGTTGGTATTTCTGGATAGGTTACCCACCACGCCTAGTGGTAAAATAGATCGTAAGGCATTGGTCGAAATAGAGATCGTCGTCAAGTCAGAGGTTCCGGAGGTAGACAAACCGCTTACGACAACGCAGGAGCAGGTCAGGGCATTGTGGCAAGCTTTGTTTCCGGAACGGCATATTAGGTTGCACGATGATTTCTTTTCCATTGGGGGGCATTCATTATTGGCGACTCAATTGGTTTTCCAACTGCGTAAGGCGTATAACAGTGATATTCCGCTCCGTCTGTTATTTAATCATCCGACCTTGTCGTCTATGGCTGCCTCGGTCGATGCTTACCTAGCCAATGAAAGGAATGCTGTTCCAGCTGAGGAGGATTTGTATGTCCGAGATGGCTATGAACCTATCCATTGGCAAGAGAGTAGCCGTGTTGCTCTGGGAAAAACTCTGCTCACCGGGGCAACTGGCTTTTTGGGCATCTACCTTTTGCGTGCACTACTGCATTCAGGAGTGCCATCGATCATTTGCCTCGTTCGTGCCGGAACGCATGAACACGCTCTTGCTCGCCTTCGTGATAATGCTGCGCGGTATGGCATTGCTGGTGAGATTGATTTTTCCCGGGTTGAAATCTGCTTGGGGGATATAGGTCAGACCGATTTAGGTTTGAATCGAGTGGAATATGTCCGGCTGTCCGAGCGAGTTGATACGGTATTTCATGCAGCAGCTCAGATTAATTTCGTGCTCTCTTATTCTTCAGTGAAGCAGTCAAATGTTCAGGGGACAATGAATATTCTGACTTTTTGTGGGGATGGGATCCGAAAATCACTACACTATTTATCCACGATCGCTGTTTTTTCTCCTCACTATCCAGAACAGCCAATTGTTGAACATTATATTCCGGATTATCCGGCTGCCCTGTCGATTGGGTATACTCAGAGCAAATGGGTTGCTGAACGTTATGTTATACAGGCTCGGGAGCAGGGACTGAATGCCAATATCTTTCGCATTGGGCGGATTGGTGGAGACAGCAGAAGCGGAGCCTGTCAGAGTGATGATTTCCTGTGGCGGCAGATGAAAAGTTATATCCAGATGGGGGTGGCTCCTGAGCCATCAGCTTTATTCACAGATCTTCTGCCCGTCGATTTTGTAGCTGATGTGGTAGTAGCATTAGCTCAATCAGAGCTGGATAAAGGTGAAAATTACCATATTTTTCATCCTCATGGTACAACCTTTGAACCAGTGTACCAGGCGATTCGTTCTCTCGGCTACTCACTGGAAATTACATCATATTATGAGTGGATGAAGCAGTTAGAATTACGGGTGACTCAGGGGAAGGAGGTAGCATTAGGATCACTAATTCATCTTTTTAACGAGAACTCCCTGGATACTGGGGATAATGTGTACGGCAATCCAGTGACAACTCAGTGTATTGAACAGTTGGGGGTGAGTTTTCCTGAACTGTCAGAAATACCTTTTAAAAATATGATTACCTATTTTAGGCGTAAGGGCGAATTGTTATAAGTCATCATTCATTATCGGTTTTATAAAAAGAGGAGCATATTAAGCTTATGGAACTGTTTGATAGATATATTGCGGCGGTTATGAAAAAATCATCTGACGGTCTGGCAGAGCTTTTTACGGCAGAAGGGCGCCTGTCCATGCCATTTCGCCGCAGCCGGGAGGTGGTTACCGGGCGTGAAAATATCCGTTTACATTACGCTAATGGTTTCAGTGTGGCACCATTATGTTTTACATCAATTCAGGATGTAAATTTTCATTATACGAATGACCCTGATGTTGCAGTCATTGAATATAAACTGAATGGGTATACTTTACCTGAGAAAAAGACATTCATCTTATCCTACGTGAATGTTATTCATGTCAGTGATGGGAAGATAAGTGAATTAGTGGATTATGAAGACGTTTTAAATCGAGATGATATATTTAATTCATAAGAGAATGTTATAATTGTTCAATGTTGTCAAATAATCGTATAACTTTAATGTTTTTAGTTTATTCTTTAGCGTCTCCTTTTACAAAATGTGATGACTTTTCAAGATTCAATCGCCATGTTAAAATTTGCGTGATAAATATGACGAAAATTTATAAAAACTGACGTGTGAAAAAGAAGGGGACGAAATGAATGAATGAAAGAAAAGCTGGTGATGCTGATCAGGTAATATCAATAAACAGGCAATTTGAAGAAGCGCTAGGCAACTTGCAGTGTGTCCTTATGGCACGACGCACATTGATGAATCCAGAAGGTATAAATTGGCCGCAATATGATACGCTGGACATTCTGCGGCAGTTTCAGCCGATGACACCAAGTGCAATTGGTGAAAAGCTGGGGTTTGCTCGCAGTAAAATGTCCAAGATTCTGCGCACGTTAAAAGATGAGCAATTTGTTGAGCAGGTATCTGGTGAAAGCGATAAGAGGGAAATGCTGACGCGGCTAACAGAAAAAGGTTTTAATTTTTTAAATGCCGCTGAATCTAGTAGGAGTTTAATGGCCGAGCAGGTCGCATCATGTATGTCACCGGGTGAGGTCGCTATTTTTACGGAACTCTGCTCAAAAGCAGCCAATGTGTTATATGATAATATAAAAAGTAGGCTTGAAGATGATAAATAGTTTATATTATCTACAAGTTGTAATTCTATAAAAATTATAATGTTATTTCATTTTTTATTATTATATATGATTGAGATTATGTTTTATTGATTTTTGTATAAGAGCATTATTTTCAATAATAGTGCTATTTTATTATATATTTATTTTTCCTCTAATTTTTTGGTTGTTTATGTTAATCTACTATAGACTATTCAGCTGATAATCGGAGGGATTGAATTTGCTTATATAGATTTACTTATATGGCTGTTAATTCTTCGATTTATAGAATCATATATTTTCAGCTATAGATGATGTATTATATAAGGTCAGGTTGTTATCTAATATATCTCAATGTTGTTCCTAATTATGCTTCACTTTTTGTTCTCCGCGACTATGCTAAGCATGAACGATAAAGGAGCATATCCCGTCTTAAACTTACCTTATTGTTTTATATTAGCGATTCCGTGTAATTGTATTATGCATTACTATTCTCATAAAAAACGAGATTGTACTGTAACTGCTTTATGACGCCTAATTGATTCTAGCGAGTTCCCTTTAATTTTTCTGCCGCTGAGCTTCTACAGCTAGAATGGGTATAGATAGAGAGCTCATAGCGTACACCATTCTTCTTTTGCATCGAATCGTTTCCCGAAAGTGCGGGATTCACGGTATACTACGTCATTTCCTTTTTTGACCCGGACTGTGCAGCGGAAGCGAATGATGCCTTTACTGGTTTTGCGTTTCTCTATCGTAAAGCTGGCCATTATTTTAAAATCAGGGAATTTGAATTACGTGCGCCATATTTTAAGGGACACATATGGGGGCATGTAATAGTAAAAATAGTTGAGATCAGTTAAGAATGAGCCAGAAACAGAATATAGATAAATCTTTTCAAGACAATCAGTTACCTAGTAATGCTAATGTGTCATTAAGTCGTAGATTCAGCATAGCCCCCATGCTCGATGGGGTGTACTGTCTATATAAACAGTGGTTTGGGTCAGTTTAAGGGGATCTATAGGGGATCTGATAATTCTTTATATATTAAAAAGTTAGAATTAAGATCATGTGGCGGATACGATTTGACTCTCAGTTGATTCAATACTAATCTGTTGCAGCACTGGCAAAATCCAGTGCCGAGCTTAGGAACCTCGTTTTTCACTTCCAGCGCACTATCTTTTAGTGCGCCATTTTAGCACATCGTAATTATGGTGGGCTGCTCAAGGCTGACTTCGGTCAGGCCGTCCGGAAGTGCGGTTGTTCCTAAACCTTGTGTCAGTCCACCACTCCAAGCTTAGGAACCTTGGAGGGTGGGTTATTTTAACTTACTTCCGAGAATTCATATGACTGAAAATAATTCCTCTCGTCTTGACCTCCCCCATACAGCAAGGTTGTATCTTATTGATTTGATTGCTTACGCTAAGCAAGAAGATTTAAACGAATTGAGAGAAGTGTTGGTCTATCTCAATAATCTGATCACATTTGATGAACAAGAAAATCCTCAGCGTTAGAAATCAATAAGGCCTAGTTGCTAGGCCTTAATAATCATTTATGAATTTAGTTTTTTACAGGTTCGATATCAAATACTTCCCCATTTTTTAATCGGATCATCACGCCATCAAATAACGATATATTTTCCTTTTTTATTTCATTCTTTTTAGGGTTTATTATTTTATAAGTTCCATTATTATAGCCAGACTTATCATAGGCAGTTATACTATATCCTTCTTCTTTACTTCCTTTCAGATCAATAAACCAAGTAAAGGCTTTTCCACCTACAGCTTTTAATTCAGGATGCCCTTTTAGCTTTAACACATTATTTTCTATATATGTCAAATCATTATGATTAAACTTAATATCTACAAATATAGCAATCATAAGTAAGATAAACAAAAGAAATATAAATTTAATTATTTTTTTCATCTTATTTCTTCCACATATATTTTATTAGTTTCTGGATTATATCTTAAATCTCGATAATCTTCTTGCAATTCTTCCATTTCTTCATCAGGCATAGAAATCAACCCTGGCCAATGAGTATCTATTGATAGTGACTCTAATAAGTCTAAAACAAATTGAATACAGTTAAAATTTCTAACATTGTACGATTCTCTGTCAGGAGCACGATAAGGGCCATTAGGATCAGTTAGCCACTGTTCAGCTTGAGAATAATAGTCCCCAATAAAAACTACAGCTTCAATTCTTCCATGCTGTCCTGAATTATCAGAAAGCTCTTTCAATATTTTCGTCAAACTAGACTCTGTAACTCTTCCATTTTTAACAACTGCATTAGATATATTGGGCTTTCTGACAATCCCTCTATCAAGAGCATCATATCTACCATATTCATAATACTTTGACACGCCAGTTTTACCATTAATTATTAATACTCCCGCATGTCCAAAAGCTTCTCTATCATCTAATATTTTTATACCTAGAATTTCTTGGTTAGCTTTTGGAATATGGACTAAATAATCAGGATATACAATGGGAATTAGAAAATCACCAATATCCAATTGAATATTTAGCGTGGCTGGCTTCGTGTTTTCTTTAGGTGTTGTTTGTATATTATGTCCCATTATCATACATCCCGAATTAACCATGAGTTGAGCACACTGACTTTAGCTGTTTGTGGAATACTTTTATTTCCGAATGTTTTAGATAGACCAGCTTTATCAGAAATTGCCGTAAACTTTTTCCCATCAGCCATTTCAACCTGAAACTCTGTCATTTCAAGTGCATTTCCTTGCTCATCGAGTAGTTCTAGTGCGATATCATATGATTTCTTAATAATCACCGGAGCACTTGCCGCTGTTCCACCCGCCCCATCACCGATATTGACTGTCCCACCGCCAACATTCACGACACCACCACAACTGATAGAGCAACCGGACATCGCTGCCGGTTTTCCATCAATCATCACTGTTGATGAACCCGAAGAAATTGTTCTTGGATGCGGGGGATGTTTGGGCTTATCGTGAGCGGCCAGCGGATCGCCAACACGAGCCGCAGGAATACCATCAAATTTCACCGTTGGTGAGCCGGATGTGATGGGTGTTGGCGGAAACCCATCGTGATCGCTTCCGATATCGCCAACTTTTGCACCTTTAGCCATAAACTTTTATTCTCATCTGAATGAAAACAAAGATAATACGATGGTCATTTTCTCTGTGGAAGGAAGAAGGATCGTTATTCCTCTTCTATGTGAGACTAACCGAATAAAAGATATTCATTATTAACTTAATGATTTATAGCCTGAGGCGGTTTTAAAAAATCACTCATAGTAATTTACTCTTCTTTAAATATTTGATGGTGTACGCTGCCAGAATCGCACCGGCAACCGACAGGGCGATCCGCTTCATGTCTTGCTTTGTCATGCCATTGCAACCCCTTGTTGTGCCATGCTCAGGCCGTAGTAATTGCCGACCTCTTTACGGCTCATTGCATAAAGCAGGTGGGCGAGTTGGTCGTTATCATTGACATCAATTGTCTGATTCGGAGCAATCCCCGTCCATTGGCTGACTTGCTGCACATAGAGTGCGGTGTCATTTTCATTGTCTGGCGCGAACCGATAAATCATTTGACTGAGTGTTTTATACCCTTGGCGGCTGTAACTTCTGAATATCCGTGCGCCAGCTCGAAAGCCATAGACCGGATGTTTGAACTCCTCGAATTCTTTATCACGGTTGAGTGCCGATTTCCCTTCCCAGTTATTCGAAGAGTCTCGAATGTTGAGAGGGTTATTGTTACGAA
Organism: Vibrio ruber DSM 16370; assembly: GCF_900163965.1. Classification (GTDB taxonomy): domain Bacteria; phylum Pseudomonadota; class Gammaproteobacteria; order Enterobacterales; family Vibrionaceae; genus Vibrio; species Vibrio ruber. The sequence goes on from NZ_FULE01000092.1 coordinate 46,632, forward strand.
CGCCACGCGGCAAAGTTGCCCGATAAAGCATATAGGTGAGTCCTCCTGCTCCGATAAAAATTAAAACTGCTTTCAGTGTCATGGTTATGGCCTTATGCCAGTGGGATTTCTGCATCAAACCGCAGCCCGGTAACACTCGGATCTGCCCCTCTGGCTGTCGCTCTTCCGGTGATATAAACCCGTTTTCCGCTTGACCACGTACCGATATTCGGGGCTGGGTTGAAGTCCTTATAACTGTTATATCCAGCGGTTGGCTTGGTGCGCATCTGTACCGGCAGGGTGATTTCAATATATGCCCAGCGCATGCCGCCAACTTCAGTCAGCGTCGCGTTGACTTTGCTGCCGACATCGTAATAACGTTCCCAGCACCGAAAACGGTTGAGTGCTCTGTCTGGCTCCTGATAGGGAAGCGGTCGCTCTCCCTCATTGAGAACAACTTTTCGGGCATCACTCGGGACATCAATCCGCCAGTGCCCCGATGAGGGGCTGGTCAGTTGTCCTGTTGTGATGTTCTCACCGGATAGCGTGTAAATGGTATCCGGCTTGTATTGTCCGCTTTCAACCATCTGAGCAATTCCGTTTTCCGTTTTACACCAGCAATCATAACCATACTGACCCGTTTCAAGAGTTGACCACTGGCCGTTGAAATTCCGTTGTTTTTCCTGAAAATTTGGATTGATCAGAATGTTTTTGACACAAAGGAGCTGACTGAAACTTGCCAGATCTGCAATCATGCTTTCCAGCGCTGCATCTTTTGCGGTTAGAGCCTGTGTTTTTTCTGCTAGGGTCTGGTCTGAATTTTTCAGGCTCAGAATATCCATGACAAGCTGCTTATCTTTGTCTGACAGCGCGGTGAGCTTTTCACTCAGACCGATGATGTCATCAATACCGTTTTGAGGTTGATTGAATACAGGATTAATAATATTCATCACTTCACCCCCGTAATGGTCAGACGGGCATGGGTGGTGCTCGCGTTGTAGGCGTACAGCTCCCCAGTAAAATCCAGTGACACCGAGCCAACCGCGCTTTGACTGCCCATCACCATCAGGCCGCGGTTGCTGGATACATTGAAGTCACCAATACGTAATATTGTGACTTCATCACTGATGACCTGAATTGTCAGTTGACGATACCCGCCCGTGGTCAGTCTGGCTTTTTCGCCAGCGGCAATTTCAATATCTGGCTGAGTGGTCATGGCAGATGGGGAAATCAGTTCTACTTTTTGCCCGTCAGTGACCGTGACCTTTGCATTAAATTTCAACGGCTCAATGATCCGCTGAACAATCAGCCCCGACGTGGAGGCCGGTTTGTGCTCTAAGTCTGAAATCTGATAGTCAAAATTCACGGTGTCGGGTGAATGATGCGTCAGAAACATATTTTCAAACTCAGTGACCTGAATCCGGTCACCGGATTCAAGCCGCTGCGGTTTCAGACCGTCGGCAGAAATAAAAACCGGTGCCGTCGTTGACCGGACAATCAAATATTTTCCCCGTCCCCCGACAGAGATCGGGGTTTCAGTATTGGGTTGTAAAATCATCATTTTCCCCTTAGTGCGACAACACCCAGAACACCACCGGCCACACAGGCCGCGATTGCAAACTTAGTCAGGTAACTACTGTTATCCAGTCCGGTTTGCTCGCGCTGTTTGGCGGCATCTGCAACGGCAAGGGCGGTGCGTGTGTTTTCACTGGCCTGATTTGCAACCGCCTTGATTGCATCAATGGCGCTTTTATTGGCGGACAGGGACTTTTCACCAAATGAAAATGCTTCTTTCAGCGAGTCTTTGCCGAAAGATAAAGCCTCTTTAGTGGTGTCCGCACTGGTTTCAAGAGCTTGTTTGGCGGTCTCTTTTGCTGCATTGACCGCCCCTTGATCGGTAACGGTAATATTGCCGACACTGCCCTGAATACCACTGAGGATCACCCCGAGATTATCGCCCTGTACCGCATTGGTGCCGCTGACGGTAGTTGTATTGGTCGTGTTACTGCTGCTTGACTTTCCGCCACCGCCCATTAATCACCCCCTGTAAATTGCAGACACAAGACTGATTCATCACCATGAGTTTCAGTGATAACAAAACCAAATCGTTTTAAGATCCGTGTCATGCCCTGACGCACCGTGTGATATTTCACGCATTGATACCCCTGAGAGCGAACCGCATCAATGATGACGGGTGCTGCTTGTTTGAGTCCCTTGCCGGTCAGCGCCAGAATCAGATATTCGTTATGCTCGGTCACATAGCCGACGAAGCGCACCGCAACCCCTTTCCCTTTTAACTGGTAAAAGCTGGCGCGTTTACAGGCGACCGAATCACAGCAAAACGCATACTCATATTTGGCATCCGGAACACGATTGAAAGCCGGACGAAGCAACGCCAATTGTGCTTTGATGTCAGCCCGATTCGGGCGGATAAGCGTCAATTTCATTTCTTCACCACCACAAACGTAATCGCAGCAATCACAAGGAGCATCGGCAGGTTTTGCATCAAACGCTGTCCCGCACTGCCGCTAAAATTAATCGCTCCGTTGGTGATACCCCCGATTCTATTTCTGGCGGTTGCTGTTGCATCACCGGCAGCACCACCGCCCGCATTAATCGGCATGGTGCCGGAGTTGGTCAGTCCGCCTGTGAGAGTTGGGATCATTTCATCTCCTTAACCAGCCGGTAAGCGAGATAGCATCCGCCCCCAATCGCTGACAGTTTGACTAACTTCCCCACACCGGAGCCAGCCCAGAAGCCGCCCCCGAACCCTAACGCCCCTGTCGCAAGGGGGATCAGATAAATCAATGGTAATGGCATTGTTACCCCCTATTTTTTAGCCGCCATGACCACAATCCCAATCAGGAGTAAGGCACCCAGACCGCCCCCGATATACAGGAGGGTTTTGTCATTGCCTTGTGGTGCCGGTGTGACTTTGTTGCCGTTATCATCGGCCTGATGGGTTGCCTGTGGTTGCGTGTTGGCGTTGACCGAACTGTTATCACTGGTTGCGGCTCCGACAAGGTTGTCGAAGCCTTCCCCGACACTATCGAGCAAGCCGGAGCCAAAATTACTTAAATCATCTAAGAACGCCATGATTGCCCCCTTACTTGATCAGGTCAGGACGAACAATCTTGACGGACTCAACAATGATCGGGATCGAGCCGACAGCACTGTCGGTTTTCACCGTGAATTTCAACTCGTTGGTGTGCGCTGTCTGGAACAGTTCATCAATGAAATAACCGCGCATAATCGGGTCAAAGTGATACATCCCTGATTGCCAGAATCGACGATTGCGTTTGGCGCGCATCGTCTCAACTGCGCGGGTTGTGTCATACACTTTGATATAATCGCGGTGAATTTCGAGTGAGTTCACAGTTTCTGACAAGAAATGCATCCGACGAACCAGCAACAGCGGGCTGGAGACCAAATCAAGAAACTCATTCTCTGTCGATGTTGCTTGCATGGTTTGCTTTTTGATTTGCGGTACAACAATACGCACCCCTTGTGCAGGGGAGACCGTCGCATGACCTTTGAGCACGACGCCCGGCGCGCTGCCGCTGGCATCCGGTGCAATTTCTACTTCAAGGATAATATTGTCTCCGGCCTCAGTCACAAGGGCGGTGTAACGCATCCCGTTTTTAGTCTTGGCGGTAATGTCAGCCAGCGGAATATGATAAAAACCATCAATCGACGGCATCCCTTTGTAGGCTTCAAGGGATTTCATTAACTTTCCGTCAAGGACAATGATTTCATCACCGTTTAAAGTAATCGAAACCCGTTTGATCTGCTCTGGTGACAGGTTGGTTTCAAGAAAGATTTCTTCATAAACGGGGCCGGTCGGGATAACCATTGAGGCTTTTTCCCCGTAGGCAACGCCCGTAAATGAATTAAGTCGCATCACTGAATTCATACGCTCTCCCCTTAACCGATCGCGTCTTCAACAGAATCAACATTATTTGACGCCCAGACCACGCCAGCGGCAACCACTGCGGCAATCAGGCCGACCACAGCGATATTCTTTGCGGATAACTTCATTTTTGCTCCAATAAAAAACCGCCCAACATTAGGCGGTCTGTATCAAAGCACACGATTCACAATCGATTCCTAACCCGATTGTGAATCCGGTTTAGAATAAATGTGATTTGAGTCGCATTTCACCATCGGATCGCACCTTTCTGGTAGGCTTTTCCATCCTGAAGCAGGTACTCAAGCGGGTTTAACCGGTCGATTTCATCGGCTGATATGCCGGTCATTTTTTCTAAATATTGCGCACTGGTATGGGTCTTCTGCATCATCACACAGGCGCGCTGACAGTTATCAATAATGGTTTTCGACACTTCCTGACCCCGTTGAAACAGGTTGATCGAATGCAGATTGAACTTGCGACCCAGCCGCAAAATTTTGCCATGATAACCGGTGGCTTTCCCCGCATTCTCGCTATGCTCGGCAACCTCTTCACAGATGATTTTTAGCGGCTTTGGATGTTTGCCGTTGCCACAGCCCCAAACCACCCGACAAAAGCGGTCAAAGTCTTTGACGGTGGTTTCATGCTTGGGTTGATAGGCAATTTTAAACCCTTGCTGTGTTTTACGCCCTGCAATCATGGCGGTGGCAAAGTCTTTGATATTGTCATATCCCCGAACGACACGACCGGCCAGCGTGCCGGTATAGTCGCCAACCGGATCAAAGATAGCGACTTGATCGGTTGCACGGATAAAGAGTTTCTTTGCGGCTGAGGTCTTACCGCTGCCACTCATCCCGACCGCATAGACATGACCATTGTGCAGCGCATTATTGGGGTTAATCGGCTGCATGGTCTGGCGCTCCGTCTTCTTTGGCCGCTTGGATTTCTTTAGCTCGGTCAAGGGCTTTAAGCTCTTTCACCTGATGATACGATGAAAAGCCGAGCGCCCCCGCAGCCATGACAAAGGTCAGCTCTTCTTTGTACTGGACAAGCCAAGGCGGAAGCTCACCCCCGTATTTGACGAACAGCGGAGCCGCAGCCCCTGCCACCCCTTTGACCTGCGCTTCATCAAACATGAAATCTTTGTGTACGAACTGCCGGATCACTTCTTCAGTGACACCGATGACAGCCATTGAAGTTGCTTCGCCTGCTGCCAGTGCTGCCGCTTCTTTAGGATCGGTTTTGGCAACAGCTTCATCAGGGTTAAAATCCTGCTCGGTGATTTCATTCAGTAATGCATCTTCATCCGCTTTTGAATGGGTTTCCAGACCGTCATCATTTGGTATTTCGTTTTCTGAATATTCCGTCAGATTTTCCATTAAGAGACCACCTTGATTGCTTTAATCAGACCACCGAACACCACGCCTAAAGCACCCCCTAATCCCATACAGGCGAGGGTCGTCATTGGCTTTGATTGTGTTTCTGGTTTTGGCTCTGGATTGGGATTACTTTCCGTCTGTTTTTCCGTCTGGATTGGCAATGATTCCGGTTGCGGCTCCGGTTGGCTCATTTCGTCAATCTGAGCCTGAACCGTTTCAAGGGGCTGAAAGGCTTTCATTTCTGCTTGGGCTGCTTTGCCGGTTCGGGTATCGGGACCACAATCACAGCGACCGTGAACAAAGGCCGAGCGTTTCCCTTTGCCTTGCTTAATGGCTTTGGGATTTTGGCAGGTATGACAAACCACATACCCGAGAATATCATCAGATTCAGTCATGCTTTATCTCTCCTTCAAGTGTTGTGAGTCGGTGATTGAATGCTTTCAATAACCAAATGGTTTTGGTCAGCCACGGCTTGATAAAGCCAAACCCTAACGGGGGCTTATAGGCTTGTGCTTCGGTGTCCATTTCTTCCAGTAATTGGGTTGTTTTCGTTTGTAGTTTGCTCATGTTTACCTGTCTGTAAGGGTGATTAATCGGTGATTGCTGAGTTTCAGGGAGACATAACGATCAATGGCTATCTTTGCCCCGCGCATCAACGGGACAATCAGACACTGAACGCCTTTGACACTCCATCCGGTGGCGTCAATGAGTGCTTTTTCAAGCGTTGAAATTTCCTTTTCTGAGGAAGGGTTACACTTATTTTCAGTGCTCCAAGGGGAAGCGCGCCGCGCTTCTTGCAAACGCTGGACGTCCTTCTTTTTCACGAGACTGTAACGGGTGGCGCAGGTTTGAATGATTTTTCCGAGCCAGTTCACACCAATAACCCGTTTGACGGTATCCCCGTATTTGTTGAAGTTTTCTTCATAAGCAAGCTTGGCTTTTGCGCCCAACTCACAAAACCCTTTCCAACGGGATTGATCGGCATGGTCACGCAAGGTTTCCAACTCTTCATCAAAGGCGGTATCGACCGCGCTTGCCCGTCGCAATTGCCGCCACAAACCCACGGCAGGAGAGCCGGACTGTGAAAACTGTTTGATCCGGTGGGTTGAAGCCCACGCACGGGCAGAGAATGCCGACTCTTCGGCATCATTTTCCGGCATGTGTGAGCCGTTAATGTTTTTTGAAATGTATTTGATGATGTAGCCGGTTGCGGTGCCTTTGGCCGGATCGCTGTATTCAATTTTAATCCGGTGGGATTTGTGAAACAGGCCACCACTGATTAACTCGTCCCTGTCTTCTTCACAGGCAATGGATTCACAGATACGGACAAAATCAGCCTTCTGGCTGGGATGAACGTATAAGAACAGATGTGCGTGGGGTGTGCCGTCTTTGTGCGGCTCGGCTACTCTCAGGCCGAACCAGTCAATCTCATGTTTTTTGAACAGGGCACGGGCGCGTTTCCATTGCGCCATGATGTTCTGATGGGCTTCTTTGGGGGTGCAGCCGTTCCATTTACTGGAATTGCGGTGATACTTGGACGGCAGTGTCCACGTCATGAATACGCCCTCATAACCTAAATCAATCGCGCGCTCTTCATCACCACGGGAGCGGACGACTAATTCAACGCGACGGTTTTCCTGATTGGCGGTAGTACGCTTGACGACTTCCTCTAAATCAAAGGCGGTGCCGGTCTCTGGGTCGAAGACGGCCATTGATTCAATAAACCGTTTAGCTTCGCCCTGTTTCTGACGCCAGCGGACAAACGAACGACGGGATATATATTTGCGTTGTCCCTGACTGGCTCCGACCCGATCAAGGGCGATTTGTGAATATTCGATATATTGGGTGCGTAAAAACCGGAATTTACGCGCCAGATAACCGACATCGAGACAACGACGGATCGCCCGCTCTAATTCACGCTCGGCTTCTCGGATATTGTCGTGATGTTTGCGGATTTGTGGCGGCTTGATATGGAGCTGAAACAGCTTATCACTGATTGCTGAAAATGCCGTTTGTAATGCGTCAAGGTATCCGTTTTCTGTTGCTTCATCAATAGACACACTGCCCATGATTGCGGTGAATTCATTAGTGAGATTCCATGCAAGGCGCTCAATCTGCTCATCACTCATCAGGGTGTCATGATCGAGCGATACCGTTTGATGACCGAGTGTGACAGGGGGTGCCGGTGCATTTTTACGGGCATCGACAAAAGGAAATTTTTTCTCAATCAGCGGGGCGAATTTCAGGCCATGCCGGACGGCATCATTGACCGCTAATTCGATATTCTTACGGGTTGGGTTTGCCCGTTTACGTCGCCTGAAAATCTGGTGCTGAATATCTTCCTGCACGATTTTTGGCAGACGGGGCATAAAGTGGCGTGAAAATGGGGTGCCATTTTCGAAGGTATCCCGTTTTGCTGCGTCTTTTTCGGCTGCATTGTGCTGATCGCCCTTTGCCTCAGCCAGCCGAAGCGCTGCCGAGAGATAAGGCGAATCGGGGCGCACCTGATAAACGTCAATCAGGTGTTTTTTACGCAAAGTGCGATTGATATGATGACCAATAAAAGAAGCGGTATATTTCATTATTTTTGTGGCGTTAAACCGTGTTTCTCGCGTAGTTTCTGGATTAAGAAAAGGTTTCGTTTACGTTGCTGCTCCGTCATCGCGGCACCGGTGACCATGTCAGGACAGGGTTTGTGATAAGGTGCCAGATAATCGGAGTTGTGCCCCTTGGGTAGGGTATAACTCACATCATCCATTGAATTGCGCCTCGATATCATCCGCTTGCTGGCCTTCCGCCATACCGATAATGTCACCGTGAAAAGAATGCAGCGCGAGCCATTCGCCCCCGTTTATTCGTTTGATTTCATCAATGAAGATACTGATGTTGCCGACTTGACAGACTATGCCGCCCGTCATGCTATTGCGGTATTTAATTTCGTGTTTCATGTCAGTTACTCATTCACAAGTTGCCACTCATTTTTAGCTTCCTGATATCGCTGCTCGATATAGCTTGCTAAGTCTTCAATCTTGATAAGTGTCGGGCTACGTTCTGAATCTCTAAGCTTGAAAGTAGGAACTGGAAAGTCACAAGCTTTGGCTCGTTGCTCTGCTGTCTTCGGAGTAATACCGAAGAACTCTTGTGAAATGTCTTTTAATGCAATAGTGGTGGATCCAAATCGAGCTAGTAATGCAAAAGTGGTATTCATATTTCTCTCATGTGGTAAAATTGAGGAAATTAGAGGCAATTAAAACAACCTCAAAAGTCCTCATTATCAATTGAGGTAATTATGAGGAAAAATAAAAACTTTTCAACCCCAATTGAAGAACGGGATTCATCAAATGAAGAACATTAATGAACAGTTAGCGGAGCTAAAGGGATTAACAAAAACTACAACGAACCCAGATTTGGCAAAGGCTTTAGGGGTGTCACCAAAAACGATTTATACGTGGAAAGAAAGAGATAAAATTCCTGAGAAAATTTTTCTAAAAGCACAGCAGATGTCCTCACTTGGTGAAGCTTTACCTCCTACTGGTTATATGAAACTAGATTTTTATGAGCAAGCCGTTAGCGCTGGATATGGTGAATTAGTTATCAGTGAAGAAAAGTCATCAGATATTATTTTCAGTGAATCATTTATTAATAATGAACTAGGTGTGAATCCAAAACATATCTTTTTGATGCCGGTAAAGGGGGACAGCATGTACCCGACCTTGAAAAACGGCTCTTTAGTTATGGTGAATCGTGTTGAGCAATACTCTGGTGATGGGATCTATGTTTTCCGCTTCGACGGTCAGTTAATGGTCAAGCGTTTGCAGTTCTCAAAAAACGGGTTGAGTGTTGTGAGTGATAACAGTAATTATGAGAAGTGGGAATTGAGCAAAGAAGAGATCACAAGCAATGATTTTGAAATTATTGGTGAAGTGGTCTGGTCAGGACAGAGGATGTGATTCATTTAGACATAAAAAAAGGGACTTCTTAAAGTCCCTCTTCTTTTATTCTTTACTAGGCAATTTTGCAACCTTCATCTTCACTTTTGCAAGTGATTGAAGGGATTTTCCGCTCTAACCTTGAAAGAGAATCCCATGATAGGCCAAAACGCTCACACGGTCTTTTACCGCCTGCATATAGCGAAGCCACAAATGACTTTGCATTACCTCTTATAGCCTTATCTTTTTTCATAGTAACCTCTCTTGATATACCCCTTGCAGGGTGCTCGTTATCTAATAACGAGTATAGGGAGTGAATTATAAACATGTATAATAAAAATACAATTGTTTATTTATCCATGCTTTTAATCATTGCTTCCTCACCTTTATAGTATTCTGAAACTAATTTAAAACCTTGATCTTTATAGTACTTTTTTACACCATCAATTGGTCCAACTAGAACTATTTTATCAACAGAAGACATATTCTCCTGATTTAAATATAGACCATACGCTGTAAATGCTTCAATCATAATAGGTAAAAACTGATAGCATAAATCCGTACTAGCATCTTTTCGTTTTTCTATAAAGTTGATTTCTAAGCTACTGTTATCTTTACTAATACATCCTAGTGCGTATCCTGCGCAATAGTAACCATCTATACCATCTCCATAATACGCGACACATACAACCATATGCTCGGGGTTACTTACGGGAGTTGTAGTCTTTCCCACTTTAAGTGTGAGATCCCAAGTTATTAGACCTTTTTTCTTAAGATCTTGTAAATCTTGTTCAGTAACAGCTTCTTTCATTGTTGTTAATGATAAATTAAGTGGAAACTGTTGGCTTAATTGCTCTGCGACAGACACAAAAATCTCATGTTGTATCTCTAAGTATGAATCAGCCACTAAATGAAACCACCATCAATAAAGTCAATTAACTCTGATTACTCTATTAGTTTCTTAATGTAATGTAAAGTTACATGCTTCACACTGATGCGAACAAATAATTATAAAAATAACTTTTATTCTGAGTTTTTTTCATGCAATTTATGAGGATACAATTGAGTATAGACAGTCCACAACGTGTTTAAGTTCCTATGTCCAGTAACTTGAGCTACTTCTTCAATTGAGTAACCTTTTTCAAATAGTCTACTTGCTCCCTCGCGTCTTAAGTCATGATAGCGTAAATCTTCTATACCGAGTTTGTTTCTTACTCTTTGAAACGCTGCACTTACACTACGTGGATTATGAGGAAAGATAAGTTCCTTGTTTTTAGGTTGCTTCATCACAATGTCAAAAGCACCGCCTAACAAAGGAACGAGCATGTGATTTCCTTGCTTTTTACGGGGATCTTTGCGATCTCGAACCAGAACGGTTTTATGTTCTATGTTGAGATCTTGCCACTTCAAACCACAGACTTCACTGATACGCATACAGCTTAGAATACTGAAATCAAGAATATCAGTCAGAGGAATAGTGTTTGCGTGGTGTTGTTGACGCTGTGCTAAGGCTTCCCTAAGTTTATCCAGTTCGTTTGTTGTTGGCCGTCGGGTACGTTTTTCACTTTTACCGATGAGTTCCATATCTTTCAGAATGATGAATGCGTCTTCAAAGATTTCAACATTTGCATCAATATTAAATACTGGGTGCGCTTTTTTCATGACTGCTTTCAGATAGGAAATATCATGACTTAGTGTTGCGGGTTTTGCTCCGGCATTTCGTCTGTTCCGGCAATGAGTGATTAGATCACTGACCTTTAATGAGTCAGTGTTGATTTTTGAAATATCACAGTCACGGAGGAGTCGAATACAATATTGTTTCGTCCTCCCGTCTTTGTCATACAAATCTTTATCATTCATATAAAGATCAATCAGTTCTCCGATAGTGCAAGTTTTTGCCGAGTTGAGGCCATTAGTCTCTATGTCCGCAACTCGATTCTTACCAAAGGTATTTGCCTGTGCCTTTTTTTTGAAGGTCTTACTTTCTCGGTGTACTATGCGCCCGTTCTTTTTGACAAACACGGTTGCTTTATAGCGTGATTCACCGTTGTTTAGTGTTCTGCGTTCAATATTGAAATATGCCAACGTTGTTCTCCTTTTGGTAACCCCTTTTGAAAAGGGAACCTATGGGGGGATCTATAACAAGTAATTGAGGCCATTTCAAGGTATTTGAGAGCAATTCAAAATAATGATTAATGTAAGTAAAATTAAGGGGTTGCAGTAATGAGTAGTAGTTTTAAGGCCAACAGATTTTCTGTAGCTCCCATGCTCGACTGGACTGACCGGCACTGTCGCTACTTCCATCGGTTGCTGACTTCGCAGGCGCTGTTGTATACCGAGATGGTGACGACGGGGGCGATTATTCATGGAAAAGGCGATTTTCTGGCTTATAACCATGAGGAGCATCCGGTTGCCTTACAATTGGGTGGTTCGAATCCACAGGATCTGGCGACTTGTGCAAAATTGGCTGCTGAACGTGGCTATGATGAGATTAATCTCAACGTCGGTTGTCCGTCAGATCGCGTCCAGAATGGCCGGTTTGGGGCGTGTTTGATGGCTGAGCCTCAGTTGGTTGCTGAATGCGTGGCTGCGATGAAAGCAGAAGTTGATATCCCGGTGACCGTGAAAACAAGAATCGGTATTGATGAGCAGGACTCTTATCAGTTTCTGACCGATTTCGTCACAATTGTTGCTGAACAAGGTGGCTGCGAACAGTTTACGATTCATGCACGTAAAGCATGGTTGAATGGTCTGAGCCCAAAAGAAAACCGGGAAATTCCACCGTTAGATTATCCCAGAGCCTATCAGCTGAAACGAGATTTCCCCCATTTACAGATTGCTGTTAATGGAGGCATCAAAAGCCTTGAAGAAACGAAAGAGCATCTTAAACAACTTGATGGGGTGATGATCGGTCGCGAAGCATATCAGAACCCATATCTGCTGGCAGAAGTGGATCAACAGATTTTTGGCCTGGAAACGCCGGTGAAGAAGCGTTCTCAGGTTGTCGAAGAGATGTATCCTTATATCGAATCGCAATTATCGCAAGGCGCTTATCTCGGACACATCTCTCGTCACATGATCGGGCTGTTTCAGAATATGCCCGGTGCCCGGCAATGGCGTCGTTATATTAGTGAGAACGCGCATAAAAAAGGCGCAGGAATCGAAGTGATTCAGACCGCACTATTGAAAATCCCTGAATCTTTAAATGTGTAAATCTGACCTGAGATTCGTCAGATTGACCAATTGCCGGTGAACGATTTGGCATAGAGTCACTCTGAGTCTCGGAAAATCAGTGGGTTCAGGCTGTGTTAAGTTGGCCTGATTTCTGCTTACTCATAGAAAATAAAGCTGGAAAAATAAAGGAAAACTATGATGGTTGAAGTGCTGTATTTGTTGATCTTTGCAGGCGTGCTATTTTTTACGGGTGTGACGTTATTTGGTGTCCTGTTGTCGATTGGCTTGTCATTCTTATTTGTTTTGGCGTTTGGAATGTTCGCTATGTTTATTAAGATGCTGCCTTGGTTGCTCTTAATTATGCTTGGCGTCTGGTTATGGAAGAAACTGACCTGATTAATATTTCCTTTGGTTATTAGTGCTTGGCTTTATATTTTATTTTTTTCTATTTATTGAGAAAAGCTTAACTTTTCGACCATCATCTCCCATGATGAAAGAGCGTGTTGGGGATCAACATGGAGGGATAAAAGATGTCGCTTGAAGAACTGAAAGCCCTATATCGGGGAAACCTTCTGGTGGAAGCGATTGTCGAGCCTTTTTCTGACAACGGAATGTGGATTGTTGAATTCAAACACGCAGACGGATCTTTTATTCTGTTAACTGACGAAGATGGCGAAGAGTGTCATTACACCAATTTAGATCTCGCTTCTAAATCAGCAATGGATGTCGGTTTTAAACAAGTCAGAATCGAATCTCTGGAGCTGTAGCCTTTCTTACTCCCAACTGGAGCTGTAGCCTTTCTTACTCCCAAAAGTTATAAAACATTCTCATCTATTCTTTCTTGTTATTAGTGAGCTTGGTTACTCTATCGTCATGCAATGAATAGGGAAGTCGTGACGATGTCTTCAGCGAATAACAATAGTTCTAACAACAGTGGTTTATTTTCAAGCCCACTCAGCGATACGCAGCTTGGTCAGTTGCAACATACGGTTTCACAATTGTCGCCACAGCAATTAGCTTGGGTAAGCGGATATTTCTGGGGGTTGAGTCAATCTCAGTCCGGAGAAGTTTCCAGTGCGACTCTTACTCCGCTCACGGCAGCAAAACCAGCCGATAAACTCACCATTATTTATGCTTCCCAAACCGGCAACGCCAAAGGGGTTGCAGAAGCACTGGAGCATGAGGCTCAGGCGCAAGGGTTACCAGTACAGATTTTTGATGCCAGTGATTACAAAGGTAAAGACCTGGCCAAAGAAACCCATGTTGTTATCGTAGCTTCAACTAACGGTGAAGGCGAAGCACCTGATAACGCCCTTGAGCTACATGAGTTTCTACAGTCGAAAAAAGCCCCGAAACTAGAGAATCTACAGTATGGCGTGATTGGCCTGGGTGATTCAAGCTATGAGTTTTTCTGCCAGACCGGTAAAGACTTTGATGCTTTTCTCTCTAAATTGGGGGCTAAACCATTTTTGGAGCGGGTTGACTGCGATGTGGACTATGACGCTCCGGCTGCCGAGTGGCGTCAAAAAGCATTGGGAATTCTGAAAGAATCGATGTCAGAAGGACAAGGCGAAGTGGTGCCGTTACCGGTTCAACCGGCGGGAAGTACGTCTGCTGAATACACGAAGCTGAAACCATACACTGCTACGCTTTTGACCAATCAGAAAATTACCGGGCGCGATTCGGGAAAAGATGTGCGTCATATCGAAATTGATCTTGAAGGTTCCGGAATCACATATCAACCAGGCGATGCGCTAGGTGTATGGTATGAAAATGATGCGGAGTTATCCCGTCAGATTCTCAATTGTGTGGGGTTATCTGGTGTGGAGAGTGTCGATGTTGATGGTGAAAGTATTTCGATTCACAGTGCTTTAATTCATCAGTTTGAAATCACCTCCTCCAATCCTCAGTTTATTACTCGGCTGGCAGAACTATCTGAATCGACATTCTTGAAAGAACTCATCGAAGACAAAGATAAACTGCGTGAGTATTCAGCCCATACACAGATTATTGATGTGTTAAAACAAGCTGCTGTGCAGTTATCGGCTGATGAGCTAGTGGGATTATTGCGCCGTTTGACCCCGCGTCTTTATTCGATTGCATCCAGTCAAAGTGAAGTCGATGAAGAAGTTCATCTGACGGTTGGGGTGGTTGAGTATGATCAAAATGGCGAACCCCGTCAGGGCGGTGCCTCCGGATTTTTGACTCATCGCCTTGAAGAAGGAGAAAACGTCAACGTTTTCATTGAGCATAATAATAACTTCAAACTTCCTCAGGATGATGATACTGCGATCATCATGGTAGGTCCTGGAACGGGTATTGCGCCATTTAGAAGCTTTATTCAGGAAAGAGATAACCGTGGTGCTGCCGGTAAGAGTTGGTTGTTCTTCGGTGACCGGACATTCACACAGGATTTCCTCTATCAGGTTGAGTGGCAGAAATATCTGAAATCAGGGGCTTTAACTCAGATGGATGTTGCCTTTAGCCGCGATCAGGCTGAAAAAGTTTATGTTCAACACCGTCTGTTGGAAAAAGCCGAACAGGTTTGGGATTGGCTCCAAAATGGCGCTTATCTCTACGTTTGCGGTGATGCAACCCATATGGCGAAAGATGTTCATGAAGCTTTGATTACCATTGCCGAACAGCAAGGTGGCTTTGGTCGGGAACAAGCTGAAGAATACGTCAATGAACTCCGTAAAGCGAAGCGTTATCAAAGGGATGTCTACTAATGAGTGCAAATCAAGAAAACAAAGACCAAGAAGTATTAGGGCAAGTGTTGGGGCCATTGTCTGATAACGAGCGCCTGAAACGAGAAAGTAACTTTTTACGTGGAACGATCACACAAGATCTTCAAGACCCGTTAACTGGCGGATTTACGGCGGATAACTTCCAGTTGATTCGTTTTCACGGTATGTATCAGCAAGATGATCGTGACATTCGGGCTGAGCGAACTAAACAGAAGCTTGAACCGCTACATAATGTGATGCTTCGTGCACGGATGCCCGGTGGGATTATTCAGCCACAGCAATGGCTCGCTATCGATCAATTTGCGACCGAGCACACTATGTATGGCAGTATCCGTCTGACAACCCGGCAAACCTTCCAGTTTCATGGGGTGCTTAAGCCTAAAATCAAACTGATGCATCAGACCCTCAATCAAATCGGCATTGATTCAATCGCTACTGCCGGTGATGTGAACCGCAATGTATTGTGTACATCGAACCCGGTTGAATCTGAGCTTCATCAGGAAGCTTATGAATGGGCGAAGAAAATCAGTGAGCATTTACTGCCGAAAACTCGGGCTTATGCAGAAATCTGGCTTGATGGCGAAAAACTGGAAACGACGGACGAAGAGCCGATTCTGGGCAGTAGTTATTTGCCTCGTAAGTTTAAAACGACGGTTGTCATTCCACCACATAATGATATTGATGTGCACGCCAATGATTTAAATTTTGTTGCGATCGCGGAAGCTGGCAAGTTGGTTGGATTCAATGTGCTGGTGGGTGGTGGCCTAGCGATGACGCATGGGGATACATCAACCTACCCTCGTCGTGCCGATGATTTTGGGTTCATTCCGCTGGAAAAAACATTGGATGTCGCAGCCGCTGTGGTTTCGACGCAGAGAGATTGGGGAAACCGCTCTAACCGGAAAAACGCGAAGACCAAGTACACACTTGATCGTGTTGGTATTGATGTGTTTAAGGCTGAAGTTGAAAAAAGAGCCGGCGTCAACTTTGCAGAGAGCCGACCTTATGAATTCACTAGCCGTGGTGATCGCATCGGATGGGTTGAAGGAATTGATGGCAAATTCCATCTGACTCTCTTTATTGAAAACGGTCGGTTACTGGATTATCCAGGCAAGCCATTAAAAACAGGTGTTGCTGAGATCGCGAAAATCCATCAAGGTGATTTCCGGATGACGGCGAACCAAAATCTGATCGTTGCCGGTGTGACAGCCGACCAAAAAGAACAGATTGAATTGATTGCCCGAGCACATGGCCTGATGGACGATGGTGTGAGCGAGCAACGTAAGAACTCAATGGCGTGTGTGTCATTTCCGACGTGTCCACTCGCAATGGCTGAGGCTGAACGTTTCCTGCCGGAATTTGTGACAGATGTTGAAGGCATTCTGGAGAAACATCAGTTAGGAGAAGATGAGAACATCATTTTACGGGTGACCGGTTGCCCGAATGGATGCGGTCGCGCCATGCTCGCAGAGATTGGATTGGTCGGAAAAGCTCCGGGACGCTATAACTTGCATCTCGGCGGAAATCGGGCCGGAACTCGAATTCCGAAAATGTATAAGGAAAATATTACTGAACAACAAATATTGGCGGAGATCGACCAACTGGTAGGGCGTTGGGCGACAGAGCGTAATGACGGCGAATGTTTCGGTGATTTTGTGATTCGCAGCGGAATCATTGAAGAAGTCGTGGTCTCAAAGAGGGATTTTTATGCCTGATAGTGTGCTATATCGGCCACAACTTTCTGAGTTACTCAACATGACCAAAGTGGAGCAGTCGCTTCACTTGGCTGAATTGAACGGGTATCTGGAAAGTTTGTCGGCGCAAGAACGGATCATTTGGGCGTTTGAGAACCTACAAGGAACATTGGCAGTATCCTCTAGCTTTGGGATTCAAGCTGCATTGATGCTACATATGGTTTCTCAAGTCAAAAATGATGTGCCGGTTATCCTGACTGATACGGGATATATGTTTCCTGAAACGTATCAATTCATTGACCAGTTGACGGAAAGATTGAATCTGAACCTGAAAATCTATCGTGCAGAGTTGACGCCCGCGTGGCAGGAAGCGCGTTACGGGAAATTATGGGAACAGGATGTAGAAGGGATTGAGAAATATAATTACCTCAATAAAGTGGAGCCAATGCGAAGAGCATTGAGAGAGCTGGAAGTTGGGACTTGGTTCTCAGGATTACGTCGCGAGCAATCGAAGTCTCGTGCCAATCTACCGGTGCTTGCAGTCCAAAATGGTGTATTTAAATTTTTGCCTGTCATCGACTGGACAAATAAAGATGTTCATTATTATCTGAAAGAATATGATCTACCTTATCATCCATTATGGGATGAAGGTTATCTCTCCATCGGTGATGTGCACACGACCCGAAAATGGGAACCGGGCATGTCAGAAGAAGAGACACGCTTTTTTGGTCTGAAAAGAGAGTGTGGTCTTCATGAAGATGATGGCGAAGCCGATGGTTCCGGTATTTAATCTTCATTGAATGAAAAAAGCTGCGATTGCAGCTTTTTTTATCTTTCATGAATACCTCAAAAGGATAATTCTGTGGATAACTTGTGATTTATCTTTGAGTAAATGGGTATAAATAAGCTGTTGAAGGATTATTCAGCGATTAACCGGTATTTTTGCATTTTTTGTAAAAAAATACTTGCGGATGTGAACTGGATCTCTATAATGCGCTCTCGTTGACAGGCAAGGCTTCTACGGAATTTGAGCTACGTTAACAAGGTTATAAGAAAGGCAGATAAATCTGAAAAAAAGTGTTTGACACCAAGATTTATCTCGCTAGAATGACCGCCTCTTCGAACGGAGAACGTTTAGAAGAATCGCTCTTTAACAATATAGACCAATCAATCTGTGTGGGCACTCGTCGATAAATATCCAAAAAGATTTTATCAATGAATCGAGTGACCAAATCAAGTTGGATGCAGGCAACTGTTATTCAATAAGAGCACAGTCAATTCAACATTACTTATGTAATGTCACTTTTTGCTTCTGCTTTTAAGCAGAGACAAAAAGCAGTATTCATTGAGCCGACACTTCGGTGTCACAAAAACTTTA